>NZ_AWGD01000026.1 GCF_000495795.1 Asticcacaulis sp. AC460
TTGCTGTGCCAGGTAACGACGAAGCTGTTGTCGGCCAGGGCCGTGATGGCCGGGCTTTGCTGGTCGCCGGTGGTGTAGGTGTTGATCAGGAATTCCGAACCCGAGGCCACGCCGGCGGACGTGTAGCGCTGGGCCGTGATGCCGAAGCTGGAGCCGTCACCGGTGTTGATCGAGGCGCTGGCCCACGAGATGATGTAGCTGCCGTCGCTGAACGCCGTGACGACCGGCTGGTGCTGGTCGGAACCCGTGTGGGTGTTGGCCCGGGTTTCGGCCACGACCACCGTGCCGGCGGCGTTGTACTGCTTGAAGTAGACGCCGTAGGCCGAGCCGTCCTGGACGTTGGACGCCCAGGCAATGACGTAGCCGCCACCGGCCAGGCCGGTGATGGTCGGCTGGTACTGCTGGTTGGCGCCGGTGGTGTTGACCTGGAATTCGTTGGCGACGGGGGTGCCGTCGGCATTGAAGTGGCGGGCCTTGATGCCGACGCTGGCCG
>NZ_AWGD01000027.1 GCF_000495795.1 Asticcacaulis sp. AC460
CGCTGCCGCTCAGGTCGGTGCCGGTCCAGGTGACGACATAGCCGCCGCCGGTCAGGTGCGCCACGGACGACGAATTCTGCTCGCCGGCGGTGATGTTGTTGACCGCGCCCTGGGTCAGCGGATTGAAGGTGGTGGCCAGAAGGGCGGTGTCGCTCAGGATCCAGGTCTTCTGGTTGCCGGCCGTGGTGACGAAACCGTCGGTCACCGCGAAGGTGAAGGCAACCTTGCCGATGTAGCCCGTGGTCGGTGCGAAGCTGTAATTGCCATCGCCCAGATCCGTGACCGTGCCGTGGGTCGCCGTGACGGCGCCGCTGATGCTCAGTTCGTCGTTGTCAACGTCGGTGAAGCCATCCAGCAGGTCCGCTGCGGTGAAGGTATAGGCGGTGTTCAGCTTGCCCATGGCCAGGGTCGCCTGGGCTGTGGTCAGGACCGGAGGCCCGTCATTGACCGAGGTGAGGTTGAAGTTGCGGGTCTGGCCGGTGACATCGTTGACCCCGTCAGTGACCGTGTAGATGACGATGACCGAGCCGTGGTAGTTGGCGTCCGGCGTGAAGGTCCAGCCGCCGTCGGTGGCTTCAAAAGTGCCGTGGTTGGCGCTGATGGCCGAGACGGACAGGGTATTGCTCTCGACGTCAGAGAAGCCCTGCAGCAAGGTCGATTCCAGGATCACCTGGGTGGTGTCCTCAGTGCCATCAGCCACCGTGCCGGTAGGCGGGCCGGTCGGGGCGTCGTTGACGGCGCCCAGGCTAAAGGTGCGGGTGGCGGCGGTTGAGCCAGCTGGATCACTGTCATCCAGCACATTGTAGCTGAGGGTGACGGTGCCGTTATAGTCGGCGTCCGGTCTGATGGTCCAGGTGCCGTCTCCGTTATTGCTGACCTGGCCATGATCGGCCGTGACCGTCCCGACCGTAAGATCCGTATAGCCTTCGACGTCGTAATAGCCGTCGATCAGTTGCTCCAGCGTAACGTCATAGTCGGTATCTTCGGTGCCTGCGGTCAGGTCAGCCGGGCTTCCTGTCAGTTCCGGCGCGTCGTTGACGGCGGTCAGGGTAAAGGTGCGGGTGGCGGCAGTAGCGCCGGCCGGATCACTGGAATCGAATACCGTGTAGCTGAGGGTGACGGTGCCGTTATAGTCTTCGTCCGGCGTGATGAACCAGACGTCGTCTCCGAAGGTGGAGACCTCGCCATGGTTGGCCGTGATCGTACCGACTGTCAGTACCGTACCGTCTTCGACATCGGTATAGCCGTCCAGCAGTTGCGCCAGGGTGATCTCATAGTCGGTATCTTCGGTACCGGCGTCGAGCACCGCCGGCACAACGGTCAGGGCCGGCGCGTCGTTGACGGCAGCCAGGGTGAAGGTGCGCGTCAAGCCGGGGGTATCGTCATAACTGTCGGTGACCGTATAGGTCAGGGTGACCAGACCCTCATAATTCGCCTCCGGCGTAAAGGTCCAGCCACCTTCAGTTTCGGTCAGTTCACCGTGATCGGCCTCTATGGATTCGACAGATATTCCGTGATTTTCATAGTCCATCAGACCTTCGATAAGGGTCATGTTCGAGATGAACTGCGTCGTGTCCTCGGTCCCGTCATCGATGGTGCCCGTAGGCGTTCCCGAAGGCGCGTCATTGACTTCGGTGACCTCATAGACGGCAGATCCCTGGACCGTATCCGAACCATCGGAGATGACATAGGTCAGGTGAACGTCTCCGGTGAAGTAGACGGCATTCGTCAGCACTATGGTATAGACGCCCGCGCTGTGAGAGGCGGTGCCGATGACTTCGCCGTCATAGTCCTTGACGGTGATGGCGTGGTCGACAATCGACAGAACATCTTCATCGGCATCATTGGCATTGCCGAGCAGATCCGCCAGCGTAAAGGTGGCGTTGGTGCCCTCCTCCACACTGGTCAGCGTATCCTCGCCGCTGAAGGTCGGGGCCGAATTGGCCGAGAACAGCTTCTGGTAAATCCCGTTGCTGCCTGCGCCTTCGTCCTGTCCGTAGCTGGTCCAGGTCACGACATAGCCACCGTTCGCCGCCGCAGCGACGCTGGCATAGCCCTGATCTTCGGCGGTATAGGTGTTGACCAGAATTTCGTCACTTGTGGCGACACCGTCGCTATCGAAACGGCGCGAATAGATGGACGTATCGCTGCCCTCGGTTGAGGCGCGCGTCCAGACGATGACGAACCCGCCATCGCTCAAGGTGGCGATATCCGGAGCGAATTCAGCGCCGTCCCACGCTTCGCTGACAGTCACCGCCGTTCCCTGGAGCGTACCGGAACTGTTGAAACGGCTGCACACTATACTAGAATCGTTAGCAATATTGGAGACATAGGTGATCACGAAGCCGCCACCGGGCAGACCGGTCACCTGCGCGTAGGTCTGCTCCGTGGCTTCGCCAAGCGCCAGAGCGGTAACAGCGCCATTGGCGGCGCCGGAAGCGTCGGAACGCAGAAAGTAAACAAAAGTGCCCTCCCCCGGCACAGACGCATGCCAGGTCGTCACATAACCACCGTCACTTAGGGCCGCGACGCAAGGCGCGGAAGCTCCGTCTTCAAAACCGGAACTGACATAGATCTGATCGCCCTGGGCCACACCGGCGCTGTTGTAAACCCGGTTGTAAACAAACCCATCCTCCCAGGTGATGACATAGCCGCCGTTGGCAAGAGCGGTGATGCCCCTCACACTCTGGCCGGTCTCGATATCGGTGTTAACCACAAACTCGCCACCGACCTTGTCGCCATCTTCATCATAGCGCTGGGCAACGACGCCATATTCCTCGCCGTCCTGTACGTCAGCCGTCCAGGTGATGACAAACCCACCGTCGCTCAGGGCCGCGACGAACGGTTGGTACTGATGATATTGCACGGTTGTATTGGCGCGAGTTTCCACCCCTATGGCCGTACCGTTCGCTGCGAAGCGCTGGAAATATATGCCGTAGGTGTCGATCTCCTCATCGTCATTGTCGTCGTCGGCAAAGCTTTGCCAGGTAACGATATAGCTGCCGTCCGCGAGGTAGGTTACCGATGAATAGGACTGATCGCCGTCCGTGAAGGTATTGACGCGCGTCTCAGCCCCGGCCGTGTAAATCGCAACCATGTCGAACAACCCCTTGCAAATCTGCCTGGCACCTGCGGTTACCGGCTTTATCGATCGCAAGTTGGATGAAAATACTTATGAACTCCTTACTTTTTGGGTTTTCATTTACCATGCTTATGGAAAGGAAAGTCGCGGAGCCAAGGGCTGGCGGTGTTACGCCGGCCCTATGGGGTTTGGACAAACTTGGATCAAACCTGATCGTAACCGCGCCTGATTTGAACCTTATCTTGACGTTTTTCGCCTAGGGTTTCGACTTTCCTCAGGCTGCAAAACGTGCCGACACCTGCGACGATTCCGATATCAAGCCATAACCCGGCCGCGCCATCCGCGCAGCTGGAGGGCCTGGCGCTGTGGATCTTCCGCGCCGAAGCCGGGCTGACCATCTTCTGCTTCCTCATGCTGTCCAACGCTTTGGTCGGGCCCCTGTTCAATCCCACCCAAGGCGAGGAAGCCGGATTCCTGAGGCTGCTGTGGCTGCCGGTCTATGGTGTCGCCCTGTTGCTGTCGCTGCTGCGTTGGGACAAGTTCCTCAACATCCTGCCTGCCGTGTTCATGATCGGCGGGTTGATCCTGTTCTGTTTTGCTTCGAAATTCTGGTCGATCGAGCCCGGCATCACCACGCGGCGGACCATCGCCCTGTTCTTTACCTGCGTCTTCGGGCTGTATCTGGGCGCGCGCTGGCGTGGCTCGCATCTCACTGAATTGCTAGGAATCAGCTTCGCCATCCTGGCCATCGGCGCTCTGATCGCCTGCGTTGCAGCCCCCGGATTTGGCGTTCACCAAGACGTCAATGCCGGCCTGTGGAAGGGGTTGTGGTACGAAAAGAACCAGATGGCGGCTATGATGACCCTGGGTTTTATCGCCTGCACCACCACCGCCTATCAGGTGTCGGAACGACGCAAACTGTGGATCGGGTTTGCCCTGTTGATGTTTTTCCTGGTGTTGATGACCCGGTCCAAGACGTCGCTATTGGCCTGTATGCTGGTGGCGGGGGCGTTTCCGGTGTTTTTTGCGTTGAAGAAGGGGGGCGTGCTCAGCATCCTGTTCGTGTGGCTGGCCGCGACCGCGTCCTTGAGCGCGATGGCGCTGTATGTCATGGCGCCGGAGCTGATCTTCAAGGCGCTGGGTAAGGATCCGACCCTGACCGGACGGACCGAAATCTGGGAGTCGTTGGGACGTCTGTCGGACAAGCGGCCACTGCTGGGCTATGGCTACAAGGCGTTCTGGACGCCGGATTCGGTGCCGGCAGCCGTGGTGCGCCAAGAGACCAGCTGGGAGGTACCGTCGGCGCACAATGGCTGGCTGGATTTGCTGATCCAGCTTGGTTGGGTCGGGGTCATCCTGTTCGGCGCCTGCCTGGTGGCGTGCTTCTTCTGCGCGTTGTTCCGCTATGAGCGGGTCAAGGACGGGTTTTTCTCGGTGCTGATGCTGATGCTGTTCAGCTTCCTCATCCTGTCGGAGAGCTTTATCCTGTCGCAGAATTCGCTGGTGTGGGCGTTGTTTGTCTGCGCAATGGCAAGGTTGACGGCAAACGCACTGGAGAGCGAGCGGTAGGGGGAGCGAAGGCAGCGTCTTTGCGTAACGTCCTCTGAAGGCCGATCGCCCACGCTCCGCTCGGCTCTCGTCCTCTCCCCGCAAGCGGGGAGAGGTAAAATAAGATCAGCCCTTGCCTATGGCTTCGGACATGGTCGCAAAACCGTCCGCTTTCAGACGGGCCACCAAGTCGCGGCGGACAGCGTCGGCAAGGCCCGGCCCCTTGTACACCATGGCTGAATACAGCTGTACCAACGATGCGCCGGCGCGGATCTTGGCATAGGCCTCGGCGCCCGACGTGATACCGCCGGCGCCGATCAGCACCAGTTTACCGGCGGCGGCGGTCGCAGCCACTTTCAACGCCCGGGTCGACAGTTCAAACAGGGGTTTGCCCGACATGCCGCCCGCTTCCGAGGCAAACGAAGAGCGCAGGCCTTCGCGCGACAGGGTGGTGTTGGAGACGATCAGTCCCTCAAGCCCATGGTCCAGCGTCGCAGAGACCGTGTCTTCGACTTCGCTGTCGTCCAGGTCCGGCGCGATCTTGAGGAAGATCGGCATATTCTGCCCGGTGGCGCTCGCAAGGGCGCGGCGGGTCTCAGCAATACGGCCCAGAAGGTCGTCCAGGTGCGATCGCCCCTGCAAGGCGCGCAGGCCGGGCGTGTTGGGCGACGATATATTGATCGTAAAGTATGACCCCATGCCCCACAGGCGCTTCAGGCCCGTGACATAGTCCGCCATGCGATCGGTGGCGTCCTTGTTGGCACCGATGTTCAGACCGATGACGGCCTTATCCTTGGTGCCTTCGAGGTTGCGGGCATAGGCTTCCAGGCCGCCGTTGTTGAAGCCCATGCGGTTGATGACGGCTTCGTCCTCGGTCAGGCGGAATAGACGCGGCTTGGGGTTGCCGTCCTGCGGCAGGGGCGTGACCGTGCCGCATTCGACAAAGCCGAAACCGGCCCGCGCCATGGCCAGGGGCACTTCGGCATTCTTGTCGAAACCGGCGGCCAGACCGACGCAGTTGGGAAACCGTAGGGTTCCGCCGTCGTAGGGGACGTCGACCGCCAGCTGCGGCGTGCGCAGCGATGACACCGGCCCCAGACCCGCTTTCAACAGTTGAATGGTGACGGTGTGCGCCGTTTCCGGCTGCAGGATGTGAAGGGCACGGGTGGCGAGGCTGTACATCACTTCGCCAGGTAGATGCCGTCATAGATGGCGCGGCCGGCGGCATCGACTTCGAACACGGTGGCGGTTGCCGTCGGGTAGCCGCCGCGGACCTTTTCGATAATGTCGGCGCCGGCGGCGCCTTCGAACAGGTAGTCGGCGACCAGGGCCTGGACACCCGGATTGTGGCCGACCAGCAGGATGCAGTCGCCGTCGTTTTCGTGCTTTTCGAGGGCGCGGCGCATGGCGTCAGCCCCGGCATGGTAGAGGTCTTTCGAAACCAGGGCGTTGATCGTGCCGAACACGCCTTCGACCTGGGCGAAGGTGTCGCGCGTCCGTGCCGCCGCCGAGACCAGGGCGAAGTCCGGTTTCAGGCCATAGGCCTTCAGCGCCGTCGCCACCGAAGCGGCCTCTTCACGGCCGCGGCCGCTGAGGCGGCGGTCGAAATCCTCGCCCGAAGGCGCATCCTTTTCCGCCTTGGCATGGCGCATGATGATCAGGTGTTTCATGCCCTTCGCTATGGCGCAGAATCGTTTTCGCGGCAACCTGTCAATATCTGTAACTTGGATGTGCCCGCGAGGCGGCTATAGTTGCCGCAACAAGGGGATTATATATGAAAACCTGTATTCTGGCCGCCATCGTTCTGGCCACCGCAGCTCCCGCCTTTGCTTCCGACATGACGGACCAGATTCTGGCCGTCCATAACCGGGAACGCGCCGAGGTCGGGGTCGCGCCACTGGTGTGGAGCGACGAACTGGCCGATGGAGCCCAACAATGGGCCGATCACCTGGCCGGCAGCGGCAAGTTCGAACATTCGTCGACCGGCGACGGCGAGAATTTGTGGATGGGGACGACCGGCTATTACAGTTACAGCCAGATGGCGCAGGGATGGGCCGACGAAAAGGCGCTGTTCAAGTATGGCGCCTTTCCGGATCTCAGCACGGATGGAAACTGGGCCAGTGTCGGTCACTATACCCAGATGATCTGGAGCAATACGACCCAGGTCGGCTGCGCCAAGGGGACCGGCAGCGGTATGGATGTGCTGGTCTGCCGCTATCGCACGCCGGGGAATTACTGGGGGCAGAAGCCTTACTGAACGATTTCCCGCGAGGTCGGTACTGGCTGTTGGACGCCCAGGACGTCGCGCAGTTCCTGCAACAACGAGGGCTGGGCCTTGACCGTGTTGGCCACGAAAGGCTTGCGGCCGGCCTCCATCAGGATCAGCCCGCCCTTCAGCGGCCAGATGCGCGGCAGGATATTGTCCAGCGGCCCGGCCCAGCCCAGGAACGGCGCCATCGGCGGCGTGTAGAGGGCATAGCTCCAGGCCAGGGGCTCCAGCTCGGCGTCGCGCAGGGCGTTTTCGAGCTGCATACGGCTGTAGGGCTGACCGTAGCCGAACGGGGTCTTTTCGGCATGGGCCCAGAAACCGCCGCGGGCCGCCACGGCAATGATCAACCGGCCGGCAGGCGACAGCAGACGTGACGCTTCACACAGGAGACCATGCGGCGTTGACGATTCCTCCAGGGCGTGGATCATCAGGATGCGGTCAAACAGCGCCGTCGGAAACGGCAGGGCCTCTTCTTCGACCAGTGTAGCGCGGACCTTCAGGTCGGCCGGCCAGATTTCGGCACCCTGGGCCGCCGGCATGGCCTGCAACACGCGCCGCGCCTCTACGAAGCGGTCGAAATAGGGGCTGCAATAGCCTATACCCAGCACATCCAGTCCCCGCACATCCGGCCATGCCTCGTTCAGCTTGGCGGCGACCAGACGTTGCGCCACCGTCCCTTCCGGGGCGGCGTAAAAGCGGTTGAGCTCTTCGACCGAACGGCGCAAACGGGTTCCTTTTTGCTCGCAGTGTCCTACATATAGGACATCAGCGGACATAGTAGCAGGGAGGCGCGCAAAATGGGCCTGAAAATCGATATCTTTCCCTGCCTGAGCGACAATTACGGCTTCCTGGTGACCGATGAGGCCACCGGCATCACCGCCGCCATCGACACACCCGAAGCGTCACGGATCATTGCCCGCGTCGAGGAACGCGGCTTGCCGGGGCTGGACTTTATTCTCAACACCCATTGGCACCCCGATCACGGCGGTGGCAATGCCGAGGTTCAGGCACGCTTCGGCTGTCCGATTTATGGCGCGGAAGAGGTGCGCAAGCGTTGGCCGTTGGATCATGTGCTGAAGGACGGCGACGTCTTCATGCTGGGCGAGACACGGCTGGATGTGGTTGGTTTGGGCGGCCATACGCTGGGCGTCATCGGCTATTTCGATCGCGCCGGCGGCAATGCCTTTGTCAGCGACGTGATTTTCCCATTGGGGTGCGGACGGATGTTCGAAGGGACTCCGGAGCAGTATTGGGGCAGTTTGCTGCGGTTAGCGGAACTGCCCGACGACACGGTGTTGTACAGTGCGCACGAATATACGTTGGCGAATCTGCGGTTCGCCGAAAGCCTGGGTGTGGATGAAGTGTTGCAGGCACGTGGGGATAAGGTGCGGGCCAAGCGTGAACGTGGAGAGTTTACCGTGCCATCGACGGTTGCCGAGGAAAAGGCGACCAATCCTTTTTTGCGCTATCCGTTGATGGAAAAAGATTTTGCTGCGCAGGCGGCAAGATTCGGGGAGTTAAGAGCGGCGAAGGATGTGTTCAGGGGCTGATTGAGCAAAGATACCCCTCCACCCCTTCGGGGTCCCCCTCCCCACTTCGTAGGGAGGAGAAGCAAGTATCTCCTCGGCCAATTTAGCGCCGTTCGGCGACGGAATAGGTCGTCAGGATGATATTTACGATGCGCTTGGACGAGACATGACCACCCCAGGCGCCGCGCGAGGTATCCAGCTTCATGATCAGCACCCCGTCGGTCAGGGTCGCGCTGGGCGGACGGCCTTCGACGAACTGAACCGACTCGACGCCGGTCAGCCGTTGTTTTCCCTTACTCTGCAAGGCGACCTGAACCAGAGCGGACGAGGTCACGTCGGCCGCCTGGGCATAGAGGGCATCGGCACCCGGCGTCACATTGGGCGCTTCGAACGGCACCAGCCGCCCAAGGGCCTGGGAAACGCGCTTGCTGCCCTTGGCCAGGGTCTGCCACAGCAGGGCCGGCGACATGCGCGGCTGGCGGAAAGCATCGGCCTTGCCCGACAAGGCCACCGGATCACCGGTCGGGCGTTCGTCGGTGAACAGGATCATACCACCCCAGCGCGTCGATTTCAGCACCGGCTGGCCCATATCGTTCTTGTAGATCCGGTCGCCCTTGGCGCCCTGGGTCACCGACAGGCTCCACACCTCTGTGTCACCGTCGAAACGTAACAGCGGCTGGCGGCCGGATTCGTCGAGAATAAAGGCCTCACCGTCTTCGGATTCGAAGCGCGCCACCGTCTGGGCCGCCTCGGTCCGGCCGTCCTGGGACTTGCCGAACATCCGCTGCTGCAAGGATTGCCCATGCGCCGCCCCGGCGCCCACAAGGAGCATCAGGCATAGCAGGAGACGGCCAACAGGATTTACAGAGCGGGTGAGCATTGGCCGGATTGTTAGGTGGGGACTTGGGCGAATTTTAGACGCGGATTAAAATAAATTAAGGCAGCTTCGCCATGGCTAAGGAGTTGGAAAGGTTTGGCGGAATAGGCTGGACATTCTCCCCAATTCACGCCAGATTCGCCCGTAACGTGCGGGCGCGTTGGTGCTTCGAGTCGGCGGATTCGAGCAGAAGCCGCACTTTCGTTCGAGTACAGTTGATGACGCCAGACGACACTATCCCGCCGAAACTGAACCGCCGAGCCCTGCTGGCCGGCCTGACGGGAGCCGGTGTCGGCGCCCTGACCGTTGGCGGTCTCTATCTCTCCACGCAAAAGGCCGCCGTTGTCCAGGCCATCACGGCGAAGGCCGCGCCACCGCCGCTGAAAAGCTGGCCGACGCTGGATGCCCTGGGCGAGCAGATGGTCGCCGCCAAGCTGACGCCCGGCCTGTCGCTCAGTGTTATGCATGACGGCGTCATGTTCTATTCGCGCGGCTTCGGCGTGGCGCGGCTGGACAATAACGAAGCCGTCACGCCGCAGACCGGGTTCCGCATCGCTTCGATCACCAAGCACTTCGCCGCCTCGGCCATCCTGTTGCTGGCCGAAGCCGGCAAGCTGTCGATCGATGACTCGCTGGCGAAATATGTGCCGGAATATCCGCAGGCCGCCGACATCACCCTGCGCCAGATGATGAGCCACACCTCGGGGCTGAACGATTACATCAACGGCCAGAGCATGGTCATCCTGACCGAAGCGCAGCAGCGGGATTATTCGGCGCCCGAACTGATCGACATCATGAGCCGGCGCCGGCCAATTCTGCGCCATCAGCCGGGCCAGACCTGGGCCTACAGCAATACCGGTTTTACGTTGTTGGGGATCGTCGCCGAGCGGGTATCCGGGATGGCCCTGCCCGATTTCGTCGCCGAGCGCCTGGCCAAGCCGGCCGGGCTGACGCGGACTGCCATCGACCGGTCGTGCCACGAGATCAGCGGGTGTGCCGGCTACCGGCCGAACTATCGCGCCGAGCAGAAGTTCGACCTTATCCGGCCGATTTCACCGAGCTTTGCCGGCGGCGCAGGGGCCATTCGCTCGACCACCGAGGATCTGTGCCTGTGGCATCATGCCCTGATGGAGGGCAAGGTGATCAAGCCGGAGAGCCTGGCCGCCATGCTGAGCCCCGCGTTGTTGAAGGACGGCACGCCGGCGATCGAAAAACGCGGCAAGGACGAGATGAATTATGGGTTCGGGTTGGCGCTGGGCCATGAAGGGCCGATCCGGTTTGCTTCCCACGGCGGACGGATCAATGGCTTTACCGGCCATCTGAGGAGTTTTCCAGACCAGAAGGTTACGGTAGCGATCCTGTACAACAGCGACGGCGGCGGGGCTCCGGGTTTCCGGGCGGCCCAGCGCGGGTTGCGGGTGCAGTCGACGACCCTGGCGATGCAGGAACTGGGGATTGAGCCGGCCAAGACGGAGTCCGCGGACGGCGCGGGGTGAGGTCGGAGTTTCGGAAAGAAAGTCGCCCCACCACCACCCTTCGCCTCCGCTTCGCTATGGCTTCGGGTGGTCCCCCTCCCCACGCTAAGAGGCGCGGGGAGGTATCAGATTAAGGAAAGGGCGCGTACAGTTGGCACGCGCCCTTTCTTAAATTCTAATGGCACCACTTTAAGCGGTCATGAGCTGCCATGATGAGTCGAAAGGCGTTGGCTTTTGAGCACCCGCCGCGACGTGTACATCTCGTACACGAGCAAGGGCGCGGAAAAAGACGACGGCTTGCAGACCATCAGGGCGCGCTCAGGGCCCTTAAAGCATGTGTTGGCCGCCGTTGACGGCGATAGTGGCTCCGGTAATAAACGAAGCCATATCCGAGGCCAGGAAGGCGCAGATTTCGGCGACTTCTTCGGGCGTGCCCAGACGTCCCACCGGAATACCCGCCACGATCTTGTCCAGCACCGCCGGCGCAATGGCCGAGACCATTTCCGTCGAGGTATAGCCCGGCGCAACGCAGTTGACCGTGATGCCCTTGTTCGCCGATTCCATGGCCAGGGCCTTGGTGAAGCCGATCATGCCGGACTTGGCGGCCGAGTAGTTGGTCTGGCCGGCCTGGCCCTTCTGGCCGTTGATCGACGAGATGTTGATGATGCGGCCGTAGTTGCGCTCACGCATGCCTTCGATCACCTGGCGCGTCATGTTGAAGACGCTGTCCATATTGGTGTGGATGACCTGCTGCCACTGTTCCAGAGTCATCTTGTGGAAGAAGCCGTCGCGGGTGATGCCGGCATTGTTGACCAGGACCTCGATCGGGCCAAGTTCGGCTTCGACTTCCTGGACGGCGCGCTTGCAGTCATAGAAGTTGTCGACCGAACCCTTGACGATCATGACATTAAGCTCTTCGGCGACCTTGCGGGCGTTCTCTTCGTTACCGGCATAGCCGGCCGCAACCGTCAGGCCGGCATCCTTCAAACGCTTGACGATGGCCTTGCCGATGCCGCGTGTACCGCCGGTGACCAGTGCAACTCTTCCCATTTTTTTATCTCCCAACTAGAACAGATTACGCTTCGACCGCGAGGGCCACGCCCATGCCGCCGCCGATGCAGAGTGTGGCCAGGCCCTTGCCGCCGCCGCGACGCTGCAGTTCGTGCAGCAGGGTAACCAGGACCCGTGCGCCGGAAGCGCCGATCGGGTGGCCGATGGCGATGGCGCCGCCGTTGACATTGACCTTGCTCACATCCCAGCCCAGGTCGCGGTTGACCGAGATGGCCTGGGCGGCAAAAGCTTCGTTGGCTTCGATGACGTCCAGGTCGGAGATCGACCAGCCGGCCTTCTTCAGCGCGTTCTGGGTCGCCTGGATCGGACCGGTGCCCATGATGGCCGGATCGACGCCGGCGATACCAGCGGCCACGACGCGGGCCAGGACTTTAAGGCCACGGCGGTCGGCTTCGGCCTTCGACATCAGCACCACGGCGGCGGCGCCGTCGTTCAGGCCCGAAGCGTTGGCGGCGGTGACGGTGCCGTCCTTGCTGAAGGCCGGGCGCAGGCCCGAAATGCTGTCATAATTGACGCCGTGACGGATGAATTCGTCCTTGTCGACGACAACGTCGCCCTTGCGGCCCTTGATGGTGTAGGGGGCGATTTCGGCGTCGAACTTGCCACCCTTCTGGGCCGCTTCGGCCTTGTTCTGCGAAGCGACGGCGAACTCGTCCTGTTCCTGGCGGCTGATGCCGTACTTGGTGGCGATGTTCTCGGCCGTCGTGCCCATGTGGTAGTTGTTGAAGGCGTCCCACAGACCGTCCTTGATCATGGTGTCGACCAGGCCGAGGTCGCCCATCTTCTGGCCGGCACGGATATAGGCCGCGTGGGTCGACATCGACATGCTTTCCTGGCCGCCGGCAACGACGATGGCCGATTCGCCGAGCGCCACCTGCTGGGCGCCCAGGGCGACCGCACGCAGGCCTGAGCCGCAGATCTGATTCAGCGACCAGGCCGGAGCGTCATAGGGAACGCCGGCCTTCACCGAGGCCTGGCGGGCCGGGCCCTGGCCCTGGGCAGCCTGGAGCACCTGGCCCAGGATGACTTCGTTGACGTCGGACGCCTGCAGGCCGGCGCGTTCGACCGCGGCCTTGATGGCGTGGGCGCCCAGGTCGTGGGCGGGAATCGCGGCGAACGAACCGAGGAAGGAACCGACCGCGGTACGGGCGGCGGATACGATGACGACTTCATTGACAGACATGCGGAGAACTCCCTGGGGGCACGGCGGGGTTGGATGGGGGCGGCTTAAGACACCCCAGACGCGAAATCAAGTTTCCCGTTTCCCCGAAGCCTTGAACTGTGGTTTCCTATTGTAAGTCTTTTCGTGACAGACACTTGCCCGAAGTTGACGGCCGCGTCACCCCCTATCCACTGCCCCCCGATACCGTTTCAGTCAATTTTTTGTGCGCAGCATGTGCCGCAACATGATTTGCTGCGGCACAGAACATCGTTTTGCACTTAAACTCTTAAAATTATTGAATTTTTATTCATATTACGACACCTCTTTACGCATAAGCACAAAAGGGTTTATCGTGGTGCAAAATCAAGGCGGCAAAAGACCGCAAAATCCATGCAAAAACTCAGGTCAGCATTGGGAGTAAACGCAGTGAGTGAAACAAAACCCCGTAACAAACGTGGCGAGGGCGACCGCGTCATCATCAAGAAATACGCCAACCGACGGCTCTACAACACGGCGACCTCGTCCTATGTCACGCTCGACAACCTGTCGGACATGGTGCGCCAGGGCGTCGATTTCGTGGTCTTCGACGCCAAGACCGGCGACGATATCACCCGGTCGGTCCTGGCCCAGATCATCTTCGAAGAGGAAAGCCGCGGCCAGAACCTGCTGCCGATCCAGTTCCTGCGTCAGTTGATCAGCTTCTACGGCGACAGCATGCAGAACCTGCTGCCGACCTATCTCGAAATGTCCCTGGATGGCTTCGCCAAACAGCAGGAGCGTTTTCGTTCGCAGTTTTCCCAGGCCTTCGGCGGCACGCCGGCTCTGGGATATTTCGATGAGCAAGTGTCGCAAAACCTCGCCATGTTCGACCGCGCCATGCGGATGTTCTCGCCGTTCTCCTTCGCCAATGCGGCCGGCGGTTCAACAGTCGCGGCCACCGAGGGCCTGGATCCTGCGCCGGCAACTGCGCAGCGTTCCGATACCGACCAGGTCCGTGAACTGCGCGAGCAGATGGAAGCGATGAAGGCGCAGATAGACCAGCTCGCCAAAAAGAGCTGAGATACCGTATGAAAATCAATGAGGTTGGTCTGCAAAGGGCCGTTTTCTGCGCTTCCGGTGCTCACGTACTTGAGTACGCTCCGCTCCGGTTCTCGAAACCAGCCCTTTTCGACTCAACCTCACTGATTTTCAAAACGGTCTCAACGAGATTTCTTAGCTATTCTGAGGCATAGTGACGGGCATGAGCGATTCCAAATCCTCCCTGCCCGTCCCGTCCGGCCCGGTCATCGACCATGCCACCGGTAAGCCTGCGCGCAGGAAGCCGGCAACCGGTGTCGATGAGGGCACCTTTGCCGCCCAACTGCTGGGCGGTGGCGAGAAGCGCGGCCTGAAGGGCGGGCCCGAAACCCTGGAGCGGGCAAAAACGACCTATCTGAAGTCGGAATATTCCGGGTCGAACGACCGCCGCCCCCGCCCAGGCCGGGTCACAAAGACTGAAATTTAACCATAATTCTGACGGCACGGTCCTTGCAGATGGCTTGGCTCCTTCTGTGTGGAGTCGCGCGTGTCCCGTCCTGCCAAAGCCCCGTTTCTCGCCTCGCCGCGTTTCTGGACCCGCGCCTTCGATACGCTGGTCGTCGCCCTGATCTTTTCGGTGTTCGGCTGATCTGCCCGTAAAAACAAAACCCCGGCCTTGTGACCGGGGTTCCGTAAAAAGCACTGACATCCGGCCCTTAAGCCCCGAAGTCGATATCCTTCCGCGCCGAAATCGCGGTGACGATAAAGCCGGCAAGCACATCCATAAGGGTCATGGCGGTCAACAGGAAGAAGATCGAGGTTGCAAACGGCCGCAACAACAGGAACTCGACCAGACAAGCGATGAACAACACCATCGACAGTGAGTGGTTGATGATGGCCACCTTGTCCGACTTGGTCGACTTCAGCAACTCGAAGAACAGACAGATCAAGGCGCCCAGAAGGATGATGTCGCCCAGCGATACCGCCCACTTGGTGCCGCCGGCCGGCATGGGGATGCTGAACAATGGAGTCACCACCGACTCATACGCGGCGACTCCGGATTCGGCGCCGCTCCACATGGCGATGACCGCCAGGACATTATAGACGAGCCACGGTATAACCAGGAGCGGAAAGGCTGTAATCACGCTGATTTCCTTTTTTGATTTCGGGGCCGGTTCGTCGTACATGCCGATGGCAACTTCGCGTGCAGCGAGATCACGATGATCAATGGCCATGATGAGTCCCTCGTACCCCCGTCTGCAACCTTAACGCCCGGTTTCCGTCACCTTCCCCGGTTTGCGATAACGGCTGTTCAGCCATATTACACCGGGAAGGTCGGATAACGCCACTGCCAAACGGCCGAGATTGGTATATTTCGACTGACCTGTTGTACGTAAGCGATCATCCACCGGCTCCGACAGCACGCCATACCCCTCACGCGCGATAAGTGACGGCATGTAGCGGTGCATTTGATCGAAATAGGGGAGTCGCAAAAACACCTCGCGGCGGAAAGCCTTCAGTCCGCAGCCGGTATCGTCGCAACCGTCGTTCAAAAGCGCCTTGCGGATGCCGTTGGCCCAGCGTGATGCCCACTTCTTCGACAGCTTATCCTGGCGGTTGCGGCGGATTCCGGCGACCATGCCGATATCGGCCGGCGCCGCGCCCAGGACCTGGGTCATGCGCGCCGCATCCGCGGCCGGGTTCTGACCGTCGCCGTCCAGGGTGACGAGAATATTGCCCTGCGCCGCCATCACGCCCGTGCGAATGGCGCCGCTCTTGCCGACGTTCTTGCCATGGTGCAGCACCCGGATCTGGGGCAGGCCGGCCATGGCTTCGTTCAGCCGTGCCAGGGTGTGGTCGGAGCTCGAGTCGTCGACGAAGACGACCTCGAAACCGTCGGCACCGTAAACCTTTGAAAACTCCGCTACAATTTCCTCGGCGACTTGCACGCAGGCGCCTTCTTCATTATGAACGGGGACGATGACAGAGACGGATGGGGGCATATGCAGGGAATACTTAAGTCTTTGCGGCGGATAGGATTTTCATCCTGTCTTATCGTTTCCGCCTCCGTGCGTAAACAGCCATTTGCCCTCAATAGCCAACCGGCCTAAAAGGATCGTCATGTCCGCCGCCTTCTCCATGCCCGATCTGAAGGCCGCCCTCAGCCGGATGATGCATACCGACTTTTTCGGCCAGGCGTCGCGTGGCCTGCGCGGTCCCCTGGCTGCCGCCCTGCTGGCCTTTCTGGTCGGCCTGCCCTGCGCCATGATCATGCCGCCGCTGGACCGCGACGAGTCGCGGTTCGTCCAGGCGACGTCGCAGATGCTGGAGACAGGCGACTATATCAACATCAACTATCAGGACGGCCCCCGCCACAAGAAGCCGGTCGGCATCCACTGGATGCAGGCGGCTTCGGTCAAGCTGACCTCGGCGACCGAGGCGCGCAAGATCCTGGCCTATCGCTGGCCGTCGCTGCTGGGCGCGGCGTTGGCGGCTTTTGCCTGCGCCTGGGGGGCGTCACGGGCTTTCGGCACGCGTATCGGCACCAAGGCCGGGCTTATCTTTGCCGTCACCTTCATGCTGTCGACCGAAGCCTTCTGGGCCAAGACCGACGCGGTTCTCACCGGCCTGCTGACCTTGGCCATGGCCGCCATGGCCGTCATATACATGCGTACGCGCGATCTTGCGAAGGACGATCCGCCCCCGAAACTGCGCAAGGAACTCTGGATCTTCTGGCTGGCGACGGCCTTCGCGATCCTGGTCAAGGGGCCCGTGGCCTTCCTGGTCATCGCCCTGCCGATCCTGACCCTGTGGGGATGGGACCGGCGCATCACCTGGCTGAAGCACCTCAATATCGGCTGGGGGCTGATCCTGTGCCTGGCCATCTGCGGCCCGTGGGCGATCGCGATCACCATCACCACCGACGGCGCCTTCTGGACCGGCGCCGTGGGCCACGACCTGAAAACCAAGCTGGACGGTGGCTCCGAGGGCCATTTCGGCTGGCCGGGTTACCACACCCTTTTGCTGGCCATCACGATGTTTCCAGCCTGCGGGCTTTTGGGTGGCGCCATCCAGACCGCGATCCAGCGCCGCACCGAGCCGGCCATCCGTTTCGCCGTGGCCTGGTTCCTGCCGGTCTTCCTGTTTTTCGAAATCATGCCCACCAAGCTGCCGCACTATACCCTGCCGGCCTTCGGCGCGCTGTGCTGGCTGGCGGCGGTGTCGCTGGACCTGTCGCTGAAGACATGGGCCAAGGCGGTGAACGTGGTGATGGGTCTGTTCGGCGGCGTTCTGCTGACGGCCCTAGCCTGGTACGGCTACAAGACATACGGCACCCAGGGCTCGCTGCTGCTGCTGATCGCCGTCGCCGCTTCAGCCCTGGTGCTGATGATCTTCGCCGCCTGGCTGCTGCTGCGCAACCAGCAGCGCACGGCCTTTGGCTTCCTGCTGGCGTCGGGCATCATAGCGCATATGAGCTTTATCAGCCTGGCGGCGTCGCTGACGCCGATCTGGGTGTCGCGCAAGATGGAGGCCGCCCTGGCGGCGCACAAGCTGGATCCGCGCCTGGGCATCGCGCCGGGTCCCGTGGCGACGCTTGGCTATTCCGAACCCAGCTTCGTGTTCGAGATGGGCACCAAGACGCAGTTGTTGAACGAAAACGCCCCGGCGGCCGTCAAGGCGCTGAAGGAGGGCCGGCCGGTCTTCGTCGAGTCGCTGCAGGAAGCCGGCTTCCAGGCGGCGGCCAAGGCGGAGGGGGTGACGCCGCATATCGTAACCCAGGTAAAAGGTACCAACTATTCCAACGGTCGCGATGTGGTGATTACGCTGTACGACAATCCGTTGCCGGAAGGGGTAAAGTCGGCGGAGTAACGTCCGGAGATAAAACGATGCGGTTGAAGCTGTTGTCTGCCGGATAATCGGAGTTTGGGCGCTTCATACGCCTGCGCCAAAAATGCGGCCGACGGCAGCCGTTACCGCCATGGCAAGCGCGCCCCAGAAAACCACGCGCGCGGCCGCCTTCCAGGCGCCTGAACCGCCAGCCGCCGCCCCGATAGCGCCCAAAACAGCAAGGCATGCGAGCGCCGAAAGCGTTACGGTCCAGAAGGCAAACGGTCTGGGGCTTAGCAAAAGCGCGACCACTGGCAAAATGGCCCCTGCGGCGAAGGTCGCAGCGGAAGTCAGGGCAGCCTGAATCGGTCGTGCCTGGGTGTGCTCGGAAATGCCGAGTTCATCCCGGGCGTGGGCGCCAAATGCGTCGGCCTCCATCAGACTGGCGGCAACCTGTTCCGCCAATTCACGGGATAGTCCGCGAGCGATATAGATCTGAGTCAGTTCCTCAAGTTCAGCTTCGGGAAAATCGACCAACTCCTGCCGTTCACGGGCCAGATCAGACTGCTCCGTGTCAGCCTGGGAACTGACCGATACATATTCGCCGGCGGCCATGGACAGGGCGCCGGCGACAAGCGCCGCGACCCCGGTTACGACAACCGTTCCCTTGTCGGACGCAGTGGCCGCCATGCCGGCGATCAGACTGGCGACGGAAATGATGCCATCATTAGCCCCCAGGACGGCAGCGCGAAGCCACCCCACGCGGGATATGAAATGACGCTCCTGTGCACTGTGCCTGGGCATGGATGGCTCCTGTGGCGGCTGTCAGCCAATCTCCTGCCATGCCGGACACGCCGTCAGCATTGACCGGCGTCAATGCGAGCAAGGCATATCGCTAATCCCGGGCAGCAGCCAGCCAGACGGCCTTACTCGGCGGCGACGTCGTCTTCGTCGTTCCTGAGGCGCGGCCGGACCACAGCACGGGCCACCGAAACGCCCAGGATCACCGGCGTCAGCAGGGTAACATAGGCCTTGCGCCAGAAACCCTTGGCGCGTTTGTGGAAGTAGTAGCACAGCCCCATGCCCTTGTTCCATTCGACGTGCAGCGGCTCGACCCGCGACGTGTGACCGACGTGCATGACCTCGGCCTTGGGATGGAACAGCACCAGGCCGCCGGCTTCGCGGGCGCGCCAGCACAGGTCGACATCCTCGACGTGCAGGAAGAAGTGCGAGTCGAAGCCCTTCAGCCGCGCAAAGTCGCGCTTGGACACCGCGAAACAGGCGCCCGAAATAGTCGGGACGGCCTGGGGCGCGTCGGGCAGGTCGTTGAATTCGTAGTGGATCTCAAACTTCTGCAGTTCCGGCACCAGTTTGGACAACCGCGTCAGGGCCAGCAGAGTCGTCACCGGGGTGACCTCGCCACGGCGGGCGCCGCGCTGTTCCGAGCCGTCCGGATTCAACAGACGCGAACCGACGATGCAGGGCGAAGGCTGGCCGCGCGCCGACTCGACCAGACGCTTGATACAGCCCGGCTGCAGCAGGGCGTCCGGATTGAGGAAGACCAGCCACGGCTGGTTGGCCAGGTGGGCGCCCAGGTTGGCGGCCTTGGCGAAACCGATATTGCCATGGCCCTGGACCAGCAGGATGTGGTCGTTTTCGTCGTTCAGGTCGCGCAGTTTCTGCGCCGCCTTGTCCGACGAGCCATTGTCGATGATGATGAACTGTTTGACCTGGGGGTCGTCCAGCACCTTCTCGATGGCTTCGAACAGCACCTTGCCGGTGTGGTACACGATCATGATCACGCTGACGCCGTCGACCGTCTCATCATACGGCGACATGTCGAGATGCTGCATGACGAAGTAATGCGCTTCGCTGGTCGCCAGCTTGCGTTCCTTCAGCATTTCCACAATCGATGGCGGCAGGTTGTGATTCATGGTTAACCAGCCTGTCTCAAATCGGGCGGGGTTGCATCCGTTTGCAACCGCTGGACGGCATCGGCCAGGGACAGGATGGTCTGGCCATCCGAGCCCAGGAAGCGCAGGGCCACTTCGCCGGTTTCAGCCTCCTTGCGGCCGACCACGGCGATCACCGGCACCTTGGCGACCGAATGTTCGCGAACCTTGTAGTTGATCTTTTCGTTGCGCAGGTCGGCTTCGACCCGCAGTCCGGCGGCGCGCAGGGCGTCGGCGACCTGTTCGGCATAGGGGTTGGCGTCCGAGGTGATCGGCGCTACCACGATCTGAACCGGGGCCAGCCACAGCGGGAACTTGCCGGCGAAGTTTTCGATCATGATGCCGATGAAGCGCTCGAACGAGCCCAGGATGGCGCGGTGAAGCATGACCGGACGCTGGCGCGAACCGTCTTCGGCGACATATTCGGCGTCAAGGCGTTCCGGCAGGACATAGTCGAGCTGGAGCGTGCCGCAGGTCCATTCACGGCCGATGGCATCCTTGACGATGAAGTCGAGCTTGGGCGCGTAGAAGGCGCCATCGCCTTCGGCAATCACCGGTTCGACGCCGGCCTGTTTGGCGGCCTCGGCCAGCATGCCCTCGGCCTTGTCCCAGAACTCATCCGAGCCGGCACGGATTTCGGGGCGAGTGGCGAGATTGATATAGGCGGTTTCCATGCCGAGATCGGTGTGGATCAGCTTGGTCAGGCGCACGAACTTGGCGGTTTCCTCGACGATCTGGTCTTCGCGGCAGAAGATGTGAGCGTCGTCCTGGGTAAAGCCGCGCACGCGCATCAGGCCGTGCAGCGAACCCGACGGCTCATAGCGGTGGCAGGCGCCGAACTCGGCCATGCGGATCGGCAGCTCCTTATAGGAACGCAGGCCGACCTTGAAAATCTGGACGTGGCCCGGGCAGTTCATCGGCTTCAGCGACAGGGTCTCGCCTTCGACCGTTTCGCAGACGAACATGTTGGGGCGATACTTGTCCCAGTGGCCCGACTGCTCCCAGAAGGAGCGGTCCAGGACCTGGGGCGTCTTGACCTCGACATAACCCGAGGCGTCGAGACGGCGGCGCATATAGGCTTCGAGGACGCGCCACAGCACCCAGCCCTTGGGATGCCAGAAGACCATGCCGCGGCCTTCTTCCTGCATGTGGAACAGGTCCATGGCGCGGCCCAGCTTGCGGTGGTCGCGCTTCTCGGCCTCTTCGATACGCTGGACATAGGCTTCCAGGTCGGCTTCCGACGACCATGCGGTGCCGTAGATGCGTTGCAGTTGGGCATTGTTGTGGTCGCCGCGCCAGTAGGCGCCGGCCAGCTTGGTCAGCTTGAAGGCCTTGCCGATGAATTTCGATGACGGCAGGTGCGGCCCCAGGCACAGGTCCTTCCAGGCGTCGCCGTGGAAATAGACGCTGATGTCCTCGGATTCCGGCAGGTCGCGGATAATCTCGGCCTTATATTTTTCACCGATGGATTCGAAGTGAGCGATGGCGTCGTTGCGGTCCCAGACCTCGCGGCGAATCTTCTCGTCGCGGTCGACGATCTCGCGCATTTTCGCTTCGATCTTGGGGAAGTCGTCGGTGGAAAACGGCTCGTCGCGGGCGAAGTCGTAGTAGAAGCCATCGTCGATGGCCGGACCGATGGTGACCTGGGTACCCGGGAACAGCTCCTGCACCGCTTCGGCCAGGATATGGGCCGTATCGTGACGGATAACCTCCAGAACTTCAGGGGCTTCGCGCGTCAAGATGTCCAGCCTCCCCCCGTTCTCGAGTGGTCGGTCGAGGTCCAGCAGAGCCCCGTCCAGTTTGATCAGAACCGCCTTCTTGGCCAGAGATTTCGACAGGCTTTCGGCAATCTGTCTGCCGGTTGTTCCCTTCTCGAAGGAGCGAATGGCGCCATCGGGGAAGGTCAAGTCTATCGTCATCTCAGTCACTCTTCGCTGGCGACCTGTAGCCCTTACGGCGGGCTTCATCGCGCAATAATTTTCATAAAGATTCGATGTGGTCTTAATAAAACCATCTCGAACCGGTACTCGTTGACGCTTACCTTTCACCTTTGGGCGGCACCGGGTCGAACCCGTGGCCTCCGCCGGGACGGCAGCGGCAGATACGCTTGATACCCATCCAGGCGCCGGTCAGGGGACCGTGCTGGATCAGGGCGTCGGCCATATATTCGGAACAGGTCGGCCGATAACGGCAGCCCTGCCCAATATAGGGCGACAGGGTAAGCTTGTACGCCCGCAGAGCAGCGCGAACGGATCGCTCATACAGACCGGACATGCGGAAATAAAGCCTGGTTTACGTCAAAAAATGCCGCACTCAACGGTACTTACGCGCACTCTTCCCCGAACCCTGGTTACATACGAGCCTATTTCGACGGTGAAAGCAACCCCCGAAACGAGGGGTTCATGCTGCAGTGCGAGAATAGTTGCACCTTTGTAACGGCAGTGCGGAATCAGGGGTGCGCGTTATGGATGGCGTCGACGGTCGCTTCAAGGGCCAAAAGGGTGGAGGCGTGGCGGGCCGGAAAATCCTTCACGCTTCTCAGAATGTGGAAGTCGGCAAACCGTTCCGGGAAGGTAACCTCTTCCCCTTTCAGCAGCCGGCGCAAGGCGTCCCTGGCCGACAAAATCTCGGCCGTTGTGGCGCCGACGACATGCTGGCTGAGAATGGCCGCTGCCGCCTGGCCCAGGGCGCAGGCCTGGACCTCCTGGGCGAAATCGCTGACCGTATCTCCGTCCAGGTTCACTTCGATGTGGATGGTCGAGCCGCAGAGCTTGGCCGTGCGGTCGGCGGTCCCGTGCGGGTCAGCCAGCCGGCCGACATGCTGAAGTTGGGTGGTGCGGCGAAGGATTTCGCGGGAATAGAGCTCGTCGATCATGGACATCAGATAAGGGACCCGGACCGCAAAGAAAAGGGTTAGGTCAGCAAAGGTTCCAGTACACCCATGTGGTCGGCTTCGTGGGCCGGCTTGTCCCAGCGGATGCGGCTGATGCGCGGGAAGCGCAGAGCATAGCCTGACTTATGCCGGGTCGAACGATGGACGGCGTCGAAAGCGACTTCGAACACCAGTTCCTTGCGCACCTCGCGCACGGGGCCGAAGCTTTGCAGGGTGTGGTGGCGCACCCACTTGTCCAGTTCCTTCAGTTCGGCATCGGTGAAGCCGAAATAGGCCTTGCCGATCGGCAGCAGTTCGTTGCCCTTCCACAGGCCGAAGGTGAAGTCGGAATAGAAGGAGGAGCGTTTGCCCGAACCGCGCTGGGCATACATCAGCACGGCGTCGACCAGTTTCGGGTTGATCTTCCACTTGTACCATGGACCGGTCGGGCGGCCGGCGACATAGGGGCTGTCGCGGCGTTTCAACATGACGCCTTCGATGACCGAGGCGTTGTCGACGCTGCCGCGCAGGGATTCCAGTTCGGCAAAGTCCTTATAGGGCAAGTCCGGCGACATACGGATGCCGACCGGCTGATGGTGGTCCAAGGCCGCCTGCAACAAGGCCCGGCGGGCGGCATAGGGCTGGGGTCGGACGTCCTCGCCTTCCAGCATCAGCAGGTCGTAGGCGACGATGCCAGCGGGATGGTCAGTCATCAGTTTGGCCGACGGGCTCTTGCGGCCCAGGCGCTGTTGCAGGTCATTGAACGATCCCAGTTCGTCGCCGCGCAGGACCAGAAGTTCGCCGTCCAGCACGGCATGGAAGTTGAGGTGATCCAGCACGTCTGGGAAGGTATGGCTGATGTCGTCGCCGGTGCGAGTGAACAGGGCGCGGCCGATGGCGGAATGGACGACCTGGACTCGAATGCCGTCATATTTCCATTCGGCGGCATAGGTGCCCGGTTCGATCAATCTGTGGTCTTTGTCTTCGAGCGGATGGGCCAGCATGACCGGCGTAAAGGTCAGTTTCTCATGCACCACCGGCGCTTCGGCGCGGCCTTCCAGCCAGGCGAACAGGTCCTCATAGGGCGGATCGACGCCATGCCACAGGGTTTCGACCTGTTCGACCGGCTGGTTGCCGTACTTAGCCAGGACCTGTTTCAGCAGCCGCGCCGACACACCGATACGCAGACTGCCGGTGCCGATTTTGAGCAGCGCCCAGCGTTCCGGTGAAGTCATCCGGTCGAGCAGGCCGGCGACATAGGCCGGAAGGTCCGCCTTCGGTTTATGGCGCAGGTTATGGACGACCTCGCTCAAGGACGGTAAATCCATGGTGTCGGGGTTGCCGGGCCAGAGGTGCGCAACGGTTTCCGACAGTTCGCCCACATAGTCGTGGCTCATGGCCAGCAGGTGCGGGTCGGTGCGGGCGCGGATCAGCTCCAGCACCATGCCGCGCTTGAAATTGGGCAGGGACAGACTGTCACCGATGATGGCGACGGCATAGCCGCGGTCGGGATCGGGCGTGCTGGCGAAATAATCGAGCAGCAGCCGCTCCTTGCCGAGGGTCGAGGGTTCGAAATAGAGGCGTTCGAGAAGACGGGAGAAGGCTCTCATGGCGAACCTCGCAAACCGGCCGTTAAGTCGAGCTTCCCTTCTCCTCCCCGCTTGTCGGGGAGGGGGACCATAAGCGAAGCAAAGCAAAGCGGCGCGGAGCGAAATGGTGGTGGGGTATCTTGCTGTAGAGACCTCAGCCGCTGGTGGGACAGGAAAGTAAGAAACCCCACCACCGCACCTCGCTCGCTTCGATCTTCGGTCATTGACCTCAGATCTCCACACACTCGAGCGGTCCCCCTCCCCGAGCCTCGCCGGCAGGCAAAGCGCGGAGGAGAAGATAAGTGCGATTCAGCCTTTCGATAAAATATCACTCGCTGTCGTCCTCATAGCCAATGAGATGGAGCGCCTGGGCCTTCAGTCCCATCTGCTGGGCGGCATAGACCAGGGCGTCGTCGCGGCCATGGGTGACCCAGACTTCGGGGGCGCCGACATCGCTCAGGGTTTGCAAAAGTTCGTCCCAGTCGGCGTGGTCGGACACCACCAGCGGCAGTTCGACGCCCTTCTGTTTGGCGCGCGCCCGGATGCGCATCCATCCGGAAGCCGCCACCGTCAGCACATCGGGGAGCTTGCGCGACCAGCGGTCCTGAAGCGCCGAAGGCGGACACAGGACGATCTTGCCGGCCAGGGTTTTGGCGTTTTCAGGGGTGACCAGATCCCACGGTCCCAGGTCGATGCCGAGGTCCTGGTACAGTTCGCACAATCTGACCATGGCGCCATGCAGGTATATGGTTTCGGTGTAGCCGGCGCGGCGCAGGGCGACCATCATGCGCTGGCACTTGCCCAGGGCATAGACGCCGACCAGGTGGCAGCGCTCAGGGAACTGGCGCAGCGAGGTCAGCAGTTTGGCGATCTCGGCTTCCAGCGGCGGATGGCGGAAGACCGGCAGGGCAAAGGTGGCTTCGGTAACGAAGACGTCGCAGGGCACGGGTTCGAACGGGGTACAGGTCGGGTCGGCGCGGCGTTTGTAGTCGCCGGAAAAGACGATGGTTGAACCTTCGAATTCCAGCCGCGCCTGGGAGGAGCCCAGGATGTGGCCAGCCGGATGCAGGCTGACCTTGACGCCGTTGATCTCGACCGCCTGGCTGTAAGGCAGTGGATGCTCGGCCTGGGTGGCATGGGTTTCGCCGTAGCGGGCGCGCATGATGGCCAGGGTTTCAGGCGTGGCGAAGACATCGCCATGGCCGGCTCGGGCGTGGTCGGCATGACCATGGGTGACGACGGCGATTTCGGCAGGGTGCATGGGGTCGATGAAGAATCCGCCCGGCTTGCAGAAGACGCCTTCCTTGCTGACCTCGATCCAGTGGCGGGGATGGGTCATGCTGGCCGTCCTCCACCGCTCGCGGGGGAGGTGCTGAGCAAGTGTAGCCGAAGGCGAAACGCGTCGAAGCGGAGGGGGCGCCGAAAGCTCGGAGCTTGTAACGCCCCCTCCGGCTCGACGCGCTTCGGCCGATAGGGGGCCTCGCTTGCTCGCCACCTCCCCCGCAAGCGGTGGAGGATAAGAAGCATTTTTCCTGCGTATGCCAAAGTGAGATTGCTCCCTTACACCTGCGACCCTACATTCCTCATCATGGCGGCTATTCCTTCGCATTTCCGGCAGTGGTTCGACCAGCAGGGCTGGAAGATCCTCCCGCACCAGAAGGCGATGGTGGAACGCTACCGGCAGGGCCTGTCCACCCTGCTGACCGCGCCGACCGGAACCGGCAAGACACTCGCCGGGTTCCTCGGTTCGCTAATCGACATTGATGCGCGCCAACCCAAAGGTTTGCACACCCTCTATATCTCACCGCTGAAGGCATTAAATTACGATATCGAACGCAATGTCGTGGCTTTGATCAAGGCGCTGAACCTGCCCGTCACCGTCGAGTCGCGCACCGGCGATACCTCCGCCTATCGCCGCAAGCGTCAGCGCGCCAAGCCGCCGCATATCCTGCTGACGACGCCAGAATCGCTGATGCTGCTGTTGTCCTATCCGGACGCGGCCCAGATGTTCGGTTCGATCGAGGCTGTCATCATCGACGAAATCCACCAGGTGGCGGCGTCGAAGCGCGGCGACCTGATCACCCTGGCCCTGGCCCAGTTGGAAGCCTACCGGCCGGGCTATCGCCGTATCGGGTTGTCGGCGACGGTGGCCGAGCCCGACCTGTTCTCGATGTGGCTGGGGCCGACCGGCGCGCCCGTACCGCACCTCGACAGCCCCGGAGGCAAGCCGCCCAAGGTTCAGATCCTGAAGACCAGGGAAGCTATTCCCTATGGCGGCTTCATGGCCAAATATGCCGTGCCGGAGATCATGGCAGAGATAGTCAAGGCGAAGACCACCATCGTCTTCGTCAATACCCGCGCTCAGGCCGAACTGCTGTTCCAGTTCCTGTGGGAGGCCAATGACGAGGCCCTTCCGATCGCCATCTATCATGCGTCGCTGACGCGGGAGTTGCGCGCCAAAACCCAAGCCATGATGGCCGAAGGCAAGCTGCGCGCCGTGGTGGCTACGGCGGCGATCGAACTGGGCATCGACTGGGGCGATGTCGATGTCGTCATCCAGGTCGGGGCGCCCAAGGGCGTGTCACGGCTGCTGCAGCGTATCGGCCGGTCGAACCACCAGGTCGATGTGCCGTCCAAGGCGTTTCTGGCGCCGGCCAACCGGTTCGAGGTGCTGGAATGCGAGGCCGCCATCGGCGCGATCGCGGCGCGGCACTTGGATGGCGATCAGCCCCTGCCCGGCGCCCAGGACGTGGTCATCCAGTTCATCATGAATGCCGCCTGTTCGGCGCCGATCACGCCGCACGGGCTGCACGGCATCGTCAGCCGGTCGTGGTCGTACCGTCATCTGACCTACGAACAGTTCGAGGAATTGTTCCAGTTCGTCATCGATGGCGGCTATGCCCTGCGCGCCTACGACCGCTGGCACCGACTGGTCAAGCGCGACGGCGCCTGGGTGCCGTCGACGCCGCAGATGATCCAGCGGCATCGCCAGAACATCGGTGTCATCATAGAGGCCGGCAAGCTGAAGGTGCGCAAGATGCACGGCCGCGGCGGGCGCTATCTCGGCGAGATAGAGGAACAGTTCGGCCAGTCGCTGAGCCCCGGCGACACCTTCTATTTCGGCGGCGAGGTCCTGGCGTTCGAGCGCATCCAGGACATGACGCTGCATGCCAAGGCCAGCACGGCGAAGGAGCCGAAAATCCCGACCTATTCCGGCGGTCAGATGCCGCTGTCGACCTTCCTGGCCGATGGGGTTCGCGGGCTGTTGCAGGACGAGGATGCGCTGAACGGGTTGCCGAAACTGGTGCGCAACTGGCTGATGCTGCAGGCGCGGTTTTCGCAACTGCCCGACCACAAGAGTCTGCTGGTCGAGAGCTTTCCGCGCGGCAAGCTGTTCGCCACGGTGCTTTACACGTTCGAGGGCCGGCGGGCGAACCAGACCCTGGGTATGTTGTTCAGCCGGCGGATGGAGCGGCTGGGGCTGCATCCGTTGAGCTTTACCGTCACCGATTACGGGTTGGCGATCACCAGCGTCAAGGCGGTGACCGGCGAGAGCATTTACGAGCTGCTGCGTGCCGATATCCTGGCCGATGAGCTGGAGGAATGGCTGGGCGAATCGCCGATGCTGAAGCGGTCGTTCCGCCGCGTGGCGACCATTGCCGGCCTGGTCGAACAAAACCACAATTCGGCACGCAAGACTTTGAAACAGGTGACCTTTTCAACCGACCTGATCTATGACGTGCTGCGCAAATACGATCCCGGCCATGTCCTGCTGGCCCTGGCACGGGACGATGCCGAGCGCGAACTGCTGGACCTGGACCGCCTGACCGACATGATTTTGAACTTCCAGTCGCATATTGAGTTCCGTGAGTTGCCGCGGCCGTCGCCGATGTCATTGCCGGTGATCCTGGACGTGCGCACCGAGCGGCTGCCGGGCGGCGGGCTGGAGGCGCTGCTGGCCCAGGGCGATGTCGAGTCCCAGGCCGAACAAATGATGGCGGAGGTCGAGCATGGCCTCATGGCTTGAGGTCGCTTTTGCCGGGCATTATGTCGTGCTGGATGCGGAGCTGAGCCTGTACTGGGCCGAGCATGGGGCGCTGGCGGTGTCCGATCTGCACCTGGAAAAGTCGACCTTCCTGGCGCAGTTCGGCTCGCCCATCCCGGCCTATGACAGCCATGATACTTTGGTGCGGCTGGAGCGGTTGATCGCGCGGTACCGGCCGAAGGTGCTGATCCTGCTCGGCGACACTTTTCATGACAAGGCAGCGTGGGAACGGCTGGAAGATCGGACGCGGACGCAGCTTTTGACGGTGTGCGGGTCGGTCGAGCACTGCTGCTTCGTCGAGGGCAATCACGATGTCGGGGTCAGCGTCGATCCCAGCCTGTGTTTCGCCGATGACTATGTTATCGAGAATGTGGTGTTCAGCCATGAACCGGCGGCGGCGGACCTGCCGCAGGTGATCGGGCATTTTCATCCCAAGCTGCGGACGTCGCTGCATGGCCATAAGCTGAGCGGCAAGTGTTTCGCGATGAACGAGCGGTTGTTGGTCATGCCGGCGTTCGGCAGTTTCACCGGCGGGCTTGAGCTGACGCATGCGGCTTTTGCGACGCTGGCAAAGGGTGATCCGTTGCGGCCGTACATAATTTACGGGAACACCGTGGCTGCCGTTTGTTGGTGAACTCTTTCGGCTATTGTATATGCCTCGGGCTCGCTCCACAATTCGGGCACTTTGGGAGGGCTATTGATGCGAACTGCACTGGAGGCACCAGATGACGCATTGGATACGCAGGAGAAAGACTTCGTTGCGAAAATCCGTGAGCATGGGTGGTCTGGCACCAATATCTTTGCAGAAGGAAACCAGCCTGGCTTCACCTTCACAACGGGTTTCTGGGTGACCCATAGAGCCCCCGAAATCATCGTGTTTGGCTTAAAGGCCGAAATCGCTCACAGCGTGTTTTGGGACCTTTACAGAGACATTGCTAATGGGCAAACGTTGCCACTTTGCAGCCGAAGCGATGAGCTACTAGGAAACCATGACGCTTATCTCTTTCCGGTGCATAAGACCCACTATCCTGAATATTTAGGCTGGAGCAGGTGGTTCTACGCGGGGGACGAGTTTCCCTGCGTGCAACTGGTGTGGCCCGATCGCAAGAATGTCTTCCCTTGGGAGGAGACGTTTGACGCGACAATGGCTGCCAAACAGATCGACATATCAGAGAGCGGATGGAGAGGGATGTCCAGAAGGCATTAGGGATGACATTGCATGCCCCTCACCCGATCGCGGGGAGAGGTAATCCTTTACACGCCTAGCAGCCGTTCCAAGCGCGCGGCCGCATCTGAGATCGCAAACGCCGCCTTGCGTTCCATCTCATGGGCGCCGGCATTCATGCGCGAGTTCAGCGAATTGGCCTCATCCAGTTGCGCGCGCAGGTCCTGCATCTCGTCGATCATCAGCAAAGACGCCATCAGGAACAGACGCACCTCGCCGATAGCGCCGACATCCGACACCACCATCTCGACATGTTCATCAAACGTCCGCGCCAATTCCTGGACGCGGGCTTCCTGGCCGTCGGCGCAACCGACCGTGTAGGGCTTGCCGTTGACGCGGACCGTGACCTCGCCCATCAGGCGGCCTCTTCGCGCAGCAGGATCCGGATATTGGCCGCCGCCATGCCCAGCGCCTGGAAGGCCGTCTCGGCCGCCTTGGCCAGGGCCGCTTCACGGCCCTTGGCGTCTTCCAGCTCGCTCAACAGGTGCTCGACCTCTTCGTTGCGGCCGTCGGCTGGCGCCCCTTCGGTGTTACCCAGGAGCGGCGGCGGCAGGGGATCACCATTCTGCAGGGCCCGCACACGCGATTCGAGCGCCTCAAGCGCGCGGTCCAATCGGTCCACCGCCACGCTCAGGCTGCTTCCCATCTGCCCCGACGTCAGCGACGTTTCCATGCCCGATCTCCTCATCAACGGCCCGTTTTTTACTGCGGGCCGCATAAAAACCTACACTTGCCCCGGCATTTCCGCTAAAGCGCCGCCAAGTTTACGTGACTCGCGTCACCTCACAAGTTTAATAGAGACTCGGCCATGACCACAAGTCCCCAATCTGGTGACATCCCCGCCCTGACTGCGGACAAACCGCTCAGCGTTCTGATGGCCGATGCTATCCGCGTGCTGTCGATGGAAGCCGTCCACCGCGCCAAGTCGGGCCACCAGGGCATGCCGATGGGTATGGCCGATGTAGCCACCGTGTTGTGGACCAAGTTCCTGCGTTACGATCCCAAGAAGCCCGACTGGGCTGACCGCGACCGTTTCGTGCTGTCGGCCGGCCACGGCTCGATGCTGCTCTATTCGCTGCTGCACCTGACCGGCTACAAGTCGGTGTCGATGGACGACATCAAGAATTTCCGCCAGTTGGGCGCATCGACGCCCGGCCACCCCGAATACGGCCATACCGCCGGCGTCGAATGCACCACCGGTCCGCTGGGCCAGGGCCTGGCTACCGCTGTCGGCATGGCCATGGCCGAGCGTCACCTCAATGCCCGATTCGGTGACGACCTGGTCAACCACAAGACCTGGGTCATCGCCGGCGACGGCTGCCTGATGGAAGGCGTGTCGCACGAAGCCATCTCTCTGGCCGGGCGTTTCAACCTGAACAATCTGATCGTCCTGTTCGACGACAACAATGTCACCATCGACGGCTGGGCGACCCTGGCCGAAACCGGCGACCAACTGAAGCGTTTCGCCGCCGCCGGTTGGGCGGTCAAGGCTGTCGACGGCCACGACCATGCCAAGCTGGCCGCCGTCATGCGCTGGGCCGTGCGCCAGGACAAGCCGGTGATGATCGCCTGCAAGACCAAGGTGTCACGCGGCGCGGGCGCGCTGGAAGGCGACAAGCATGGCCACGGCTACAACCTGTTCGACGACCAGATCAAGGCGGCCCGCGAGGCCATGGGCTGGGCGCATGAGCCCTTCACCGTCCCCGCCGACATCAAGAAGGCCTGGGAATCGGCGGGCCGCAAGGGCACCCGCACCCGCAAGGCGTGGGAAGACACCGCCAAGACCAATCCGAAGTTCGACGAGCTGAACGCCGCCATGGCGGGCGACTTTGCCGACAACGCGTTCGAAGCGCTGGACGCCCACATCAAGGCGTCTTTGGAGTCCAAGCCGACCGACGCGACGCGTTCGTGCTCGGGCGCGGCGCTGTCGCACCTGGTTCCGGCCATCCCGGCGCTGATCGGCGGCTCGGCCGACCTGACCGGTTCGGTCAATACCCTGGTCAAGGGTATGGGCACCTATGACACCACCGACTATACCGGCCGCTACGTCCACTATGGCGTGCGCGAATTCGGCATGGCGGCGGCGATGAACGGCATGGCGCTGCATGGCGGCATCATTCCCTATGCCGGTACCTTCTTTGTGTTCTCGGACTATTCGCGCCCTGCCATTCGTCTCGGCGCGCTGATGGGCGCCAAGGTGGTTCACGTCATGACGCACGATTCGATCGGCGTCGGCGAAGACGGACCTACTCACCAGCCGGTCGAGCATCTGGCGGCGTTCCGCGCCATGCCCGGTCTGCATGTCTTCCGCCCGGCCGATATGGTCGAAACGGCGGAATGCTGGAAGGCCGCGCTGCATGCCGGCGGTCCGTCGATGCTGGTCCTGACGCGTCAGAAGATTCCGGCCGTGCGGACATCGGGTGAGAACCTGGCGCAAAAGGGCGCCTACGAGATCAGCGCGGCTTCGGGTGATGCAACGGTGTCGATCTTTGCGTCGGGTTCGGAAGTGTCCGTGGCCGTGGCGGCGCAGAAGCTGCTCGAGGCCGACGGCGTCGCGACCCGCGTCGTGTCGACCCCGTGCTGGGACCTGTTCGACGCTCAGACGCCGGCCTACAAGGCTTCGGTCATCGGGGATGCGCCGGTGAAGGTCGCCGTGGAAGCGGCGGTTTCGCTGGGCTGGGAAAAGTTCATCGGCAATGACGGCGTGTTCATCGGCATGAAGGGCTTCGGGGCGTCGGCGCCGGCCGACCGGCTGTTCAAGGAGTTCGGGATTACGGCCGACGGTGTTGCGGCTGCGGCCAAGGCGGCTGCGAAGGGTTAAGTAAGAAAGCCCCTCACCCGATCGCTATCGCTTCGCTCAGCTCTCGTCCTCTCCCCGCAAGCGGGGAGAGGGAATTATCTGGCGCATCGGGCGCCTGCGGTGTATCGATTGCGCAATTACAAAAGAAGCCGTGGCGACGGCGGTCGCCACGGCTCTCTCTCGGGACCAGGCAGCTCCGGGGAGATACCGCCTGTCTCAAGGACCTAGCGGGCGATGGAGCACTCCGTCGCCCTTTCATTTTGTCTAACGCGGTGAATTACGAACTCCGTCGCAAAAAAATCGGCCGCGGAACAAAAAATTCCGCGGCCAGTTTTCACCATTGTAAAATCGTATGTTACCGCCCGGGCATGGGCGGCGGCCCTTCGTGGCGCTTCAGTTCGTCGCCGCTTAGAACGCCGTCCTTGTTCCCGTCCATTTCGCCGAAATGCTCTTTCATCGGCGCCGAGAACTCCTCGAAGGTGACCTTGCCGTCCTTGTTGGCGTCCAGGCCGTCACCGCCGATGATGCGGATTTCGCTCTTATGGATGCGCGCGCCCGGCGGCGGCGGACCGTCGAAATCATCCGGCCCTTCACCGCCCGGACCACGCATCATGACGACGTCGCGTTCGATGTGCGGCGGCTTGAAGGCCTTGAATTCGTCCTCGGTGACAGAACCGTCCTTGTTGGCGTCCATCAGGTCGAACGGATCGGGCGGCGGGCGGTTGAACTCCTCGCGCGATACCTTGCCGTCCTTGTTGGCATCCAGCGTGACGAAGTCACCGCCGCCATGGAAGATGCGCACTTCGCGCTTCGGCTGCGCCAAGGCTCCGAATGCCAGGGCCGCAACGGCGATACCGGCCGCCGCCATCATGTAATGTTTGGGTCGTATAGTCATACGGGTCTCCCTTGAAAATTCGTCCTCCGCAGCCTCATACTGCGCCCCTGGTGTTTCCGGTTGATGTCAACGGTATGCCAATTGTGGCAAAATTAAGATTTATTATGTCACCCTGGCCATTCGTCCGCCGCATCTCGCGGGCACATAATCCGGTAGTTCTTCAATGAGTTGCCCCATGCCCCAAGCCGCCATCATGACCGAAACCGCCACTGCCACGCCGCTGCGCATCCTGATCGTCGACGACGACCGCGATATTCGCGAACTGACCGGCAACTTCCTCAGCCAGAACGGATTCACCATCCACACGGCTGCCCAGGGCAAGGAGATGGACAAGATCCTGACGCGCGGCGACATCGCCCTGGTGGTTCTGGACTATATGATGCCGGGCGAAGACGGCCTGTCGATCTGCAAGCGTCTGCAGGAACAGGGCGGACCGCCGGTGATCATGCTGTCGGCGCGCGGCGAAGAGATCGACCGCATCGTCGGCCTGGAACTGGGCGCCGACGACTACATCGCCAAGCCCTTTCATCCGCGTGAGCTTCTGGCGCGCATGCGCGCCGTCCTGCGCCGGCGCGAGGCCCGCACCGGTGGCGATAAGGGCGCGCCAGTCACGACCTTCTTCGGCTGGTCGCTGGACAATATCAAGCGCACCCTGACCCGTCCCGACGGCATCCAGGTGGCGCTGTCCAATGCCGAGTTCGAACTGCTGCGTGTCTTCCTCGACCGTCCCGGCCGCGCCCTGTCGCGCGACCAGATCCTCGATTACCTGCACGGCCCCAATGCCGACAGTTTCGACCGGGCCATCGATGTCCAGATTTCGCGTCTGCGCCGCAAGCTGAGCGACGATCATAACGAAGACATCATTCGCACCATCCGCGGCATCGGCTATATGTTCAAGCCGCTGAAGTAGGATTTCGCATTCGTTGACGACCCAACCGAAACGCCGGCTCATTTCAGTCTTATCCCCTTGGCCAATCTTCTGGCAGGTCCTGGGGCTGAGCCTGGCTGTGCTGATCCTGGCGTTGGCCATCAACACCTTCCTGGTGATCAATGCGCCGGACCCGCCACCGTCGGGCTATACATTGGAAGAGGCGGCGACGGCGCTGAAGACCGGCAAGGTCGAGCTGCGCAATGGCCGGACCCTGACGACGACGACAGCGGCCACGGCACCCGACTTCGTCAATCGGTCGGCGCCCGGGCATTTCGGCATGATGTCCGCCGCGCTCGAACAAAGGCTTGCGGCGCAACTGGGTGTACCGGCCGACACGGTCAAGGTGCGCATACTGCCCCACCGGCGCACCTTCCGGTCGGGCCCGCGACCGATCGAGACCGACCGGATCGTGACGTTTCGCAATGAAGAGTTTGGTCGCAATGAAGAATTTGATAGGAACGATGGCCCCCCTACGGGCCCCGGCGGCCAAGCCGGGTTCCGCGCCGAGGGCGATATGCCGCCGCCGCCCAACGACATGGCCGGCCCGATCATGCGGGTCGAGCGGCTGGAACTGCGCGGTGACATCGTCTATCCGCCGTTTTCCGCCGCGTGGAAGCTTAATGACGGCAGCTATAGAGTCATCACGCCGCCGCAGGAGTTGATCGCGCCATGGCAGGTCCGCCTGCTGATCGGGTTCGGCCTGACCGCCCTGCTGATCCTGCCGCTGGCCTGGTGGCTGTCGCAGCGCCTGGCCGGGCCGATCGTCGCCTTCTCCGAAGCCGCGTCCAAGATCGGTGTCGAGGACAATGCCCCGCCGGTCCTGGCCGTCGGGCCGCTGGAGGTGCGCCAGGCCGCCGACGTGCTCAACGCCATGCAGGTGCGCATCCGCAAGCAGGTCGAAAGCCGCACCGCCCTGATGGGCGCCATCGCCCACGACCTGAAGACGCCGTTGGCCCGGATGCGGCTGCGGATCGAGGACCTGCCCTCACCGCTGCGCGACAAGCTGGCCGACGATATCGCCCATATGGATGGGTTGATCCGTTCGGCCATGAGCTTTACCAGCGCCCACAAGCTGGGTGATAGTTTGCGGCCGATGGACCTGTCGGCCCTGGTCGAGACCCTGGCCGACGACCTGTGCGCCGTCTGCGAGATGGACACGGCCCTGATCGAGCCCAACATCATGATCAAGGGCGATATGGTGGCGCTGAAGCGCATCGTCACCAACCTGGTCGAAAACGCCGGCCGTTACGCCACCTCGTGCCGGATCGAGCTGGCGGCGCGCGGCCCTTCGGCCGAGGTCCGTATCGTCGACAACGGTCCGGGTCTGCCAACCGATCAGCTGGAGACGGTGTTCGAGCCCTTCTACCGCATGGAAAGCTCGCGCAGCCGCGATACCGGCGGCACGGGGTTAGGCCTGTCCGTGGCGCGCTCCCTGGCCGAAGCCCAAGGCGCTACCTTGAGCCTGCACAACCGCTATGAAGGCACGAAAGTCATCGGGCTGGAAGCACGTCTGGTCCTGCCGCGGCTGATGCGCAAGTAACGGAAAAACGGTTACAAATTCGACCATCGGGGTGGAATTTCTGCGTTAGCGTTACCATATTGGGTGCGGCGCGAAATAGGGCTTGACTTCAAGGCCTTGAGGTTCAAGAACCGCGTCGAAAAAAGACCCATAGCAAAGGATGCTCCCATGGCTTTACGTGTCGCCATCAACGGGTTCGGCCGCATCGGCCGCCTGGTTCTCCGCTCCATCGTCGAACATGGCCGCACCGACATCGAAGTCGTGGCGATCAACGACCTGGGCCCGGTGGAAACCAATGCCCACCTGTTGCGCTACGACTCCGTACATGGCCGCTTCCCGGGCAAGGTCACGGTCGACGGTGACAGCATCACCCTGATCAAGGACGGCAAGACCTACGGCCCGATCAAGGTGACGGCCATCAAGAACCCGGCCGAACTGCCGCACAAGGAACTGGGCGTCGACATCGCCTTGGAATGCACCGGCATCTTCACCGCCCGCGACAAGGCCGCCCTGCACCTGGACGCCGGCGCCAAGAAGGTCATCGTCTCGGCCCCGGCCGACGGCGCCGACAAGACCATCGTCTATGGCGTCAACCATGACAGCCTGACCAAGGACGACACGGTCATCTCCAATGCGTCGTGCACCACCAACTGCCTGGCGCCGGTCGCCAAGGTGTTGCAGGACCTGTGCGGCATCGAGCGTGGTTACATGACCACCATCCACAGCTACACCAACGACCAGCCGTCGCTGGACCAGATGCACAAGGATCTGTACCGCGCCCGCGCCGCGTCACTGAGCATGATCCCGACCTCGACCGGCGCCGCCAAGGCCGTCGGCCTGGTGCTGCCGGAGTTGAAGGGCAAGCTGGACGGTTCGTCGATCCGCGTGCCGACCCCGAACGTGTCGGCGGTCGACCTGGTCTTCGTGCCGGGCCGCAATGTCACCAAGGACGAGATCAACAATGCTATCATCGCCGCCGCGGAAGGCACCATGAAGGGCGTTCTGGACTACACCAACGAGCCGCTGGTGTCGTCGGACTTCAACCACGCGCCGGCGTCGTCGACCTTCGCGCTGAACCAGACCCAGATCGTCGATGGCGGCCTGGTCCGGATTCTCAGCTGGTACGATAACGAATGGGGCTTCTCGTCCCGGATGGCCGATACGGCCGTCTACTTCGGCAAGCTGATTTGATAACTTAAACCCCGCCGGACCGTCCGGCGGGGTTTTTCAATTGGGGGGAACGATGGAAAAAGCCGGCGGGCTGACCTTCTGGTCGGCATGGTCGTTGTGGAGCTTTCTAATCGGAGCACTATGGGTCTATCCGGCGATGCTCCTGCATTATGCGTTGGCGCTTTCCGACTGGACGCCCCTGCCCGCCGAGACGGCCCGGCTTATAACTCCAAGCCTTTCCGTTGCCGCCGGTGCCATCTTCCTGGCGTTTATGATCCGGTCGGCCATCAAGCGATTTTCGGCATCCAGCCCGATTGTGGTGACCGCGATCGCGCTTGCAGCGGGTCTTGGTTTCATCGCCCTGGGACTTGCGGCAGCCCTGAAACTGGGGCTGGGATCCATGCGCCCATTGTCTTTCTGATGGGTGATGTAATTCGGTTAACCATCTGGTAAGGTCTTCCCGTTCTCCCCAATGGGGGCGTCCGTATGGGGAGGGAAGATGCCGGAAAGCGCGAATACATCCGAGATTGTCGAGGGCGCCTTCTGCCCGTTGCCGTTTCCCGTCGTGCGCTGGCTGATGATGGCCGGCCTGTGCGGCCTGCTGTACCTGCCTGCCTTTTATCTGGTGTTGGTTGTCGCAGGATTTCTCGGCTTCCTGGCCCTGCCGATGATGATGGCGGTCGGATTCGCCCCACTGGTCTTCATGGGAGTCTACCTGTATGCCGCTCTGCGTCACCGCAAGGGCAGCCCACGATCGCTGCGCCAGCCGACCGTTTTCTCCCTGATCGGTACCCTGGTGCTCATTCCCTTTATCTGGATGTCGGGCCTGACCCTGTTCGCCACCATCCTGAACCTGTCAGGTCTCGGGGCGTGGCTCGACATCGGCGGACATATCGCCTGACTGTAATTCCGCAAGGTCCTATGGTAGGGTTGGCCTCAGGTGGCGGGAATTTTGGTGGGGGAAACATGTCCGATGACATCGCAAAAAAGGCGGTCCGCGGGCGGCCGTTCCGGCCGTGGCTGTGGTCGCTGCTGGCCGGGGCGACCGGACTGTCGTACTTTCCCGGGATCGGCCTGACCATTGCCTTCCAGGATGCCTACCCTAAGGCCGCCAACCTGGCCGCCCGGGTCATCATGTACCTGCCGGCGGCCGTTGCCGGCCTGTATCTGGTATTTGCGCTGCTGCACTATATCGGTCCGAAAACGGTGCGGCGTCCGGCCTTCCTCAGTCTGGTCGGGGTTCTGGTCCTGATGGCCATTGTCTGGCTGGTGGACTTCGCGGCTGGGGCCGTCCTGGTCCAGAAATTCGGCATGATCGACTGGATCATGAGCGGAGACCCTATCGGACAGCTCACTGCCGGCAAAAAATAGCCGTAGGGCGCATCTCTGTTTGCCTTCCGCGCACCGGCGCGATAAGCCAGCCCCGTCTTTCAGCGCATAAGGATCGGCCATGGCTTTCAAGACCCTCGACGACGTTTCGGACCTCAACGGCAAGATCGCCCTGGTGCGGGTCGATTTCAACGTGCCGATGGAAGACGGCCGCATCACCGACGACACCCGCCTGAGGGTCGCCATCCCGACCATCGAAAAGCTGGTCGCCAAGGGCGCCAAGGTCGCCCTGCTGGCTCACTTCGACCGCCCCAAGGGCAAGATTGTCCCGGAAATGTCGCTGCGCCCCGTCGCCGGTCCGCTGTCGGAACTGCTGGGCAAGACCGTCGGCTTTGCCAGCGACTGTGTCGGCCCCGCTGCCGCCGATCTGCTGAAGCTGTTGCCGGCGGGTAGCGTTGCCCTACTGGAAAACGTGCGCTTCCATGCCGGTGAAGAAAAGAACGATCCCGAATTCGCGCAACAGCTGGCGGACATCGGCGACATCTATGTCAATGACGCCTTCTCGGCTGCCCACCGCGCCCACGCCTCGACCGAAGGCGTCGCCAAGCTGCTGCCGGCCTATGCCGGGGAAAGCATGCGCCGTGAACTGGACGCGCTGGAAGCCGCGCTGGGCAATCCGCAGCGTCCGACGCTCGGCATCGTCGGCGGCTCCAAGGTGTCGACCAAGCTGGACCTGCTGAAGAACCTGGTCGGCAAGCTGGACGCCCTGGCGATCGGCGGCGGCATGGCCAACACCTTCCTGTACGCGCAAGGTGTCGAAGTCGGCGGTTCGCTGTGCGAAAAGGACCTGAAGGACACTGCCCTGGAAATCCTGAAAGAGGCAGAGGCCCAGGGCTGCCGCATCCTGCTGCCCGTCGACGTCGTCGTGGCCCAGGAATTCAAGGCCCATGCGCCGTCGCGCACGCAGGACGTTGATGCAGTGCTTTCGGCCGACGACAAGATTTTCGACGCAGGCCCGAAGACGGTCGATCAGCTTACTGAAGTTATGGCGGCGTCGAAGACCCTGATCTGGAACGGGCCTCTGGGTGTGTTTGAATTGCCACCGTTCGACGCGGCGACGGTTGCGGCGGCGAAATTTGCTGCATCGCAAACAAAATCCGGTAAGCTGGTAGCGGTCGCGGGCGGTGGGGACACCGTCGCCGCGCTGAACCATGCCGGGGTATCCGAAGACATGACCTTCGTGTCGACGGCCGGTGGCGCCTTCCTGGAATGGATGGAAGGCAAGGTTCTGCCCGGCGTCGCGGCCCTTGAACAGTAAGAGGAAACGATTTAATCTTTAATTCCAAGCGGTTCACAAGGTCAAAAGGCCAGACCGCTTTATTCACGGCCCCGCCACAGGGCCAGAACCACAGCCAGCACGGAGTTGGCGTGGTGCGCCGAAATACGGCTGGTTTTTTGCCGTCTTCAGCCCACCAGGGTCGCTCCGCCATTGAAAGAGGGAAAATTTCACATGGCCCGTATCAGCCTTCGCCAATTGCTCGACCACGCCGCCGAGTACGACTACGGCATGCCCGCCTACAATATCAACAATATGGAACAGGGCCTCGCCATCATGGAGGCGGCCCGCCGCACCCAGTCGCCGGTCATCATCCAGGCCTCGCGCGGCGCCCGCGCCTATTCCAATGACCTGATGCTGAAGCGGATGATCAACGCCCTGGTCGAGATCTACCCCGAAATTCCCCTGTGCATGCACCAGGACCACGGCAACAGCGTCGGGACCTGCGCCTCGGCCATCCAGCACGGCTTTACCTCGGTGATGATGGACGGCTCGCTGAAGGCCGATGCCAAGACCCCGGCCGATTTCGAGTACAATGTCGATGTCACCCGCCGGGTCGTCGAAATGGCCCATGCCTGCGGCGTATCGGTCGAGGGCGAGTTGGGGGTTCTGGGTTCGCTGGAAACCGGCATGGGTGAGGCCGAGGACGGCCACGGCGCCGAGGGCGTTTTGGACCATTCGCAGCTTCTGACCGATCCGGACCAGGCGGTCGATTTCGTTGCCCAGACCAATGTCGACGCTTTGGCGATTGCCATGGGCACTTCGCACGGCGCCTACAAGTTCACGCGCAAGCCCGATGGTGACGTCCTGGCCATGAACGTCATCGCCGCGATCCACAAGCGCCTGCCCAATACCCACCTGGTGATGCACGGGTCGTCGTCGGTGCCGCAGGAACTGCAGGACCTGATCAACGAATACGGCGGCAAGATGCCGCAAACCTGGGGCGTGCCGGTCGAGGAACTGCAAAAGGCTATCAAGATGGGCGTGCGCAAGATCAATATCGACACCGACCTGCGCCTTGCCATCACCGCCGGCATCCGCGAGACCTTCACCAAGTCGCCGGAAGTGTTCGACCCGCGCACCTATTTTAAGCCGGCCTATGCCATGATGCAGAAGGTGTGCGAGGACCGCTTCGAGCAGTTCGGCGCCGCCGGCAATGCCCCGAAGATCAAGCCGGTCGGGTTGTCGACCATGGCGCAGTTCTACCTGTAGCGGCCAACGGGCGCATTGACTTGGCAGGTTATATGCGCTTGAACGCCCGCCATGCTGATCCAGTTTAAACGCCGCTTTTCCATGGCTCATCGTCTGCGCTTCGATTCCGTATCGAAGTGCATGACGCCGCACGGCCATAACGAGTTCGTGGCTGTCAGCCTGCAGCCGAAGCCCGAGGCGACCGGTATGGACTGGGGTAATGCCAACTATGCCGCCAGCTTCGCAGACCTGAAGCGCCACTGGCATGGCTTTGTCGACGATGCGCTGGACCATGCGTTTCAGTTGGGCGCCGACGATCCGATGCTGGGCTATTTCCGCGACCATGAGCCGGAGTTGCTGCCGCGGTTACTGGTCATCCAGGGCGATCCGACCACTGAAGCGGTCGCCACGGCGCTATATATGAAACTCGACGCCATACTGGCGAAGTTCCGGCCGGATTTCGAATGCGTCCGTTTCGAGATTGAAGAGACCCCGACCAACAGCATCATCCTGACGCCCGAGGATGTCGCCGCCTGCCCGATCCGGCTGGGTGAATGGTGCCACCGGGCGGATCTGAGTTTGAACGACATAGTGCCGGTGGATAGCTGGGGGCAATTTGACTCGCCCTCAAACAGCGAAGCAATAGGGCAAAAAAAATGATGACCTCGCGCCGCGTCTTCGTTCAAGGTCTGCGCATCGAAGCCGCCATCGGGATTTATGATCACGAGCACGGCCGCACCCAGCCGCTGATCATCGACACGGTGATCGATCTGGGCCTACATGAGATCACCGGTCTGAAGGACACGCTGAACTACGAACTGGTCGGCAAGATCGCGCGCGACATCGTGGCGAAGGGGCATATCCGGCTGGTCGAGACCCTGGCCGAAGACATGGCGTCGGAGTTGTTAACATTGCCGCACGTCCAGAAGGTGGAGCTATCGATCACCAAGCCTGAAGCGTTAAGCGACGCAGACCGGGCCGGTGTGACCGTCGTGTATGCGCACTGAGACCAACCGACGCCGTGTCAGGCGAAGCTTTCTTCTCTCTACTCAGATCAGTCCGGCGTCCTTAAAGACCTGTTCCAGCACGGCCAGGGGCACAGCGGCGCAGGTCAGGCCGACATCATGGAATTTCTTGATGTCGAAGTTCGCGCCGGCCTTCGCCCTCGCCTGTTCGCGCAGCTTGATCCACTGAATCTTGCCGATCATGTAGCTCAGGGCCTGGCCCGGCCACACACAGTAACGCTCGATCTCGGTCGTCGCGGCCGATTCCTGATCGCCATTGGTGGCGACGAAATACTGGATGGCCTGTTCGCGGCTCCAGCGCTTGGCATGCATGCCGGTGTCAACCACCAAGCGGATAGCGCGGAACAACGACGACTGCAGGTAGCCGATATAGCCCGGCTTGTCGTCGGCATACATGCCCATCTCGGACGCCAGCAGTTCCGAATACAGGGCCCAGCCTTCGGAATAGGCCGAGTAACCGCCGGTCTTGCGCAGCATGGGCAAGCCCTGCGCCTCCATCTGGATGGAGATCTGCAGGTGGTGGCCCGGAATAGCCTCGTGGTAGGTCAGGGTCGGCAGCGACCAGGACGGCCATTCGGCCGTGTCGCGCAGGTTGATGTAGTAGGCGCCCGGACGCGAACCATCCAGGGTCGGGCGTTGATAGTAGCCGCCGGGCGCGCCGGCTTCGGTTTCCTTGGGCACGCGGCGTACGGTCACCGGCGTCTTGGGCAGGACGCCGAACCAGTCCGGCAGCTTGGCCTCGATGGCGCGGATCTGGACGTTCAGGTCGCCGAGCAGTTGCTCCTTGGCCTCGTCGGTATTGGCGTAGACATATTTCGGATCCTCGGACAGGGCCCGCATGCGTTCGCCGACAGTTCCCGTCGTGTAGCCGATCTCTTTCAGCTTGACGTCGGCCTCGGCACTGATCTCGGCCACCAGGTCGAGGCCGATCTTGTGGATCTCTTCCGGGGTCAGCGTGGCGGTGGTGCCGCCCTTGGCGCAGTGGGCATAGTAGGCGTCGCCGTCCTTGAGGCGCCAGATACCTGCGTCATGCACGGCCTTGGGGCGCGCCGCCGTTAGCGCAGCGATCTGGGCGTCCAGCGCCTTGGCCACCACACCATCGACGCGTTTGGCCGCTTCTGCTGCCCAGTCGCCGGCGACGCCGGCCTTGGTTGCTTTTTCAGCCAGGGCCTTGGTCATCGAGCTGTCGGCGCCCTTGATGGCGCGCAGGGCCTGCAGTTGAGTGATCGCCTTGTCGAGCGCAAAGTCGGGCGCCATGACGCCCTGAGCGACGTCGATATTGAAGCGCTCGGTCTGCTGGTCCAGCACGGTGGCAAAGCCTTCGATTCGGGACAGGAAGGCGTCGGCATCGGCCTTGGTTTCGACCGTGTGCTGGGTCGCCAGGAAGTCCGGCAGGCTTTGGTAAGCGCCGTTAAGCTGGCTGAGGATATAGGGCTGCGAGCCCCAGTAACCGAACTTGAACTTTTCGGCGCCCGCCTTGGACTGGGTCAGGCTCCACAGCACGGAATCGTAGTTGATGCGGTCCATGCCCGACAGCTTATCGCGCGGGATGGCGGCGATCGCGGCGTGATGGCGGGCGGTACGTTCGGCGCCGGCCTTCTGTTCGTGGATGCTGTAGTCCGACAGCTTCGCCTTGGAATCGGCCTTGTCGCCCTTGTCCAGGCCCAGCGATGTCAGGGTTTCCGGCGAGTATTTCAGCCGCTCCTGGTAGATGTCGTCGAACACCTGATTGAGCTTGGCGGCGATGGCGGTGTCACTGGCCCAAGCCGTGGTATCTAAGGCGGCAGCCCCAGCCGTGGCGGCGGCTGACGCAAGAAGATGGCGGCGATTGAGCATGGAAGACGGTCCTTTTGAACAGCAGCCGCTATGCTTCGCAGGGCCACGGCGGATTGAAAGTTAAATTCTTGTAATATTTGCAACGATCCTGACATCGCGGCCGTCTTCCGACGACAGAAAGATATCGCCGGTCTCGGGATCGAATCCTTCGGACCGCTTGCCATTAATGGTCACCGCATCGATCCTGCCCCTGAACCTCAATCGCATCCTTACGGGTGCGTCACGGATATCAATCGGCGGCAGGGCGATGGTCGCTTCGATGCGTTTCGTGCTGGAGCTTATGGCATAGCCGGTCCGCCCCCACCGGGTTGGTGCGTTAGTAACGCGCACGGTCTTGCCGGGTTCGAGCCAGGCCTGCGGCAAGCCCTTGCCCAGCCACAGAATCCACCGTTCTTCGTAGACCAGCAGCCACCGCGCCATCAGTGGGCAGACCAGTTGCGACGGCGAGCAATAGGCCGAGGTGAAGTCGTCGGCCAGAGGGCGCCGCGTTTCCGGCGCCAGCCAGGCCCCACGGGTATACTGATGCGCCATGGAGCTGTAGGTCATCAGCAGGGCTTCCCGAATGCGGTCGTTCTGGATCAGCCCGTAGCCGTGACCGTAGGACAGAAAACCGGCCATTTCGCCCGTGCGGTAGCCATAGGCCATAGGCATGCCCAGGACGATGTCGTGATGGCGGCCGCGGTAGTCGATGATGCGGTTGATCTCTTCTTCCCAGAGGAAGCCGGAATACAGCATTTCCATCCACGAACGGTAGCTGCGCCACTGCGGGTCGGAACGGTCGCGCTGCAGGACGACGTGGAAAGGTTCCTTCGCCCCGGCGATCGTCGGCAGGATGGTTTCACCATCGACCGTCAGCATCGAGCGCGACATGGCGGTTTGCAGGTCCCTGGCCAGATGCTGTCCGTCACTTATCAAGGTCTGGCCCCAGTCGTAGAGGGCGGAATCGGCCCGTGCCGTGGCAATGGTGCGCCAGACGTCGCCTATCTCGGTGAAGCCACGGATCGCTTCGGTACTGTTGGAAAAATAGGGCTGCATATAGCGCTGCGGATCGGCTTCCAGCACGGCGTCGGCTTCGCTCCAGCCCGACAGCATGCCATAGGCCGGGTCGTCCTTGGCCAAGGTCAGGGCCTTGGCGCGCATACCCAAAAGGACATGAGTGATGGCGTCGATGCGTTTGCGGTGGCGAAGCAGCAGGTCCGGGTCGCCACCATGGGTGATATATTGCGCCACTACGGTCAGCATGCGGCCGAACTGGCCGGTTTCCGGACCGCGATACAGGATCACGCCGTCGTCGCGGACGAACTTGCCAAAATAGTTGTCGATATAGACGCCGGCGCGCTCGATCAGGCCCCATTCGATCATAGCCGCCGTCTCGACATTGAAAGTGTCGGGGAAGCCGTCGTGCTCGCTGCCGCCGTAGTTCTTGTCGACCGTGCCGTATTTGGGATAGCCGTCCGACCGTCCCATCATGGCGCGGATCAGGCTGTGGCGCGCCTGGTTCTGCAACCGGGCATCGGGAAGGTCGACCTGCATGCCGGCCGCCAGTTTCTCGTCCCAGCCGGCCTTGAAGGCCAGCAAGTCGGCATAGAACAGTTTCGGGTCGTCGCCCTCGCGCGGTGGATAGGGCAGATAGGAGTCGATATGGCGGCTCCAGGCCAGGCGGCCCTCTTCGATACGGCTGACGCGGTACCAGACCGGCTGCATGCGGGTATTGCCGTTGATCATCCGCAGTGGCGCGAAGGCCAGCATCTCGGTCCAGTCACCGTTGTCTTCCGGATAGACGAAGCGCAGGCACGGCAGGTAGCCGCCGACCAGGCCGTCGCGGACCTTGCCGGCCTTGCGCACGGCGTCGACCGAGGGCTGATAGACGGCGGGGTCGAAATTGGGCGAGCGGCCGCCATACATGAACCAGACCTTGTCCTGGTTCTCCGGCGTGCCGAGGAAGTTGTAGGTATCACCCCATACCTTGCGGATCGGCGGAAAGGCCGAGGCGACCGTGTCGTAGTCGGGATCGCCCGGCCTTGACAGGATCTGTTGCCCCAGCAGGTCGGTCGGGGACTCGCGGACCTCGGCTTCGGTGTGGCCGAGGAAGGCTTTCGAGAAATCGACTTCGGTGGATTCGGCAGTTTTGCCGAAGGCCATGCGCAGGCCGGTCGTGTCGACAAAGGCGATGTCGCCGCCATCGATGCGGAAGGTTTCCAGCACGACCTGGTCGGGCAGGATTTCGACCAGGGTCCAGGCGGCGAAGGTTTCACCGCGGCGAACGGTTTGGCGGGTTGCGCCTTCGCTCAGTTCGACGGAGGTGTCGTCGATAAAGCGAGTGACTTTTAGGCCTGTCGCGGCACGGACGGACGGCGCCGCGGCCAGGGCAGCCACAGAGGCCAGCAAATGACGGCGATTGAGCATGGTGTCCTCCCCAGACTCTGCAACTCGTGTAAACGTTTACAGTTGATGGGGATGATTGGCCTGACGGTGGCGAAGAGTCAAGTTTGGGTACGCAGCCAGTTCCGATACCAAGGCCTGGCGTCCTCGGGCCGTCCGCAGCTGCCTTCGACGACCTTGCGGCGGCGCATGGCCCCGGCCTGTTTGTAGGTGATGGCGATGGCGCCAGCCGCGATCGCCCGGTCGCGCATCGACAGCGGCACGTCGTAATGGTCGCCTTGGTAGTGTTCGCGTTTCATGCCGATCATGACGGCAAAGCGATGCAGTTCCGCGTCCGTGTCGGCGATCATGTGCGACATGTGCATGCCGCGAAACGCGCCGATGCGGTAGCGGTACATGTCATCGACAAAGACGGTCATGGAGCCTGACGGATTTTGGCGTTGCAACACTCTCCTCCCCACGTGTGGGGA
>NZ_AWGD01000028.1 GCF_000495795.1 Asticcacaulis sp. AC460
GGAGAAGAAAGCGCCGCTGTGGATGGTTTTTAAGCCTAGATCAGGCCCTTGGCCTTGTACAGGTCTTCCAGCACCGCCAGCGGCAGCGAACCCGCTGTCAGGCCGGTGTCATGGAAGGTTTTGTAGCTGAAAGCCGCGCCCTGCTTCTTGTTCATGGCGTCGCGCAGCCGCAGCCAAGTGATCTTACCCACCATGTAGCCCAAGGCCTGGCCCGGCCAGGCGCAGTAGCGCTCGATCTCCAAGGTCGCGCCGCCTTCGGAGTCACCCGTGGTATCGGCCATGTAGCGGATGGCCTGCTCGCGGCTCCAGCCGAGATGGTGCATGCCGGTATCGACCACAAGGCGCACGGCGCGAAACAGGGCGTCGTGCAGGTAACCCAGCCGGCCGTACGGATCGTTGTCGTACATCTTCATTTCGGTCGCGGCCAACTCTTCGGAATAGAGCGCCCAGCCTTCGACATAGGCATTGTAGCTGGCGACCTTACGCAGTTGATGCAACGGGGCTTCCTGCTGGATCGAGATCTGCATGTGGTGGCCCGGTACAGCCTCATGATAGGTCAGGGTCGGCAGGCTCCACTTCGGATTGTCGGCCATACTGTGCAGGTTGATGTTGTAGACCCCGGCGCGCGAGCCGTCCAAAGCCGCCGGCTGGTAATAGCTGGGCTGGCCCAGTTCATTGGCGATCGGCACGCGGCGGATGCTGGCCTTGGTCTTGGGCAGGACGCCGAAATATTGCGGAATCTTGGCCGTCACCGCGTCGACCTTGCCGTTCAGGTCGCTGAGCAGTTGCGCCCGGCCTTCGTCGCTGTCCGGATAGAGCTGCGACGGGTCGTCGCCCAGGATCTTGTAGCGGTCGGCATTGCTGCCCGTGGTCATGCCCAGCGCACGGAAACGGCTGTCGATCTCGCTCGACAGTTCCGCCACCTTCTGCAGGCCGATGGTGTGGATTTCCTTGGGCGTCAGGTCGGTCGAGGTGCCGACGCGAGCGCAATAGGCGTAATAGGCGGCGCCATTGGGCAGATTGCGTACGCCGGCATTGTGCGTCGCCTTGCCCTGCAGGGCCTGCAGCGCCGTGATCTGGCGCGTCATGGCGGGCTGTATGGTATCGGTCAGCTTCGCGGTGGCCAGGGCGGTCCAGTCGCCAGCAATGCCTTTTTCGGCCGTGCGGCGGGCGATGGAGGTGACCAAGATCGACTGGTCGACCGGGGTGTCGCGCAGGTTGGTGATCTGCAGCGCCGCCTTCTTCAGGATGAAGTCCGGAGGGATGATGCCGCGCTGAGATTCCGAGACGATGCGCGCCGTTTCCTGGTCCAGGCCGGCAGCGAAGGCATCGAGGCGCTTGATGTACGCATCCGCGTCGGAGGCAGTGTTGATCGTATGCTGGCCGTCGAGGAAGTCCGGCACCGTATTCCAGAAACCGCTCAACTGGCTGACGATATAGGGCGTCGGCGAATAGAAGGTGATGTTCATCGGCGTGGCGTTTTCGCCGAAGTTCCAGGTCTGGGCGGCATCGGCCTGAAGCTGTATGTCCCAGCGGACGGCGTCGTAATCGATGCGGTCGACGGCCGATAGCTGGTCGCGGTCGATGGCGGCCAGGGTCTGGACCGCCTTTCGCAGGCGATTGGCATTGGTGTTGAGGCCAGCAGCGGTGCGGTCGTCGAGGCGCGACTTGAGATAGGCCAGGTCGCCCTTGTCGAGGCCCAGATTGGTGGCGGTCATCGGCGACTGAACCAGCAGGTCGCGCAGGATGGAGTCGAAGGCAGCGTCCAGCTTCGCCTTGACTTCGGGTGCGGTCACTTCGGGCACGGGCGGAGGGGGCGGGGGCGCCGGCGGCTTGGGGGGCGCCTTTTTCTTCGATGCCTTACCCTTTTTGGAGGTTGTCTTCTTCTTGGCCGGCGCCTTCTTTTTCTTGGCGGCGGCCAGGGCATCGCCGGCCGTGAAGGCAAGCCCGGACAGGGCGGCGAGCAGATAACGGCGATCCAGCATGGACATCTCGTGAAAAGCAAAAAAACAAACCTAGGCGGAACAAGGCCTGAGGCGCAACCGGTTGCACATGAAAATGTTGTAATCTTGGCCACGACGGCGATGCAATGCGAAAGCCATATTGTGCTTTTATGCCGGGAGGCCGACAGGTGTTGCGAACCATTCGCGTTTAACGCCGGTCACCCAAACAAGGACCTCCCTCCCATGCGCCTCCTCCCTGCCCTGTCCGTTCTTGCCCTGCTCGCTTCCCCGGCCCTGGCTCAGACACCGCCAGTCAACGCCACCACGGCCACCGAAGCGCCGGCCACCCACGGCGGCAGCTTCAAAAGCCCGGACGGCGCCGAACGCGGCACCTTGACCCTGACGGCGGCACCCGACGGCGTGCTGCTGCGCGTGGATGTGAAGGGGCTGACGCCGGGCTGGCACGCCCTGCATTTCCACGAAAAGGGGGCCTGCTCAGACGAAAAGTTCGCCTCGGCCGGCGGCCATGTCCATGGCGACACGCCGGTCACCCACGGCCTGCTGGCGGTCGGCCATAACGATGCCGGCGACCTGCCCAATATATTCGTCGCCGCCGACGGCACCGGCGCCGCCGAGGTCTATTCCAACCTGATCACCGCCCAGACCAAGGACAAGCGCCCGGCCGTCTTTGACGGCGACGGCACCGCCGTGGTGATCCACAGTATGGCAGACGACTATACCAGCCAGCCGATCGGCAATGCCGGTCCGCGCGTCGCCTGCGCGGTGATCCAGTAATGTCATGATTACCCTGACGGCATCATCGACGGCCCTGGTGCTGATCGACCTGCAGAACGGCATCGTCAATCGTGAGTTGGCGCCACGGTCCGGCGCCGAGGTGGTGGCCGCCGCCAGGATGCTGGCCGGGCGCTTCCGCACCGCCGGGGCGCCCGTGGTCCTGGTTCATGTCGACTGGGGTCCCGGCTTCGCCGATGCGCCGCAGGGACCGGTCGATGAGCCGATGCCGCGACCGGAAGGCGGCCTGCCGGTCGACTGGTCGCGATTGGTCGACGGCCTGGAACATCCCGGCGACCTGGTCGTCACCAAGCACAATTGGGGCGCTTTTTTCGGCACCGATCTGGAGGTGCGGCTGCGCCGGCGCGGCGTGACCGGGATTGTGCTGGGAGGTGTGGCGACGCCGTTCGGCATCGAGTCGACGGCGCGCCAAGCCTGGGAGCGCAACTTCGCTGTGGTCGTCGCCGAGGATGTTTGTTCCGCGCCGAAAGCGGAACTGCACGAAGCGTCGGTCAAAGGGGTGTTGCCGCGTATCGCTCGGGTACGGAAAGCCGAGGAAATTCAACTGGTTCGAGTTTGTGATTCTTTTTTGTTGACACTTATCCACATTGAGAACAAAATAGGAACATCAACAGAGGACGTTCCGCCATGGCCTTTACCTGCCAGCCGCAACTGAAGACCCTGCCCCGCGACAGCCATATCGACGTGACCTGCCAGAGCTGCGGCAAGCATTGGGCCGAAAGCGTGCAGGAGATGGTGGAGACACGCCGTTTGGGCGCCCAGTTCATGGACCTGCTGGAGTTCGAGGCGCGCTGCAATGACGCCTTCTGTGGCGGGACAGTGACGATGGACTATGACGGCAAGCCCGAAGTGAAACCCCATGTCGCCAGGGTGATGACCCTGCCGCGGCCGAAGGTCGAGCGCCTGCCCTATCCGGTCAAGGCCGTGATCAAGCGCCGTCCGCCGGTGTCACCGCAATATGGCGTACCGCAGTATGACCTACCAATGGCTTTGCCACCGCTTAAGCCCACCCAGCCGGGGCGAATCGTTTCAGTCGCAGGTCGTTGAGGCGTTTTTCAGGATATCGCGCACCAGCAGGCCCGATGGTGTCAGGTCGGTATCCGCCCACGGTCCGGTTGCCGAAGCGCCCGGCTTGAACAGCGACGCGCCCTCCTTCTTATCGCTGACCGCCCAGTTGGCCTGGCTGAGGCAGTTGGCCGCCATCCAGTTTTGCCAGCGTCCCGTTTCCTTGACATCGGCGCCACCGTCGCCATTGGCATTGACCGAGCCCCATTCCGACACGAACAGCGACGCCCCCATCTTCAGCGCCTTGTCGCCCTTGTCGCGCAGGCCTTGCTTATGGGTACCGGCATAGAAATGCAGCGTGTAGGTGACGTTGCCGCCGGTCACCGGATCGGCAGCAGCGATGTCGACATCCTGGGACCAAGTCGGCGAACCGACCACGATCAGATTGTCGGGATCGGTGGCGCGGATGGCGTCGATTACCGTCTGGGCATACGGCTTGACCTGCCCTGACCACTGGGCATTGCCCAGAGGCTCGTTATAGATCTCGTAGATGACGTTGGGCGTATGGCCGTACTTTTGGGCCATGGCGGTGAAGAAGTCGACCGCGGCCTGCGGGTCGGTTTCGGCCCGGTGGGAATGCCAGTCGATAATGACGTAGACACCATTGGCGATGGCCGCATCGACCAGGGCTTCGGCGCGTTCCCGTCCCGCCGCCGGGTCCTGTTTGTACCCGCCCGGACCATCGATGCCGATGGCGGCGCGCACCAGTGAGACATTCCAGTCCTTGGCGAAGGTCGCCACGGCCGACGGATTATAGAATTTTTCCTGTCCCCAGCCGGAATTGGACCAGAAGAAACTGACCCCGTTCAACTTGACTGGCTTGTCGTGACTGTCGACGATGCGATTGCCGGCGACTTTCAACGCGCCATGGTCATCGACGGGTGTATGGGCGCATGCGACGGTCGCAAACAACAAAGGCGCGGCCATGACAAGCATGGCGCGCGCGATATGGAAGTGCATGTGGTATCCTCTCAACCAGGATTTTTTCGTCGGTTATTTTTATGGGTAGAATCACGTCCGACCCGTTCCGATGGCAGGTCATACCATGTTCGCGTGCTTCCGCATGTAACAATCTCCGTGAAAATCACCGTTTTTGTGAAAAAATCGACATGATTGTCAAAAATCAACCTGCTTTTGGATCGACCTCACGCCAGATTTTGCTTTGCAGCATGAACCGGTCATACTAGGTTCGACGCGAAGGAGCGACCATGACGAATTCCGGTGACCTCAAGAGCTTTCTGACCGACGGCCGCGGCATGGCCATGCTTGTCTACGCCCTGCTGTTCTTCATGGCCCTTACGATCGGCCTGACAGGTGTTGTCGCGCTTATTATCGTGACCTTCGCCGACAGCGACAAGACACCGGACTGGATCAAGTCGCACTATCAGTTCCAGGTACGCACCTTCTGGATGGGTATTGTGCCGACCTTCCTGACCTTCTTCCTCAGCCAGTTTCTGGTCAGGACCTATCAGGTGCAGCCCATCTATATGTTCTTCGTGGTGATGCCCATCCTGGCCTGGGTCGCGGGCCGCTGCGCCATGGGGTTCAACCACCTGCTCTACGGCCGCCCGTATCCCAATCCGAAGGCCTGGGTGGTCTAGCCAGCCTCTTACTCGTCGTGCAACGGCGCTTCGCTGGAGGTCGCACCGGACCGTCGCATGCCCGCCATGTCGAACAGGTTGAACTGAACGCCATCATTGACGACGTCGCCCGGCGCCTGGCCGCTGGCGCAATTTCCGGTCCGTTTGGCAGCGACCGTGTAGGTGGCGACCCCCTGAGGCGTCCCGCCCTGCGTGGTCTGAGACCGCAGCTTCATACCGTAGGCGGTGATATAGTCGCCGGTGATCGAACCGGAATATTCGTTGCTGACACCGTTGCCCATATCGCAGGCGGCCAGGACGTCCCAGCCGCCGTCGCGGGCGCTAAGCGTCTTGTCGCACTGATCGCCCGACAGGTCCGTGCCCAGCAAACCCAGGTGACGGTCGGTTTCGGCATCGATGCATATCTGGACCACCTGCGGGGCTTCGGCGCTGCCTTCCTCGGTGATGATCATTTCCCACAGACCGGGCGTACGCGCCGGCAGATGCACCTGCGGCCTCGGCGGCGCCACCGGCTGGACTTGAGGCTCGGCCGGCTTTTCGGGCTTCTTCCCGCAGGCGGAAGCCAGACCGGCCAGGCTGCCGATCAGGACAAACGCAACGAACCGTCCCACGAGGGCCGGTGACCGGCGGGTCTGCACCATGGAGAATTCCCCTTCAAGAGGTCGAATCTAGGTGAGAATCCGCCGCCATGCCAGCGTTATATGATAACAGTCCGCATATATTTTTGTGAACATCGTGTGGCGCGGGGACAAAAAAAGCCCGCACTGCGGGCTTTTCACGACGCGTCGAGAGAACTGGCATCCTGACGCGCTCAGGTCACGGCATCAGTTTTTTTTTGAGATGACCTGAAGCGTCTGCAGGGTGCGCGGCAGCTCGTCCGCCAAGCGGCGGCAGATTTCGCGGGCGCCGATGGAATAGACTTCGCCACCGTCGGCAATTTCCAGCGCCATCTTGGCGGTCGCGTCGATCAGCACCTCAAACTCGGAGATCTGCTCGCGCGCCAGGGCGCGGGCCTCTTCCTGCAGCCGGCGGACGCGGGAGGTGCGGCTTTCACGCACAACCTGTACGTCTTCCACGGCCGTGGACTTGTGCGGCACATGCGCCGGCAGGCTCATCACCTTGTCGCCGTCGATGACCTGGCCGAGCGCGACCTCTTTCGAGACGGGCGGCACCACATTGAGTCTTGTCCTACGCATATATAACCCCAGAACTTGGATTCCGTGCTTCAAGTGTCCGCGCACAAGGTTAACAACGTGTTTACCCGCGGCGTTGCGATCAGCCCGACGATTGCATGATTAACAACAGCGTCGCGCGATTTGAGATAAAAATCCAGTACGATTGTGGCGCAACACAGCGAAATGTGGCGGAGTGTGTGGGGAAAGAAACGCTTATGGGTTAACGCCGGGGCCTCCGGGGGAACAGGCCATCCGGAATGCGCGAATCGGGCGTAAAAATGCTGCGCAGCAAACCTGAATCCCTCCGCGCGGCGGGTTCAGGAGGCGTCCCCGCCGATCATGTCCTTGGCGAATTCCAGATCCAGCAGCTTCAGCCGCTTGATCTCGTCGCGCAGGCGCGCCGCGGTCTCGAACTCCAGATTCCCGGCTGCCTCGCGCATCTTGGTTTCCAGGTCCTTCAGTGTCGCCTGGAAGTTGGAGCCCATGAACGGCTTGCTATCCTTCTCGGCCACACCCATCGACACCTGAACGCGATCGCCCTTTTCGTACGGCGAATCCAGGATGTCGGCAATGCCGCGCTTGACCGATTCCGGCGTGATGCCGTGCTCGACATTGTAGGCCATCTGCTTTTCGCGGCGGCGGGTGGTTTCCGCTAGGGCACGCTCCATCGAGCCGGTTATCCGATCAGCATACAGAATGACCCGGCCGTCGACGTTCCGCGCCGCCCTGCCGATGGTCTGGATCAGCGAGGTTTCCGAGCGCAGGAAGCCTTCCTTGTCGGCGTCCAGGATAGCAACGAAACCGCATTCCGGGATGTCGAGGCCTTCGCGCAGCAGGTTGATGCCGATCAGGACGTCGAAAGCCCCCAGGCGCAGGTCGCGGATGATTTCAATCCGCTCCAGGGTGTCGATGTCCGAGTGCATGTAGCGCACCCGGATTCCCTGCTCGTGCATATAGTCGGTCAGGTTTTCGGCCATCTTCTTGGTCAGCACGGTGACCAGCGAACGGTAGCCGTGCTTGGCGACCTCGCGGACCTCGGCGATGACGTCGTCAACCTGGTTGAAACCGTCCTTGTGCACCGGGCGGATCTCGACCGGCGGATCGATCAGGCCGGTCGGGCGGATGACCTGTTCGGCGAAGACGCCCGCGGTCCGCTCCATCTCCCATTTGCCGGGCGTGGCCGAGACGTAGACCGATTGGGGCCGCATGGCGTCCCATTCCTCGAACTTGAGCGGCCGATTGTCCATGCATGACGGCAGGCGGAAGCCGTATTCAGCCAGGATGGATTTACGCGCAAAGTCGCCGCGATACATGCCGCCGATCTGCGGTACCGAAACGTGGCTTTCGTCGACGAACAGCAGGGCGTTGTCGGGCAGGTATTCGAAGAAGGTCGGCGGCGGCGCGCCGGCCCCGCGTCCGGTCAGGTAGCGGCTGTAGTTTTCGATGCCTGCGCAGGCCCCCGTCGCCTGCATCATCTCCAGATCGAAGGTGGTGCGCTGCTCCAGACGCTGGGCCTCCAGCAGCTTGCCCTCGGCATGCAACTGCTCCAGGCGGATCTTCAGCTCCTTCTTGATGCCGTCGATGGCCTGGTTCAGGGTCGGGCGTGGGGTCACGTAGTGGCTGGCGGCGTAGACCTTCAGGTCCTGCAGGTCGACGATCTTCTTACCGGTCAGCGGATCGAACTCGTGGATCGATTCGATCTCGTCGCCGAACATGTTGATGCGCCAGGCACGGTCTTCATAGTGGGCCGGGAAGATTTCGATGACGTCGCCGCGGCGCCTGAAAGTTCCGCGCTCGAAGGCGGCGTCGTTGCGCTTGTACTGCAGGGCCACCAGGTCGGCGCGGAGCTGACCTTCATCGATCGACTGGCCGACCTTCAGTTCGAAGGTCATGGCGGTATAGGTCTCCACCGAGCCGATACCGTAGATGCACGACACCGAGGCGACCACGATGACGTCGTCGCGCTCCAGGATCGCCCGCGTCGCCGAGTGGCGCATGCGGTCGATCTGTTCGTTCACCGACGAGTCCTTCTCTATATAGGTGTCGGTGCGCGGGACGTAGGCTTCGGGCTGGTAGTAGTCGTAGTAGGAGACGAAATACTCGACCGCATTGTCGGGGAAGAAGGATTTGAACTCGGAATAAAGCTGGGCGGCCAGGGTCTTGTTGTGGGCCAGGATCAGGGCCGGACGCTGGGTCTGCTCGATGATCTTGGCCATGGTGAAGGTCTTGCCGGAACCGGTAACCCCCAGCAGCACCTGATCGTGTTCGCGGGCATGGACGCCTTCGAGCAGTTCGGCGATCGCGGTCGGCTGGTCGCCGGCGGGCTCGTAGGGCGCCGCCAGGCGAAAGCGCTTGCCGCCTTCGGACTTGGCCGGACGATCGGGCCGATGCGGCACCCACACAGCTGGCATGTCAGTTGCGCTATCGCTGCGCTGCTTGAGCGCAGGCGGATTGAAATCGGCCACAAACGCGCCGGAATTGTCCGAAAAGCCGGGATTTTGGGGCGAACTATTCATGAACACAACATAAGCCGGAGAAAAAAATTTGAAAGGGAGCCGTAAAAACTTTTCCCTTTCGCCCACCGGGGCCGTGCGGGTGATTCTGACGCACCGCAGCGTCAAAACTTGTCAGCGGACGTTGTAACATGCCGTGATTTCCGTTGCGATTCCAGCTTGTTAGGCGCCTCGCGTTTCCAGCCCGCTGTGCAGGTGCGGCAAAAATACCGTTGAAAGACGCTCTTAACGGTTTCTTAAATTAAGCTTTTCTTCGTAAAAATGTGACTATAAAGAAGAGGCAAATAATAAATATCGCGCCCCTCGTATAATCAAAGTATCCAATACTCACTTTTACCAGTCAATAGAAAAGCGATCAACTTCGTGTATATCGCATGATCTGCTTATGTGATGCCCATAAGGGGCCGCGTTAAACTATGGCTAACGGATCGTTAATCACATTTTAACACATTTGCGCCACATTTGGCCCCTAGAAGTCCGCCCTGGCCGAGGCGACTTCGCAAAGAGTACCGGCCTATCTGACGCTGGCATAGAACGTGAAAGCTACGTTTTGCCGGCTGACTTCCGGGGGGCAGACAGCCCTCGCCACAGAGGACAGATAGCTTTGAGTTCAACATCCCAGACTTCGCACAAAGTGGGCATAGCGCGCTATCGCAGACGCGCACTCATGGCGGCGAGTTCAATCGGGTTGCTTATCGGCGCGTCCATCGGCTCGGCCTATCTCGGCGGCGCCCTGGTCCACGATTCCACCGCCCGTCACACGGCAGCCCGCATCCTGCAACTGGCGTCCATCAGCAAGGACGGCAAGATCGACGAGACGGAACTCCACCGCCTCGAAGCGGCGTCGGACGCCGCTCCGGTCAGCCGGACCGCGATGAACATCGCCATGCGCTTTACCGACTATGCCGGTACCGACGCTCCCAATTCCCTGCTGGCCCAGAACCTGACGGCCCTGCGGACCTCTTCCGACCAGCGCTATCAGGGCGCCGAGGTGGTCCGCGCCAGCGTCGAGATTCCGGCAGCGCCCCAGGTGGCCGCCGTGGTCACGCGCGCCGCCGCCGCTTTCGGTTTCAAGGGCAGCACCCAGAACGACCTCGATTGCCTGACCCAGGGCGTCTATTACGAAGCCCGCGGCGAAGGCGTCGATGGCATGCGCGCCGTCGCCCAGGTTATCCTGAACCGCGTCCGCCATCCGGCCTATCCCAAGACCGTCTGTAATGTCGTCTATCAGGGCGCCCACCTGCGCACTTCGTGCCAGTTCAGCTTCACCTGCAATGGTGCGCTGGGCCGTCCGGTCGAAAAGTGGGCTTGGCGCCGCGCCCATGACGTCGCTCAGGCGGCTCTGGGCGGCTATGTCATGCCCGTTGTCGGCACGGCGACCAGCTTCCACACCACCGGCGTCAATCCGCGCTGGTCGGGCACCATGGAGCGGGTTACCCAGGTCGGCACCCACGTCTTCTATCAGTTCCGCGGCCGCGGTTCGCGCATGGGCGGCGATGGCGTCGTTCAGCCGTCGAATTCGGTGCCGCAGATCGTCCAGGCCGGCGCTACGGACCCGACGCTGCCAAGCGACGCCCTGAACCAGGCCCAGACGGTTGCGCAACCGGCCGACGCCCTGGCGCCCAATGTCAGCATGGCGCCGACCACCAAGTCGCCGACCGGCGAAGCCCGTGCTGCCCTGATCGCCGCCGTCGCCAAGGCGTCGCCGGAAGCGCCGCGCGCGATTTCGGTGAAATCGACGATCAGTGGCAAGTCGGCTCAGGACATCACCGCCGAAGTGGCGATGAAATCCGGCGGCGTGTCGCAGTAACTTTTTTCGGCTCAAACGCCGCATGGCTCGCGCAAACGTGCGCGGCGGGCAGTCGCCCGCTGGAAAAGGACCTCCATAGAAGAAAGGCCCCGCAGGAAACTGCGGGGCCTTTCTTTTTAGTACTTGTAGGTGATCTGCAGGTAGCCGTTGCGGCCGAGGCCGTCGTACCAGCTGCTGTTGTAGTAGGGATAGCTGGTCCAGCCGGAGTCGTATGGCGGCTTGGTGTCGAACAGGTTGCTCAGGGCCAGCGACACCTTCACATTGTCACGGACATCGTACTGCACCGAGCCGTTCCAGGTGGTGTAGGCGCCGACCCAGCCGTTTTCGTCATAGTTCGGCAGGCGGGCGGTATGGTTGCCGTCGATGTTAAAGCGCCACTTGCCCTTGGCCAGGTTGATGCTGACCGAAGCTTTGTCGCGCGGAATGTAATAGCTGGAATCGTTGGCCAGCTTGTCGAGCTCCGGATCGCCGACGTAGCGGGTATAGCCGTGGTCGAGGACGTGGGTGTAGCTGGCCGAGAAACCCAGGGCGCCGACCGGCGTCGTGAAGCGGCTGTGCAGGGACAGGTCGACGCCCGAGGTGCTCTCTTTCGACACGTTGATCGGGCTGACGAAGACTTGGGTGATGTCGCCGTCGCCATCGCGGGTGACGCGGGCGATGGCGTCCTGGCAGGTCGGGGTGTTGGCGTCCTGCAGGCCGGCGCGGCATTCGCCTTCGGTGCGGGTCAGGTTGTTGACCAGCAGATCCTCGACCTGGCCGTTCATGTCGATCTTGAAGTAGTCGACGCTGATGTCGAAGGCACGCGACGGCGCCCAGACGACACCGGCATTGAAGGATTCGCTGGTTTCCGGTTCCAGGTTGATATTGCCGCCGGTGCGCACGCGGATGCGCGGACCGCGGCCGCAGTCGTCGGGATAGTCGCCGTCCTGGATACATTCGTAATAGTCAGTGGCGCGGCCTTCCTCGAAGCCGGTACCACGATAGACATAGTTCAGGTCCGGTGCGCGGAAGCCGGTGCCGGCCGCGGCGCGGAACAGCAGGGTCTTGATCGGACGGAACTCCAGGCCGAGATTGTAGGTCGTCTCACCGACCGTGTGGCCGGCATAGTCGAAAGTGTCGTAACGCGCCGCCAGGCTGGATTGCAAGGTTGAAAGCAGTGGCACGCTGAATTCGACCGCCGCCGCAGAATGGGTGCGATGGCCCTTGGCGGTGAAGTCGACCCAGCTGAAATAGTAGGGCTGGGTGGCCTTGGGGTCGGTGCCCTGATTGTAGTCCTGGCGCCCGGCCTCGACCAGGAAGTTGAAGCCGACCGGACCGGCCGGCATTTCGAACAGCTCCTGGGTGCCGACGGTAACCGAGGCTTCGAACACCGAACTGCGCGGCTTGTAGACGCTGTTTTCGGCGATCGAGGCGTACTGCGCTGGGGTCAGCGGGGTGTAGAAGCGTGTCGGATCGGCGCTGAAAACCGGCAGGCCGTAACCGTCGTCCTCGCCGAGATATTCATCGTCGGTATCCCAGCCCAGCTGCGGCCCCAGGAAGAAGGCGTTGGCCTTCTCGACATTGATGAAGGGAAAGGTGACCTCTGCATTATAAACGCTGGCGCTGAGCGCGGCTTCGTAATGCCACTTGTCGTCGGCGCCGAAGCTGCCGCGCACGCCCGGGGTGATGGTATAGGTGGTCGCCTCGACGTGGCGCATCGCTTTGTCCAATCCACCCATCTCTTCCGGCGTGAAGATGCGGTACCAATTGTCGGTGCCTTCGTAGCTGGGGTGGACGTTGTAGAAGTCGCCGACATCGTTGCCGTCTTCGTCCTGATAGCCCCAGGAAGTCGGGCGCTTCAGCAGCTTCAGGTCGCTCTTGCCGAGCTGCAGGTCCAGGAACAGATGGGTGCGGTCGGACAGGTCGTAGCTGAAAGAACCCACCAGGTTGACCATGGTGCGTTCCGACTGGACGGTGCGATAACCGACGGCGGTTTGCGAACCGCAATAGGCGCCCTGGATCTCGTCGCCGTCGCCGTAATAGGGATCGATCTGAAGGCTGGTCGTACCTTCATTGGTGCTGGCCGACAGGGCGCAATCCGCCGTGGTCGCGTCGATGGCGTAGACGTCATAATCGACGCGCTGCCAGTTGGTGACGCCCATCTGGTAGTCGGGATCGGGGGCGTCGGCCGTCGAATCCTGGCGCTCGCGCTGATAGCCGTAGATCGGGTCCTGCTTCATGATCTCGCCGCCGACCACGCCGTGAAGACGGCCGAAGTCCAGGCCTGTCGAGAAGTTCAGGCGGTGCGACTGGCCCCCCCCCTGCTCGGTCCAGCCGTAGCGGTAATCGATCGTGGTCTCGTCGGCGCGGTCCTTCAGCTTGAAGTTCACCACGCCGGCCAGGGCGTCGGAACCGTAGATGGCCGAGGCCGAGCCAGACAGGACTTCGATGCGGTCGACCATGCCCAGCGGGATGTTGGAGATGTCGGTGAAGTTGCTGTCGCCGTTGAACGGCATAGGATAGTCGGCGACGCGACGGCCGTTGACCATGACCAGGGTATGGTTGGGGCCCAGGCCGCGCAGGTCGACCTGTTGCGCGCCCGGCGAATAGTCGGCGGCATTGCCCGACTGCATCGATTGGGTCTCGCCGCTGTTCTGGGTCAGGGTTTTCAGCACGTCCGGCACGGAACCGTAGCCACCGGCGCGGATCTGATCCTGTGTGATCACGGTCACCGGGGCCGGGCCTTCCTTCTGCGTCCGGGGAATACGCGAACCCAGCACGGTCACCACACCGCCCTCTTCCGGCGGCGTTGCATCCTGGGCCAGGGCGGCCGCGCCCGAGAGGCCGATCAGGCTGCACCCGGCCAGAAGCGCGGGCTTCAACATCTTATGCAGAAAGGTTTTTTTCATCTACTCACTCCTGAGAAACGGGTGATGGCCGCCGCCTTCCCCGATGGAACGGACGGCCTGAGGTGGGAATCGAAGCATCTTCATTTTTACCGGTAAACTTGCCGCCCTCGCCGCGAAGGGGAAATCAAATTCTTGCCATCTCGCAAAATTGCGATCACAGTGACACAAATATGCCACCCCATGTTACCGTCCGGATATCGCCATGCGCCCGCTCCTCCTCGCCATCGCCCTGTGTCTCACCCTGGTGCAGCCGGCGGCGGCACAATGGAACGAGGGCCCGGGATACAAGACCTTCGTCATCGGCGATGAAGCGGCACCGACGCCGGCCCCGGTGACGGGCGGCCTGCTGATGAGCGGTGGTGGCGACTGGGCCTACGACGCCTTCCGCTGGTTCACCGCCAAGGCCGGTCACGGCCATTTGGTGGTGCTGCGCGCTTCGGGTACCACGGAGAGCCAGGACGAGTTCTATAATGTGGTCGGCGGCCTGGCTTCGGTGCGCACCTTCCTGTTCCTCGACCGCCAGGCGGCATACGATCCGCGACTGCTGGAAGCGGTGCGCAAGGCCGACGCCATCTTCCTGGCCGGCGGTGACCAGGCCAACTATGTCCGCATGTGGAAGGGTACGCCGCTGAATGAGGCCATCGACGCCCATGTCGCGGCCAACAAACCGCTGGGCGGGACTTCGGCCGGCCTGGCGGTGCAGGGGGCATGGCTTTACGGCGCCATGGACGGCGGCAGCGTCACCTCGCCCGAAGCCCTGGCAGATCCACTGGGGCCCGCGGTTACCATCGAAGGCGACTTCTTTCATTTCCCGCTGCTGACCCATGTCGTCACCGACAGCCATTTCGACGAACGCAGCCGCCAGGGCCGGCTGATCGCCTTCCTGGTCAAGGCGGAAAACATGCGTGGCGACGGCGACGGCAAGCCGCTGGTGGGCTTGGGCGTTGATGAAGAGGCCGCCATGACGGTCGAGGCCGATGGTACGGTCAAGATTCACAGCAACAAGAACGGCCATGTCTGGCTGTTCCAGGGCGGCGAGGTCCAGCCCCTGACGACCGGCAAGCCGCTAACTGTCACCGGCATCACGGCGACCGGCATCGGCACCGGGAGCAGTTTTAATGTCAGGACGCTCGAGGTCAGGGATCCGTCGTTTGCGCGCACCTATAATGTCAAGGACGGCATCCTGGAAGACGCCCAGCCCTGATCTTACGACACCCGCGCCGTCGGCATGACCCAGATATTACCGGTGCCGCGGAACTTGTAGACCAGGCCTTCGCCCGAGCGCAGAGCGTTGCGTAATCCCGTGACCAGTGGCCCGATGGCGACGTCCAGCGAGGCCGAGAACATCAGCACGAAATCGCCGTCGACCACGGCTTCGCCGTTTTTCAGTTCGATGACATCGATCTCTTCGACCGGAACCGGGCTTTCGACGACGAAGGCGCCGCGGCCGGACAGTTTCGGTTGCAGGAAGCCGTTACCCGACAGGATGCCGGCGACTGAGGCGTGGCGATGGGTCGACAGGCTGATGCCGCCGGTGCAGGCATAGAAGGCCCGGTCGTCCAGCAGCAGGTCGTCACCGGCGTCCATATTGCCCAGGATGAAATATTTGCGGCTGGGCTCGGCCCACAGGGTGCCGGTGCCGCTGAACTTGGTGGCGAAGGCCGACTCGCCGGTGCCGGCGGAGGCCACGGCGCGCGACAGAAAGCCCTTGCCCGGTTCGTGGCGCTGGATCTCCGACTGGATGCGGCCGTGGTGGTATTGCAGCGCGCCCGGCTCCAGAAGCAGGGAACCGCCCGACAGCTCTACCCCGATCTGGTGGATGAGGGTGGCTTCCGAAATGACATGGGTCAGCGGCGCGCCGTTGGCAGCGCCGCCGGCCGGAATGACCCGCGCCACCTGGCGCTTTTCGACGAACCGGTAAGCGGTGATTTTCACACCGTCGGCGGATACGGTCTCAATGGGATGTCGCACGGGTGGGGCTCCGTCGGGGTTCGGATTGTCGGGAGGCAGCTGTAACAACAAAAGCGGCCGAGGCAAAGCGTCTGCGGCCCGGCCCCGCCATTTGTAACAATCCCTTGGGTCGTTAGGATTTCAACAACCTTAATGTGAAAGGTTGTCCCCAAAGCCTGTCTTAACCATGACTCGCGGCTGCGCGTCAGGTTGGCCGGTTTCCAACAACAAAAGCCATTTATCCTTAAAGTCAGGGGCCAAAATGACGAAACAAGGTACAAAACAAGCCGGCGGATTCCAGATTTCGAACTGGCCGTTTACGGTAAAATTCATGGCGCCGGCCGCGGTCGCCACTGCGATCCTCGCCGTGCTCACCGGCGGCGCCGTCTACATCATGAACGGCCAGGGCAAGACCATCGACGACATCAACGCCAAGGCCCTGCCGCAGGTCGTTGAATTCGGCGAGATCAAATCGAGCATCAAGGAAGCCAACGGCCAGTTGTTCAACGCCCTGGTCAAGAAGGCCACCGACCCGACGGCCAACGCATCCGCCCAGGTCGCCGAAGTCGTCGCAGACCTCGGCAAGGTCGAAGCTCAGGTCAAGACCGATGCCGAAAAGGCGTCCAGCCCGGAACAGAAGAAGCTGTTGGGCGATCTCGGCAAGGAGATCAAGACCTACAAGGAAGCCGTCGAGTTCGCTGGCCAGGTTATGGACGTCGACTTCGCGTCGGTCGGACCGCTGATGTCGCAATTCGACGATGGCTACGCCAAGATGTCCCAGATCACCGACCAGGTCATCGAGGCCAACGTCGCCGAGGCCAAGGCCTCTGCCGCCGACGCGAAGAAGGCCCAGGCCTCCGGCGTCACCATGCTGGCCATCTTCGCCGCCATCATGGCCGCCCTGTCCATGGGGATCGCGTTCATCTTCTCGCGCGTTACCGTCACCGGCATCAACCGCATCGCCAAGACGACCGAGGAACTGGCCACCGGTAATCTTAATGTCGACATCTCCGCCCTGGCCCGCCGCGACGAATTGAAGAGCGTCGTCGACAGCCTGAACGTCTTCAAGGCCAACGCCGAAGAAAAGGCCCGCCTGTCGGCCATGGAAGCTGCGACCGCCAAAACCCGCGAAGAGCGTTCGCGTCAGATGTCGGAACTGGCGGAACGTTTCCGTCACGAAGCCCAGGACATGCTGGACGCCCTGTCGTCCGCCGCTTCCGACCTGGACGCCAACGGCCGCACCCTGCTGACCATCGCCCAGGAAAACGAGCGCCGCTCGCAATCGGCTGTGTCGTCGATCCGCAACTCGGCTGATAACGTTCAGAACGTCGCCTCGGCCACCACGGAACTGTCGGCTTCGATCGGCGTCATCGGCGACCAGGCCGTGCGATCGGTGGAAATCGCGGCCGAGGCCGTGTCGGAAGCCGACCGCACCAACGACTCGATGGCCGAGCTGTCGCGCGCGGCCGACCAGATCGGCGAAGTCGTCGACCTGATCAACGCCATCGCCCAACAGACCAACCTCCTGGCCCTGAACGCCACCATCGAATCCGCCCGCGCCGGTGAAGCCGGCAAGGGCTTCGCGGTCGTGGCCTCGGAAGTCAAGTCGCTGGCCCAGCAGACCGCCAAGGCAACCGACGAAATCCGCGATCGCATCAAAGACATCCAGTCGGCGGCCCAGAACGGCGTCAACGCCATCCGTGGCATCGGCGAGACCATCAAGCACATGAACGAGATCGCTTCGTCGATCGCCGACTCGGTGCACCAGCAGGGCGACGCCACCAACGAAATCGCCCGCAACGTCAACGAAGCTTCGGACGGCACCACCATGGCGTCCAGCTCGGTGGCCCAGCTGTCGGCCTCTGCTGCCGACACCGAAAAGGCGTCGACCGAGATGCTCGGCGCCGCCAACCAACTGACCAAGCGCACGGAAGCCATGAGCGAGAACATCCGCCGCTTCCTGGGCGAACTGACCGCCGCCTAAAAAGTACTGTACCCGTCCCGCACGGCCCTGCGAGGCGACGGACACATCAACGGAGACGCCCTGACCGGCGTCTCCGTTTTTTTATGCTCGGCAGGCGAGTACCGCACGTCCGGTAAACGCCACGGATATTTTCGCGTTTTCCCTTATGCACAAGGCCCCGAAATCCATTGCACCGCACAATCGATTCACATGAAATTAAATATTTTACCGATAAAATTATAATTGCAACCGGAGGGTACAGCCTCAGGTCACTCCATACGCGCCTCCCCAGCGTCTCTTAGTGAAAGATTTGCAAAATGCAGAAGATTGCCCCCTCCTTTCGTTCCTTCCGTGCTCCGATCATCGCCGGCGCCGCCCTGCTCTCCGCTTGCGTAGCCGGCCAAGCCCTGGCCGAATGCGAGGAAGCCGAGGAAGCCATGGCCGGCAAGGCCGTTGCCGCAGCTACCGCCGCCAAGGTTACCCCGGCGGTCGCCATTACCGGCAAGCAGATGCTTGACATCTCCGAATGCAATATCGGCGGTGGCGGCATCGTCGTCTTGTTCAAATACAATTTCCTCGGCGCCGATGGCCTGTACTGGGTACAGGGCAGTGCCAAGGTCAGGGCCGGCACGGTCAGCGACCTCAAGGTCATGACCATGAGCCCCAACCTGTCGGCGGCCACTGCGGCCAAGGGCGTCAAGCTGGCGTCGAACTAACGAACCTGAAAAGCGGAAGATCGAAGAAATCTTCCGCTTTTTTTGCAACTGCGAAATTGGCGGCGTCCGCGTTAAGATTTGGAGCCTTGTTTTTACAGCTCTGCGCCCGTTGCCATTAAATTTGCTTAATTCCTAGTAAATACAATATTTTACCGAATATTTTCCAATTTCCCTTATACCTGATGTCACCCTGAAGAAACTCAAGGAGACAAATCAGATGAAAAATGCCCTCATTCTTTCGGCCATCGCCCTGACCGCCGCGATCGCCGCCCCCGCCTTTGCCGCCCCCTGCTCGGAAGATCAGGAAGCCGCCGCCGGTATGCTGGCTGCGGGCGTCGGCAAGGAAGCCGTTTCCAAGGTCGTTGCCGTCACCGGCAAGCAGATGGTGAACATCTCGGCCTGCGAATTCCGCGCCGGCAGCTACCAGGTCGACTACAAGTACAACTTCCTGGCCGCTGACGGCCTGTACTGGGTCGAACTGTCGTCGAAGTTCGACGGCAACGGCGGCGGCGCCAGCTCGAAGGTGCTGAAGGCCAGCCCGAACATGGCGGCTGCCGAAGCCAAGGCCGGCGTCAAGCTGGCGTCGAACTAAGCTTGTTCGGCAAGCCTCACGCCTTGTGACTTCAGGGTTACTGTAGGCGTAAGCGTAAAAAAAGCGGCCTCCTGGCGAACAGGAGGCCGTTTTTGTTTTTATCAGACGATAAGCCTATTTCCGTTCGAACGGACGGAAGTCCTGCGGACGACTAACCACGCGCTCAGATTTCTGGCGCGGGCTGCCGAAGAGGCCTCCGAACAGGGCGAAGGAAGTCATGGCGTGAGCCTTTTTTTCTTGGTCTTGCATGATGCGTCTCCTTTCCAAAATGTACGCGGACAAGAAGACGCGTCGCGGCTCACAGGGGGTTGGTTTGGCAGGATTTGCCGGGCCTCACCCTCACAGTCGTCGTCGCGTCGATCATCAGTATGCAGATGATTTTCGCCTATTGCAAGAATTATCCGAACCCGGATGATATTTTTTTATAAACCACGTTCCCGCGCCTTGATTTAAAAGGCATATTTTACGGTTTATGGATACCGGCCGACGGTTCTGATGGCCTTTGGGGGCGATTCATTTGAAATAAACCCTTCTCGTTTAGGCTTTGGACAGGCGCAAAAGCGCCGCGATCCGGCGGGGTGCCCGGCTCGCCCCCGGGAGTGCGTAACATGTACAAATCGGCCATTATCGTCGGCAGTGCCGTGTTCTGCGCCGTCATGGCCGGCATGGGGATTCTGTCGCTGCATGAGCAGACTGAGGAAGCCCCCGTTCAGGCTGCCGTCGCCCACACTGAAGTCTCCTCCGAAAGCGCCTCAGGCCACACCACCGCCATTCCCAAAGGCGAGGACGGCCATTTCTGGGCCAATGCCTCGGTCAACAATACCGCTGTACGCTTTTTGGTCGATACCGGCGCCAGCCAGGTCGTCCTGACGCCTTCCGACGCGCTGCGCCTGGGCTTTACGCCCAAGGACCTCGTCTATGACCGCAAGGTGATCACCGCCAACGGCCCGTCGTTTGCGGCCATGGTGAAGCTGAACTCGGTCGGCGTCGGCACCAGCACCGTGCGCGACGTCGAGGCCCTGGTCGTCAAGGACGGCCTGAACATCTCCCTGCTGGGCATGAGCTATCTCGGCCGGCTCAGCCGCTTCGAAGCGACGCGGACCTCGCTTATCCTGCACCCATAAGGTAGGCGTCGCGTCGCGCCTGGGCCGCTGCAAGGGCGTCGCGGACGGCATCTACGCCACGGTCGATAACTTCGAGACCTGCGCCCGGCACGATCGAGTCCACGGTGAGTATCCGCCGGAAGGCCCGCGCACCCGGAAGGCCGTGCATCAGGCCCAGCATATGCCGCGTCATATGGGTCAGGGGCACGCCCTCTTCCAGCCGCGCGGCGATATAGGAACGGTAGGCATCCAAGGCGTCGAACGGCGCTATCTCACTGTTTTCGTTAAAAAACTGGTGATCGACCTGACCCAGCAGGGCCGGCTCATGATAGGCTGCTCGCCCCAGCATCACGCCGTCGACGTGCTCCAGATGGGCCTGGGCCTCGGCCAGGGTAGCGATGCCGCCGTTGATCGAGATGAACAGGTCGGGATAGCTACGTTTCAGTTCGTAGACGAGGTCGTAGTCGAGCGGCGGGATGTCGCGGTTTTCCTTAGGCGACAAGCCTTTCAGCCAGGCCTTTCGGGCGTGGACGATGAAGGTGGTGACCCCGGCCTTGCGGCAGGCCTCGACGAGGGTAAAAAGGGCCTCGCGCGGGTCCTGATCGTCGACCCCAATTCGACATTTCACAGATGCTGGAAGTCTCGTAGCTTCGATCATGGCCTGCATGCCGTCGGCGACCAACTTAGGCTCGCGCATCAGGCAGGCGCCGAACGATCCGGACTGGACACGGTCGGACGGACAGCCGCAGTTCAGGTTGACCTCGTCATAGCCCCAGTCTTCGGCGATTTTGGCGCATTGGGCCAGTTCGTCGGGTTCGGAGCCGCCCAGTTGCAGGGCCACAGGGTGCTCGACATCGGAAAAGCCGATCAGCCGCTCGCGATCGCCGTGGATGACGGCCTTGGTGGTGACCATCTCGGTATACAGCAGGGCGCGTTTCGTCAGGGCACGGTGGAACGCCCGGCAGTGCCGGTCGGTCCAGTCCATCATCGGCGCAACAGAAAATTTGGACGCGGGGATACTCATGGGCTCCCTATCGCGGATATGACAGGGGTTGGCAAGTTTGGAAATTGTGATCACAATTTGCTTGCAGGATAGTTATGATTCATAAATATTGCCGGGTATCATTCCTCCTTTCCGGCGTGTCATGACCCAAACCTTCCAGCACTGGATTTCCACCCATCGTATCAGCGAAATCGAGTGTCTGGTCCCCGACATGAACGGAGTCATCCGGGGCAAGGTCCTGCCAGCCGCCAAGTTCATCAAGTCCGAAGCCGAGGGCTCGCTGCGCATGCCGTCCAGCGTGTTTTCGGTCGATATCACCGGCGCCTATGCCGGCGACGGCGACGAAGCCTATGCCGACCGCGACCTGATCCTGTTTCCGGATGTCGCCACATTGCACATCGCGCCGGGATACAAGACCACCACCGCCTTTGTCTTTGCCGACACCAAGAAGCCCGACGGCACGGCGTGGCCGGCCTCGCCGCGGCATATCCTTAAGGAAGTGGTCGCGCTCTATACGGCGCGCGGCTGGACGCCGGTGATCGCGCCGGAACTGGAGTTTTATCTGACGGCGGTCAATACGGATCCGGACCTGCCACTGGCGCCGCCGATCGGGCGGTCCGGCCGGGCCGAGACGGCGCCGCAACCGTACGGCCTGGAGTCGATCACCGAATATGAGAATCTGGTCGAGACCATCTATGAGCATGCGGCGGTGGCGACGCTGAACCTCGACACCATGATCCATGAGTCCGGCGCCGGGCAACTGGAGATCAACTTCCACCATGGCGATCCGTTGCAGTTGGCCGATCAGGTCATCGTGTTCAAACGCCTGGTGCGTCAGGCCGCTTTGACGCATGGCGTCTATGCCACCTTCATGGCCAAGCCGATGGCGGAACAGCCGGGATCGGCGATGCACCTGCATATGTCGGTGGTCGACAGCGATGGCAGGACCTTGTTTTCCGACGAAGACGGTTCGGATTCGCGGCTGTTCCGGCAGTTTATCGGCGGGTTGCAGACCTTCCTGCCGGAGATCGCGCCTTTGTTCGCGCCGACGGTCAATTCCTTCCGCCGCATGCGCCCCAGCCATTCGGCGCCGATCAATGTCCAGTGGGGACGCGATAACCGTTCGTGCGGCCTGCGTGTGCCGACGGCCGATGCTCAGAACCGGCGGATCGAGAACCGTTTGCCAGGGGCCGATGCCAATCCGTATCTGGCCATGGCGTCGTCATTGCTGGCGGGGTATCTCGGGATCGAGATGGCGCTGGAGCCGTCACCCGAAGCGACCGGCAATGCCTATATCTATCCGCGCACCTTGCCGAAAACTCTGGAGGAGGCGCTGGAGCGGTTTGCCGGTTGTGCGCCGGTACGAGAGCGGCTGGGGGAGGCGTTTTTCGAGGCGTTTCTAGCCATCAAACAGTCGGAACTGGATCATTTCCAGGGTGTGATCAGTTCGTGGGAACGCGATCATCTGCTGTTGAAGGCTTAAACAAGCGAAACGAAGGGTGTTATAAGCTCGGAGCTTCCGGCTCCCCCTCCGTCTCGACGCGTTTCGCCCCTCAAGAGGGCTCACTTGCTCGACACCTCCCCCGCAAGCGGTGGAGGATAAGGTGTTGCTATTCCAGCGGATCCTTGCGACACGGCTGTTTCAGGACCGTGTCGCAGGGCTGGGCGGTGGGTGGAACTGTGACGTCCGTCAGTTCGCCCAGCACCAGACGCGACGGGTGCGCCGCATCATGCCAGACCCGGTTTGTCGAGGGCGCCGACACCGGCGTGAAGCCATAACCGCCCCAGCGGCTGGGGGTGTCGATCCAGATACGGATGCGCGAACCCGGCCGGAAAGCATGCGAAAACTTGCTCAGTTCCACCCGGCCCAGAACCGACACATCCGGCGTCAGCGCCACCTGGCTGTCCGGACGGTCGAGCGGGATAGGCAGAAGTTGTGTCGAACGCGCGTCCAGCGCCCGGTTCGACAGCCGCAGCCAACCGCGCTGGACGAACATCTCCTGACCATCCGGGCGGACCTCGGTCAGGGTGACCTGGACATCCGTGTCCGAGGTCGTGGCCGACAGCCACAGGTCGGCGCTGGCCGTGCCGTAGGTCAGCAAGGTCTGCGTCAGCGGCGCGGAGGTATAGACGGCGACGCCGTCGCGCCAGCCGGGCTCCAGAGACGACCAGCCGTCGCCGCCGGTATCCATCTCATCGGTCGCCACCGCCACGCCCGGGCGCGGATAGGCATAGGCGTCCGGCGTCCCCTGCCCGGCTTCGGCGGTCAGCCGGCCATCGTCGGCCAGGTTGAGGACCCGCGGCGTCACCGCCACCGGCCATGCCGGACGGGTGAAGCTCCAGGATGGGCGGGCGTCGAGATTGAGCCGGCCCGGTTCGTCGGATGAGGTCGTCTCCATCCACACCTCGACATGAGGCCGGCGCTCGAAGCCGTTGGCCTCATCCTTCACGAAGCGGTCGAAAAAGGCCAGCAGGGTGTCCCGGAAGCGCAGGGCGTCATACAGGTCGTGGCCGCCATTGGTCTGGATCAGCCATAGGCGATCGGGGGCGAGCGTGTCATGGTAGTGGTCGGCGCGCGAGGTCACGGCCTCGTCCTGAAACGACTCCATCGACAGGACCGGTACGGCGATGTTGTGTGTGCCGGCCGACAGGCGGCGGGCCTCGATGGCGTCGTCGCGCAGGGGATGGCGGATCAGGAAGGTGGCCAGCGAATTGGGCTCGGCCGTCACGGTGTTGGCGGCGATCTGGGCAACGCACGGCTTGTCACCTTCGGCCACGGCGCTGTCGCGGGCGGCGCCCCAGCGGCTGTGGAGATACTGCCACCAGTTGGAGACGAACAGCGGCGCCGGTACCCCGCCGGGCGCCCACGAGTCACGGCGCGGATCGGCCAGCACCATGCCGGGCGCAATCGCCTTCAGGTGCGGTGGCTGTTGCGAGGCCGTGGACAGTTGCGACATGCCGGCCCACGACCAGTTGGCCATGCCGACCGCGCCGTTCGACCAGGGCTGGGACGCGATGAATTCGACTGCGTCATAGCCGTCGCGGCCATAGGTGGGGGTGAGAAAGTCGAACACGCCTTCGGAGCAGGCCGTGCCGCGGGCATTGACGCCCACGACGGCATAGCCGCGCGCCACCAGAGCCTGGTCCAGGGTCACCGACATGGCGGTATCACCCTGAAGGTAGGATTTTCCGCCGATGCTGCCCGGATCGTAGCCGCTGTAGTTCAGGATGGCCGGGAACGGGCCCTTGCCCTTGGGCAGCAGGACACTGTAGCGAAGCTCTACGCCGTCGCGGGTGGTCAGGTAACCGGTCAGGCGTTTGGCCCAGAACGGCGCCATGACCGGGGTATCCGAGGCGGCGCGGAACATGTCGGTCGTCTGGGGCGCGAAGGTCGCATCTTGGGCGATGGCCGAACCGGCCAGGGCCAGGCATGCCGCGCCGGCAAGCAGGGTCTTGAGGGTCATGTCACACGATAGATTTCGATCATGCGGTCGTTCTGACCCGGTCCGGCCAATGCCAGGGCGGGCGGCACATCGACCAGGGTGGACAGGAACAGCGAGCGGTTCAGCCAGTCGTACTTACCGACCGGGGCGATGAATTCGGGCGCCAGGCGGTAACGTTCCGCCAGGCCGTTGGCCGCCGGGTAGCGCAGGCCGAAATTGTGGATGATGATCTGGACGCCGTCGTCGGTGCGCAGGCGGTACAGGGCATCGATGACCTCGACGCCATCGGGCCGGACAACGGGAAAATCACCGCCGCCGGGAATGACTTCGCCGCGGATGCCGGGACCTTCGAAACGGCCGCCGACGATCGGCCAGATTTCGGTCCGTTCGCCATCCTTGCTGTGGGAAGCGCCGCCAACGGTTTCCGGATCGGTGCAGGTGACGACCAATTGCATGACCAGTTCCAGGCCCGGCCGGTCAAGAGGTATGAGGGTCTCGGCACGGGCGACACCGCCGGCTGCCGCCGCCGCGAATGCGACGGCGGCTCCGAGCACGGTGCGGCGCCCTGGACTTGGGAGTTGTTCCACGGCGCCCTCCGCTCAGTACGACAGCCGCAACCGGACGCCGACCTGGCGCGGCGAGCCGTAGAATTCGTTGTCGGCATACTGGCCCGAGACATAGGACTGGTCGGTCAGGTTGGTGGCGTAGATCTCGAGGCTGTAGGTTTGCGCGCGGTAGGTCGCCAGGGCGTTCCACAGACCGTAGCCTTCGATGCGGTCGGTGGCCGGATCATAGGCGAGATAGGTCCATTGATCGCCGACATAGGCGTAGTTCAGACGCGGCGTGAAGGTGGCGTCGCCGATCTCAAACGCGTATTCGATGCCCAGATTGTAGGACAGCTCCGGCGAATAGAGGTTGGGCTTGCCCGAACTGGTCCGCATCAGGCCGGCATAGTTGTAGCAGAAGCCCGGCGTATCCGGCACGCCCGGCGGGCATTGCGCCGCCGTCGTCTGGCCCGGATGGGCGCGGTTGAAGGCGCGCAGGTCGATGAAGGTGATCTCGCCCAGTTCGGAGTTGACGAAGGAGGCGCCGCCGTCGACCTTCAGTTTGCCGAAGCGGCCCTGGAAGCTGGCCTCGACACCCTTGATGGTGGCATCGGCGATATTGCCCGGTGTGGCCACGCCCGTACCCGGATTGACCAGGTTGTACTGGAAGTTCTTGTAATCATAGTAGAAGGCGCCGACCTGGGTCTGGATCGGTCCGAACGAGGATTTCCAGCCGGCTTCGTAGTCGGTCACCGTCTCGGGCTTGAAGTTGTCGACCGGCGACGAGAAACCGCCCGATTTGTAGCCGCGCGCCACGAAGGCATAGACCAGGTTGTCGTCGTTTGGCGTCCAGTTCAGCGAGATCTTGCCGGTCGGCTTGCTGTCCTTTTCCTGACCCGCCACGCTGGCCACGGCCAAGCCGTTCGGCGGAAAGCCCGGAATGCCGGCGCCGATGACGACGTCGCCGATACCTTCGACCTCATAGGTCGAATGGCGCGCGCCGACATCCACCGCCAGGGTCGGGGTGATCTTGTAGGTCAGCTGGGCGAAGATGCCGGTCGTCTTTTTCCAGGTGACGGTGTCGATCGTCGTCGGGAAGCCGGCCGACAGGAAGTCGTACTCGCTGTTGATCTTGTTGCGCTGATAATAGACCCCGGCGATCCAGCTGAAGCGTTCGGTGGTCGGCGAGATCAGGTTCAGTTCCTGCGTCCAGATCTGTTCCTGGGCGTAGTTGTGTTCGAAGGTGCGCGGCAGGAAGCCGGTATAGCGCGCCGCGTTGGTGGCGTCGTAGTCGTCGGCGGTGTTGAAGCTCTTGGACTGATAGCCCGACATCGAGCGCAGGGTAATGCCGTTATCGAACGCGTACTTCAGTTCGAGGGTGTCCTGATAGGCCTTCTGGTTGTTGAAGACGGCCTCGTCGAAATCGACCGTACGGTCCGCCGAACGATAGGCGCCGTAGGGTTGGGCGGCGATCGGCGCAAAGGCAAAGCCGCCGTTTTCGAGCCGGTCGCCCTGGTGCTTGAACAGGGCCTGGAAGGCGTCGGTCGGCTTCCACAGGATGCCGATACGGGCGCCGGTTTCGTCGAGGCGGCCGACCTGGTTGTTGTTGGGGCCCAGGTCGTCAAAGAAGGCCTCGCGGTTGCGGGCATTGACCGCCACGCGTACAGCTAGGGTTTCGCCCAGCGGCAGGTTGACCGCGCCTTCGAAACCCTTGAAGTCGAAGCTGCCGGTGGAGACCTCACCATAGCCTTCGTGCCGGCCCAGCTTGGGCGACTGGGTGTTGATAAAGATCGCGCCGCCGGTCGAGTTGGAGCCGACGAAGGTGCCCTGTGGCCCGCGGAAGACTTCGACCGAGCCGGTGTCATAGAAGCTGTTGGTGGTCACGATCGGCGGTTGGAAGACGCCATCGACATAGGTGGCGACGCCATTGGCCACCGACGGCGTGTTGGCCGACAGGCCGACGCCGCGGATATTGACGTTCTGGGTGAAGCCTGAGTCGGTAAACGACAGCGACGGCACAGCATATTGCAGGTCACCGGCATTGCTGATGCCCTTGCCATCCAGCGCGTTGCTGGTGAGGACCACGGCCGAGACCGCCGTCTTTTGCAGGTTTTCGCGGCGGCGCTGGGAGGTGATGACCACCACCTCGCCCGTGTCGGCGGCCGGCGCGGCGGGTGCTGTGTCCTGGGCGTGGACCGCCAGCGGTGCGCCGGTGGCGATCAGCGCCAGGACCGAGGCCATGGCCCCGAAACGTTTATGGTGTGTATTTGCAGTCATTCCCTGTTTCCCCAGTTTTGTGGTTGTTGTGGTTGCGTATTGTTCCGCGGCATTGAGGCGGATGGTGTCGTTCGCCCGACAATCAGGCTGTAGGAAGTAAAGTAAGAAACCCCTCCACCGCTTCGCGGTCCCCCTCCCCACTTCGTGGAGAGGAGAAGGAAGACGATCTGTGCGGAAGGGGCGAAGAGAGCTGAAGTCATTCGGCTTTTGGCTTCCATTGCGATGCCGCCGCCATGAAACTCAGCGCTTCGCCGTAGGCCATCTGGTCGTCGGGCGGGAAGTAGCTGAGCTTGACGACCACGGTACGTGTATCCGGATCGACGTAGATGAACTGTCCTTGCAGGCCGACGGCGTAATAGGCGTTGCTGTTGGCGACGGTCCACCACTGATAGCCGTAGCCGCCTTCCGGCGTTTCCGGTCCGGCGGGTGCGGTCGATTGTTTCACCCAGTCCTGCGGCAGGATGCGCGTGCCGTTGGCGACGCCTTCGTTGAGCATCATCTGGCCCAGGCGGCCGTAGTCACGCAGGGTGGCGTTGTAGCCGGCGCCGGTGAATTCGCGCCCGACACCGGGCTCGCCGTCCAGGATGAAGAAGCCGTCGGCCTGGGCGCCCAGCGGTTCCCAGACGCGGCTGGCCATGTAGGTCGAGGCGTTCATGCCGGTGACGCGTTCGACCAGCCAGCCCAGAACGGCCGTGTCCAGCGTCTTGTATTCGAACAGGCTACCAGGGGCGGCCTTGGACGGTACGGTGCGGGCGGCGTCAGCAAAGCGGGTGATGTTGAGCACCAGGCTGTTTTCGTGGTTCTGCGCCGCCGGGCCGGGATTGGAGAAGTCGTAGCGCTCCTCGTAGTCGACGCCCGACTTCATCTCAAGCACCTGGCGGACGGTGGCGTCCTTGTAGCCGCCGCTTTTCAGCTCGGGCAGGTAGGTGACGACCTTGTCGTCCAGCGATTTGATGCGGCCCTCTTCCAGCGCCTTTCCGATCAGGATCGAGGTGATCGACTTGGCCATCGACCACGACATGTAATGGGTGTCGGGTCCTGTGTTGTTACGGTAGATCTCGCTGACGATGCGGCCGTCCTTGATGACCAGCAGGGCGTTGGTGAAGTTGCCGTCCAGGATGTCGGCGGCCTTATGCGCCGTGCCGGCGAAGCTGTAATCGAAGTCGAGCGCCGCGGTGCTGGATGGCAGTTGCCACACCGGGCCCGAGCGGCCGACGGTCCGGGTATAGAACAGGTCGTCCATGCTGTGGAAGGTCAGGGTCGAGACTCCGGTGTCCAGCATGTGGCGGCGCAGGCCCTGGATGGCCACCGGTACTTTCGACGTGGTCGCGGCAGGCGCCGCCGTGGTGGCCGCACCATCGCCCTTGCCGGCCGGATAACCGGCTGGACGGGTATCCTGGGCCTGAGCCCATGGCGCCAGGCAGATCAGCGCCAGGGCGGAAACGAGGGTAGCGGAACGAACGGACGGCATGAAAAGGAATCCCTGTGGTAACGTCTTTGAACGACGCTAACCCGGGGGCCGAACCCGCGGCATATCCCGTTTGGGATATAGCCGGATCGCGCGGCCGATCGCGAGCGGAATTAGTTATAAAATGTAACATTTATGCCATAGCCGGAAATGGTAGCGATAACGCTGTTCAAAGCGATGGACTTCGCGTGCAAACGGCGTAGACTCAACGGTTGTAGAGTATCGCGCGAGACCCCAAGCCCATGCCAGCGTTTGAAAACGACCTGCTTCTGACGCTGTATGACACGGTCCAGCGTCCGGCACGGTGGACCCAGTTCCTCGACCAGATCTGTACCGGCGTCGGCGTGCGCAGCGCGGTCATCCAGCGCATTCGCGGCGGTGGCCCCATCCTGGAAACCACCTGGCTGGTCACCGATTCCCATTCCGAAGACAGGGGCGGTCAGCACGCCCTGGTCGTCAACGACGCCGCCAATCCGCGCATGCGCTATGACTACAGTCACCCGCCGGCGCCCGGCGAGATCTCCATTGCCTGCGACGAAGACCTGATCATGCCCGACCATGTCCGACGCCGCTTCCAGGACGACCTGAGAGATGTCGGATTGGGCAAGGGAATTTTCGCCGGGCTCGATCTGGCACCGACGGAAGGGGTCAGCCTGGTGTTGCATCGCCACGCCGGCCAGCGTGACGACTATTCATCCCAGGAACGCGCCTTCCTGGCAGGGTTGATGCCGCACCTGTGCCAGGCCATCCGGTTATCCGACCAACTGCATTCCAGCCTGGTCATGGCCCACTCCATGGGGCAGGTTCTGGACCGCATTCGTCCGGCGCTTCTGGTCTGTGATGCCCAGGCCCGGCTGATCTGGGCCAACGACGCCGCCCGCGCCTTTTTGAAACCCTCGGGCGTTCTGCGCGTGGTTGCCGACCGGGTGACCTGCCACAGCCATGACCGGACGCTGGAATTACACCAGTTGATCCGGCGCAACAGCGATGCGTTGGCGGCCGATACGCCGGACAAGCGCTGTCTGGTTCTGGACGACGGCCTGACGGCGCCGACCCAGTTGGTCGCCATGCCCCTGCCCGGCAGCGAAGGCGCGACGGGCGCACCGGCGGTCGCGCTGTTCCTGAGCGGCGCCGGGACGCCGTTCGAGGTGCCGGCGCGTTTGCTGGAGAAGCTGTTCCGGTTGTCGCCGGCTGAGGCGCGGCTGGCCAAGGCCATTGCCGAGGGCGGCGCGGTCAACACCTATGCGGCGCAGAACGGCCTGGCCGAAGGCACGGTACGGTTTCAGTTGAAGCAGGTCCTGGCCAAGACCGGCGCCCCGCGGCAATCGGACCTGGTGCGGCTGATCTGCTCGACCATGGTCGGGCATTTTGCGCACTGAGTGAGGATTGTGGGAGGCCAATGACCTGAAGCCGGTTGTCGTGGACGCCGACCTATACCCCTCCGCCGGCTTCGCCGGCACCTCCCCACTTCGTGGAGAGGAGGGCGCTTGAACATTCCATATGCGATAGCCCTGCCACTTAGGTGCGAGGGAAAATTACGAGCGACCTGCAGGACAGACCAACGGATTATCATATCCCAAACGGGAGATGAGCCGGTTGGTGCGGATGTCTATAGCTTTGGTTTCCGCCAACCAAGGGTGCCACATGTCCGATTCCATCCTGTCCCGCCGAACTCTGCTGGGCGCCAGTGCCGGCGTTGCCGCCGCCCTGACCGCCGCCGCCCGGCCCGCTTCCGCCAGCGGCCTGGTCGACCTCGATCCGATAAAGACCGAACTGGTGATGAACCTGGTCGTGACCTGTTCGACGCCGCAGCCGATGGGGCCCAACGCAGAGGCCAAGGATGGCCGCCGCGACGTCATCTGGCCGATCATCGGCGGGCGCTTCGAAGGGCCGAAACTGAAGGGCAAGGTCGTCCCCGGCGGCGCCGATTTTCCCGTCACCCGGCCGGACGGAGTCGATGTCGTCGACGCCTTCTATCGCCTGCAGGCCGACGATGGCACCTTGATCATCATCCATAATGTCGGGCTGATGTACCCGCAGGCCGACGACGGGCGCTATGTCTTCCGCCTCAGCCCCAGCTTCACCACCGTGAAAGGGCCGCATGACTGGCTGCAAAAGTCGTTGTTCCTGGCCACCCTGGTCTATGGCGACGCCGTGCCGGAGCCTATGCGCCTGGCCAAAGGGCCGGACGAGAACGACCGGCTGATCCAGGTTCATCGGGTCTTTTAGACGAAGACGCTTTTCAGTGTCTCCAACGCCGCCTGGGCGGCAACCGGATCCGGATTTTCGTTGTCGTCGTTCCAGCCCGACATTTCGCCGCCGGTGGCCTGAACAACGATGCCGTCACGCCGTGCCAGCACCAGAAGGCCACGGGCATAGAAGCCGTAGTGGACGTCCGGCTGGGGCACCAGCCAGACGATCTGGCCGCGCACCGGGGTGATGCTTTCGTCTTTCCACAGGGCGCGGGCGCCGTAGCCGGTGCAGTTGATAACCACCTTCTCCTTCAGCCGCGACAGATCGGACGGCGAATGGAACTCCATGGCTTCGAAGCGGCCGCCGGCGGCGAGGAAGTCGCTTTCGAGCTGGTGGCAGTAGGACGCGACGTTGAACGTCATCTGTGACATGCGGCGGACTTCGGCGGCATTGAATGGATGGGCACCGGTATAGGGGGATGAGTGCGGCACGACATCGCCCAGCCGGTTTTCCAGGTAGATAAAGCCCGGGTCCTCTTCGGCCTGTTGTGGTGGCTGCGCCTCCGGCGGGGGCGAAGGATTGCGGCGGACGAGGTACTGGTCCAGCCATTCGACCGGATTGCCGGCCAGGCCGACAAAGCCGCGGTGCATGGCCAGGGAGGTGCGCGCCATGCGCTCCCAGCGGTCAGCAAAACCGGCGTCGACCGAGGCTGCCTTGGCGACGCGCGAGTCCGGCGACCAGGTGCCGGTCGCCCGGGCCGAGCGCACAAACGGGAAGCGTTCCCTGGCGTAGATGGTGACGTCGGCGCCGGCGCGTTGGGCGGTGATGGCGGCGGTCAGGCCCAGGGCGCCGGCGCCAATGACGGCGATCTTTTCCGGCGAGGACTGCATGGCCAGTTTGACCGCGGCTTCGGCCGAGCCCCACGACAGGGACCAGCCGCTGCCGCCGTGGCCGTAGTTATGGACGACGATCTTGCGGCCGACCGTCTCGGTTTCGATACGCGGTCCGGCGGCGCGGAATGGCCTCAGGCAGACTGTGGTGCGAAAGACATCAGGTTCGTTGACGCGGATCGGCACGATGGGCGTATCGGCCCGGGCCAAGGTCGGGAGTGCGGTCAGACCTGCTGCTGCCAAGCCTGTTTTGAAGAGATGCCGCCGGTCCATTCTGTGCCTCCTGAATGCGGTATCAGTGTCACGGTGAATGCCGGCTTGCAACCCTATCCGGCGCTCAGATAGACGAAGCGCACGACAAACAACCCGGCCAGGACAAGCAGCATCCAGTCGCTCCGGGTTGCCTTGCCGCGCAGCAGTTTCAGCAGGGCATAGGCGGTGATGCCGAACGCCAGGCCGTTGGCGATGGAGAAGGTCAGCGGGATGCCGATCAGGATCAGGAAGGCCGGCAAGGCGTCGATCGGGTCGTCCCATTCGATCTCGGCCAGGGGCTTCATCATCATGGCGCCGACGATGATCAGGGCCGGCGCCGTGGCGGCGGCTGGGATGAACTGGGCGTAGGGCGCGAAGAACAGGGCCACCAGGAACAGCAGGCCGGTCACCACGGCGGTCAAACCGGTGCGGCCGCCGGCCTGAACCCCGGCGGCGCTTTCGATATAGCTGGTGACCGTCGAGGTGCCGAAAAACGACCCGACCATGGTGGCGATGGAATCGACGGTCAGGATGCGGTTCAGGCGAGGGATCTTGCCGTCGGCGTCGATCAGCCCGGCGCGTTTCGAGACCCCGACCAGGGTGCCGACATTGTCGAACAGGTCGACGAACAGGAAGACGAAAATGATTTCGAGCACGCCGAAGCCGGTCTTCGCGATGTTCAGCGCGCCCGGGATGTCGAGCTGGCCCATGGTGGCGGTCATGGCCGTCAGGTCATAGGGCTGGGGCGTATAGCTGACCAAGTGGAACAGCCAGCCCAGAGCCGAGGTGCCTAAGATGCCGATCAGGATCGCGCCCTTGATCCTCCAGGCATTGAGCACGGCGATGATCAGCAGGCCGGTGAGCGCCAGCAGCGGCACCGGCGAATGCAGGTCGCCCAGCGCCACGGTGGTGGCTGGGTTGGCGACGATGATGCCGGCTTCCTTCAGGCCGATAAAAGCGATGAACAGGCCGATGCCGGCGGCGACGGCGGCGAACAGGGGCTTGGGGATGGCATTGACGATCAGTTGCCGCACGCCGACCAGGGTCAGCAGCAGGAAACAGACGCCGGAGATGAAGACGCAGCCCAAGGCCACCTGCCACGGCAGGCCCATGCCCTTGACCACGGTGAAGGTAAAATAGGCATTCAGCCCCATGCCGGGCGCCAGGGCCAGCGGGTAGTTGGCGACCAGTCCCATCAGGATCGAGGCGAACGCCGCCGACAGGCAGGTCGCTGCGGCGATGGCGGCAACGGGCATGCCTGTGGCCGACAGGATGGCCGGGTTGACCAGGATGATATAGGCCATGGTCAGGAAGGTGGTGAAGCCGGCGACGACTTCGGTGCGGACGGTGGTGCCCTGGGCGGTGAGACCGAAATAGGTGTCGAGGAACTTCATGTCAGTCCTTTCCGGGCAGGGCTTTGACGAAGGCGACGACGACCGAAGCGGAGTTTTCCGACGCCAGGGTCATGAAGGCCATCATCTGGTTGACGTCGGCATCGCCACCCGCCAGGTCGGATAGTGAGCGGAAGGCGATGAAGGGGACGCTATTGGCGAAGGCGACCTGGGCGACGGCGGCGGATTCCATGTCGGTGACACGGGCTTTGAAGGCTGTGTGGAGGTATTGGCGGTAGTCGGCATTGTCGACGAAGGACGCGGCGCTCACCCCCTCCCCGCCGACCACGACCTTTGGCGCGTGTTCGAGGCAGAGCGTGTCCGAGACGCACTGTTTCAGCGCCAGGGGCTCGAGTTTGTGCGCAATGGCGACGAGGGCCGGATCGGCCGGGAAGCTGTCGTAGTCGATGGTCCCAATGCGGACCTGGCGCGGCAGAAACATGCCGAAATTGGGCTTGTGCGACATGCCCCACAGCCAGGCCGGCGGGATATAGCCTTCCGGAGTTTCGCGCGCCGTCAGGGTTTCCATCGGCTGGGACCAGGCATCGGCGACAACAATATCGCCGATGTTCAGGCCGGGGTCGACGCCGCCGGCAATGCCGGACATGACGATGCGTGAGACCTTATAGTGGCTTAGCAGGCGTTGGGTATTCATAGCGGCATTGACCATGGAAACGCCGCTTAGGGCCATGACCACCGGCTCGTCGCCGATATGTCCGGTGACATAGGTGACGCCGTCATGGGTCTCGGTTTTGGCGTCTTCGATATGCGGCAGCAGGGCGTCCCATTCGGGATCGAAGGCCAGGACGATGGCCGTGCGCGGCTTGTCCCACGGCATGGCATTGGCCTGACCTGTCACCATTACCCCTATCACCAGCAGAATCGCCGCCAGAGTCCGCATCGACGCCCTCCGTAGGCGGACAGTCAAACACGGCTGGAGGTTTCGTCAACGGCTTATTTTGCGGGTGCAAACAAAAACGCGGCCGGAGCGATCCGGCCGCGTTTCGCATAAACTGGAAGTGTTGCTTACCAGAAGATGCCGTAGAGGACGACCAGGATCGCGACGACCCCGATGGCCAGGATGTTGAACGCCGTCGAGGTCTTGAAGCTGACGCCTTCGAGGGTAAGCGTCGAGACTTCCTTCTTGTTCGGCAGGATCAGCGACACCAGCACGCACAGGACGGTGCTGGCGACAAACACCCAGCCAACCCGGTTCATGAACGGATAGGCCGGATCGATGTACGACCAGGCTGCCGACATGGCCACGCCGCCGACGATGGTCGCCAGGGCGCCCGCCGTCGAGCAGCGCTTCCAGAACATGCCCAGGGCGAAGATCACCACGATGCCCGGGGTGAAGTAGCCGGTGAAGTTCTGGATGTACTGGAAGGCCTGGTCCCACTTGCCCAGCAGGGGCTCGGCGGTGAAGATGGCGATGATCACCGACACGACGGCGGCGATCTGGCCGACACCGACCAGCTTGTTGTCCGGAATGTCGCGCTTTAACGGGGCGACGACGTCCAGGGTGAAGATGGTGGCGATCGAGTTGATCTTGGACGCGGTCGAGGAGATGACGGCGAAGGTCAGGGCCACGAACACCAGACCCAGCAGGCCCGTCGGCAGCAGGGTCATCATGCTGGGGTAGGCCTGGTCCGGCTTGGCCAGGTCGGGCGCCAGGATCAGGGCGGCCAGGCCCGGAACCACGACGATCAGCGGCATCAGCAGCTTGAGATAGGCGGCGAAGGCGATGCCCTTTTGCGCTTCGGGCAGGTCCTTGGCGGCCAGGGCGCGCTGGATGATGTACTGGTTGAAGCCCCAGTAGGAGATGTTCATGATCCATAGCCCGCCCAGCAGGACGGCCAGGCCCGGCAGTTCCTTGAAGTGCGGCGACGACTCGTTGAGGATCATCTTGAAGTGGTCGGGGAAGCGGTCATGCAGGGTCGAGAAGCCGGCGATGAAGCCGGTCAGGTCCTGGGAACCGCCGATCTTGGTCAGGGTCAGGAAAGAAATGATCAGACCACCCAGAACCAGCAGGACGACCTGGACGATGTCGGTCATGGCCACGGCCTTCAGGCCGCCGGTGATCTGATACAGCAGGGCGAAAATGCCCAGGCCGGTCAGCACCCAGAAGGGCTCAAGGCCCGTGACAGTGATCACCGCCGTCGCGCCCAGCCACAGGATCGAGGTCAGGTTGACGAAGACGTAGAGGATCAGCCAGAACACCGCCATCAGGTACTTCACGCTGGCGCCGAAGCGCTGCTCCAGGAAGCCCGGCATGGTCATGACGCCGTTCTTCAGGAAGACCGGCAGGAAGTACTTGCCGACGATGATCAGGGTCAGGGCCGCCATCCATTCGTAGGAGGCGATGGCCAGGCCGATCTTGTAGCCCGAACCGGACATGCCGACGATCTGTTCGGCCGAGATGTTGGCGGCGATCAGCGAGGCGCCGATGGCCCACCACGGCAGCTGGTTATTGGCCAGGAAGTAGCCCTTGGAGGTAGCCTCTTCGCCCGCCTTGCGGCGGCCGACGACCTGCGCCAGGACGAAGATCGAGACGGCGTAGAACACCACGATCCACAGATCGAGGTTCGACAGGAAATTTGCCGACGGCAAATACTGTTTCAAATCAGGCATGAAAGCCCCCTGTAAGACGGCCCGGTCGCATGCCGGGCCTGGTTAATTATACTACAAATGACACAGCCCGCAGGCTGAATCAATGCGGAAGTCTCAACAGGTGAATGGCGGCGATGGGATTCGCCGCTCTATATTTTTAAGCCGGGCGGTGGAGGCCGAAGAAAGTCGCCCCACCACCACCCTTCGCCTTTGCCTTGCTACGGCTTCGGGTGGTCCCCCTCCCCACGCGAAGAGCGCGGGGAGGTATGATTTAACGCGGGCAGGTCGCGTCGCCCTCGTCCGAGGCGATTTTGATGCTGGAATAGCTGATCTTCAGCGGGGCATCGCTGGTCAGGGAGAACGGCACGCCGACCTTGCTGACGTCAACGCCGGCGGCGACGAAGCAGTCGAGGGTGACCTTCACCGTCGCCCATTCGCCGACCGGCGCCGTCAGGGCCGAGGCGATGTTCACGGGATGGGTCGAGCCGGCATCCGTGCCCATGCCCAGCAGGACAGGGCCCGAAACCGGAGCATCCAGGCGATAGGTGACGCCCAGGGTCATCTTGCCGGTGGTCTGGCGGCTGAGGTCGACGGGGGCGCCAGAAATGGCGGCCTGGCCGCGGCCCGAGCCCGAGTAGACCAGCGAACGGCCGGCTTCCTGTTTGCCGGCGTCGACCGCGCTCTGGCTCACCGCGCCGCCGGGGCTCGTGAACATGCCCTGGTCGCCCGAGGTGCTGCCCGAGACATCGATCAGGTTCAGGGTCCACGGTGCCTTGATGCGGCCCGAGGCGAAATAGGTGTCGACATTGACCACGGCTTCTTCGCCGAGGCCGGAGTCTTCCGACAGCTGCGGCACGTAACCGTCGCTGAGATAGGTCAGGCCGTAGCCGTAGGCGAACTGCGGATCGTAATCCATGGTGCCGACGTTCAGGGGCTGCTGGTTGGCGAACTTCGGCCACGAGAAGGTCAGCTTGCCCTTGAAATCGTTGCGCGGCTTCTTGTCGGCATTGCCGACCAGGACGTCGGCGATGCCGCCGCCTTCGGTGCCGGGCAGCCAGGCCGCGACAAAGGCGTCCGAGGCGTTGATTTCCGGATTGGTCCACATCGGCCGGCCCGACAGGAAGACGGTGACGACCGGAATGCCGGCGTCCTTCAGCTTCTTGATCAGGGCCAGGTCGGTGGCGTCGCCGGGCTGATAGTCGAGGTTCGGGCGGTCGCCCTGGAACTCGGCATAGGGGTCCTCGCCGATGACCACCACAGCCACATCCGGCTTTTCCTTGTAGACGCCGTCGACGCTGAGCGAGGCGGTGCCACCGTAACGTTCGACCGTTTCGGCAATGCCTTCGTAGATCGACTGGCCGTTCGGGAAGTCCTCGCGCGAATTGCCGGTGCCCTGCCAGGTGATGGTCCAGCCGCCGGCCTGTTTGCCGACGTCATGGGCGCCCGAGCCGGTGACCAGGATATGGTCCGAGCCGCGCAGCGGCAGGATGCGGTTCTGGTTCTTGATCAGCACCAGGGATTCGCGCACGGCCTGGCGGGCAATGGCGCGGTGATCCGGCGAGCCCAGCACCTGCCAGTTACCCGACAGGGCGCGGTCCTTGGGGGCGCCCAGTTCGAACAGGCCGCCCTTGATCTTGGCACGCAGGATGCGGCGGACGGCGTCGTCCAGGCGGGCCATCGGCACCTCGCCCGACTTCACGTCGGCCAGGAGGTTGGTATAGACGGCCTTCCAGGTGTCGGGCGCCATGTACATGTCGACACCGGCATTGATGGCCTGGGGGCAGTCGTCCTGCTCGCAGCCCGGGATCTGGCGGTGGGCGTTCCAGTCGGTGATGGCGAAGCCGTCAAAGCCCATGCGCTGCTTCAGGGCGCCGGTGATCAGCCGCTTGTTGCCGGCCATCTTCTCACCGTTCCACGACGAGAAGGAAATCATGACCGACAGGGTGCCGGCTTCGATCGCCGGCGGATAACCGGCATTGTGGATGCGGGCCAGGTCGGCTTCGCTCATCTCGGCGTCGCCCTGATCCTTGCCGTTGGCCGTGCCGCCATCGCCGAGATAATGTTTGGCGGTCGACATGATGTGGCCCGGCTTGATGCCGACGCGCGCGCCATCGGCGCCTTGCAGGCCTTCGACCATGTAGCCGGAATAGGCGGCGACGTCGGCAGGGTTTTCGGAATAGGACTCGTAGGCGCGGCCCCAGCGCTTGTCGCGAGCGACGGCGACCGTAGGCGCGAAGGTCCAGTCGACCCCGGCCACGGCCATTTCCTGGGCGGTGGCCTCACCGATCTTGCGGATCAGTTCGGGATTGTGCGCAGCGCCCAGGCCGACATTGTGCGGGAAGATGACCGCGCCGACCAGGTTGGAGTGGCCGTGGACGGCGTCGATGCCGAACAGGACCGGGATCTTGACCTTGGAGGGATATTCCAGCGAGGCGCGCCAGTAGTCGTCGGCGACTTGCAGCCAGGCATCCGGGGTGGCGCGTTCGTTCTGGCCCGGCGAGGAGTTACCGCCGGCCAGGATCGAACCCAAGGGATAGATCTTCAGCTCTTCCGGCTTGATGAAGTTGATGTCGGCCTGGACGGTCTGACCGACCTTTTCCTCCAGCGTCATCTGGCTCATGATTTCGGTGATCCGCGCCTCGGTTGCCGCATCGGCGATACCGGCGTCGGGCACGACCGGCCAGGCCGGATCGATCGGGATAACGGCGTCGGCCTTGGGCGCCTTGGCGGCTTTCGCGGCGGCAGGCTTTTTGGCGGCGACCTTTTTGGAAGCCTTACGTGGGGCGCGCTTTTTCGCTTTTGCCTTGGCCTTTTTCTTCTTGGCGGCCAGGTCGACGGCGGCCGTATGCGGCTTGGCGGAGCGGGCCAGGACGGCTTCGACGGAGCCGGTTTCAGCGGCCACGACGGCGCCCGTCACGGACAGCGACAGGGCCAGGCCAAAGGCGGTGCCCAGCTTGAGCAGGCGCTTGAAACGGGCGGCGGGGTTCGTCGCGGCGGACGGTGACGTAACGGACATGGTGCTCCTTAAAGCGCTTTTCCCAACGGTTTTTGTACTTTGTAGCATGGTTAGGAGCGCGGAACAAAGCCGCCCGCGGAATGCCCCTCGCCGCGCTTACCCGTGTGACCAAATTGTGACCGGCCCCGGGCTGTTGGCGGCGATTATTGACAGCGCTATCAGACAAGGTCAAGCGGTCTTAATACCTTCTTTACCCCCTGAAACCGATGTAAGTCTCGGTTTCATTTGAAAAATATATTTGCTTTCATTATTTATTTGACAGCGTTGTCAGTTTGCGGTTATAGATACGCTTACCCTGTTTCCTGTTGCACCTCGGTGCATCAGGTTTGTGTTTAAAACCGCTGGCTGACGATCGGACTTCTTTCCCTTTTTCACAGTCCGGGCGTTATGTGGTTTTAAAGCGCCTTCTTAAATGTGGCATTATTTGGAAGGCACTGGCCTTTGATCCCGACGGTTCGCAAGATCCGTCGGGTTTTTTTTGCTTTGGACTGGGGGAACTATCGGCGGGTAAAATCCCCAATGGTGCTTGGGTCGCCGACAAACTTATTCTGCACGTTTTGGTGCCAAGCTTTGAAGAATATAGGCGTAGATGATGGAAACACCGGCGGGCCAAATCCCCCACCGTCTTATTTGCTTCCAGCAAATAATCCACCTCCCCGTATAACGGGGAGGGATGAAATAAGTTGGATTTCCTTGCCTCTAAAAGCCCTTTACCACGCTCTCGGTAGTTTATGGTGGATGTGGCAGGCGGCAATGGCGGCCTGACCGCAGGCGACGCTGATCTGGTTCAGACCGCTGACGACGTCGCCAGCCGCGAACAGGCCCGGCACCGTCGTTTCCTGATAGCGGTCGGTAGTCAACTCGCCAACCTCGTCGCTTTGCGCCCCCAGCGCCTGGGCCAGGCCCGCCCGAGGCCGGCAGCCGAACATCGGATAGACCATGTCGAAGCCGTGCGGCGTACCGTCAAGGGCGACCACGGGTTTGCCGTCATCATCAATCCGGATATCGACAGAGGCGCCTTCGACCAACCTGATACCGGCGTCGGAAAGTCGTCCCCTCCCCTCCTGGTCCAAGGCGGCCTCGCCGACATGCACCAGGGTCAGGTCAGCGGTATAGGTCCGCAGGAACAGAGCATGTCCGATAGCATGGTCTGTGCGGGCGACCACGGCGACGCGTCTGTCCATGGCTTCGAAGCCATCGCACACCGGGCACAACCGGATTGTGCTGTCGCGGATGGCCGGTTCCAGACGCTGCATATCGACACCGGCATCGGAAATGCCGGTGGCCAGGATTACGGTTTTGGCTTCGAATGCCTGATCGGCCGTGTGCGCAGCGAAATGGTCGTCATGCCTGCTGAGGATTTCGACCCGGCTGTCGTGGCGGGGCACGTCATAGGGCGCCAATTGCTCCCGCAATCGCAGCAGCAGGCCATCGCCGGTAACTCCATGAGGAAAGCCCGGGAAATTATGCGACACCGGGATCAGCCGGGCCCGGCTGTTGGCGTCGTCGACCACGGCAATCCGGCGGCGGAAGCGCGCCAGGTAGATGGCCGCCGTCAGACCCGCCGGACCACCGCCGATGATCAGGCAGTCCAGCATCAACGACGACGGCGCAAGGGGTTGGTGCGCAAAAGATGCAGCATGTCGGCCAGGACATGCGGATCGACAGGCTTGACCAGGTGCAGGTCGAAGCCGGCGGCCGCCGTCATGCGACGGTGTTCAGGGCCGGCATGTCCGGTCTGGGCGATGATCTTCACCCCGGCAAGGGACTCGTCCTTACGCAACTGGCGGCAGACCTCGATCCCGTCCATGCCCGGCATGGCCAGGTCCAGCAGGATCACCTCCGGCAGGAACTCATGCGCTTCACGCAGGGCCGTGCGGCCGTCATGGCAACTGCGAACCTCATCGCCATAGGTTTCGATCGTCCATTCCAGGGTCTGGGCGGACGGCACATTGTCGTCAACCACCAGCACGCGCAGGGGCTTCAGTTCGGTATCCGGTTCGGGTGTACTGATCATCTGAGTCATCGGTTCAAAACAGGCTTACAGGCAAGAAAAGGCGGCCGGAACACGGCGCAATTGCAGAGTTCATGGATGCCCCCACAGGCCCGGCTGCAGGCGCACAATGCGCCCGCCACAGAGATGGGGTGTCCTACCGGAAATAAAATAAAATCCGCATGTGGTTTGCATGGGCCTCACACCAAAGGCGGATACCGCACGTGGGTATGACGCAAGTAAGGGCGTGCGAACCATACCGAAGGCATTTGGAGCGGCCGCTAAGAGGACCCCTCCGTCTCGACGCGCTTGCCAATGGCCTTCGGCCTGGCTTCGCTTGCTCGCCACCTCCCCATTGAAGAAATAGGGAGGAGAAGGAAGGAAGGAAGGAAGGAAGATCGTCGGCCGGATATTTGAATCGAAATCCAGCGCGGTCGGTTAGGACCTACAGTTTTTGCGCCGATTGACGCGGGATCAGCTCGAACGGCAGCAGGCGGGTGTCGCCCGGATGGCCGGCGTCTTCGCCGTTGGCGCGGGCCAGCAGCATGTCGGCGGCCTGGTGCGCCAGGTCCTCGATCGGCTGGCGGATGGTCGTCAGGTGCGGCCACACCAGCAGCGCCCCCGGCGTGTCGTCGAACCCGACGACCGAGACGTCGTCCGGCACGCGAATGCCGGTCTGGTGGCAATGGGCGATCATGCCGAACGCCATGGAGTCGTTGCTGGCGAAGACCGCCGTCGGACGCTCGGCGCCGGCAAACAGCGATCTGGCGGCGTCGATGCCGGATTCGAAGCTGAAATAGCCCTGCTTGACCCATTCGGCGCGCGGTTCCATGCCGGCGTCACGCATGGCCTTGACGTAGCCCTCATAGCGCAGGTGCGAGGCGCCGTGTTCCGGATGGCCCAGGATGAAGCCGATGTCACGGTGGCCCAGGTCCAGCAGGTGCCGGGTCATGTCGAAGGCGGCTTTGGCGTCGTCCATGCGCACCGCGGCTGAACGGCCGGGATAGAGGAAGGGCGCGACGCGGACATAGGGCACGCCGGCCGCTTCGATGGTTTGCAGCACCACGGCCATGTCGCACAGCGGCGGCGTCAGGATCACACCGTCCAGGCGGATGGTCGCCAGAAGCCCGCCGATGGCGCGTTCCAGGTCGGGGGCATGGGCGTCCTGGGGCTCGGCCATGACGTGGTAGCCGCTCTGGCGACAGCGCCTGATGGCGCCCATCTGCAGGTCGTAGACATAGGACTGGCTGGGGTTGTCGTACAGCAGGCCGATCATGAAGCTGCGCGCGCCGGCCAGGGACCGGGCCAGCAGGTTCGGCCGGTAATGCAGGAGATTGGCGGCTTCCTTGACCTTGGCGCGGGTTTCGTCGCGCACATTGGGCTCGTCGTTCATGACGCGCGAAACGGTCTTGATCGATACACCGGCCAGCCGGGCGACGTCATTGATGGTCGAAACCGCGCTGGCGGCGTTGGGAAGCGCTTTAGGCGGCTGTGCCAATGACAGTGTCCTGCGTTGTCGTGACATCACCGGAAGGTGTTGTGTGACACCCTTCTGCGTCTGTGACAGCTTTGTCAACTGGCGACAACGACAGAGGGGGTTCGGAAACTGAAGGCCCCTCACCCGATCGCCTTCGTTTCACTCGGCTCTCGTCCTCTCCCCGCAGGCGGGGAGAGGTAATTTTTAGATCACCGCGTCGGCCTTCTTCTTGCCGAAGGTTGCGACGGCTTCGGCAGCCAGGCGCGCAATCTCGTCCCAGTTACCGTCCTTCATGGCCTGGGCAGGCGCGACCCACGAGCCGCCAACGCACAGCACATTGTCCAAAGCCAGGAACTGCGCCGCATTACCGGCGTCGATGCCGCCGGTCGGGCAGAACTTGACCTGGGGCAGAGGACCGCCAATGCCCTTCAGATACGGCACGCCGCCGGCCGGAACCGCCGGGAAGAATTTCAGGTGGGTAAAGCCCCACTCCATGGCCTTCATCACTTCGGACGAGGTGGCAACGCCCGGCAGCAAAGGCGCGGCGTCCTGATGGGCCAGGGTCTTGGTCAGGCCCGGCGAGACGAGGAATTTCGCCCCAGCCTTGGCGGCCTTTTCGGCATCCTTCGGTGTCAGGACGGTGCCTGCGCCGACGACGGCGTCCGGACGTTCCTTCGCGATCAGCTTGATGGCGTCCAGGGCGCAGTCGGTGCGCAGGGTGATTTCCAGCGCGCGGATACCGCCCTTCAGCAGGGCGTCGGCCAAGGGCAGGGCCTGGTCGAGGCTCGGGATCACCATCACCGGCAGAACCGGGCCCAGGGTCATGAACTTTTCTACGTCGGGATGGGTAGGCATGGTGAGACCCTGTCGTCTGTTAGGCGGTTATCTGGACATCCGTCAAAGCATTGGCCGAACCGAGCAAGGCCGCATACGGATGGATGATGATGCGCGACGGCGTCGCCGCCACGATATGGGCCAGCGGCGCCTTGGCTTCCATGCGGGCACGAAAGCGCAGTTCGTCGACATGCTTGATCAGGCGCGGCGCGATACCACCGGCGATGAACATGCCCGAAGTGGCGCCGTGCGCCAGGGACAGGTCGCCGCAGACGCTGGCCATGATGTCCAGGAAGGCTTCGACGGTGTAGCGCGAGCCGGTGGCGTCGTCGCCGTCGAGATGGGTGATCTGGGCCGGGGTAAAGTCGTGGGCCGGCTCACCGCGGATGGCCGAAATAGCGTGATAGAGATTGACCAGGCCCGGACCCGACAGCAGCATCTCGACCGTGACACGGCCGTACTTCTTGCGCAGCACGCGCAGGATTTCGCTCTCATAGTCATTGACCGGGGCGAACGAGATATGGCCGCTTTCGGTCGACAGGCAATAGGGTCCGAACTCGCCGCCGACCAGGACCGAGGCGCCGAAACCGGTGCCGGCGCCCATGACGGCATGGACATTGCCGAAGCCGGTCTTGACCGAACCGATGGTCTTGGTGTCGGCATCGCCCAGGTGCGGCAAAGCGAAGGCCAGGGCAGCATAGTCGTTGATCAGCCGGGTCTTGCGCGCGCCGGTCGTCTGGCCCAGCAGGTCCTCACGCACCAGCCAGTCGAGGTTGGTGAACTGAATGGCGCCGTCCTTGACCGGACCGGCCACGGCGACGACCGTAAAGTCGAGCTGCGGCTTGCCGCCGATCATGGCGAAATAACCGTTCAGGGCGTCATAGACGTCCTTGTAGTCCTCGCACTCCAGCGACTTGAAATTGGCCAGGGTGGTCTTGCCGCCCACGCGCTCGGCGATGGCGAAGCGGGCATTGGTGCCCCCAATGTCGCCGACCAGGCCGCGCAGAGGTTGCGATGAAGTCACGACGGATCCCGTCTCGAAATGCGCTGTCATACAGTATCTACCAAAATACCGCGCCACCTGCGTCAGCCGGTCCGACCGATCTGCGCATATGGGCGAAAAGTTCCCGTCCGACACCGTCAGCCTCTTCGGGCTGTTCGGCGTTTGCTCTCTGAGCGAACTCGGCGGCATCTCCGAGGTAGTCTATGGTGCCTTTTTCACAGTCGACCCGCAAGAGGTCACCGTTCTGCAGCTTGGCGATCGGTCCGCCGTCCATGGCTTCCGGCACCAGATGGATGACGGCCGGCACCTTTCCCGAAGCGCCGGACATGCGTCCATCGGAGACCAGGGCGACCTTGCGGCCGGCATCCAGGATCGACGACAGGGCCGGAGTCAGCGAGTGCAGTTCCGGCATACCATTGGCTTTTGGCCCCTGGAAACGGACGACGCAAATAAAATCGCCCTCAGGGAGTTGTTTGGCTTTGAAGGCGGCCAGGAAGTCGTCCTGGTCGTCGAACACAACAGCGGGGCCTTCGACCACCTGGTGCTCCAGCTTGACCGCCGAAACCTTGGCGACGGCGCGGCCGACATTACCCTTGACTTCGCGCAGACCGCCTTCCGGCGAAAACGGGTTGGCGACACCGCGCAGGATGGTTTCGTCCAGGCTTTGCTCCGGCGAATCGCGCCAGGTCAGGACGCCGTCATTCAGGTAGGGCTCACGGGTATAGTCGGCCATGCCCTCACCCCAGATGGTGGTGACATCGCCGTGCAGCAGGCCGGCCGACAGCAGTTCGCGGATGACGAAGCCAATGCCGCCCGCCGCGTGGAAGTGGTTCACATCGCCGGCGCCATTGGGATAGACCCGCGCCAGCAGCGGCACCACCGACGACAGCCGGTCCATGTCTTCCAGGGTCAGGATGTAGCCCGCTGCCCGCGCCATGGCCGGCAGGTGCAGGGCATGGTTGGTCGAACCGCCGGTGGCCAGAAGGCCGATCACGCCGTTGACGATGGCGCGGACGTCGATGACGTCGGCCATGCGCTTGGGATTCTTGGAATTCTCGGCGGTCTTCGCCGCGCGTTCGACCGCGGCGTTGGTGAGCGCATCACGCAGGCCGGTGCCCGGGGCGACAAAGGCCGCGCCCGGCACGTGCAGGCCCATCATCTCCATCAGCATCTGGTTGGAGTTGGCGGTGCCGTAGAAGGTGCAGGTGCCGGCAGCGTGGTAGGACGCCATCTCGGCTTCCAGCAGCTTGTCGCGGCCGACCTGGCCCAGGGCGTACATGGTCCGGATCTTGGCCTTTTCCGGATTGGGCAGGCCCGACGACATCGGGCCGGACGGCACGAAGATGATCGGCAGATGGGCAAACGACAGGGCGCCGATGACCAGGCCCGGCACGATCTTGTCGCAGATGCCCAGCATCAGAGCGGCGTCGAAGGCGTCGTGGCTGAGCGACACGGCGGTGGCCATGGCGATGACGTCACGCGAGAACAGGGACAGTTCCATGCCCGGACGGCCCTGGGTCACGCCATCGCACATGGCGGGCACGCCGCCGGCGACCTGGGTCGTGGCGCCGACCTTGCGGGCGAAGGCGCGTAGCTTTTCGGGGTAGTCGTGGTACGGCTGGTGGGCCGACAACATGTCGTTATAGGAGGTCACGATGCCGATATTGGGCACGGCGTCCAGGGCCTGCTGAAACTTGTCGTGGTCGTCCGAGGCCGCCACGACGTGGGCATAGTTGGCGCAGGACAGCTTCTTGCGGCGCGGCGCGTCGGACTTATAGCGGTCGGCGCGGCGCATGAACTGGGCGCGCAGGTCCCTGGACCGTTCGGCAATGGCGGCAGTGACTTCGGCGATGACGGGATGCAGGGTGGTCATAGGGTAATCCTCACGCTGCCCAGACGAATTCGACGGGAACGGGGCACTGGGCCAGGAAGGCGCCGATCGGCGACTCGGCCGGGTCGGTGGACTGGCTGGCGCTGCGCAGCACCTCCAGCTTGGTCGCCCCCGTGATGAAGAAGATGATGCGGCGGCTGCGATTGAGCGCGGGCACGCTTAGGGTAATACGCGGCAGGACGGGTTCAAGGCTGCCGTCGGTCGGCGCCACCGGCAGGACGATGCGGTCGGTGCCGTAGACTTCGCCATTGATGACGTGGTGCGGGAAGATCGAGGCATAATGCGCATCGGGTCCCATGCCCATCAGGGCAATGTCGAACACCGGCGCCTCGCCGCCCCCGAGTTCGAGGAACCGGGCTTCGGCCTTGTCGGCGCACGCCTGGGCGCTCGACAGGTCCTGGATCAGGGTCATGAAGTCCATGTCGTCCAGCACCGGCTCCAGCGCTTCGCGCATCATGCGGGTGTTGGAGTTGGTGTCGTCGGTGGGCACGAAACGCTCATCGACCTGGGCCAGGGTGATCCGGTCCCAGTCAAGGTCCAGGGTCGTCAGGCTTTCGTAGATGGGCTTGGGCGTCGAACCGCCGCAGCCGATCCACAGCGCCTTGCCGCGTTCGGCGACCGCGCCCTGCAAGGCGCCGGCGATGATCCCGGCGACATAGGCGCCGGCGTCAGCCTTGGAGGCAAAGCTCAGGACACGGACCTCACCGCCCGGCGCCGGCCATTGCAGCACCGTCGGTTCAGGGAGTTCGCGGATGACGGCGGCCTCAGTCATTCCAGGTACGGCCTTCGTCGCGTTCGATCAGGCGATAGCCGCTGACCGGGCCGAAGGTGCCGGCCGGGTACTGCTGGGGCTTCATGCTGGTCTTGGTCCAGCTGTCGATAATGCCATCGACCCACATCCAGGCCGCCTCGACCTCGTCGCGGCGGACGAACTGGGCGTTGTTGCCCTGGAGCGCATCCAGGATCAGGCGCTCATAGGCGATGCGGCGGCGCGGCGCTTTTTCGCCATTGCCTTCGAAGGCCTTGATCAGCGACAGCGACAGGTCCAGCGATTGCAGATGGGTGCCTTCGGCGGTCAGGCCGGGGGCCTTGTTCATCACGGTCAGCGAGATGTCTTCGTCGGGCTGCAGGCGGATATGCAGGCGGTTGGCCTTGGCTTCCGAACCGAAGATGGAGTGCGGCAGCGGTTTGAACTGGATGACGATCTCGGTCGAACGCGATGGCAGGCACTTACCCGTGCGCAGGTAAAACGGCGTGCCGGCCCAGCGCCAGTTGGCGATCTCGGCCTTGATGGCGACGAAGGTTTCGGTGTTCGACGGCGAGCCCTTTTCGACCTCGTAGCCGGCGACGGGATGGCCGTCGGCGAAGCCCGGACCGTACTGGCCGCGGGCCGTGTGATCCTTGACGTTGTCGACGGTAATGGGCTTCAGCGAACGCAGCACCTTGACCTTTTCGTCGCGCAGAGCGTCGGACGACAGGGCCGAGGGCGGCTCCATGGCCAGCAGGCAGACCAGTTGCAGCAGGTGGTTCTGCAGCATGTCGCGGATGGCGCCGTATTCGTCGTAATAGCCCAGGCGCTCACCGACCCCGACGGTTTCGGCGATGGTGATCTGGACGTGGTCGATGGTTTGCGAATTCCACAGCGGCTCGAACACCACATTGCCGAAGCGCAGGGCGATCAGGTTCTGGACGGTTTCCTTGCCCAGATAGTGGTCGATGCGGAAGGTGCGCGATTCGTCGAAGGCGTGGGCGACTGAGTCGTTGATGACCTTGGACGAGGCCAGGTCGCGGCCGATCGGCTTTTCGATGATGACGCGGTTGGGCGCCTTGTTGAGGCCGGCGCGCTCGATATGCTCGCAGATCGGCTTGAACAGCGAGGGCGACACCGACAGGAAGAAGACGACGTCCAGGCCGTCGACATCGCCCAGCTCGGCTTTCAGCTTGGCGCCCCAGTCGTCCTTGGCCGCGTCGAGCGCGACGTGGACGATGCGCTTGCGGAAACGTGCCAGGGTGCCGGGTTCCAGCGATTCGCCGACGCGCTTGGTGACGGCATTGCCGATGCGGTCGACGCAGACCTCGGTGCCGCAGTCCTCGCGCGCGACGGAAATGATGCGCAGATTGTCGGACAGGAACCCGTCCTGGTCCAGCATGGCCAGGGACGGCCACAGCATCCGCATGGCTAGATCGCCGGTACCGCCGACCAGAACAAAGACCTGTTGCCGGCTTCCCGCCGCTGAGCTCGAGACCATAAGGTGTTGTTTCCTGCTACCAAGACCTGCCTGTTGACTTCAGGCTTATCGGCCGCGCCTGAGGCGCGCCGGTTCATGACAACGCTGTCATAGCCCGTCTCCCGGGGCAGGTCAATCGTGAATCGGATTTAGCGCCGAGGTTCGACGCGCACGGCGCCATATAGTCCCAAAGGATGAGATGTGACAAGCGGATAGGACGGGCGGAAAGGGATATTACAACGCGACGACTTTTTCTCCATCGTCGTCATACCGGAGATATTGCGTTGTTTGGGATTCCAGGTGGTAGCGGAGGTGATATGTCCGGCCATGATCGACCGAAACCGAAAACTCAACTGTATCGCGGTCGACCCATTTCTCGCACTCGAGATAGTATCGCACCCCCTTGGGAGCGGCCAAGGCGGCCATGGTATCGTCACGGGCGTAGAGGCGGGTCAGCAAGGCCCTGACATTGACCGTCCGCATCGCCTCGCCGCGGTAGTCCAGTATCTCGCATCCCATTTCATCGCTGCCGTTGACATAGTTGACGAAGACCCCGCCGGTCGCCGGCGACCAGCGTCCGGATATGCCGCGGTAAAAGACGGAGCGGTAGACCTCCCGCCCCGCCTTTGAAGCCGTCAACCGATAGACCGTGCCTTCGACTTCATTCAGGTCGGTCTGGACCAGGTCAAGCCGGAGCGTTTCGTCCGGTGAGGATACGGCCATGGCTCCACCTTCCGCCGGAAGCTCGAAACGCTTGCCGCCTGTAAATTTGGCGCACCCAGCCACCAGCAGGGCTATGGCCGGTATGGCTGCAGCGGACATAATGAAGGACTTCATACCTCCCCCCGAAAATGATGGTCAGCAACCTGCGTCACTGATAATCGACTCCATGTTATCACAGGACCTGCACCGTGTTCGACATCGCTTTTATCCAGGAAAAGAGCAATGGCCGGCTGGCGCATGAAAATGCGCTCGTTTACGAACACTGCCTCCGAATCGGCCAGCCGTTCGAACTGTTTACGCCCAAGCGCCTCCTTCGCCGGCAACTGCCGCTGACGCGCCGGTCGTTCGTCTGCGGCAGCTCCTGGAATCGTTGCCCACTGACTGAGAGTAGCAGGTAAGAGGTCACCCGCTTTTCGCCTTTTTGGCTTGGTTACAGATCGTAAATAACGTGGTAACGATTGCGACAAAGCTGTCCTTGGAGGCAGCCTTACGTTCAGGGACCGGGCATGAAAAAGATCGACGACAGCCTCAATCTCGATATAGCGTCCGGTTTCGGTTCGGCCGGGCCGGGCAACGACACCGAAACCGGCGGTCCCGGCAATGACAGCCTGGCGGGGCTGGACGGCAATGATGTCCTCGATGGCGGCGCCGGCAACGACACCATGGCCGGCGGCAACGGCAATGACACCTTCTATGTCGACGCCACGGGCGACAATGTCGTCGAGAACAGCACCGGCGGCATCGACACCGTCTACAGCAGCGCCACCTACAATCTCTCCGGCCGCTATATCGAATTCCTCAACCTGACCGGTGCGGCCCATATCAACGCCACCGGCAATTCGCTGGCCAACACCCTCACCGGCAACAGCGGCAACAACATCCTCAGCGGCCTGGGCGGCAATGACAACCTGGATGGTGGCGCGGGCATCGACACGCTGATCGGCGGGGCCGGCGACGACACCTTCACCGTCGACAATGCCGGCGACACGGTCACTGAACTGGCCGGCGAAGGCACAGATACCGTGCGGTCGTCGCTCAACTATGTTTTAAGCGCCAACCTGGAGAACCTGATCCTGCTGGGGTCGTCCAATGCCAACGGCACCGGCAATGACGGTAACAACGTCCTGACTGGCAATGACGGCACCAATGTCCTGACCGGCGGCCTGGGCAACGACACCTATTACATCCAGAACACCGGCGACAATGTCGTCGAAGCGACCAATGGCGGCTTCGACACCGTCATCGCGTCGGTGACCTACAGTCTGGCCGGCCGGCAGGTCGAGAACCTGACCCTGACCGGGGCGGCCGCGCTCAACGCCACCGGCAACGGCCTGGCCAATACCCTGGTCGGCAACAGCGGCGTCAACATGCTGGATGGCGGTGCCGGTCATGACCGGCTGGATGGCGGCATCGGCGCCGACATCATGACCGGCGGCACCGGCAACGATACCTATGTCGTCGACGACGCCTATGACTACACCACCGAAGCCCCCAGCGGCGGCACCGACCTTGTCGAATCGTCGGTCAGCCACACCCTGGGGAGCAATGTCGAGAACCTGACCCTGACCGGAACGGCCAACATCAACGGCATCGGCAACGCGTCGAGCAACGTGCTGACCGGCAACAGCGGCGTCAATGTCCTGACCGGCGGCGCGGGGAACGACACCTACTATATCCAGAATGCCAGCGACAACGTCGTCGAGGCCAGCAGTGGCGGCACAGACACCATCTTTTCGAGCGTCAGCTACGGTCTGTCGGCGCGCTATGTCGAAACGCTGAATCTGACCGGCGCGGGCAATATCAACGCCACCGGCAATTCGTTTGCCCAGGCGCTGAACGGCAATGGCGGCAACAACAGCCTGAATGGGCTGGCCGGCAATGACACGCTGAACGGCAATGCCGGCAATGACAGCCTGACCGGCGGGGCCGGCGGCGACGTGTTCGTGTTTGATTTTATGGCGGGCACGGCTTCGGCCACCGACAGCCTTCTGGACCTCAAATTTTCCGACGGCGACACGCTGCGGATCATCGCGCCGGGCGGAACGACCGAGATCGTCAGCTATGATGGGCTGGCCCGTCTGGTGGCCAGCTCCGGCGCCTCGGTCACTGCCGGACCGTCGCAGGGCGTTGCCCGCGTCACCTTCCTCGACATAAACGGCCAGCCCCAGACCATCGACATCACCGACGCCTCGGGATCGGCCCTCCTGCAATATCAGAAGGCGGCCCTCGACCTGGTGTTGAGCGACGCCATTCCGCCGGATTCGGACCTGACCTATGTGGCGCGCTTCGTCGACAGCAAGGGCAATCTGTACGCCAGCGAAGGCAATAATGGCTGGGTCGCGCTGGACAGCTTCTCGTGGCAGCCCGGGAGCAGCGCCAGCTTCAGCTTCGGTTCGGACCGCGTGGCCAATACCCTGATGACTGCGACTGTCCAGGGACTTCAGATCGGCCTGGAGGTCGAAGCCTACCAGACGACCGCCGGTGGGCTGCAACTGGTCGATCAGTATCTTTTCGACCGGAGCTACCTGCAGAGCGCCGGCACCTCGACCGACCTTCAGACCTACAGCCTGATGACCGGACGGGCAGAACACGAACACCTGTCCCGCGACGCCAAGGGCGCGCCGGAGTCCAGCGTCTATGGCTGGGATTTCACCACCAAGGCCACGGCCGACCTGACGGATCGGGCCAGCTACACCACCGACGGCGGCGTGCCCGGCGCGTCGGGCGGCGAATTGACCTATGTGGTGCGCTTTTTCGATGCCAAGGGTGCGGTCATTGCCAGCAATGGTACCAATGGCTGGGTTGAGGCGGATAACTTCGGCTTTACTATTCTGAATGTTGGCAAGGCGGAGGCCGGCAGCCTGGACCTGGCTCTGGCGCCCGGGCGGCTGTCGATCGGGCTGAGCGACGCGATCCAGCGCGACAGGACGCTGAAGGTCGAGGTCGAGGCCTATCGCACTACCGCCTCAGGCCTGGTTCTGGTCGACGAATTCCTGTTCGATCGCGCCAAGATCACCCAGCAGACGACGTCGGCCAGCAACGAAGGCGTTGGTGAGGGCGTGAGCCTGAGCTATGGCGCCATGCAGCGGGCGCATAGCACGGTCAACAGCGACGGCAAGATCAGCGGAACGACCACGTCGGGTTGGGATTTCGCCACCCAGGCGACGACCATCCTGAACGATCCGGGCGATTTCGTCGCCGGACAGCTCGCGCAGAGTGGCCCCGGCGCGCACATGGTGGTCGGGCGGTTCGTCGATTCGAAAGGCGGAGCGATCGACACCGAAGGCAGCAACGGATGGGTCCTGCTGTCCGGATTCGGCCTATCCGCCCAGGACGACAATTTCGGAACGCCCCCACAGTCCCTGGCTATCGACCTCACCCTCAACGGATCGGACGCTTTCATCAGCGTCCTGGAGCAGTTTCAGTTGCGTGGGGAAACGGTCGGATTTCAGGTCGAATCCCTGGAATTCATTGCCGGCAGCTATCGTCAGGTCGATGAGTATATTTTTGACTACGCCAGCCTGTTCGGCAATGTCGTGAGCCAGTCCGCCGGCGACGACGGAACCGACGCCCGGGCGATCACCGTGCTGGCCAACGCTTACACCCATAATCACAACCTCTACAATTCCAAGGGCGGCCTGGTCGACACCGCCACCAGCGGCTGGGACGTCACCGGTCATACCACCGTCAACCTGCCGGATTCCGCCGACTTCGACCCGGCCACCGACACAGCCGCCAGCCACACGGACGACCTGACCTATGTCGTCCGCTTCCTGGACAACAAGACCGGCATGCCCATTGCCAGCGACGCCGGCAGCAACGGCTGGATCTCCGGCCATGGCGCGTTCGCGCTGAATGGCAATGATAGCGCGTTGAACGTCAACATCGTCGGTGACGCGGCGCAAGCCGTCGTGGCCGCAGCCATGCTGACCGGTGACCGCGTCATGGTCGAGATCGAATCCTACCGCGGGCCAATCAACGGCCTGGTCATGGTGGACGAGTACCTGTTCGCCAATGCGACAGTCAGCCAGATGGTGAGCGATTCGGGCGTGACGGTCATGACGTTCATCCCGGGCCAGTACTCCCACAACCATGCCGACGCCAAAGGCGACATGTCGACCTACGGCTGGGACTTCGTCACCAACACAAGCACGACCGTCGATGATTACGGCGACTACGTCTTTGACGGCAAGGCCGAGGTCGCCGTCGATGACGCCCCGGACCTGACCTATTATGCCCGCTTTGTCGACGCCAAGGGCAATGTGCTGGGCAGCGATGGCAATGACGGCTGGGTCAGCCTGGCCCGCTTCAATCCAGCCTTCGGCGCGACCTCCGCCGACATCTCCCTGACTCTGGCCGACGACCGTCTGGGCGTGGCCTTGACAGACGCATTGCTCAATGGACTGGGCGTGAAACTGGAGGTGGACGGCCTGGACGGGGCGCAGCTGGTCGACCGATACCTGTACGAGGATGTCAGCGTGCTTAGCGGCATTACGAACCAGGACCGGACGGTGTTCACGTTGAATGCAGAACGGTTCGAAGCCGCACACGTCGACGGCAAGACCACGACCACGGTCGGCTGGGACTACAAGCTTGGCCAAAGCGTGGACCTGAGTGGCGACGGCCCCTTCGTCCCAGGTACCGTCACCGGCGGCACGGACAACGAGATCAGCTATTATCTGCGGCTGATGGACAGCAAGGGCAATACCATACTGACCGACGGCGATCACGCCTTCAACGCGATCACCGGACTGTCGCTTGCTTTCCAGCCGGGCGAGGATAACGCCTATGTCAGCCTGGCCCTAGGCTCGGACCAGGTTCTCCTGACGACTCTGCAAGGCCTGCTGAGCGGAAACCCCGGGTTCCGGGTCGAAATCGAAGCCTATGCCGAGACGCCGGGCGGACTGCGGATGATCGACGAATACCTGTTCGACTTCGCGCATGCAGCAAGCCAGCTCGAAGTCGCATCGCCTGTAGCTCAACTGACCTTTGCCTTCGATCGCTTCCAGCAGTCGCATTACTACTTGGACGGCAAGGGTTATCTGCCCTTCAGCTTCGGCTGGGATTTCGTCGGTCATAACGAGGTGAGTCTGGGCTCGCCGCACGCCGACCTGCTGGATCTGATCTCTTAGATCGCGTTTCGATCCGGAAGAATCGGATCGAAACGCGATCTAAGTTTCTGTGTTGACGCGCATCTTATACCAACGGCATTGGGGACTGCCTGCTAAGAGGACCCCTCCGTCTCGACGCGTTCGCCCCATAGGGGGGCTCACTTGCTCGCCACCTCCCCATTGTCATGGGGAGGAGAAGGAAGAAAAAGCCATTCCCATTAACGGTCAGACGCCAATGCCTTTGGTATTAATCCAAAAACGGGAGCGCCAGCGCGGTGCGTCACACTTTTCGGGATGCGCTCCGGGACGCCACAGGAGTAACGCGGCCTCTCTCCTGGACACCGTTCCGCTTCCCCTTGAACCCGGACGCGAAGCAGGTTCAAATTGCGCCCGTCATACACACAAGGGATGAACCGTGTCCGATGAAACCTGGACCGGCGGCTATGTCGTCGATGTCGAATATACGCACGGCTTCTACCCGGAGCTGGCGCCGCTGAACCTGGCGATGGCCGCGACCCTGGCCGGCCGGCGCACCGTCGATGTCGACCAGCCCTTCACCTATCTCGAACTGGGCTGCGGCAACGGCTATTCGACAGCCCTGCTGGCGGCGGCCAATCCGCACGGCCGTTTCTGGGCCAACGATTTCAACCCGACCCACATCCTCAATGCGCGTGGTACGGCCCAGGCCGCCGGGCTCGACAATGTCACCTTCCTCGAAGCCAGTTTCGAAGACCTGCTCAATACCGACCTGCCCGAATTCGACTTCATCACCCTGCATGGCATCTGGTCGTGGGTCAGCGCCGAGAACCGACACTATATCGTCGAGCTTATCCGCCGCCGGCTGAAACCGGGCGGGCTGATCTATATCAGCTACAACTGCATGCCGGGCTGGTCGCGCGCGGCGCCTTTGCGGCGGATCATGAAGCTGGGCGTCACCAACCCTCAGGCCCCGGCCCATGACCGTGTTGTACAGGCCCTGGGCTATGCCCGGACCCTGCGTGATGCCGGCGCCACGTTTTTCGCCGCTACGGCGGAAACCGGCCCGCTGCTGGAGCGGCTGGCGAAAGAAAATCCGACCTACGTGGCGCACGAATACCTCAATGAGGACTGGTGGCTGTTCTACCAGGACGAGGTCGCCGACGCCCTGGCTCCCGCCAAGCTGGGCTATGTCGCTCAGGCGCGTCTGATGGACGGCTTCGATCAGTTCAATTTCAAGCCGGCCCAGCGCGCCGTTCTCACGGCGCCCGACGCACCTGCAGCCACCGAGGTCGTCCGCGACGTCCTGCTGGACCGGCGCTTCCGCCGCGACGTCTATGGCCGTGGGGTACCCGCCCTGAAGCTCGGCGAAGGCTCGGCGTGGATGCGCGGCCGGCGCTTCGCCCTGGCCCGCCTGCGCAACCTGTGTCCCCTCAAGTTCCAGCGTCCGGGCGGTGAGTTCAATCTGACCCCCGAAGTGTTCGACGCGGTGCTGGACGGCCTGGCCGCGGCGCCTTCGACGGTCGACCAGCTTCGCGCCCTGCCGGCCCTTGCAGCCATTGAAGCGCGACATATCGAACAGGCACTGGGGGTCTTGTGCGGGCTCGGCTATGTCCAGCCGGCCCTGGCCGAAGACGGCGATGCGGCGCGCAAGGTGGTGACCGACCGGTTCAACGCCGTTGCCATGCAATCGGCGGCGGCGGGCCGGCCGGTCGCCGCCCTGCCCTCGCCCGTGACAGGTACGGGCATTCCTCTACCGGGTCCGGAACAGGTTTTTCTGGCCGCCATGCGTCGCGGCCAGTCGCTGGAAACCGTGGCCGACGCCATGGCACCCGACTCCGAGGAGAAGCGCCAAGCTATGCGCACGCGGGCCCAGGCCTTCGCGCAGCAGGGGATCAGCGTACTCAAAGGGTTGGGGGTTATTTGACACCCTGGCCTGATGCCGGATGCGCCTTCTGGAAAGCTTCCTCTTCGTAACAATACCCGTATTCGGTATGCTCCTCAGACGTGCACCATTCGGCGCGAATTTCCTCGCCGGACAGAACGTGGTCAACGACACCCGTCACGGGGTTGCCAAGAACACCGATCATGATTTCCTCATCGAAGACACAACCTTCGCTATGAACGCCATTCTGCACGACCAAACGCACCTTGCCGTCTGCCGTCGAGACATCGACATATCGAAAGGTCTCTGTCTGGCCTGAACCTTCGTAATCAGCGGCGATAAAGCCGCTGGAATCTGGAACCCAAACGACCTTACCCCCGTCAATAGAACCGGCAGGGACGACACCTTCCCTGGTCAGCAGGTCGATCGCGCCACGTCTGAAGTGGACAACTGCGTTACCGCCTGGGGCGGGATGGCATCCCTCCGGGCTAAACCCTGCACGCTCTTCGGCTTTCATCGCCGTTTCGCATTCGGCCAAGATCGATGGCACGGGCTGGCATGCCGACAGCCCCTACGATGCACAATACGATGACGCTCCATCTCATGACCCGCCCCAGCGAATACGTACTATTAGTATCTATTATTTGCGTTAGTTTAGGTTGCATGTTATAACGGCGTGCAATCTGCTTAAACGGTTCATCATGGGCATCGCCAAACTTTTTATGACCGGCCAGAGCCAGGCCGTCCGACTGCCCAAGGAATTCCGCTTCGAGGGCACCGAGGTCGAAATCCGGCGGGACGACATCACCGGCGAGGTCATCCTGCGTCCGAAACGTCAGGACTGGGCCGCTTTTTATGCCCTGGCCGACCGGACCGAAATACCGGCCGATTTCCTGTCTGAAGAGGATCGACTGAAAAACGATCCCCCGGTGGACCCGTTTGCCGGCTATGATGAATGAGCCGCTATCTGATCGATACCAACACCGTCAGTCACATTTTGCGCGGTGATATTCTGCCGGTTCGTGACCGGCTGGACCAGGCGGTGGCGCGAGGCGGGATCATCTCGCTATCGGTCATCAGTCAGGCGGAACTGTTTTACGGCTGGGCCCGGCGCGGCCATCCCGATCGCCTGGGCAAGCTGATCGGCGGCTTTCTGGCCGGCGTAGAGGTCCTGCCATGGACGGAGGCCGTGGCGCGCAACTATGGGGACCTGCGCGCTGCATGCGAAGCCGCCGGCGTCAACCTGACCACCTCCGACATGATGATAGCCGCTCATGCCAAGACGGTAAGCGCCGTTTTGGTCACGCGGGACAAGGCTTTCCAGCACCTTAAGCCGCATCTGGCCGGGCTTGAGGACTGGACGGCTATCGCCTGACCGGAGTCACCCGGTATTGCGCAGGGCGCTGGCGACGCCGCTGACCGTCAGTTGCATGGCCAGCTTGACCAGCTTGTGCTGGTTTCCGGAACGGCGGACGGCGAACAGATGCGCCTGCAGCCGGTTCAGCGTATCCAGCAATGGCCGCGAACGCTCGATCTGGTGGCGCAGGCGCTCGTGCGTCGACAGCAGGGTCTGGGCGCCGCGGATGCGCTTGATCAGGGCCACCGTATCATCGAATTCGAAACGGATCTGGTCGTAGATGCGTTTCGCCTCTTCGGGCTCGGCGGCCAGCGGCAGGTAGAGGGCGGCAATGTCCATGTCGGCCTTGGCCAGGGCCATTTCCATATTGGCCAGAAAGACATCGAAAAAGTCCCACTTCGCCATGTCCTGCAAGGTGGCTTCGTCGGTGCCGACTTCGCGCACGGCGGCGGCAAAGCCGTACCAGCCCGGCAGCATCAGGCGCGACTGCGACCACGAGAACACCCACGGAATAGCACGCAGGTCTTCGATCTTGTTCGATGCCGTCCGCGAGGCCGGCCGCGAGCCGATCTTCAGGTCCGAAATCTCCGAAATCGGCGTCACCGAGCGGAAGAAGCTGAGGAAATGCGGATCGTCATAGACCAGGCCGCGATAGGCCTTGAACGAGGCGTCGCACAGGGCATCCATGACGGGCGCGAACTTTTTCTCCAGCTTGATGTCGGCATCGTGGTCACTGCCGCGCGGCACGGTGGCCAGGAAGGCGGCGGCGGCGAAGCTGTCCAGGGTCTTGTGCGCCGTGGTGACATTGCCGAACTTGCGGGCGATCATTTCGCCCTGTTCGGTGACGCGGATCTGGCCGTTCACCGTGCCTTCGGGCTGGGCCAGGATGGCGGCAAAGGCCGGCCCCCCGCCTCGGCCGACCGAACCGCCGCGGCCGTGGAACAGGCGCAGCTTGACCTTGGCCTTGTCGCAGACCGCCTTGACGGCCTTGGAGCCTTTGTGCAGGTTCCAGCGCGACGCGGTATAGCCGCCGTCCTTGTTGGAGTCGGAATAGCCCAGCATGACTTCCTGGATGGCCGGTCGCCCCATCAGCGAGCGGACCGCGTAGTTGCCGAGCCACTTCTTCATGATGTCGGGCGCGGCTTCCAGGTCGCCGATGGTTTCGAACAGCGGCGAAATCTTGATCATGGTGTGCGGCTGCGGGCCGCCGCGGACCAGGCCGGCCTGTTTCAGCAGCACCAGGGGCTCCAGGATGTCCGACACCGACGACGCCTTGGAGATGATATAGGCGCCGAAAGCTTCGGGACCGTAGGTCGTGATCAGGGCGGCGGCGGCATCGACGATTCGCAGTTCCTTGCGTGTCTCGTCGGAATATTTGGCGAAATCCCAGCGCAGGATGCGGTCATTGGTCAGTTCGGCGAACAGCAGCGAACAGCGCTCGCTTTCCGACATGCCGAGATAGTCGACCAGTTCCGACGAGTGGGTGTAGAGGTCGGCGATGACGCGTTCATGGACGTCGGAATTCTGACGCAGGTCCAGGGCCAGCAGGTGGAAGCCGCAAGACCGGATGATGCGGATCAAGGTCTTCAGCGTACGACCGATCATCCGGCGACCGCCATGTTCAGCCAGGCTGTCGCGGATCATCCGCAAATCCTTGTTGAACACTTCCGGCGCATCATAGGCGGGCGCGGTGGCGGTACCATTGGTGACGGGCTCGCCCAAGACATGGGCGCGGGTGCGCGCCAGGCGCAGCTTCATGTGTGACAGGGCGCGACGATAGGGCTCGTCGATGCGGTGGATGTCGGTGTTCAGCGACTTACGCGCCAGGTCGTTGACGGCTTCACTGGCCGGGGTGACCTCGTCCGACACAGTCAGTTCGCGATCGAGCTGGTCCAGTTGCTGGGCGTAGAAGTCGAAAAGCACCGTTGCCTGGGTCTTGAAGGCGTAGTTGAGCGTGACCTCGTCGACATGGGGGTGGCCGTCGCGGTCGCCGCCGATCCACGAGCCCAGCTTGAGGATGTTGGGCAGCTTGCCGTCGTGCGGGATTTCGCGGCCCCATTCGTTGTACAGCGTCACAAGAGCCGGCAGGATAGAGCGCTTGACCGCGCCGACCAGGTTGTTGATCTCGTCCTGGACGGTGATGCGCTCGGGCCGGTTCAGGCGCGTATTCCACAGCAGGGAAACGGCGCGGTAGAGGTCGTCCTCAAGTTGCGCGCGCTCGGCGTGGTTGGTCACCTTCTCATAGGCCTGCAGCAACTGCGTGATTTCATATTCGCGTTCGACCACGCTGGCGCGGCGCATTTCGGTCGGGTGGGCCGTGAAAACCGGTGACGCCAGAAGCTCGGACAGGACGGTTTCGACATCCTCGGTCGGCAGGCCAGCCTTCATTGCCGAACGGACGGCATTGGCCAGGCTGACCGTCTGGATGGAGCCGTCGGAGGTGGTGAAGGTGTCGATCTGACCCAGTTGCGACACATCGTCGGCAATGACCTGAAGCGTCGACTGGCAGGTCAGGATGCGCGCCGCGTGGGCGGCTTCGGATTCCGTCAGCGACGCAAAGTCGAAGTCGGGATGTTTCAGCGCTTCGATCTTGTCGAGGACGCCTCCACGGCCCAGGTCCGTAACGGTTTCGTTCAGATAGCCGTCCAGCAGGGCGGCATGGTGTCGGACAAGGGTCTCGTTCATGGCCTGAAAGCCTTCAATAAGTTGCTTCACCCGTAATCCGTTTCCTGTGGCGGTTCGGATTTTTTATCCGTGACAGCAAGCTTAAACATATTTTTGTGCAGCGCAAGATAAGGTACCGCTAACACAGCTTACGGCCCGGAATTTTTATGGTTGCCGCCGCAACAATCCGCATTCATCCAATTCTTAACGGTTTTCCGCTAGGCTGAACGTCAAAGAAGCTTAAGAATCTAAGCGGGGACATTCATGGCCAAAGCCAGCTATCACCGTCATCAGCGCGTCTATGTCGAGCCCGTCGGCACCTGGGCCGTCATCGACAAGGTCAATCCGGTGTGGGTCAAGGGCTTCGACGAACCGGTGCGGGTAACCTACGACTGTGGACTCGGGCGCGACTTTGCCGAAAGCGAGTTGATCCCCGAAGGCGAGGCCGAAGCCCGCGACAGCGAGATGGGCAACTGGCGCCTGATGCGCGCGCGCAACAAGTGGCAAAGCCCCGATGAATCGCGCAATCACCCCTTCCCCGGCACCTATCCGATCGTCGTCACCGATGTGAATGACTGGGGCGGCTGGCGCGTGCCGGGCGCCGAGTACGAACGCGACCCGGCGCTGATCGAGATGCAGGCGCGGCTGATCGCGGCGGCGCCGCGGCTGTTGAAGCTGATCAAGGAATTGCGCGACTATGCCCGCGACAACAGCGCCGATATCGACGACGACCTGTTGAAGCTGGCCAAGCGTGCCGAGCAACTGCGCAAGGCGGTCGAGACGGACGTTTCCGATACCAAGATGGCGGAATAGCTTTTCCGCATTGCCTTCGTCTGGCGACGCCCCATATGGTCCGGTAAGACCTCACATCCGGACCCGATCATGCGCACCGAACAGCCTCCCGTCATTCGCCTCGCCGACTATAAGCGTCCGGATTTCCTGATCCCTACCACCGAACTGACCTTCGACCTGGCGCCGACCGCCACGCGAGTCAGGGCGCGGTTGACGCTCCAAAGGCAGGGCGCCGCCGACGCGCCGCTGGTGCTGATGGGCGAACGGTTGAAGCTGATCTCGGTCGCCGTCGATGGTCAGGCGGTCTCCGATTACACCGTCACCGATGAAACCCTGACGATCGGCTCCGTCCCCGACCGGTTCGTTCTCGAGACCGAGGTCGAGATCAATCCCTCCGACAACAAGACTCTGGAAGGGCTGTACATGTCGTCGGGCCGCTACTGCAGCCAGTGCGAGGCGGAAGGCTTCCGCAAGATTACCTACTATCTCGATCGCCCGGACTCGATGAGCAAGTACCGCGTCCGTGTCCAGGCGCCAAAGGCCGGTTTTTCGCACCTGCTGTCCAACGGCAACCTGATCGAAACCGGCGATCTGGACGACGGCCGCCACTTCGCCCAGTGGGAAGACCCGTTCAACAAGCCGGCCTATCTGTTCGCCCTGGTCGCCGGTGAGCTGGATGTGCTGGAGGATAGCTTCACCACCGTGTCCGGCCGCGAGGTGGCGCTGCGGATCTATGTCGATACCGGCATGCGCGACCGCGCCGCCTACGCCATGGACGCGCTGAAGCGGTCGATGAAGTGGGACGAAGAGGCCTATGGCCGCGAGTACGATCTCGACCTGTTCATGATCGTCGCCGTGCGCGATTTCAACTTTGGCGCCATGGAAAACAAAGGGCTGAACATCTTCAATGCGTCGCTGCTGCTGGCCGATCCGACCACGGCGACCGACCTCGATTACGAGCGCATCGAGTCGGTCGTGGCGCACGAATATTTCCACAACTGGTCCGGCAACCGCGTCACCTGCCGCGACTGGTTCCAGTTGTGCCTGAAGGAAGGCCTGACCGTCTATCGCGACCAGGGCTTCTCCGCCGACCAGCGCGGCCACGCCGTCCAGCGCATCAAGGATGTGCGGGCTCTGCGCGCGCGCCAGTTTCCGGAGGATTCCGGCCCCCTCGCCCACCCGGCGCGGCCGTCGTCCTACGCCAAGATCGACAACTTCTACACCGCCACCATCTACGAAAAGGGCGCGGAGATCGTCGGCGTTTTGCGCACCATCGCCGGCCCGGAGACCTATCGCCAGGCGCTGGACCACTATTTCGCGACCAACGACGGTACGGCGGCGACCCTGGAGGACTTTGTCGACGCCTTTACGGCTGTCACCGGCCAAGACTGGTCGGTCATGCTGGACTGGTACACCCAGGCCGGCACGCCGCAGCTTCATATCGCGCCGTCCTACGATGCCGCCAGCCAGACCCTGACCCTGCGCCTGAGCCAGACCACCCGGCCGACGCCCGGCCAGCCGACCAAGAAGACCCTGCCCATACCGATTCGCCTGGGCCTGCTCAGCGAAGCCGGTGAGACGCTCAGTTTCAACGATGGCCAGACCGAGACCGTGATCGTGTTGCGCGAGGCCAGCCAGGACGTGGTGCTGAGCGGCGTCGCCGAACAGCCGGTCATCTCGGCGTTACGTCACTTCTCGGCGCCGGTCATCCTGAACCTGGAAGAACCGGAAAACCACGCTTTTGCCCGTTTGAAAGGCGATCCCGATCCGTTTAACCGTTGGGAAGCGGCGCAAGGGTTGGCGCGGGCCATCCTGCTCAATCCCGAGCCGGCCCAGGCGCTGATCGACGCCTTTGCCGCCGGCTTGAAAGCCGCCTTGACCGACGATGCCCTGGAGCCGGCCTTCAAGGCGCTGATCCTGGGCCTGCCGACCGAAAGCGATCTGGCCCAGTCGATCCTGCCGGTCGACCCGGCCTTCCTGCACGCCAGCCGCAAGCGCTTCAAGGCCGCCCTGTCTGTCCAGTTGAAGGACACCCTGCTCAGCCGGTACAACGCCATCGTCACGCCGGCCAGCTTCTCGCCCGACGCCCAGGCCGCCGGCAGCCGCGCTTTCCGCAACGCCCTGCTCGACCTGCTGCTGGCCGGTCATAGCGGGGACGCCGCGTTGATCGCCCTGGCTGAAACCCATTTCGCCACGGCCACCAACATGACCGACACGGTCGGTGGTCTCATCGCGCTGATGCATGTCCAGGGCGCACCCTATCAAGCGGCGCTGGATGCGTTTTACGACCGTTTCCGCCACGAGCCTCTGGTCATCGACAAGTGGTTTTCGCTGCAGGCGACCTGCCCGTATCCGGACACCCTGGCACGTGTCGAGGCATTGCAGAACCACCCGGATTTCGACGCCCGGACGCCCAACCGCTGGCGCGCCCTGGTCGGTGGTTTCGCCGCCAACCAGAGCGTCTTCCACAATGCCGAGGGCAAGGGCTACGCTTTCCTGGTCAAGCAGGTGCTGACGGTCGATACCTTCAACCCGATGACCGCGGCACGGATGATTGAGCCGCTATCGCGCTTCCGCAACTACGTTTCGCCCTACAAGGACGGCATGCAAAAAGCGCTGGAGACCATCCTGGCGCAACCGAACCTGTCAAAAAACGTAGCAGAGTTGGCCGGCAAGGCGCTAAATGGCTGACTGCCTTTCCAAAACATCAATGGACGGCGGACACGTTAACCAATCCTAAGCCAAATCCTCGGAAAGTGCCGGGACAAAGTGGCGTAATCTCAGGAGACAATATTGGCGGGCCTCGAACGTGTAAGGTTCCTGGTGGTGGACGACAACGCCCACATGATCAATATTGTCAAAACGATCCTGCGTGGCTTCGGCGCCACCCAGATTTTCGAAGCCCGTGACGCCACCGAAGCCTTCCACCGCCTGAAGCACGACTCGATCGACATCGTCATCACCGACTACCAGATGGAAGTGCTGGACGGGGTCGAGTTCATCAAGCTGGTCCGCAATTCGTCCGACAGCGCCAACCGCTATGTCCCGATTATCATGCTGACCGCTCACTCGGAGCGGTCGCGGGTGCTGTCGGCGCGCGACGCCGGCGCCAACGAATTCTGCTGCAAGCCCGTCACCGCCCAGGAACTGCACCGCAAGGTCGTGGCCGTGGTTGACTTTCCGCGTCCCTATATCAAGACCGGCGGCTATTTCGGGCCCGACCGCCGCCGCAAGATGGATCCCAAATATATGGGGCCAGAACGCCGCGAAGGCTGGAGCGAGGATCACAAACCGCCCGCCAACAAGAAGAAAAAGCTGACCCAGGATCCGCACGATCCGGACGAGGACGTGGCTTAATTTTAGCTCAAACGCCTTGGGGCTTTTGCAGATCGGCCACACTGCGGCGTAAACGATTGCAAAATCGCGGTTGATAACTGAAATTTAGAAAGACTTAAGACTCTCGACAATAGCTTAACCGCACGTTTACCCTCTGAATTGCATGCGAATCACGGCGGGACATTAAGTGGCGTCAGGACGTCAACATCAGCGAACGTCCGCCCCCAGGACAGACGCCGCGTCGGCGCGCCGCCCACGTGAAGATGCGACGCCGTCTGCCGGCCCGCGCGACTTCAAACAGGTTCTCAAATCCTCGGCCATGTCGATGGCCACCTACCCGGTTGGCAAGTCGATGCCGCTGTGGATTCGCCTGGGCGCCCTGGGGCTTACACTGGGTCTGGTCCTGTTCATGGGCCTGTCGACGCTTCAGCTCAACAACAGCCTGTCGGCCGACAAGGACAGCGAAGGCAACACCCTGTTGTCAGCCGCGCAGCTCACCGCCGCGCGCGCGGAGACCCGCCTGACCGCCGCGCGGACGGCGCTGGATGCCGCCGCCCTGCACCTGGCCGCCAAGCCGGACGACGCCCTGACCGCTGCCGAGCATGGCCTAAAACTTTCGCGTGGCGCGGCGCTGGGCGTGGCCGTCGTCAAGGATGGCACCATCGTCGCCCGCCAGGGTAATGACGAACCGGCCCTGATCCTGCGCGCGGCGCAGGACGCCAAGGACACCGGCCTGCTGACGCTGAACCAGAGCCTGACACCGCAGCCCCGCCCCTATCTGGTGGCGCGCGGCGGTAATATCGCCCTGGTCGCCCGCCTGGACGGCGAACTGGCGCCCCCCCAGGCCAACGGATTAAGCCTTCTGGTCGACAGCGGCGGTACCATTGTCGAAGCCTCGGACGAAGCCCTGATCGGCCAGGATATCCGCGACGCCCTCAACGTCAGCTACAACCAGCTTCGCGCCCGCGCCGACAGCCGCGACCTGATCCAGGGCGCGCGCGACGGCGGCGGCTTCGTCAAGCTGGCCTCCGCCCCCCAGGCCGACGGCCTGATCGCGGTGGCCGGCGTGCCGACACAACAGTTCTATTCGTCCTCCGCAGCCTGGGTCAAAGGCCTGATCTTTGTCGGCGGCCCTTTGCTGATCGGGGCCCTGTTCGGCCTCCTGCTGGTCTTCCAGGCGCGCAAGAGCCAGTCCGACGCCCTGCAGTTCCAGGCCAATGAGCAGCGCTACCGCCTGGCCGTCGAAGCGGCCCGCTGCGGCATCTGGGACTGGGATCTGGAGCAGGACCTGATCTACATGTCCGACGTCACCGGCGTCATGCTGGGCTGGGGCGGCGGCGGCGTGGCGACGACCGGCGAATTCGTCAACCGGGTGGCGCCAGAACACCGCGCCGACGTCATGAAGGCGCTGGACACCGCGCGGCTGAAAGGTGCATTCGACGTCTCTTTCCGCGTACCCAATGCCGAGGGCAAGTCGATCTGGGTCGATGTCCGCGGCCAGTCGGTCGGCGCCCGCACGCAACTTGGCTTCATGCGGCTGAACGGCGTCGCCCTGGACGTGTCGGACGAGCGCATGGCCCAGTCGCGGGCCCAGCGCGCCGAGGCCCGGCTTCTGGACGCCATCAATTCGGTCAGCGACGCCTTCGTGCTGTGGGATCGGCGCCATCGCCTGTTGATGTGGAACACGACCTTCGGCGAAACCTTCGGCATCGACGAGCGTTTCCTGCGTGTCGGTACTCCGCGCGAACTGATCGACCAGGTGATGCAGATCGCCATACGCCGCCATCAACCGGCGCCGGACGCCCGCGATGGCGTCTACGAAGCTGAGCTGAACAACGGCCGCTGGATCCAGATTTCGGAAAGCCGCACCCTGGAAGGCGGCCGGGTGCTGACCGGCACCGACATCACCGCCGTCAAGGTCCAGGAAGAGTTCCGCCGCCGCAACGAAGAAGCCTTGCAGGAACTGGTCGAGAAGCTGGAGCAGTCGCGCCAGCAGCAGATGATCCTGGCGCGCAAGTACGAAATGGCCAAGATCCGCGCCGAGGCGGCCAACCATGCCAAGAGCGAATTCCTGGCCAACATGTCGCACGAACTGCGCACGCCGCTGAACGCCATCAACGGCTTCTCCGAGATCATGGCGACCGAAATGTTCGGACCGCTGGGTCATGCGCGCTACAAGGAATATGCCGGCGACATCCTGGGCTCGGGCCAGCACCTGCTCAGCCTGATCAACGACATCCTCGACATGTCGAAGATCGAAGCCGGAAAAATGACCCTGCGCATCGAGCCGGTGAGCCTGGACGAGGTGATCGAGGACACGCTGCGCCTTGTGCGGCAACGGGCGGAAAAGGCCGGCCTCAAGATAAGGGTGCACATGCCGCAACTGCCCGAGATCGAGGCCGATTTCCGTGCACTGAAGCAGATCCTGCTGAACCTGCTGACCAATGCCATCAAGTTCACGCCGCAGCACGGCACGGTGACGGTGTCGGCGGCCATGACCGACGATAATGTCCATATCGCTGTGTCGGACACCGGCATCGGCATCGCGTCGAAGGACATGGAGCGTCTGGCCCGGCCGTTCGAGCAGATCGAGAACCAGTTCTCGAAAACCAAGGAAGGTACGGGTCTGGGCCTGGCGCTCACCAAATCGCTGATCGAGATGCACAATGGCCGTCTCGAGATCGACAGCACCGAAGGCCAGGGCACGACGGTCAATGTTATCCTGCCGATCCGTCAGGTGACTGCGGTCGCCCATGACGAAGACGCCGTAGCGGCCTGATCCGGAGGAAAAAGACGCAGGCCATACCTGGCCTGCGCCTCATATCAAAGATTTAGAGCGCGTTTCGATCCGGCAGAATCGGATCGGCGCTCTAAGTTTTTGTTTTTACGCGCATCTTAATCCAAAAAGTGCGTCACACTTTTTGGGATGCGCTCTAACCCGCATTGGGCAGGGGAATCCGGCCCACTGGATCGACGGCCTTACCGTTTTCGAACACCCCGATATGGACGTGGGGTCCGGTGCTGCGCCCGGTATTGCCTGACTTGGCGACCTCTTGCCCGGCAGCGACCGTGTCGCCGACTTTCACCTCGAAGTCGCCAAGATGCATGTAGTGCGTCACCAGACCATTGCCATGATCAATGTCCAATACCTTGCCGAACCACGGCTCAGCCAAATCGGCACGCGTCACCCGGCCGCTCGCCGGAGCGCGGACCGGCATGCCGATCGGGGTAGCGACATCGACGCCATCATGCTGCGACATCTCGCCGGTGACAGGGTTCCTGCGCATGCCAAAGCCGCTCGACAGACGGCCTTCGACCGGCATGACCGTAAAGAACCGGGCCGGCGCCGATGTCGTCACTGCGGCTACAGATGTTGCCGGCCCCTGCGACCAGGCCAGTTGCGCCACGCTGAGCGGTACCAGAAGCAGGCCACCAGCGATGAGCCAAAGGCGCGTCTTGCCCCGGCCGGGTACAGGGTGCATAATTTCGCTAATTCTCATGCGATAATCTCCAGATTTTGCGGGTGAGAAGGCCGCTGGAACGCATTGCCGTGCGTGTCCAGCGGCATGCTTGACAGCCATGATGAGAGATTCAGCATAGGCTTCGCGCATTTCGGGCGCCGCGGCGGTGACCCGAGCGTCGCAATCGAGCTCGGCTGCCAGCCGGCAATGCCGGGTCTGGGCGCGGACGAACGGATTGAACCACATCAGCACATCAAGCCATGCTAACACCGCAAAATAGAGCGGGTCGCGGCGGGTAAGGTGCGCGCGTTCGTGGCAGATGATCAGGTGTGTCTGAACCGGCGACAAAAGCGCCAACAGGGGCTGGGGCAGAAGGATGGTTGCCTCACCCCAAGCCAGGGCTATGGCAGTACGGCCTGAAACGCGCACGCCTGCGCCCAAGGCCAGGCTGGGCGCGGCGCGACCGCAGGTCAGGGCGATACGAATCTGGGTATGCAAAAGACGGGTGGCCAGAACAGCGGTAACGCCGGCATAGGCGATGACCGTGGCCAGAGGCCATAAACGCCATAAATCCGGATAAACCCGCGCCGGTTCGCCGGTCTCTGGTCCGGCTGGCACAAAGCCGCCATCAATACCCGTGGCCTGCGGTAGAGGCAGCGGCAAGGAGAGATGGATGTCGAACAGTTGCGCTACGGCCAAGACGCCCAGCCCCACAGCGACCGGCGCCAGCAACAAAAGCAGGAAGGATTTTTCCGCCTGGTCGCGCGGAGCATGGGGCGTGCGAACGGAAAACCGGCGCATCAGATAAAGAGCGGCGCTCCAGAGAAACGGCAACACCCCAACGACCACGATCACCGTGCTCATACCTTGTCCTCACCTTTCGCCGCATCCGACAATTGCTCGAGCAGGGCCTCCAACTCGGCGATCTCGCCGGGCGAGACCAGCTTGCTGCCGGCAAAGGCCGCAGCCGGCAGGGGCGCATCCAGGTCGAGAACATCGCGGGCGAAGGCGCTGGCCAGCACGGCCAGGGTCTCGATCTTGGACTGGGAGGCAGCGTAGGTATTGAGGCCGTGAAATGCCTCGATCCTGACCAAACCTTTCTCGACCATGCGCTCCAACGTCTTGCGTGTTGCCGAATAGGACCAGCGTGTTTCCGCTGCGCTGGCGTCATGCAGTTCACGGGCACTGAGGCGTCCGCGCTGCCACAGATGGCGCAGAAGTTTCAGTTCGAAGTCACTGGGCTTAACCATTATTACCGATCCTCATGCGACGGATGTCGCATCTATGTGACATAAACCAGGAGCTGGCAACTGAAATCTTGACGCATTTGGCCGCGGCCTCGCCCCCCATACCGGTTACTTCGGTCACTTCGGTCGCTTCGGGTGCCAGAACGGCGCCGCCGGTGATGAATCCCTGGCGGTGGCCGTCGCCGGCAGTTATCGCCGCATACCTCTGGGCGCGGCGATTTCCAGCGCGATGTCTTCGCAAAAGCGCGTGTTACCAGACGATATGACTCAGCACGTCCGCCCGGCCGGCGTCGCGGATCATCACCAGGTTCTCGCCTCCCAGGTTGATGACGACATCGGCACCGGTCTGCGTCACCAGGCCGGTACTCACCACGCCGGACGTATAGGCGCTGACGTTGATGATATCGTCTTGGGCCGCGGTGAAATCGGTGATCTCGTCCGCCCGGCTACCGGTCTGAAACAGAAAAACATCCAGCCCCGCACCGCCGGTCAATGTGTCATTGCCCCCCAAGCCGTTCAGGAGGTTATTGCCGGCATTGCCGATCAGGAGGTTCGAAACGCTGTTCCCCGTGGCGTCGATATTGGCCGTTCCGGTGAGTTCCAGCACCTCGGCATATCGGCCGGTCAGGGTGTAGGTGGCGGTCGAGAAAATGACGTCGCGCCCTTCGCCGCTGTTTTCGACCACCTTGTCATTTGTATCCTGAACGAAATAGGTGTCGTCACCCAGTCCACCGGCCAGGGTGTCCCGGCCCGCACCACCATCCAGGACGTTGTTGCCGGAATTTCCCGTCAGCCGGTTGCCGACGCCGTTCCCCGTCGCTACCAGGTTCGCCGTCCCGGTGAGAACCAGATTTTCGACGACCGTCCCAACCAGGCTTAAGCTGACCGAAGACTGCACCGTGTCGATGCCTTCGCCGGCCAGCTCAGTGACACGGTCGCCGGACTGGTCGACAAAGTAGGTGTCGTCCCCCAGTCCGCCGATCATCGTGTCCGCGCCGACGCCGCCGGTCAGGGCATTGTTTCCGGCATTGCCTGTCAGGCTGTTGTTCAGACTGTTGCCCGTGCCGCTCAGGTTTGCTGTACCCGTCAGTTCCAGCCGCTCGATATTGGCGCCAAGCGTGTAGCTGGCGGAGGCGCGGACAAGGTCATTGCCCTCCCCGGCCGCTTCGATGGTCACGTCCGAGGCGATGTTGACGACAAAAGTGTCGTCGCCCAGTCCGCCGGTCAGGGTATCGGTGCCCGCGCCAGCATCCAGCAGGTTGTGTCCGCTATTGCCGACCAGGCTGTTGGCCAGGCTGTTGCCCGTCGCGGTCAGGTTGGCGGCGCCGGTCAGGGCCAGAACCTCGGCGTTGATGCCGGCCAGGCTGTAGCTGACCGAGCTGAAAATGACGTCGTTGCCCTCGCCGCTGAGCTCGACCACCTTGTCGCCCGCGTTCTGGACAAAGTAGGTGTCGTCGCCCAATCCCCCGGTCAGGATATTGACGCCGGCATTGCCGGTCAGGGTGTTGTTCAAGGTATTGCCCTTGCCGTTGACGACGTTGCTCCCTTGCAGGACCAAGGCTTCGACGCCGGTCCCCAAGGTAAAGCTGACCGTCGAGAAAACGGTATCGTTGCCCTGCCCCACCTCTTCCAGCACAACGTCCGCAACGTCGTTGACGAAGTAGACGTCGTCGCCCTGGCCGCCGGTCATGGTGTCCGCGCCACCGTCGCCGTTCAGGGTGTCATTGCCGGCGCCGCCTTCCAGCCCGTCCTTGCCGGCGCCACCGTCGAGCAAATCCGCGCCCGCCAGGCCGAAGAGCAGATCGTCCCCGGTGGTTCCGTTCACTGTGTCGGCCGCGGCCGTGCCGTAGGTGGCGTCGCTGCGGAAAAGGCTCTGGTAGATGCCCATGCCCGAGCCGTCTTCATCGAAGCTGGCCCAGGCGATGACAAAGTCGCCATTGGACTGCGTCGTGACGCTGAGGAGGTTTTTGAAACTGTGGATGCTGGTCGGCGTGTAGTCGCTGACGAAGCGTTCGGTCTGCGCCGTGCCGTCGGCATTGAATATCCGGTAGTAGATGGCCGACGCATTGGAGTAGGCCACAACCCAGCCTCCGCCCGGCAGGGCAGCAACGTCCGGGAAATACAGGTTGGAGCTGGTCGGGCTGGTCACGTCGTGGCTCGACACCGGATTGCCCTCGGCGTCGTAGCGCAGCACGATCAGCTTGGGGTCATAAAAGGGCTTGCTGGCGCTATAGGTGCCGTCGAAGGTATAGGCCAGGACGAAGCCGCCATCGGCCAGAACGGTGACCACGCCGTTCTCATGATAGCCCTGTCCCTGCGAAGGCGCGGCTCCCAAAGTATCGCGACTGCGATCGCTGTTGTAGATGGCCCAGAGCAGCTGCGACTGCGTGGTGCTGGACTGGTCCTCCCAGGTCACAAGCCACTGACCACCCGCCATGGCGACGATTTTCGGATCGTTCAGCGAAGACTCGGCAGTCCCCGAAGAACTGTCGATAGTGAATTCGGCTTCGATGGCCACCCCACCGGCCGTTCGGTGCTGGGCCAGCAGTGTATAGGTGTGCACCCCGGAGACTATGGTGAAAACCACGCGCACCGTCACGCTGGTCCCGTCCGTCAGCGTCGCGGTCAGGTCGGACGAAGCCGATCCCGCGGCTTCGCTGCCGACCGCATTGCCGTCGCTGTCATAGTCCTGGCGGCGACGGCCGTCGGGGGAATCCCAGCTCACGCGCCACCCATCCGGCAACTGCGTCAATTCGGGGTTCTTCTGGTCTCCAGCGGTCGTGGTGTTGACCAGGGCAGCCGCCGTCGGGGCGTGGTCTTCGACCGGCGCGACACCGTAAGCCAGACTGGCCCCCAGGCCGACCACCCCGTCGCTGACCGTATAGCTCAGGGTCATAGTGCCGGCAAAATCGGCAAACGGCGTAATAGTATAGGTACCGTTGCTGTTGGCGACGACAATGCCGTGACTGGCGGTCAGGTTGGTCACCACCAGCGGTGTCTCGACATTGGCGTCGCTGAAGCCCTGCAGCAACTGCGCGGTCGTAACGAAGTAAGCAGTATCCTCATGACCCAGTTCGAGAACGGCCTGGGCCCCCGTAAGTACCGGGGCGGCGTTGTCGATGATCGTAAAGACGCGCTGGTAGATATCGGAACCGAAGCTGACGAAGTCGCTTTCACTATTGAAGCCATGCCAGCTGACGACGAAATTGCCGTTGCTGAGCGCGGTGACCGAAGGCAGGCGCTGGTCGAAATTGGTGACCTGGTTGATCACCAGTTCGGAACCCAGCTTGCTGCCGTCGGCATTGAAAACCTGGCCGTAAACATCCGGCTGGCCCGAAGCATTGTAATTTTCCCAGACAACCACCCAACGCCCGTTTGCCAAGGCGGTCACGGTTGCGTTGGGCGCGAAGACGCTGGCGGTCGTGTTGACGACGGTCGAGGCGATGATCTCCGCCCCCGTCGCATCGTAGACCTGTTGAATGACGGTGGTGTTGTTCGGCCCGCCGATGGCGATGACAACCCATCCGCCGTTCGACAGGCCGGCGACGCTGACACGCCCGCCTGACTGGGTAAAGACCTCCGGACCGACCACCTGGCCGGACGCGTCGAAACGCTGGGAAACATGGAACTGGCCGAAGAGATTGTTGTGGCTGCCGAAGTGTTCCCAGGTGGCAATATAGCCGCCATCGGTCAGAGCCGCGATGGACGGCGTGGCCTGGGACCCGACGGTCATCACGTTGAGCCGGACTTCGGCGCCCACCGCGACACCAGCGGCGTTGTAGGTCTGGCTGTAGATGCCGAACTGGTCGCCATCCTGGCCGTTCGAACCCCACACCACGACATAGCCGCCGCCGGTCAGGGCCGTGATATCCGGTGCCTGCTGTGAACCGGGGATGAAGGTGTTGACGGTGACGGCACTGCCGACCTTCGCGCCCAGGGCATCGTAGCGCTGGGACTCGACATTGACCCCGGTTTCGCCGTTTTTGTAGATCTCCCAGGTGACGATCCAGCCACCGTCGCTCAGGCCTATGACGGCGCTGTTGTTGCGGGCATCCAAGCCGGTCGTCACGGTGATTTGTCCGCCAGACTTGGTGCCGGCGGCCGTGTAGCGCTGCTGCAGGATGTGGACGCCGGACGTCCAGGTCACCACCCACCCGCCGTCTTCCAGCCAGGCAATGTCCGATGTGTGCTGATCGCCGGAACGCGAGGTGTTTACGACGGTTTCATGGGTGATGCCGATCACAGCCAGTGTCATGGTTCAGAGCCTTTGCGCAGAAGGGGCGCGGTGCGGTCTGTCGCCCCTACGGTGACGGGCTACAGGTGCAGACGCGAGGTCCCAGGTGGCGCAGAGTTGAACATATTACCGCATGGCGTTCTCTCCCGCATATGCGGGAGGGCGGCGGGTGAGGTGAATTCGCCTACTGAATCAACGGACGGATCGTCTCGTTCAACAGCTTCAATTGCGCATCGACCATGATGCTGTTGGGGTCGTGACCGGTGCGCGGCAGGACGACGAACTCTTTCCGCGGCGCCTTGAGGCTGTCGAAATAGGATCGCGAAATCTCTGGCAGTGTCAGGTAGTCCGCCTCGCCCTGCAACAGGAAGACCGGCACCTTGACGTCCGTGCCCAGGGCCGGCAGGTCGACCTGCGAGAACATGCCGTCGCCTTTCCAGCCGACGAACTGGATGTAGGAATAGTCCTCACCGGCCGTATAGTCCTCCTGAGCCTGAGGCGTGGCATAGTCCGGCGCAGGCTGCCACCATTGGGCAGGCGCCGGATCGGTGGCCAGGCCTTCGTACTTGCGGTCGATGCGGCGCAGGATGCCGAAGTTGCGCGGATTGGCCCACGGCGGCGCGCCAAGCCCTTCCAGCTTGGTCACACTGTCCTGGTCGCCGGCCTGGCGCGCCATATCGAGCAGTCTGGTGTAGGTCGCCGGGAGGTTATCGCCATAGCTGACGATCTGCGCCCAGCCGAGATAGGCATGGAACAGGTCGGGCTCGGCCTTGATCATGTGGACGGCCAGGATCGAGCTCCATGACCCGCCCAGCAGGACGACCTTGCGCTGACCCAGGTGTTGCGTCAGATAGCGCGCCACTTCGAGTCCGTCATCGCGCATCTGTTCGATGGTCAGCGGCGTGTCCTCGGACGGACGGTTTTTGCCCCAAGTCATGCCGGCGCCGCGCTGGTCCCACTGAACGACGGTATAGTCCTTTTCCCAAGTGCCATAGATGGCGTCGGAGAACGGGCTCATGGGATTACCCGGACCGCCGTGAACGATAAAGACGACGGGGTTGTCGCAGCGGTCGCCTTTGATGGTCACCCACTGCGGTATGCCGCCGATCTCGACAAAGCCCTTCTCGTCGAGTTTCTGCGCCGGCGAGGCACAGATGTTCGCAGTCTGGGCCACGGCGCCGGTCGCGAGCGACAGAAGCGCCGCGGTCAGAAGTCCGGCCAGAAAACGGTAATGCATGGAGCCCCCTTGAAAGTCCGGGGAACCCTAGAACCTGAGCGCCTGGACGACAAGCCCTCCGTGCCAGACCTACCAGCACCCGAGAGAGCGTTCGACCTTGTGGATTTCGGCGATCCTGTCTTCCAGTTCCGTCAGACCCTGCCCCGAAGCCTTCTTGTACGCGATATAGGCCTCACCATATTCGCTGGCCGCAGCATTGAGGTCGTAGCAGGCCAGGCTCGAATTGTTGTTCTTCGCGTCAGCAACCGCCTCCTCAATGTAATGCCTGGCCCGGCGCACGTGATTTTCAACCTCGTAGCCGGCGGCCTTGATTGCGCGCTGCGTGGCCTCGTCAGCCTCCGCCTGGGCAGCCGCGTCGTCCATGGCCTGCAAATCGTCGAAAACCGATTGGGCCTGCGCGCCCTGCGTCCACAGACAGAGGCTGAACCCAGCCAATACAGATATTCTTTTGAACATCCCATGCTTCCTTTTAGAGTGCGTTTCGATCCGGTAGAATCGGATCGGCGCTCTAAGTTTTTGTTTTTACGCGCATCTTAATCCAAAAAGTGCGTCACACTTTTTGGGATGCGCTCTAATCGAACGTCCCTGGCCTATCGGGCGAATGCCGCGTCGAGCAAGGTCTGCTGCGCCCCCACCAAAGCGCCTCTCATGCGCGCGGAGTAGGCGGTCGGGTCGTTCAGAGTGGCGTCGATATAGAAGGTCTGTTTGGAGTTAAGCATACCCATAAGCGCCCCGCCGACACCCTTGGCGCCGCTGCTGCCCTCGACGAAGCTATACATATCCGCGCCGACGCCGACAGGCTTGCCGAGCGCCACGACAACGTCGCCATCTTTCGGCGCGGCCATAAGCGTGCCGGGATAATTCTTGACCTTGTAGCCCATCTTCTTGGCGCTGGTCGGCAGGCGGAAACTGATCCGACTCTGCTCCTGCCTGAGGCGAACAAAGGACCGCGCCTCGGCCGAGTAGGCGGTCGTGACACCGCTCATGCCCGATCCCAGGTCGTCGAAGAAAGTCATGTCGCTGATCTTGCTGCCGGCGCTCAGTTCCGAGAAGTTGACGACATACCAGGCCTTGACGAGAGTCGCGCCCAATGCCTTTGCGATGTCGATTTCCCAGCCGGGAATCTGCCAGTTTCCGACCTGCATCCGGTGCGACGGGTTACGCGCGACATTATCTCCGGCCTTGCTGAGCTTGGGATTGGGATTGCATTCGTAATTTCCCAGTTCAAGCGCGTAGGGCATGTAGGGGGGCAATCCCATCGGACCAAAGACGACGCTTTGGCCGTCGGCATTGTCCCAGTTGGCGCCACTGTCGAATCCCGCCTTCGATTGCAGGGTCTTATAGGTTGGGTCCGCGGTCAGAACGGCTGTGTCGACGACCTCGATGCCGAGGGCAGTGAACCGGGCCTTCAGGGCGGCATAGGCGTCATCAGCGATCTTTTGCAGTAGGGTGGAATCGGCGTCCTGCCAGCGGCTGTAGGCGGCGGTATCATCGCTGATATGCAGGCTGGCGATATGGAAACCGTCTTTCGTTGCCTTGTCAGCCGTCTGAAACTCGACGACGAAGGCAGAAATGGCCACGCGCTTCACGCCGGTCAGATCCGCCGCCGAGCTGTCGACGAAAAGGGTGGCGCCCGGCGTGCCGGCAGCCTGGGCCCAACTTGGCAGGGCGGTGGACAGGGCGCAGCCGGCAGCGGCCCCCAACAGGTAACGACGTGACAGGTTGACGGATGACATGGCTGTGCTCCCCGATGTAACGGGGCCGATTATGACCGGTTCAGGACAGCTGTCTTCACCTGTTCAGGGGAGACCGAACCTCTCAGAGACGCGTCAGGCCCATGCGTTGGGCGTGCATGGCCGCCTCGGCGCGTGACGTAATGCCCAGCTTGGAATAGATCGACTTGATGTGGCTGGCCACGGTGTTTTCCGTCAGGCCCAGCGCCAGGGCGGTATCGGCATTGCGCAACCCCTTGGAGATCAGGCCCAGGACGTCGAGTTCACGCGGGCTGAGCGTGGCCTCCGGTTGGTGGGCAACGGCGGTGGAACGGAAGTGATCGACAATCCGGCGAGCAATGGAGGGCGACAGCGCCGGAATGCCCTGGTCCAGCTGCGCCAGCTGCCGTGCAAACAGATCTATCGGCGAATCCTTGAGAAGATAGCCGTGGGCGCCAGCCGACAAGGCCGCGATAATCGAGGCATCGTCGCCCATGACGGTGGCCACGACCACGACCGCATCGGGTTGCACCTCACGGAAGGCCGCAATGACGTTGATGCCGGACCCGTCGGGCAGGCCCAGATCAACGATGGCAAGATCGATCCCTCCGCCTTTCGCGGCATGGACGCCGCTACGCATGTCGGCCGCTTCGCGAATTTCGGCACCGGCAAATGCGGTCATGGCCGCCCGGCCAAGCCAGGCCCGCGTCTCGCCGATATCCTCGACGATCAATATCTGTTTCATGACGCGGGCTCCTGCGCGGGCAAGGGAATGCGGGCGACCAGGCGGACGCCCGCCGCCTGGCCGGCCAGGGGGCTTGCCAGGGAAAAGTCTCCGCCCAGGCTTTCGGCGCGCGCCTTCATGTTGTCGAGGCCATGCCCCAGCGACACCGTATCGACCGCAAAGCCGCGGCCGTCGTCCTCGACGCACAGCGACAGATGACGGTCGTCGATACCGATCTCGACCGTCAGGGTGCCGGCTCCGGCGTGCTTGATGGTATTGCTGGCGGCCTCGCGGACCAGAGAGCGCAAGGCATGCAGCCGGGACGGCGCCAGCGGCGTGTCGGCCGGGGTATCGACACGCCACACCAGCGAAACATCATGCGGGCTCAGCCGGTCGGCGGTTTCGGCCCGTAGATCGGCCAGACTGGACGCCAGCGGCAGATCGTGCGCCTGCGCATTGTTGATGACGTCGCGCAGATCTGCCAGGGTGTCGCGGATCATGTCGTCCTTGCGTTCGGCCGCTCCGGAATGCAGTGCGCGCAGCAATTGCGCGCCGATATTGTCGTGGATATCGCGGGCAATGCGCGTGCGCTCTTCATTGACGCCACGGTCGTAGGCGCCCCGACTCTCCTCAGCATGCCGCATCAGAGCGACGATCTGTTCGGCGGTGGCCAGGTCGCGTTGACTGAACAGGCCTCGCCCGGCCTGCGGGTATCGCAGGGTCAGGGCCGGCGAACTGGCCACCGCAGGCAGGTGCAGGGCCAGCCCCTCCGCCGCGATTTGGGGCATCGCCATCGACTGTGCCTCGGCAACGATGTCGAGCGGGCTATAGATGTCGCGCAGAAGCTGCTCCCACCCCTGGGCGCGTTGCGGCCCGCTGGGTTGCAGTGCGGCCTCGACGACCGAACGGAAGATCCCGGCGTCATCCGGCGTGTGCCTCCGGGTCAGCCGCCGCCAGGCGAATTCGCGCAGCGGCATGTAGAGGAAGGCCATGCCGAACAGCACCAGTCCCAGGGCCGGGCCGGGCGCCAGCGACAGACTGCCGATCAGGAAGGTGTCGACCGCCAGAACGGCCAGGGCGACACAGGCGTGGAATATGAGCTGGAAGGCCCATCCCCCGAGATCGAACAGGCGGTAACGAACCAGTCCGACGGCCAGGCCGGCATAGATGATCAGAAAGGCGGCGAAGGCGTACTGGGGCTTTATCAGCGCGCTGTGGCCGAAAAGGTTTGGCACCGAGACCAGGGCGATGAACGTACCGGCCCCCAGCAGGACCGACGCGCCAAGCCAGACGGCAATGGCGCGTTGACGAGGATCGCGACGCGCGGCAACGACCTGGCCAAGGGCGGCCAGGATAATCCCGACCATTTCCAGGAAGGTTATAGGTTGAACAGACGCCGGATGGCGCAAGGGACCGAAGCCGCGCACCAGGGTCCACAGGCCAAACACGGTGACCACCGCCGCCAGAATCCAGCGCCAGTACGGCAACCGGGCAGGGTAGATCAAAAAGAGTGCGATCATCACCATCCCGAAGCCCGAGGCCGCCAGCAGGTTGAGGGTCTGCAAGGCCGTGACCAGCCCGTCCGGCAAGGGGGACGCCATAAAGCTGCGGGTAGAGGCAAAGGTGAACAGCAGGGTCATCACGCCGCTGAGCGCAAACAGGCTCGAGGCCGGGTTGAGCGGCTTCAGCACCCATATCCAGATCGAGACGAGATAGGCGCCGAAACCTACGCCCAGCGACACCCAGACCGCCGGGTGAACGCTGAAGGGACGCCAGGCCGCGACATCTGGCGTGAACCCCGACGGCGGCTGGACCGCCCAGCCGATCACCACCAGCAGCACGACCAGGGCCGGCGCGATCAGTATGCGCAGCCGTGTCGAGGGCTTGGTGAAAAACGTGAAGTTCAAGGGTCGCCCTGGGATTGGAGGGGATGTCGGGGCCGACAGTAGTCCCATGTCCGATCCTCCGTCCACCCCCGAACCGGGGATAGGGCGGGAAGCAAAACCCTATTTTACCGCCGACGCGGCCGGCTTGGCTTCGCCCGGTTTCACATCCGCCGGCTTCATCAGGTAATAACGGAAGCGGAAGCTGGCCTTCAGCAGGTGATCGGCCACCAGCTTGCGCTCGTCCGGCGACAGGGACGCCATGCCGTCGATCAGGGCGCGTTCCACCTTGGCGCGGGCCTGGTCCTCATAGCTGCGCGCCTCTTCCGACAGGGCCGCAATATGCGTCGGCTCATAGGGATCGGTCGCCGCCAGGCGTGCCGCCTCGGCGCGCAGGTCGCGCGCCTTGGCCATGTCGTCCTCACCGCTGAGGGCCGACTGTTTGATCAGGGCGATGATGCGTTCCTTGGCCGCAGGCGGCATGGCCTTGGTGGCGTCCTTCCAGGCTGAGGCGATCGGCATCTGGGGCTTGGACTTGCAATGCTGCTTGACGACATAATAGCTGCCGCCCATGGTCGCCAGCAGGAAGACATTGAGGATGATGGACGCGCCCAGCACCCATTTGATCTTGCCGGCCATCTAGCCGTTCCCCAGTTCTTCGGCCATCTCAACCATCTGGGCCTGTTCCAGCACCGACTGAGCGCGGAGCTCGTCCAGACTGTTCAGGCTGATGTTGATGCCGAAAACCGCTCCCGCCAGGCAGGCGGCCACACCGGCGCCGGCCCAGAAGACCGCCATGCGCCGCGCCGGTTCCGCCATGGCCGGGCCGGTGACGTCATTGGCGGCGATCATCTTCGCCACGGTCTGAAAGTGCAGGCGTTCGCTGACCGCGACGTCGTCGACCGCCATCAGCATATCGTCCAGTGACAGGGCCTCGGCCAGCCATTCGGCGGCGTCGGCATTGCCGGCGGCAAAGGCGCACGCGGCCTCACGCTCACCGTCCGGCCAGCGGACCGGATCGGCGCCGTAGGCGTCGAGAATGTCCCGGAACCGCCGGGCCGTCATGTCTTCGTTACGCATCACGCACCTCCCGGCCTGTTGTCCAAGTCTTTGGCACCAGGCTTAGGGTAAATCTCGGATCCGGCGATACCGGACTTATCTTCGACAGGATTGAGCCGGGCTCTGAGGCTGCGCCGCGCCCGCGACAGCAAACTCTCAAGGGCCTCGACGCTGACCTCCATCAGGGCCGCGGCCTCGATATTGGACAATTCCTGATAATAACACAGCGTTATCGCAACCCGCTGGCGTTCCGGCAAGGCCTTCAACGCCGTTTGCAGCGAAGCCGCATTTTGCGCCCTTTCCAGCGCCGCGCCCGGTCCGGCCGCCGTATCGACGATTTCGACATCGTCGGTCGACACCTGGTCGCGCCGGCGGCGCAGACGGTCGTAGCACAGGTTCAGCGCCACCCGGTGCATCCAGGTGTCGATCCGCGCCTTGCCCGGCACCCAGTCGCGCGCCTGTTTCCAGGTGCGGACCAAGGTTTCCTGGGCCACGTCCTCGGCTTCGACCGGATCGCCCAGCATGCGCCGCGCCAGCGACAGCAGCCGCGGCAGCTTGCGCGACACCAGGGTCGACACGGCGGAGGTATCACCCTTGGCGATGCGCTCCAGCAAGGTTTCGTCGGGATCGGCGTTCACACGTGTGGTCTCCGGCCTCGCCACGGCAGCGGGCCTGGCGGAGTCGGCGGGTGGCAGACTGATGCGCAGGGTCTCGGGCATGGGCCTTACTTCCTTACCACAAACATGCCGTCACGACGAACATATCGGAGAGCGAAACGGAGCATGACTGTACGCGACATTGAGTTACCTGATCCTGAACACCGTCCCCCGGGTTGGCTTCATGTAATTGTACGAACAATAACGGTGTTTCCGTCGAAACGACTGAGAAGAATTCTTATAGCGCGCTTGGAAGAAAGTCGCCCCACCACCACATCTCACGCGCTGCGCCTTCGGCGGTGCGCGCTCGTGCGGTCCCCCTCCCCACGCGAAGGGCGCAGGGAGGTATGATTTATGCGCGCACGATCTTCTCGAACGCCTGGCGGGCCCGCTTGCGCAAGTCCCTCAGCTTCTTTTCCAGCGTGTCGAGACGGCGGGTGTGGACGGCGCGCGCCAGCTTGCGCTGGAAGGCTTCGGGCTCGTTGTGCGGGTCATCGGTTTCGGTCAGCGACACGCGCATCACCTGAGCCAGGGATTGCTGTACCCGCCAGGCCGACGCCAGGGCCTCGACCTCTTCGGCCGGCGCCAGGCCGGCGCGCTGCATGGCCGACAAGGCCTGGAGCGTGCCGACGCGCAGGGGACCGCCTTCAGAGGCATGGATCAGTTGCAGGTATTGGGCGGCAAATTCGCAGTCGACCTGACCACCGACACACAGCTTGAAATCCCAGAAACCCTTGCCGGGGCGTTCGCGCTCCATCAGGGCGCGCATGTTCAGCACGTCCAGCGCCGTCTCGCCCTTCGGCCGTTGACGCCGCAGGATGGTCTCGATCTTCAGCCGCGCCAGGTCGGCAAAGTCGGCCGAAGACGACCACACCACGCGCCCCCGGGTCAGGGCCTGGAATTCCCAGGTATCGGCGCCGCGGGTATAATAGTTCTCGAACGCTGCCAGCGACACGGCCACCGGTCCCTTGGCGCCGGTCGGGCGCAGCTTCATGTCGATTTCGTACAGCGAGCCCTCGTGAGTCGGCGCCGACAGGGCCGAAATCAGGCGCTGGGTGAAGCGGCCGAACCAGGTTTCCGCCGCCCAGCCCTTGACGCTGGAGACACCCGACGGGTCGTCGGGCAGGTAGACGGCCATCAGGTCCAGGTCGGAGGTCGCGGTCATCTCCTGGGAGCCGAGCTTGCCCAGGGCCAGAATGGCAACCTGGCCATCCAGCCGGCCGGCCTGGCGCTGGATATCCTCCAGGCATAACGGCGCCAGGTGGTTGACGCAGGCATCCGCCAGGCGCGCATAGGCACCGCCCGCGGCTTCGGTATCCAGCCGCCCGGACAGGATCTGCATGCCGATGCGGAACTGCTGTTCGCGGCCAACCCGGCGCAGGGCGTTCATGACGGCTTCGAGATCGCCCGGCACGCGTTCAACTTCGCGGGTGACGATGGCGTCCAGTTCTTCACCCAGCGGATCGAAGAAGCCGGCATCCAGCATGGCGTCGAACGAGGTGGGGTGGCGCGCCAGCATCTGGGCCAGGCGCGGCGAGAAGCCCATGATCTCGACGATCGACTTGAACAGCTTCGGATTGGCCAGGAACAGCGATTGAATCTGCACCCCGGCATTCAGCGTCACGAAGAAGCGCGAAAACCGGGTAAAGGCGATCGACGGGGTGCCGGTTTCGTTCAGCGCCTCCAGCAGGCGCGGCACCAGGCGGGTAAACAGTTCGCGCCCGCGCTCCGACCGGGTCGCCGGGATGCGGCCATGGTGCCAGGACCGGATGGTCGCCGACACCTGTTCGGGCTGGTCGAACCCCATGCGTTTCAACGTCTTGAGCGTTTCGGGGTCGTCCTCGATACCGGTGAAGACCAGGGAACCGAAGCTGGACGACAGGGGCTCGGCCTCGCTGAACAGTTCGCCATAGTGGCCGTTGACCAGACGCAGGGTCCGCGACACGGCCAGATCGAAGCGCGACAGGTTCGAGAAACCGGACAGGGCGGCAATCGGAAGACGGCCCTCATCGGCTTCCGGCAGTTCGTGGGTCTGCTCGTCGTGGATCATCTGGACGCGATGTTCCCAGTCGCGCAGACGGCAATAGGCCTGTTTCAGCTCCTTGGCGACGGCCGGCACCAGATGGCCGGCCCGGCGCAGGGCGTCCAGGGCATCCAGGGTGCGGCGCGAGCGCAGGGACGGGTCGCGGCCGCCCAGGATCAGTTGCTGGGTCTGGGCGAAGAACTCGATCTCGCGGATACCGCCGGCGCCCAGCTTCAGATTGGCGCCGGCAGGGTCCAGGCGTTCGTCGACATGGTAGACGTGGATCTGGCGCTTGATCGATTGAACGTCGGCAATGGCGGGATAGTCGAGGCTGCGGCGCCAGATGAACGGCGTCAGGTCGGTCATGAACTGACGCGCCTCGATCATGTCGCCGGCAATCGGCCGCGCCTTGATGAAGGCGGCGCGCTCCCAGTTCTGGCCGACCGATTCGTAGTAGTTGAGCGCAAACGGGACGCTGACCACGGTCGGCGTCGAGGACGGGTCCGGCCGCAGGCGCAGGTCGACGCGGAAGACATAGCCGTCACCGGTACGTTCGCTGAGCATCGTCGACACGGCGCGCGCGACGCGGTCGGCAAAGGTCTGGGCTTCGACCTGGCCGGCGATGGGCAAGCGGTCCAGGTCGCAGAAGAAGGTGATGTCGATGTCGGACGAATAGTTGAGCTCGCCGGCGCCATGCTTACCCATGGCCAGGACGAAGAGGCCGGGCAGGATGCCACGTTCGCCGCGTTCGAAGGGCACGATGCGGCCCTTGTCGGTTTCATCGCGTACCACCAGGGCCAGGGCGGCGCAGGTGACAGCATCGGCAAAGCGCGTCAGGGCGGCGGTGACGTGGTCCAGATTCCAGACATCGCCCAGGTCGGCCAGGGCGGTCAGGAGGTGGGTGTCGGCCTTGAGGTGGCGCAGGATCTTCTTGGCCGCCGGAATATCCAGCGTGTCCATGGTCAGGGCCTGCTGCTCGATGGCTTCGGTGGCCATCAGTATCGCCTTGAGGCGGGCTTCGGGCGCGGTGATCAGGGTTTCGCGCAGGCGTTGGGGGTCTCGGCGCATCAGGCCGGCGAGATAGGGCGACGCGGCCAATACGGGGCGCAGGGCGGGTTCTGCGGCCTTCAGGACGTCGATCCAGCCTTCGGCGCGGGCGACCTCTTCCAGCGTGTCCATGACGTAGGCGGCATTGGACTCGTTGAGCACGGGGCCGCAGGGGTGCAGCCGTTCGACCAGAGAAGAAAACAACACATCCGCCATGGTAGCCTGGTAACGCCTCTCCTGTTCCCCCCGGAATCGCTTACGCGGTCTTTGCTGAGTAATGCAAAAACGTTGTCAGCGAAACCGTTTCTTGTTTTTGAACCGGGAAAAGGCCTAAACGGCTGGCAGGACCAGGGCGGTGCGCAGGCCCGGCCCCTGAGTCTTGTACACGCCCGGGCCTTCGGCGATGTCCAGCCGGCCCTTGTGCGCAATCGCCACGGCTTCGACCATCGATAGCCCCAGACCCACGCCCGGCAGGGTGCGCGAGTTTTCCAGGCGCACAAAGCGTTCGGCGATGCGCGACCGATCCTTTTCCGGCACGCCCGGTCCGGTGTCGGTAATCGAGAACTCGACCTCGCGCTGGGAGGTCCGGCGCAGGCGGAAGGTGATCCCGCCTTCCGGCGTATATTTCACCGCATTGTCCAGCAGGTTGGCCAGGGCCTGGGCCAGGAAATCACGATTGCCCAGCGCCTTGACGTCGCGCTCGATCTCGAATTCGAACTCCAGCCCTTTGTCGGCGGCGACCAGTTCGTACAGCTCGGCCATGTCGTCGGCCAGGGCGGTGGCGTCGAACAGGACCTGCTCCGGCGCCCCGCCCGCCGCCTGGAGCCGCGAAATGGAGAACACGGTCTGGAAGGTACGCAGAAGCTGGTCGGTCTCGTCCAGCGCCTTGGCCAGGGCCTCACGCGCCTGGGAAGGGTCCTTTTCGACGTCGATCAGCGACACTTCCAGCTTGGTGCGCAGGCGCGACAGCGGCGAGCGCAGGTCGTGGGCGATGGCGTCGCCGGCGTATTTGAGGTTGCCCATGGTCTTTTCCATCCGCGCCAGGGTCTGGTTGATGCGGATGCCCAGGGCGTCGAATTCATCGCCGGTGTCGCGTACGGGAATGCGCGCCTTCAGATCGCCCTCCTGGACGCGTTCCAGCACGGTCGTGACGCGCTGCACCGAGCGCGAGACCTCCTGGTTGATCAGGGTGCCGGCGAACAGGCCCAGGATGATGACCAGAATACCGCCGCCGACCGCCGCCTTGACCTCCTGCTGGAAATTGTGATCGGCGAAGCTCATGTCCATGGCGACATAAACGAGGAAGTCGTCGCCCAGCTTGACGATCCGCCCCTGGTAGCGGCAGCATTTCTCGTCGCTGGGTGAACGGCTGAAGAAGTTGACCGACATCTCCTTCTGGCCGTTTTTCAACATCTTCAAACCGGCGGCGATCAGATAGTCCGGCAGGTCGCGGCCCTCCATCCGGGCGCGGCTGTTTTGCGCCAGAACCTGGCCGGAGCCGTCAAAGGCGCCTTTCGCGAAGACCCATTCGACGGCGTCATCGGTCAGGATTTCCGAGACCACGCCGGCCTGGCCTTCGGTGGACTGCAGTTCCTGTAAGACCTTCATGCGGGCATCGATGGCGCTGTTGCCCCAGGCGCGCGATTCCGTCGAGGTGGCGAGGTAGATATAGCCGAACACCAGAACGGCGACGAAGACATAGACGCTGAGGAAGACCAGGGTCAGGCGGAACGGAGTCTGGCGAAAGAAGTTGGGGTTGAAGATGTTCAGATTGAACAGGTCGACCCGCCCCAGGGCCGACACACGCTGCCGAAGGCCGGAGATAGGGTCAGGCATGGCGTGGCTCCACGGTAAAATCCATACCCGGCGGGGCTAACTTCTCCTCCCTACGAAGTGGGGAGG
>NZ_AWGD01000029.1 GCF_000495795.1 Asticcacaulis sp. AC460
AGGGTGCGCGTTGCACCGACATTGATAGACCGGCAACTACATAAAAGCGGTATCTGGATGTCGCAATGCATCACGCCTTCAACTGATAGCCTTCGCCGCGGACGGTGTGCAGCATCGGCCGGTCGAAGTCCTTGTCCAGCTTGGAACGCAGGCGCGAAATGTGGACGTCGATGACATTGGTCTGCGGGTCGAAGTGATAAGCCCAGACCTTCTCCAGCAACATGGTCCGCGTCACGCTCTGGCCGACATGGCGCATCAGGAATTCCAGCAACTGGAACTCGCGCGGTTGCAGGTCGATGATCTTGGTCTGACGTTTCACCACGCGCGAAATCAGATTCATCTCCAGGTCGCCGACCCGCAGCACGGTATCGACGGCGTCCTTGTCCTTGCGGCGTGCCAGGGCTTCGACGCGGGCCACCAGTTCGGTCAGGGCATAGGGCTTGACCAGGTAGTCGTCGGCGCCGGCGCGCAGGCCCGAAACCCGGTCTTCAAGTTCACCCAGGGCCGACAGGAACAGTACCGGTACGTCGGTGCCTTCGCTGCGCAATTGCTGCAGCATGGTGACGCCATCCATCACCGGCATCATCCGATCCAGGATGATGACGTCGGGCATTTCGGCCTTGACCGCGTCCAGGCCCTGCTGGCCGTCGCCGGCCAGGCGCGCCTCGATGCCGGCCTCCTTGAGGCCGCGCTGCATGTTGGTTGCCGCTTCGTTGTCGTCCTCGACGATCAGGACCTTCATCCGTCTGCCCCATGGTTGGTTATGAAACCAGCTATTAGCGCGAATCGTAACGGGAAGCGCGTTAAAAATTGGACAGATGCCGGCAACAAAAAAGCCCTCCGCGAACGGAGGGCTTTTCTATGGATAGAGGCTGCGCCTTACGGCTTGGGCGCTTCCGGAGCTTTCAGCGACAGAACCAGCGGGGCGTTGCGGCCGTCGCGGTTGATCAGCAGCAGGATGCTGGGACGACCGGACTTTTGCAGGTCGGCCACAATCGACTTGAACTGCGTGTCGCTGGTCAGGACCTGGTTGTTGGCCTGAACGATGACATCGCCCGGACGCAGGCCTTCTTCGGCGCCGTCCGAATTGGCGTCCAGGTCGGTGATGACCACGCCGTTGACTTCGGCGGCAATGCCGAATGTCTTGCGGACGTCTGGCGACAGCGCCTTGACGCTGAGGCCGATCACCGGAGCCGAGCCGCTTTCGCTGCTGCTGGACGAGGAGGAGCCTTCCTCACCGCCCTGAGCGCCACGGGCCAGATCACCTTCGGACGGACGCAGGGTCGCGGTTACCGTGATCTTGGACACCTGGCCGTTGCGCAGGACCTCGACCACGACCTTTTCACCGGCTTTGATGTCGGCGATGCGGCGGGTCAGGTCGGTCGGGCTCTTTACCGCCGTGCCATTGACGGACTTGATAATGTCGCCGACCTGCAGGCCGGCCTTTTCCGCCGGCCCACCGCGCGGCAGTTCCGCCACGAAGGCGCCGGTGGTGTCGACGAGGTTCAGCGACTCGGCGATTTCCTTGCTGACGGGCAGGATCGAGACGCCGATATAGCCGCGGGCGATCTTGGCGCCGGTCATCAGCTGCTGGGTGATCTTGTTGGCGGTTTCGGCCGGAATGGCGAAACCGACGCCGGCATTGGCGCCCGACGGGGTCACGATGGCGGTGTTGACGCCGATCACCTTACCATAGAGGTCGAAGGTCGGGCCGCCCGAGTTGCCCCGGTTGATGGCGGCGTCGATCTGCAGGTAGTCGATATAGCTGGTGCCGCTTTCACGCAGGTCGCGGCCATAGGCCGAAACGATACCGGCGGTGGCGGTGTTGGAGAAGTTGAACGGGTTACCGACGGCGACGACCCAATCGCCGACGCGCGGCTTGCGCTCCAGTTCCCAGCGAACGAACGGGAAGTCCTTGCCTTCGACCTTCAGCACGGCCAGGTCGGTGGCTTCGTCGCGGCCAATGACGGTGGCCGGCAGTTCCTTGTCATTGGTCAGCTTGACCGTGATTTCGGTGGCGCCTTCGACGACGTGGTTGTTGGTGACGACATAGCCGTCGGCCGAGATGAAGAAGCCCGAACCGGCGCCGCGAACTTCCTGTTCACGGCCGCCATTGGGATCCTGGCCCGGGAAGCTGAAGCCCGGTAGGGACGGAACGGCGTCGACCTTGATCTTGCCTTTGGTCTCGATCGAGACCACGGCCGGCGACACGCGCTCGATCATGTCCGCAAAGGACATCGGGGCGCCATTGGGCGGCTTGACGGGGGTCAGGTCAGCGGTCTTCAGCAGTTGCGCGCCGTCATAGAGGCCCGGCGCCTGGCCCAGACCGGTCATGGCGGCGGCGGAAACGCCGGCGGCCAGAACCACGCCCAATGCGGCGCCGCCGAGGAACGACTTGTTCTTGAGCAAGGATTTCAGATTTGCGGTCCCGAAAATATTGCGAATCCCCATGGGTACTACCTAATTTCCTGCGGTATGTATGTGCTTCAGACTATCTGAGCGCTTCGCGGCCGGATGACAACTGTCCGGGCGAATAAATTTACCGCCGTCGCAGCTTAACCAAACGGCTGAGGCAAAATCGTGACATCAATCGTCTGATTTCATGATTTCGCGAAGTTTTTCGTTTTCCTCCGGCGTCAAGTCGTAAGATCTTGAGATTTTTGACCTTTTGTTGAGCCAGAACAGCAGCCCGGCACCTAGCAGCACAATGAGCGGCGGCAGACTCCACAGCAGAAGATTCGACAGCGCAAAACGCGGCCGGAAAAGGACGTAATCGGTGTAGCGCGCCCGCAGTTCTTCGCGAATCTGGTTGTCGTCCTTGCCGGCGGCGATGTCTTCGCGAATCTGGCGGCGCATGTCGGCGGCGATGGGGGCATGCGAGTCGGCGATGCTCTCGCTCTGGCACTGGATGCAGCGGACTTCGCGGAACAGGGCCTCGGCGCGGGCTTCGTCCTTAACCGGGTCGGCCAGGGCCGAGGTGGCGGCCAGCAGGAGGCACAGGGCGGCTAGAAGACCTCTGATCATCACGCTTCCACCTTTTCGGTAGAAGACTTCGGCTTTTTACCCTTGACCGGAACGCCCAGGCGCAGGCGGCGATCGGCCAGGGAGACCAGGCCGCCGATCGCCATCAGCAGCGGACCGAAGAAGATCAGGCGGACCCACGGATTGTAGAAGAAGCGAACCGACCAGGCCGCGCGGCCGTCGGCCAGGGTCTGGGGTTGGGCCATGACGACATACAGATCCGACAGCGGCGTAAAACACAGCCAAACCTCGCTCTGGGACGAGCGCGATGCCGAATAGTAGCGCCATTGCGGCCGGGCGTCACAGACCGCCCTGCCCTGTTCGGTGATGCTGAACACCCCGCCCTGGGCGTCGTAATTGCTGCCCATCTCGGCAAAGGTTTCATTGAAGTGCATCTGATAGCGCCCGGCCGTCAGGCTGTCGCCGACGGCCATGACCTGGGTCGCGCCCAGCTTGGCGTGGGTCTCGACCACGGCGCCCAGGACGAAGACGCCCAGGCCGATATGGGCCAGCAACATCCCCCAGGTCGCCAGGGGTAAGCCCTTCAACCGACGCAGTTTTCCTTCGGCACGATCCCACAGCAGTTTCAACGACCCGAAGATCAGCCAGAAACCGACCAAAAGGCCTGCGAGATACTGTGCTTCCGCCCACCAGGTGGCGCCGCGGTACAACAACAGACCGACGGCCGCAGCCAGGGATGCCACACCGAAGGCAATCCCCAGGCGCTGCACTATAGCTTTCAGATCGGCGCGCTTCCACGCCATCAGGGCCGAGATCGGAATCAGGGCGAAGGCGGCGATCATGATCGGCCCGAACACGGCGAGGTAATAGGGCTCGCCCACCGACATGGTCTTGTTAAACACGGCCTGCATCAGGATCGGGTACAGAGTACCGAGGAAGACCGAGCACAGGGCCGCCGACAGCAGCAGATTGTTGGCCACCAGGGCGGCTTCGCGCGAGATGGGGGCGAAGAGGCCGCCGGGTTTCAGCTCCGGCGCGCGCAGGGCGAACAGGGCAAAGCCTGCCCCGGCCGTCACCAGCAGGATAGTCAGCAGCAGGATGCCGCGCTGCGGATCGACGGCAAAGGCATGGACCGAGGTCAGCAGGCCCGAGCGCACCAGGAAGGCGCCCAGCATCGAGAAGGTGAAGGCCAGCAGACCCAGGAACACCGTCCAGGCTTTCAGGGCATCGCGCTTTTCCATGACGATCGCCGAATGCAGCAGGGCGGTTGCCGCCAGCCACGGCATGAAGGAGGCGTTTTCGACCGGATCCCACGCCCACCAGCCGCCCCATCCCAGTTCGTAGTAGGCCCAGAAGGCGCCGAGCGTAATGCCGGCCGTCAGGAAGCTCCAGGCGATCAGAACCCACGGCCGGATCCAGCGCGCCCAGGCCCGATCCAGCCGGCCTTCGATCAGGGCGGCGACGGCAAACGAGAACACCACCGAAAAGCCAACATAGCCGAGATAGAGCATGGGCGGATGGAAGGCGAGGCCCGGGTCCTGCAGCGCCGGATTGAGCGACAGGCCCTGCAGCGGCGCCTTTTCCAGCGCCCAGATGCGGTTGGGGTCTTCGGCCAGGCGCCACAACGGGTTGGAGCTGAACAGGGTGAAGCCGGTAAAGGCCGCCCCCAACAGACCCTGGACACCCAAGGCCTTGTGCTTGAGTCCATCGGACAGGCCGCCACCGCGCAGGGTGATAAAGGCACCGTAAACCAGCAGGATCAGGCACCACAGCAGCATCGAGCCTTCGTGCGAGCCCCACGAACCGGTAATCTTGTAGAGCAGAGGTTTGTCGGTATGCGAATGCTGATAGACGTTCAGCACCGAAAAATCGGACTGGACAAAGGCGGTGATCAGCATGGCAAAGGCGCCGATGATGGCCAAGGCGGCCGCCAGGGACAGGCCTTCGGAGAAACGTTCCAGGCCGCGTATGCGCCAGCCGGCCAGGACCACGCCCGCTTGCGCGACGCTGAGCATAAAGGCCAGGACGAGACAGAAGTTGCCGATTTCCGCGATCATGAACCGAACGGCCTTTGCGGCTCGGGGGACGCGCTCATCCCGGCTTCGGGGCGCCATTCGCCTTGCTTCTTCAATTCGTCCTGCACGTTCTTGGGGATGTATTTTTCATCGTGCTTGGCCAGAACCTGGACGGCCCGCAGCGACGCCATGCCGGTGACCTGGCCTTCACAGACCACGCCCTGGCCTTCGCGAAACAGGTCGGGCAGTTCGCCCTTATAGGCGACGGCGACCTCTTTCAGCTTGTCCTGGACGGTGAAGCTGACCGTACCGTCGGCGGCGCGCACCACCGTACCGGGCTTGACCAGGCCGCCCAGGCGGATGGTCTGGCCGGTGGCGACCTTGGCTTCCAGCATCTGGGCCGGGGTGTAAAAATAGACGGTCGTGCCGCGCAGGGCGTAAAGGCTTAACGCCACGGCCAGGATCAGCACCGGCGCGGCGACCAGGAAAATCGTCAAACGCCGTTTGGCCTTGGCGGATTTGGGCCACCAGCTCATTGCGTCACCTCCGCGCCGACGGCCTGTTGCGACTTGGCCAGGATGGCGTCGGCGACCTGCGGCCGCGCCTTGTAGTGCGCCTTCATGTCGGCTTCGGCGCGGGCATGGCCCGCGGCATCGCCCAGCACGTCATAGGACCGCAGCAGCCGCGCCCAGCCGTCGGCGTTTTCCGGGTCGGACGTCAGCGAAGCCTCCAGGCCTGCGACCATGCCGGTAATACGGGTCTTCATGGCGGTGCTGGCGGCCTCCTCGACATCGACGGCCTTGAGCTCGTCTTCGATGGCCGGCCGCGACGGATTGTCCGGCGACGTGCTGGCCAGGGCGGTACGGAAGCTTGTCCGGGCTTCATCGAACCGGCCGATCGCGACCTGATGGCGGCCCAGATAGTAGAGGGCGCGAGCGTCCTTCGGGTCCAGTTTCAGCGCCTGTTCGAAGGCCGCGACGGCCTCGGCATTGATGTTGCCATCCGCCGTAAGGGTAATGGCTTCACCCAGGGCCGACCATTCATTGAAGGTCTGCGGCGACATGGCGCGAGCGCGCTTATAGGCCTTCATGCCTTCATAGGTATTGCCGGACCAGGTCTGGAAGCGGCCGATCATCAGCCAGTACTGGGGGTCGCCGCCATTCTTCGCTTCGCCCTGGCGCAGGACGGCAACCATGACTTCGGGCGGCACCGAATCGGGGTCTTCCTGCGCCATGGCGGTCCAGCGCGTCAGACGGTCCTTGAAGGGCTGCCCTGCCAGGCCAGGGTGGCCAATCAGCATATAGACTCCGAAGGCCAAGGCCGCGGTTATGGCGATCACAGCGACCCCGACGGCCGGCTTTACCGTGGGCGTGGTCAGGTGATCGCCGGCCTTCAGCAGGGCGCGGGCGGCTTCGGTTTTTTCTTCGTGGGCCGCGTCGGCATCGATATCGCCGGCGGCCAGGCGCCGGTCGACGTCGGCGACAAAGCCGGCATAGAGGGCTTTTTCATGCGCCAGCGCGCCCTGGGCCGGCGCGAAGCGGTGCCACAACACGGCGACCGCCACGACAGCCAGGCTGATCAGCACGCAGATCAGGGTGAGCAAAATCATGCCGCTTCCTTAGACGATTTGGCGGCGAAACCAAAACCAAATGTCGGGACGTCAAGCGCGGCATTTCCGCGCTGCGGGCTTTAATGTTGACGCGCATCTTAATCCGAAAAGTGCGTCACACTTTTCGGGATGCGCTCTAAGCTACATTCTTGGGCTTGAACAGGTCCGACGAGGCGACGCGGCGGCGCGAAACCACGGCCTTTTCCTCACCACACAGGGCTTGCATCAGGTCGGTGACCAGCTCGAAGAAGCTCATCACCACGTCCGGATCGGCGGGCTCATCGCCATTGGCGATCGACAACAGTTCCTCGAAATAACTGTCCATGGCGCTTTCCAGCGCCTGGGCCGTCTTGGTGTGCAGGGACGAGAAGCCACCGGCATGGGCGACGTTACGCACGGTCTTCACAAAGGCCAGGGTCTGGGCGGCACGCGCCACGGCTTCCGGTTTGGGCGGACGCTCCAGATGCGGGGTCTCCTTACGCACCCGGCCGTAAACCCGTTCGGACTTGAGCGGCAGGGTGTCCTCAAGAATCCGCTCGGCCTTCTTCAACTCGCTCTCAACGAGTTCGGCGATCAGCTTGTGGCCAGCGGACAGGCGCTTGCCCCAGGGGCCGTCGCGTTGCAGTTCGATATAGTTTTCGAACGAATGGATCAGGGCCAGGCAGGCCGTGACCTTCTGGCCGGCCACGCCCAGGTCTTCGCAGACCTTGCCCCGCCCACCCATATAGGCTTTCAGATCCCGCAGCCGTTCATCGACAACGCCCAGGATGCGTTCGCCGAACACAGCCAGCTCCGAAGCCGCCAGGAAGCGTTCGCCGGCGCGATCGGATACCGTAGCGACAAACTTGACGATCTGGGCGCCCTCTTCGAGATTGGCGAACAGGATTTCCATCAGCCGGTAACCGCCTTCGGAATCGTTGGCGCAGGCGTCCTTGAACATCAGACGCAAGGCCGTGGCGCGGTCGGCATCTATACGCCCCAGGAAATCCGGCAGCCGGCCCAGCATAGCCCGGGAAATCCGATGCAGGTCGAGATATTTGGCGAATTCGGTGACAGCCTCGCCATCGGACGTGTCGGGTTTACCCGGCAGGATGTCGTGCGGGTTTTCGCGGCAGATCTGAGCCGCCGCAGTCACCAGCCGGAAAAACACCACCGGTGTCGGGTCTTCGCTGCGCAGGCCGCGCAGGGCATAGCGCGACTGCATGTAGAGTTCCGGTTCGCGCACTTCCAGTGCGCTCCAGATGTTGTCGAGCAGCCAGACCGGAAACTGAATCCCCTCCAGCCCGTCATGGCGCGCCTCGAGCAATGCCAGGTAGGGCGCGAAAACGGCTTCCTTGACGTGACGGAATTCCAGTTCAATGCTGACCAGTTCGCGCACCTGTACCAGGGCCTCGTCCTTGGTCAGGCCCAGGGCCAGTTCCAGCGAACGCAGACTGGTCTGCGGCAAGGTCTTCACCAGGCCTTTCACCAGATTCAGCCGTTTGTCCGCGATAACGCCCATTACACTCAAGTTCCTGCACGCGTCCGACCGCCGTCGGACTGGCCTGTAAGTCTAGGTTTTCCTGGTTAATTTTGTCTGACGGGTACCCCGTCACCGCCCCGCGCAAAGCCTTGCTGCAATCCTTTGCGGAAAACGGATATGGTGGTTTTACAGGTCCAGATTTCCGGGCAGGGTAGCCTTTACCCGCAGCCCGCCCAGCGACGCCTTTTCGAACTGCAGTTTGCCGCCGTAGGCGCGCACCAGTTCATCGACAATCGACAGGCCCAGGCCTGAGCCCGGGATGCTTTCGTCCAGCCGCGCACCGCGCTTCAATACTTCGTCGAAGCGGGATTCGTCCAGCCCCGGACCGTCGTCCTCAATGGCCATGACCAGGGTCTGCGTCGCGGAATCGAATTCGGCCAGGATCAGCACCTTGCGCTGGCACCAGATGCAGGCGTTTTCCAGCAGGTTACCGGCGATTTCCTGCAAGTCCTGCTTTTCGCCGCGAAAGGCCAGGTGATCGGGCGCGCGCCAGTCGATGATGACACCCTTGTCCTGGAAGACCTGTTCCAGCATGACGGCCAGTTCGTCGAACACCGGCTCGACCGCGGTGCGCTCGCCCATGGCGGTCGAGCGGGCAGCGGCGCGGGCGCGGCGCAGATGGTGGTCGACCTGGGCGCGCATGGTCTCGGTCTGTTTGCGCACGGCTTCCGGCAGCGGGCCTTCGTCGTCGCCGGCCGAGGTCAGCAAGACCGAGAGCGGGGTTTTCAGGGCATGGGCCAGGTTGCCGACATGCATGCGCTGGCGTTCGACCACCTCCTGGGCGTAGTCGAGGAAGGCGTTGAGCTGGCGCGCCACGGGGGTGATTTCCGCGGGATAGGTCTTGGTCAGGCGCAGTTGCTGTCCCTTCTGGACACTGGCGATTTCGTCGGTGAGGTCGAACAGCGGGCGCAGGCCGATGCGAACCTGAACATAGATGGCGCCCAGCGAGCCCAAGGCCAGCAACAGCAGCGCTGCACCGGTCATCAAGCCGAACGTGCGGATGTCACGGTTGACCGGACTAGCGTCCTCGGCGGCCATGAAGACATAGGCGTTGGAATCCACCATGGAATAGATGACGGCCACGCGCAGAGGTTCACCCTTGGGGCCCATACCGTCGTAATAGACGGCTTTGGCGACCTTTTCCTTAGCTTGCGCCAGGACCTTCGACGGCAGCAGCAGGCGGGCGTTCCACAGCGAGCGCGACTTGACCGGATTGACGATGTTACCCTGGGCGTCCAACTCGGCGACTTGCCAGTAGAGGCCGGAATGGAAGATGCCGGACCGGGCATCGACAAAGCGGCTGGTGTCGACGGCGCCGTCCTCGATATTGGTCACCGAGAACAGGTTGTCGGCGAACTGGCCGACGCCGGCTTCGAAGCGATGCATGGTGACGCGTGAGAAATAGGCGGTCAGGCCGATGCCGGTGACAAACAGAGCAAAGATGAACCACACCGCCGCCAGCCGGATCAGCCGCCCGACCAGGGAGTTGGCCGTCAGACGTTGCCAGATGCGGCGGATATTGTCGGCGGGACCGCGGGGTTTGGGGGCCGGTTCATCAACCACTTATACCTCCCCGCCGAAGGTTGGGAGGGGGACCATGAGCAAAGCGAACGTAGTGAAGCGGAGCGAAATGGTGGTGGAGCGACTTGCTGTCGGTACAGAGATCGACGGCGTTTCCGAAAGAAAGTCGCCCCACCACCGCACCTCACTCATTCCGCCTTCGGCTCCATTTCGCTCGAGCGGTCCCCCTCCCCACATGTGGGGAGGTATAGGGAGGAGCGTGCTCACAACTCGCCGACCTCGTCGTGCAGCGGCTTCAGGCGATAACCCAGCCCGCGCACCGTCTCGATACGGTCGTTGCCGATCTTCTTGCGCAACCGGCCCATGAAGACCTCGATGGTGTTCGAGTCCCGGTCGAAATCCTGGTCGTACAGATGCTCGACCAGTTCGGTGCGCGAGATCACCCGGTTCTGGTGCATCATCAGATAGTGAAGCAACCGGTATTCCAGCGACGTCAGCCGCAGCGGTTCACCATTGACGCTGGCGCGGGCGGCGCGTGGATCCAGGCGCAAACCGCCGCAGACCAGCAGAGGCTGGGCATGGCCGGCGGCACGGCGGACGAGGGCCCGCAGACGGGCCAGGAGTTCTTCGGTATGGAACGGCTTGGTGAGATAGTCGTCGGCGCCGGCGTCGAACCCCGACACCTTGTCACTCCAGGCGCCGCGCGCCGTCAGGATCAGGACCGGCGTCGACTTGCCTTCACGGCGCCAGCGTTCCAGCACCGACACGCCGTCGATCTTGGGCAGGCCCAGGTCTAGGATGATGCAGTCATAGGGCTCGGTATCGCCCAGGAAATGGGCTTCCTCGCCGTCGGGGGCGTGATCCACCACATAACCGGCGTCGCTCAAGGAGGCCTTGAGCTGACGCGACAGGTCCGGATCGTCTTCGGCTAAAAGGATTCGCAACTAACGCTCTCCGATGATGCGCCCGGAATCGGTGTCGATCAGCAGATCGACCCGGCCACGATCGGTGGCGACACGTACCCAGAAGATTGAACCGCTTTGCTGACCGGCGTCAAGCACGCGGCCACGCGACTCGGCGATCCGGATGGCCCGGTTGATGCGGTCGTCACGACGGTTTTCCTGGCTGCGATCCCCGCCGCCGCGATCGTTACCACCACGCGGGCCGTCCCGGTCCTTGCCGCGCTCATGCCCGCCACGGTCCTGGAACATGGCCGCACTGGCTTCGCCCGCCATCGGGAAGGCGATCATGGCAGCGCAGAGAAGGGGCCAAATCTTTTTCATGACACCGTTATAGGTTCACGCACCTGAACCTTAGCTGAACAACTCGTTGTCTTTAGCAAATTATGCGCCGTCTGTTTCGTTTTTTGGGACGGATTTTTCAACCCGCCTATTTTCGGGTACGCGACGGCATCGACGGGGTGTAGGCGGCATTGGCCCGCCAGCGTTCCATCAAGGTTGCGATCTCGGCCCGCAGAGGTTCCGGCACACCGTCGATCCCCTTATCCGGCATGGCCAGGACGACATGGGCGAACAGATCGCCGCGGGTTGCGTCCTTGGGATCGAAGGCGCCGCGGCCCTTCAGACGCAGCACCGCGCCGGAATTGGAGTTCTTCGCCAGGTTGACCGTGACCGGGCCATCAGGGGTCGGGGCCTGGACCTTCCCCCCCAGCAGCGCATCGGGGAGCGAAACAAACAGGTCCATATGCAGGTCGTTGCCGTCGATGCGGAAGATCGGGTGGGCCCTCAGATGCAGTTCGACCAGGGCATCGCCATGGGGGCCGCGCCCGGACGGCGACGGCGCCCCCTGCCCTTTCAGGCGCAGGGTCTGGCCGTCCTTCGAACCCTTGGGGATGTTGACATCGACCGTGCGGCCGTCCGAGAACATGACACGGCGGGTATTGCCGACAATGGTGTCCAGCAGGTCGATCTCGAGCTTGATCTTCAGGTCGCTGCCGCGCTGGGGGGCACTCTGCTGACCGCCGAAGCCGCCACCAAAACCGCCGCCGGCACCACCGCGACGTCCGGCACCGCCGCCGAACATCTCCATGATGTCGTCGAGGTCCATGCCTTCGAAGCGGCCGCCACCGGCGCCGCCATTGAAGCCGCCCTGACCACCGCCAGCTCCACCACCGCCACCAAAACCGCGATAGATTTCGCGCCCGTCGGCATCGATCTCGCCGCGGTCGAAGCGCTTGCGCTTGTCGGCATCCTTCAGGAAGTCATAGGCCGCCGTGATGCGTTTGAAGCGTTCCTCGGCCACCTTGTTGTTCTTGTTCTGGTCGGGATGCAGTTCCTTGGCCAGCTTGCGGAACGCTTTCTGGATGTCGGCGTCGCTGGAGTCACGCTTGACGCCCAGTTCGGTATAGGGATCACCTGCCACGCTAGTACACACCTCCTGCCGCAGAAGTGTGCTCTAAACGGTATTGATTCAAGAGGCAAGCCGGGCGGGGTTGTGCTAAGTCTGCGCCATGGTGGATGCAGCGGATGTCCGGCGGATGGCCGGCGATATGGCGGGGGCGACGGACGAGTCGAGCGAGGCGCGGCTGGTGCTGTCGTGCGATGGGCGCGGCTTTGCCTGGACCTTCATGCAACGCGACGCGCCGAAAAAGCCGCGCTGGCCGAACCTGGAGGTTCTGGCCGTCAGTTGCACGCTCGACCACAAGGAGATGCTGATCGAAGCGGCGCCGGATGTGTTCTTCGACGATGACCATTACCGTGGCTATCCCGCTGTGCTGGTGCGGCTGCCGGTCATCGAGGCGGAAGAGTTGTCGCGGTTGCTGCACAACGGGTTTGCGATCCAGGCGGCCAAGCCGAAGAAGCGTAAGCGTTAGGCTTCCCCGCGCTCGGCCGCCATGCGCAGATATTTGCGCTTGAGGCGTTCGGCCACCACCTCAACCGGCTTTACCCGTCCGGCAGCATGATCAGCCAAGCCGGCAGCAAGCGCCTGATCAAGGGCAGTCAGGCGGCGTGCAGTATCTTCGTCGACAGGCTCTCGCATATTATTTCGCCGTCGGCAGGGCTGCAATCAGCTTGGCCATATTGTCGATATAGGCGCTGGTCGAGATTCCGGTGGCGGGTTTGTCGGTGACGAATGGCGAGGTGTCCGTCTCGTCGCCGACCCGCGTGGTGCGGAAATCGCCCGGCGCCGGGGTCGGACTGCCGTCTTGGGTGTAGGGATGGCTGACCGCCTTCAAAAGTGTAGGCCAATAGCCCTGCTTGTTCAGTCCTTTGACCAGGTCGGCGACGCCCTGGACCTTGTCCGGAGCGTTCAGGTCGGATCCGGCATTCATCTCGGCGACGAAATATTTCGGCAGCGGCGCTTTCACCTTCAAGGGCGAGTCCTGGCTGGCCACCTCGGGCGGGGTCGCCTTCAGCTTTTCATATTCGGCGCGCAATTTGGCCACGTCCAGCATGCGGAACGAACTGTAGTGGCCCAGCGTAAAGGTCGGGTCGTAGTCGTAATAGTAGGCGCCGTTGACGATGTTCGAGCCACGGCGGTGGATGTACAGCCCCTTGTTGGTGCCCAGTTCGATAAAGGTCGGGTGGCGGTTGGTCTTGCCGTCGGCGTCCGGCAGGCGAACGCTGTCCAGCCAGTCCAGGGCCTCGGGGATGCGCGCCAAGTACTTGGTCTCACCCGTCAGGCGATAGAAGTCCATCAGCTGACGGATATTGGCGAAGGTGGTGTGGGTCGCCAGAGCCTTGGGCTCATAGGTCCGCGCCCCGGCCGGCTTCAGGTCCAGGGTGTGCTGCAGGCCCCAACCCGGCTGGGGCTGGCCCTGCTGTGTGACCAAGTAAACCGACATGGCGCGCAGGATGGCGTCGGGAATACGCGGATCGCCGATGGTCTGTTCGTACATGGTCAGGAAGCGGATATTTTCGCCTGCCACGTCGTCGTTGAAGGTGATGTCGCCGGTATAGTCGTCGTGGCCGTGCAGCTTCACCGGATTGGCCGGATAGCGTTGCGGCCAGCCGCCGATCGGGTATTGGCTTTCGAGGACGAAGTTCAGCGCCTTGTCGAGGGCCGGCTTGAAGCGTGCGTCCGTCTTTTCGACATAGAGCCGCAGCAGAAATTGCATGGATTCCGAGGTGCCGGCATCGTCGAAGGTGGCGTTACCCCAGTCGTACTGGAACTCTTCGAGGCGCCAGGCGTTCTTGCCGATGGTGTCGTACCAGCGCTTGCGCGACTCCGGGCCGCCGAAATCGTGGAAATAGTGCCAGCCGCCCGACGGATGCTGTGCCGCGATCAGACCGTCGGCGACCTGGGTGGCCGCCGTGTAATAGGCCTCGTCGCCGGTGGCATGGTAGGCATCGAGGAAGACGTGACCCATGGTCGCCGTGCCCGGCGGCTGGATCCAGATCATGGTGGAATAGGCTTCCATCTCGCCCCAGCGCTGGGTCATGTCGGCCGAATAGGCCCAGACATAGCCGCCGTGGAACGCCACCTTGTCGGTCATGAACCGCGTGGCGGTCTTCATGGTGTCGAGAATGGCCTGGCGTTTGACAGGTTTAGGGGCCTTGGCGGCGGCCCATGCTGACACCGGTGTCAAAGAGAGGGCGGCGGCACCGGCGAGAAGATGGCGGCGAGTTGTCATGGAAAGGCTCCCTGGAGAGATCAACGCGCATGTCTGGGGCATCCGTCGCTGTCCGTGTTCATCATTCTTAGCCGGTTCAGGCGGATAAATGCAAGCCTAGTCCTCGAATTCGTCCCAGTCCGAGCGGTCCTCGTTGAGGTCCCAGGCGGCGTAGTCCAATGCATCTTCGGGATCAGCCAGTTCGTTCTCATTGATGGTCTGGCCACGCACCGAAACGCCGGCGCGGTGGACGCTTTCGCGGTCGCCGGTGATCAGGTGGTGCCACATCGGCAGGGGCTTGCCCTCATGCAGCCGGCGATAGGCGCATGAGTGCGGCATCCACAGCAGTTCTTCGATATTACCGGGTTTCAGCTTGATGCAGTCGGGGACGTATTTTTTGCGGTTGGCGTAGTCGGAACACTGGCACTTCTCGGGATCGAACAGCTTGCAGTGAACGCGGGTCGGGATGACTTCAAGAGTTTCTTCATCCTCAAATCGGACCAGACAGCACAGGCCACAGCCGTCGCACAGGCTTTCCCATTCCTGTTCGTTCATCTGCTCGAGGGTTTTGGTTTCCCAGAAAAGTACGCTCATGGCGCCTATATAGAGAAATAGCGGCTTTAGAAAAGGTCCAGATTGGTCACGCAGCCGTTGATCTTGCTTTTCAGGACCTCGAGACGCTGGCGTTCGACGCGGTCGAGGTTCTTTTGGGTCGACAGCCGGTCGAGCTCGGCCTGATCCTTCGCATTAACTGGAAACGTCTTGTCGACGAAGACGATGACGGTGGCGTTGTCGCGTTCGCCGCGCAGGCCGACCTGGCCGGTTTCCGAGCCGATCGACTGCCATCCGTAGGCGCCGCGGAAATTGTAGCGGACATCGTCCAGGGTCAGGCAACTGTCGCCGTAGGTCGCGAACGCCTTCATATCGAAACCGTAGAGCGTCGCCTGGCGCAGGTCGACCGGCAGGCTGCCCTGGCCCAGGTCGGCCAGGGGCACGACATATTGGACCCCGCCCATGGCGCGGAAGCCCTGGGCCACGCGCTTGGTCGGCGCCGCCGCTATGCCGTCGGTCGCCGTCACGGCATCGGTGACGAAGCCGCCGCCCATCGTGGCTTCGATATCGGCGGCACTGGCCTGGCGGCGGTCGTGAGTCTGCAATAGCCCGAATAGACGGTGTTTGAACTCGACGGCGTCGGTTTTCTGCTGGCGCAGATCGGCCTCGGTCTGGGCTACAGCCGGTGTGGCCACCATAATAGCCGCCAAAAGACACACATTTCTGAACTTCATGCGCTTCCTTAGCACAACCCGCGACGCCTGGCAGCGCCTTTAAATGCGATATATGTAGAGTTTCTATTTGACTCAAAACTCTACATATGTTGATATAGTCATATGCCCAGACGCAACCATATATCGCCGCAGACCCGTACCGTGCTCGCCGCATTGGTGGTGCAGCCACAGGCGTGGCGTTACGGCTATGATCTGTCCAAGGAAACCGGGCTGAAGTCCGGCACGCTTTATCCGCTACTGATCCGGCTGGCCGATGACGGCCTGCTGGAAACGGAGTGGCGCCAGCCGCTGCAGCCCGGCCGGCCGCCGCGTCACGCCTACCGCCTGACTGCCGCCGGAATCGCCTTGGCGCAGGTGCGTGCCCAGGAAGCCACCTCTACCGGCACGCAGGAAGCCACGACATGAGTTTCGCCCAAAAACTGGCAAAGTTTCTGGCGGATCTGGCCGCCCGGCTGCTGCCCGCTAACCGTCACGCCTGGGGCGAGGCCATGCGGCAGGAAGTCCGAGCCATCGAATCCGCGCCCGACGCCCTGGCCTTTGCCGGCGGCTGCCTATGGGCTGCTCTTTGCGAAAGGATCACCGTCATGAAAGCCATTGTGTTCACCGGACGCCTGGTCGTCGGTCTCGTCACGGCGCTCTACGGCGTCATGTTCCTGGTCATGATGGTCAATGGCCTGACCGGCCAGGCCGTGCAGCCCGTGCAGCCCTGGATCGTTGTGTGGGTCGCCGCCATGGGCTTCAGCGACCTGGCCGCTGCCGCCGGCCTGGTCTTCTGGAAGCCGAAACTGTTCTGGACCGCCTTCGTTCTGGCGGCCTTACCCAGCCTGGGGCTGACGGTATTCGGGCTGGCCACCCGGTCCGACATGTTCCTGCGCTTTGCCTGGCCGTTCGTTCCCCTGGCCCTGCTGGCCGGCGCGGCGCTGTTCCTGGCCTGGCTGGAGCGCGGGTCCCGCCGGCCGATTGCGGCGTGAAAGGGTAAAAAGCCTTTGCCTTAGGCCGCCGGGGACACTACATCCGCCCCATGAACGCCAAAGCTCCCCTCCTCGCCCTCAAAGACATCCGCCTGATGGACGGCCAGACGCCGTTGTTCGACGGCGTCGATATTGCCCTCGACCGCGGTGTCCGTGCCTGCCTGGTCGGCCGCAACGGCGCCGGCAAGTCGACCCTGATGCGGCTGCTGGCCGGGCTGATCGAAGCCGATTCCGGCGAACGCTACGTCACCCAGGGCACCCGTTTCGCCTTCGTGCTGCAGGAACCCGAGCCCAAGGGCATCACCATTCTCGACTGGACGATCTCGGGCGGGGCGGAATCCTATCTCGCCGAAGCCGAGCTCTATGCTTTCGGCATCGATCCGCAGGGCCCGACCACCTCCATGTCCGGCGGGGAAAAGCGCCGTGCCGCCCTGGCCAAGGCCTTCGCCGAAGAGCCCGACCTGATCTTTCTGGACGAACCGACCAACCACCTCGACATCTTCGCCATCCAGACCCTGGAAGACCGGCTGAAAAGCTTTCGCGGCGCCGCTTTGATCGTGTCCCACGACCGTACCTTCCTGGAGCGGGTCACCGAGCGCTGCTACTGGCTCTACGACCGGCGCATGTTGCGGCTGGACGCCAATTACAGCGGCTTCGACGAATGGCGCGACAAGGTCGAGGCCGAGACCGCGGAGTCGTTGCGCCGGCTGGAAAAGGCCATCGAGCGCGAAACCTACACCTTCTACCGCTCGATCACCGCCCAGCGCACCCGCAACGAAGGCCGCGCCGCCCGTCTCAACGCCATGCGCAGCGATTTTGCCGACCGCATCAAGGCGATGGACAAGCCCATGGACATGGTGCTGGATTCCGGCGGCGTATCGGGCAAGCTGGTGGCCGAGTTAAAGCACGTCTCCAAGGGCTTCGAGGGACGCACCCTTATCAAGGACCTGTCGACCCGCATCCTGCGCGGCGACCGGCTGGCCATTGTGGGCCCCAACGGCGCCGGCAAGTCGACCCTGGTCAAGCTGCTGCTGGGCCAGATTCCCGCCGATGCCGGCGAGATCCGGTTGGGCAGCAAGCTGGATGTCGCCTATCTCGACCAGGGCCGCGACGCGCTGAAGGGCGATGAGACGTTGTGGGACGTGCTGGCCAATTCGGGTTCCGACTCGATCATGGTGCGCGGCGAGCCCCGCCATGTCGCTGCCTATGCCAAGGACTTCCTGTTCCGCGAAAAGCAACTGCGTCAGCCGGTCAAGTCTCTGTCGGGCGGGGAGCGTAATCGGCTTCAGCTGGCGCGGGCCCTGGCCAAGGCGACCAACCTTCTGGTGCTGGACGAACCGACCAACGACCTCGACATGGATACGCTGGACCTGCTGGAGGACATGCTGGCCGATTATGACGGCACGCTGATCCTGGTGTCCCACGATCGTGACTTCATAGACCGGCTGGCGACATCGACCCTGGCGTTGGATGGCAATGGACGGACGGCGGAGACGCCGGGCGGGTGGCAGGACTTCATCCGGCAGAACCCGGACTTCTTCAATCGTGGCGCGACGCCCAAGGAGATCGCGGCCACCAAGGCGGCGGCGGTCCAGATCAAGACGGCGCCGAAGAAGCTGAGCTACAAGGACCAGAAGCGGTTGGAGGATCTCGAAAAGCTGATGCCGCAATGGCAGGGCGAGATCGCCAGGTTGGAAAAGGTGTTGGAGGATGCGACGCTTTATAGCCGCGATCCCAAAGCGTTCGATGCGACGATGAAAAAGCTGGAAAAGCTGCGGCACGATCTCGATACGGGGGAGACCGAATGGCTGGAACTCGAGGATAAGAAAGCGGCTCTGACGGGTCAATAAGCGCTTCCGCGCCTTTCGTCATATCGGCTTCGAAAAACGTCGATAAATGGATTCTTCAGGTTGCAACAAGGTAAATTTTCCGTTACGAGAGTCTCGTCGCACGGTTGTGCGCGGGGACTAAGGGGCGGATATGTTGCAAAAACTTCTATGTCTTTTCGCGGGCTTGGTCCTGATTTTCCTGCCGGCTCCGGCCCTGGCGCAGCAGGGGTCGGGTAAACCGATCGTCGCCGTCTACGAGATGCGGGACCTGACCAACAACGGTCTGGCCGACTCCTTTTCGACCATGATCGCGACCGCCATCGCCGGAACCAGCAAGTTCCGCGTCATCGAACGCAACGAACTGGACAAGGTGCTGGGGGAGCAGAACCGTGCCAATTCCGGCCTGGTGACGACCAACAAGCCCGGCAAGAAGGGCGGGTTCGAAGGCGCCGATTTTCTGATCTACGGCACGATCACCTCCCTGTCGGTGGTCAACAAGTCCGATGTCGGCACCAGCATTGTCGGCTCCCTTTTCACGCCCCAGGGGTCCGCCGCCCCGAAATGCGTCTATTCGATCGCGACGGTCAGCGTCGACATCAAGATCACCGACGCTAGTACGGGCGAGATCAGGTATGTCGACCGTATCGATGAGCAGCAGAAATCGGCTACGATCTGCGACGGCCGGCCGTCAGTCGACAGTTCGGGGCTGCTTCGCGCTGCGGCCGACAAGGTCGCGACCGGGCTGGTACAAGCCATCTACCCCATCCAGGTCGCCGCCATTCAATCCGACGGTGTTTTTATCCTGAACTACGGCGAAGGTGCGCTGAATGTCGGCGACATCCTGACGCTCTACAGCAAGGGCGAAGCCATCTACGATCCGGCGACCGGCGAGCTGCTGGCCAATTCCGAAGTGAAAATGGGCTATATCCGGGTCACCGAGGTGAACGGACGGGTTTCCAAGGCCGTTGCCGTTTCCGAATTCACCACCGCGCCTACCGTGGGTGCCATCGCGCGCGCCACCACGGCTGCGGACAAGGCCGCCCTGAGCAAGCCGGCAAAGAAAAAGAAATAAGGAAGCATGTCGATGCAAAAGGTTTCCCGCCGCCATGCCATCCTGTCCGCCACGGCGATAACCATGGCCTGCACCCTCGCCTGGGGCACCTCCGCCCAGGCCCAGACCTCCATCCGAATCGGCAAGATCGCCAGCCAGGAGACATGCACCTACTACCAGAACAGCGAGGGCAGCGCGGCTGCCGCCGCTTCTGCGGACTGGTTTGGCGCCTCCGCCGCCGTCGCCGTTGCCTGGCGGACATGGTGGGTGAAGGACTGCGTCAGCAACTTCAAAACCATGACCAGCAGCCTGGAGGCCGCTCTGGCCGCGTCGAACAAGCTGACCGTGGTCGACCGGTCGGGCGACTATGTCCTGTCGGGAACGGTGTCGGCCGACGGCACGCGGCAGACCCAGTTTTCCCAGGACACCTCACGGGGGGCGGACTACGACCTTAGCGCCAACAAGCTGTACGCGTCGATGAATGTCACCTTACAGGACCGGTCGGGCCGGAAGGTCTTCGGCGCTACGGTCCGCAAGGAGGTCGACCTGAGCGCCTATCTGACGTCGGACGGCACCACCGCCTCAGTCGAGCAGAGCGGCCAGGCGGTTTACAACCAGTTGCAGGAGGCCCTGGCCCTAGCGGTGGCGCGCAAGATCGCCTTCCGTCTGGAGCCGCTCACCGTCATCGACAATGATGACGGCACGATCCAGTTGAACTACGGCGCGCCCTACCTGCAACTGGGGACCACGGTCCAGGCGACCAGTCCCGACGGTCGCACGGTTATTCGATATAATGTCATCGCCGCCAATGACGCGACGGCGACCGCGGAGCCCGACGGCGCCGGCGATACTGGCCGTATCACCCCAGGCAGTTCAGCCATCGTAATCGAAGCCGACGACCCGGCCGCCAATGGCCGGCGCATGAAGCGTGTCGACCTACCCTGAGCAACCCCGGATTGTTGCGGCTGGCCTGCAAATCCGTTTCGCTTATTAGGCTTTATTTAAACTCGGTCTCCTAAGGTCGAAGGGTTGCAACCCAAAGACCCTTCATGACCGTGCCGCCGACCGCCCGTTTTCTGATCGCAGCGACCGTTCTTACGGCCGCCGGCGCAGCCCATGGCCATACCTCCGACCGCTATCTGACCTGGGAAAACAAAGCCCAGCGCGACACCGCCCAGGCGCAGCAAAATGTGCCCCAGCAAGCGCAACCGGCCGCGCAATACGGCGTGCCTACCTCGCCCTATGGTCAGGTCGGTAATCCCTACCGTCAGACCCTGAACTGGCCGACCAAGACAGGCCCGCAATCCGCGCCCGTCCAGACCGCCAACGTCGAGCGGCCACCGCAACAATCCTATAGTCCGCCGCCGGTCGTTTCGGTCGCCGTGCCGCGCCCCGCACCCCGCCCGCAACCGGTCACCGTTGCACCGGTGCCGATGCCCTCGTCACAGGCGGCGCCGACGCCGCAACCCGCCTTCGATGATGCCGACGAGCCCGAAGTCAGGCCGCGCAACCCGGGACCGCAAGCCGCAGTGCCCGTGCCTCAACCTAAGCCCGAGCCTCAGCCCCTTCCGGTTGCCACGGCTCCCGTGCCGACACCGGCTACCTTGACCGATGGCGAATCCGGCTACCAGGTGCCGGCCACCAGCAAATACGCCGCCCGAATCGCCGCTTCGCGCGCCGCCCAGAGCCAGGAACAGTCCATGGCGCCCGCGCCGGGACCGGACCAGGGTGAGCCGCCGCAACCCACCGGCCCGGCCCACGCCGCCTTGCCACCTGCCCCGCCAGCCGCGTCCCAGTCTTTGGCGTCGCAGGAGACCGATCAGGTCTTTATTCCGGGCGAGCAGATCACCAATGCCGTCACCCAGGAACCGCGGCGTTACAGCCTGCACCGCCAGTACGGCATGCGGCCCGACCGCATCCAGGTCGACCCCAATCCCACCGGCGCCATCCTCGAAACCCGGTTCGACGCACTCGAACCCGAAGACGATGATGACGCTAAAGACGCTCCCTCCGATAACGCCTCCAATTAAGGCTCCCGCATGTCCCGCACCCCGACCTCGTCCCTCGTCGACCTGATCGAACTGGCCAAGGAGCCGTCGAGCACCAAGCGCCGTGAGTTGCTGCGGTCGGTCACCGACATCTTCATGAGCGATCCGGACACCGTCAATCCGACGGAGATGGAGCTGTACGACCAGGTGATGACCCAGCTCACCGCAGATATGGAAACCATCGTCCGCGCCGAAATCGCCCAGACCGTCGCCGGTGCACGCAACGCGCCGCTTGGCCTGCTGCGCAAGCTGGCCGTCGATGAGATCGAGGTCGCCGAGCCGATCCTGACCAATTCCAAGGCCCTGACCGAAACCGACCTGATGCACGTCGTTTCCACCAAAGGCCAGGACCATATGCGCGCTGTATCGCGCCGCGAGGTCGTACCCGAAGCGGTTTCCGGCGTCATCGTCCAGCGCGGCGACGACACCACCCTGCACACCCTGCTCAGCAATGACGGCGCCCGGTTGTCGCGCGCGTCATCCGAAGAGGTCGTGCAGCGCGCCCAGGCAAATCCTGCCCTGCACGAAGTCGTTGTGAACCGCTCGGATCTACCGCCCGATCTGATGAATGATATGTATTTTGTCGTCGAGACGCGCCTGCGCGAACGTATCATCGCGGAAAACGCCAAGCTGGACCCGGCTCTGGTTGAACAGGCGTTGTCAAAGGGCCGCAACCGCGTTGCCATCGCCTATGGCGACTTCCCGGACGACTATGAAAAGATCAATGCCGATGTCGAGGTGTTGCGCCGTAACGAGCGTCTGACGCCGTCGTTGCTGGCCAAATATATGCGCGACCCGAACCCGACCTGGTTCTATTGCGCCTTGGCCCAAATGGCCGATATCGATTTCCTGACCGCGCGGCATCTCATCGAGAAGCGCGAGGTCGATGCTTTGGCCATTGCCTGCAAGGCGGCCGGGCTGGATAAGGCGCTGTTCCTGACCTGCGCCATGATCATGCTGTCGGATACGGAAAACGCCATGGGCAAGGCCGGCGAATACGGCCGGCTGTATATGGACCTGCCGCAGGAAACCGCCATGCGGACCATTCGTTTCTGGCGTATGCGGAGAGCGGAAGGCAAGGCGGCGTAAGCAGGCAACGCCTAAGGCCTGGGAACGGCCACGCCTACCTGTACCCCTCCACCCCTTCGGGGTTCCCCTCCCCACATGTGGGGAGGAGGGCGCTTGAAAACGCCTTTCGCAATAAGCCTGTTTAGCTTTTCTTCGCTGAGAAAAATGAGCGCAGGTACAGCAGGGCGATCACCCCACTGAAAATGCCAAGGCCGCGTTCGATAATGTTACCGTACTGTTCGCGCAAGGCCGCCACATCGACGCCAGAGGTGTCGACGAACAACCGGCTCACCTGGTCGGAATAGCTGCCGATCATGTCGTATAGCGGGGCCCCGGCGCCGCTGATTTCCGCGCCGTTGAAATGCGCGAACAGCTTGAACGCCATCATCGGGGCGTAGATCAGCAGGCAGATAAAGCCCGCGTTCAACAGGATCCACAGCACATTGACCGGCGCACCGATGCCGAACAGGTATTTGCGGCTGAGGATCACCGACCACAGCAAATACAACAGATTCAGCAGGATGACGCCGATCTGGCTGGCCAGGGCGCCGTCGATATTGGACACGAAGTCGTAGTGGAAGACGTAGGTCGTCCACACCGAATTAACCAGCGAGGCAAAGAAGGTCGTCACCCAACTCAGGGTATAGGCCTTCATATTGCCGCCGAGCAGCGAAAAGATCGACCGGTGTGCCTGCATTGCGCCCTCCCTAGAGCTGTTTTTTGCGCAGCATAACCGAGTTGCGCACGATCGGATAGGGTAGCGGCGTCACATGAAAGCCGCGCCCTTAACAAAAATTAACCGTTTTTGGCGATTGGCCGTGACAGGTCCGTTGCCATTTGCCACTGTCGCCACAGGGGGCGTTCATTCCCGCGAAACGTACTCGGCCCGCGAAAAGTATCCGGCGCCATGCACTGCCCCCAAGCGGAGAACCCCGTGATTTCCTTACGCGCCCTGGCTCCTGTCCTGATGTTGATGGCCGTTCCCGGCTTCGCTCAGGCCGCCTGCAACACCGCTCGCGGCGCCATCGACAATCAGCCCGAGCCTCCGCCGCTTGACACCTCGGCAACCAGCACGATCGGTTCGGCGGCACAACTGATCGCCGCCCAATCCGAAATGCTGAATCCCCTGGCCGCGCCGGGTCAATTGGGCGCAGCCATCGCCAATTCACGACTGGACGAGCAAACCATTGCGATCGACCTGTCCAAGGATATCGATTCCCTGGTCGGCTTTACCGGCCATTACACCAATGCCGTCCCCATCCTGGGCATCCGTTTCGAAAATACGCCGGGTTTCGACGCCAAGACCCACTGCAACGCGATTCAGCCCTTCGTCTACAAGCCCAAGCTGGAGGAACTGGAAGGCGGCCGCGTCCGCGCCACGGTCGAAAACGGCCGCTTCAGCATCGAGTTCGACCCCAAGACCCAAAAGACCGCCTGGGTACGTGACGCCGATCCGTCGAAGCAGTTCTTCTGGATCTTCCCGCGCCTGTATGGCCGCAGCACCGTGACCCGTCCGTGGGTGCTGACCACCGCCTACAACAGCCAGTTCCAGGCCGCGCCCAAGGGATCGGCCAAGCGGCGTTGGGTCGCCGAAGCCTTCCTGAACCTGGCCATGCGGCAATACCGCCTGTCGACCCTGAACAAGGGCTGGCCCCAGGGTGCGCGCCCTACCCGCCAGGACCTGGCCGCCGCCATGCAGACCCGCGTCGGCAGCGCCTGCGACAACCAGAACGAAAACCTGATCTGCCTGGCCTCGCACCTCATCGAGTTGAACGAAGCACCGCCGCCGGGCAACCTGCTGTCGGCCGACGCCTTCCGCGTCGGTGATGCCGGCTACCAGAATTCCGGCGTCAGCACCGGCATCCGCCAGCTCGATTTCGGCACCTCCAACACCCAAGCCAAGCAGCTGGTCAAGGTGGTGCTGCCAACCACGGTCGGACGCTACGAGCATGGCTACGGTTACCGCCGCCCGATCCGCACCTGGGACATCGGCACGCTGAACCGGTGGTATGATGAGGACGGCCCGCTGGCCAATGCCGAGCTGTCGCGCGACACGGCCAAGCAGGCCCTGATCGCTTCCCATGCCGACTTCCTGCAGGAAGCGGTCGGGCAATGGACCACACGCGTTGACAAGGCCTATCCCGCCTGGCCGGCCGGCGAGCGCAAGGCCGTCGCCCTGATCGGGATCGATCTCGAAAATGTCAGCGGTTACCGGCTGAACCTGCCGAAAAGCGCGAAGAACCTGTGCGATGTGCTGACCAACAAGGCCGTCACCAACCAGCGCTCCAATGCTTCGGTGGTCGACGCCCAGCGCCGCCGCGTCGTCAATGGCGTCAAGATCCTGATCGCCCAGCCGGCGACCGAAACCATTACCCGGGGCTGCATCATTCCGCCGCCCCCGCCCGTCGTCATACCGATCCTGCCGACCGCGCCGACGACACCGCCCGTAACTCCGCCGGTGACGGCCCCGGTTACGCCACCCGTGACAGCGCCGGTCACGCCGCCGGTTACCCCGGCCAATCTGACGCCGGCCGCGCCGGTAATTTACGAGACACCCGGTCCGACCCTGCCGGCGCCGGATACGTCAAATCCGCCGTCCGTTGCAAACCCGTCGCCCTTGTCGGGCGCCAAGCCGCTGCCGGCCACCGGTGGAATCTGGCAGGTTCAGCAGTCTCTTATTAAGTAAGGGCAGATTTGGTCAAGTAAGGGCCGACTTAGGGATATGGGTGATACGGCAGGCCAGGTCGGCCTCGCCCGAGGCCACGACATAGTAATCGCCGCCATCGGCTATACCCGTCGTGAAGACGACATCGCGCAGGTACATCAAGTGCTCGATCGGCCGGGTCAGGTCCGGATTGGCCTCCAGCAGCGGCACGTGGTCGGTGCGGACAATGCGGCTGGGGTCGTCCCTGTCCAGGATCGACCAGTAGGTGCGGTAGATCCCGACAATCTCCTTGGGCTCGACGCCGTGCCACAGGGTCAGCCAACCATCGTTTGTGAGAATTGGCGGGGTACCGCCGCCCATGCGCGCCGTGGCGACCGTGCCGGAATGGGGCCGGATGCCGGGTTTGAGGTGTGGCTTCCAGTAGAGGCCATCCTTTGACGTCGACAGGTTGATCGACGGGCCGGCGCGCCATTCACTGCCTGGCGGATAGGCGAAATAGAGGTCGCCCAGTGGCCGAGTTTGGGCCCAGTATTCGCCGTCGATCAGGCCTTCGAAGATCAGCATGTCCTTGTTCTGGTGGTCGAGGACGATGTCTTCGAAGGTCCAGTCGAGGCCGTTGTCAGAGCTGTAGAGCGTGGTGCAGTGGCGTTCGGGGCTGACCGAACAGGTGGTCATCAGCCAGCGGTCGCCGACCTTCGAGCAGCGGGCGTCCTCGATACCGTAGCATTGCAGGCTGTTTTGCGGCGTGACGGCCTTGTCGTAGTGGATGGCGACGCGTTCCAGGCCGTCGGGGGTCAGTTCGACCGGCAGAATCCACGACAGCGAGGTCAGGGCCATGATCTTCCAGCCGCCGCCATGCAGCATGAATTTGCGTGGGTCCGCGGTGTCGGCGAGGTCAAGCGGCCAGGCGTCCAGGACATAACGGCCGTCGTCCCAGCGGATGGCGTGGACATGGCCGTCGAAGATCGGTTGGCGCAGGGCTTCGGCGACGCGCACCATCATCAGAAGGTTGCCATTGGGTAGGCGCAGCAGGCCAGGATTGAAGGCCCCAAGGACATAGGTTTCGGCCTCGATATGGCTGCGCAGGGGAGACTGCGACAGGTCGATATCGTCCGGCGTCAGGATAAGCTTATCGACCTCGTACGGGCGGCGTTGCGGCGTGTCGGTGCCGTGAAGGGCCTGACTGTCTGGCATGATGCGGCTCCTGAGAAGGTGCAGCGCAAAATCGTCGCCTTGCCATCAAGAGACAATGTGGAAAGCGATCGCCGTCTGGGTAAGCACAAGGAAGTAAGTCGCCCCACCACCATTTCGCGTCGCTTCACTGCGTTACGCTTGCTCATGGTCCCCCTCCCCACGCAAGCGCGGGGAGGTATCAGAAGAGAGAAGTTCTAACCGTCCAACTGTTCCCACAACTTGCGCGCTGCACCATCGGGATCGTTGACCACCTTGCAGTCTGCATCGACCAGCATCACCGCGCGGCTGGTGACATCGTAGCGCGGCCAGTCCGGAGCGCCAGGTGAGGCGGGTTTGCCGGTGCGGGCGAAGCTGGCCCAGAAGCTGCTGAAGTGGCGGGAGGCCGCTTGCGCGCCCGGACCGTCGCCCAGCAAGCCCGGCTGATCCCAGTTGTAGAAGGTCGCGCCTATGTCGGTGGCGTGGGCGGCGCCCAGGGTCTGGCCATCGGCGCCGGCGATCGACCGGTTGGACCAGTAGCCCCAGCGATAGGTATAGACCGGTGCGGCTTGCGCCGATTTCATGGCGGCGACCACCGCTGTGTCCGTGCCGAAGCTGCGGGCCGTCGTGGCGGCAAAGTAGATGTCGGGCGGCGAGGCGTTGGGGCGTTCTTTGCGGTAGACTTCGATCAGGGGATCGGCCCAGTCGCCGAAGTCTTTGGTCATATGGTCGCGCAGGCCAGCGTCGGTCAGGCTGAACATGGCCGGGTTGCCCATATGGAAGAAGCGCGACTCGGCCAGGGTGTGGCCGATCAACAGGGGGATGTCGGCGGCGAGGTCGGTGACCCGGTCGGTGAAAGGATCGGCGGGCAGGACATGACCATCGACCACGGGACCGAAGCGGCCAGGCAGAAGCGATTCCGAGAAGCCGCGGCCCGCGCGGCCGGACGGTGGCGACGGTGGTTGCGCCAATCCCCCCTGTCCTTTTTCGCCGGCCCATTGCAACTCCAGCAGGGTCTGGGCCGGGACGTCGAACAGTTTGCGGGCATCGGTGATGTCCAGCGCCTTCATCAGGCGGCGCGCCGTCTCAGCGGCAGCTTCACGCGGGGTGCGTTTGCGGGCGGCGCCGCTGGCGATGCCGGCCTTATGGAACAGGCCTTTCGCCGACGGCATCCCTAAGACGGTGCCGGCCTTACCACCGCCACCGGATTCGCCGAAGACCGTGACATTGCCCGGATCCCCGCCGAAAGCGGCGATATTGTCGCGGATCCAGGCCAGGGACTGGACGATGTCCTGCATGCCGGCATTGCCGCTATAGGCCTCGCCCAGGTGTTCGCCGAGATAGAGGAAGCCCAGCAGGCCGAGGCGGTGGTTGCAAGCGACGACGACGACATCGTGGACCGCTGCCATGCGACCGCCATCCTGGGCGACCGAACCGGCCGAGCCGTGGGCATAGCCGCCGCCGTGCAGATAGACCAGGACCGGGCGTTGCTTGTTGTCGGCGGCCGGGGTCCAGACATTGAGCACCAGGCAGTCTTCGGAATAGGCGGGTTCCTGCTCGCCATAGACGGAGCCTTTCGTCTGCATGGTCGGCGGGCCGAGCTTGGTGGCGTCGAACACACCGGTCCACGGGATGTCGGGCGGCGCGGCCTTGAACCGGCCTTCGCCATGGACGGAACCGCCGTAAGGGATGCCTTTGAAGGCCAGGGCGCCGCGGGCGGTGCCGCCCCGGACGGTGCCTGCGGTGGTCTTGACCTCGACGAAGGGGGCTTGGGGGATGGTCGATCGACCGACGGTCTGGGCGCAGGCCAGGTTCGGCAGGACGGCAGCAAGGCTCAGGCCGCCCAGTATCTGGCGGCGGTTCCAGGGGTGACGCATGATCCTCTCCAGTTTTTATAGTTGGAGGGGAGCTTAGGTTAGCGCTACCAAAATGCAAGCGGGATCGATGTCGAGCGTTCGGAAGCCAAGAATGGGAACACGGAAAACACTGAAGGCCGCTGCGCGGCGACACTGAAGGCACGGAATTCAGGTCACTGAAATTCCTGCGCGAAGCGCCTTCTTATGATGCCAAATTTAGCAGGCACTTCGCGCAGATCAGCGCCGATTTCAGTGTTTTCCGTG
>NZ_AWGD01000030.1 GCF_000495795.1 Asticcacaulis sp. AC460
TTCGACCTTCTTTGCCTCAAGTCATGCGAAAGGCGCGAGTTGAGCGGCACATTAAGACTGCTCACGCACCCGATCGAGGTGTTCCTGGGCCGTGGCGGCCAGGGATTTCAGGCCGTGTTCGGCGAAGATCTCCAGCGCCGCTTCCAAGGCATAGGCGGCTTCGGCGCGTTCCAGCATAAAGCCGGTGATGTCGCCGCGCGCCACATACAGCCGCGCCAGGTTGGTCTGCAAAATCGCCCAGCCGACCGGATCGTCCTGGGCCTTCACGCCGCGCAGCTCCACCTTGAAGGCCGCTTCGGCCATTTCCAGCGACGCCATATCGCCGCGCAGTTCGGCGTGTTTGGCCAGGCAGGTGGCGCGGTTGTTGGCCAGTTGCGCCCGCAGGATCAGCCCCTTTTGCAGCGGCCGCTTCAGCGCCAGGTCGTAGACCTGCATCGCCTTTTCGTAGATTTCCTCGTTCAAAGTCAGCTCGGCCAGGGCCTGCAATCCCATGGCCAGGGCCTGTTTGTGTTCGGCCCAGTCGAGTGGCGAATGTTCGAAGTCGATGGCGTTGTCGTCGTTCGACAGCAAGGCGATGCCTTCGCTGATGATATCCGGCTTGCCTTCGATCTCGCCCTTCCAGATATGGGCCAGGGCCAGACGCAGGGTGACGCGGGCGTGGGTCACCGGCTCATAGGCCGGGTCCAGGCGCACCAGAAGCGCTTCGAAATCCTTGATCACTGCCGTCATAAGCGACGAGTCACAGCGGTCCATCCCCACCAGCATCAGCAGGTCGCCGCGTTCGAAGCGGGCCTGAGCGGCGGCGATCTTGTCGCCGGCAGCGCCGGTCTGGCGGACCTGAGCATCGGCGCGTTCGATGGCGCGGTCGATATGCGACATGGCCAAAAGCGCCAGCTCCAGATCGCCGCTGATGCCCTGACGGATGGCCAGGCGGGCGGCGAGACGGGCTTCGACGCGGTTGAACTTGGCGCGCAGGGCTTCATCGTCCTGGACGGCGACGCGGCCATTAGCCAGGAGGTCTTCGGCCGAGGTCAGGAGTTCGCGGGTTTCGAACAGGTCGACGCCCAGGATACAGGTCTGGGCCTGTTCCAGAACCGCGCGGGCGGCCTGGTTGGCGGTCTTGGCTTCCTTGCCGGCGCTTTCGGCGGCGGTGGCGGCGCGGCGCAGCGCCACCGGGTCACCGGTGCGGCGGGCATATTCGCGCCAGATCTCGGCGGCTTCGAGGTAGGGGGTGAAGCGGTCTTTGGTCGAGACCCGGCCGCCTTCGATATCGAGATTGCGGCCCTGGGTGATCAGCAGCTTGAGATTCAGCAGCTCGTACAGGCTGGGGTCGGTGTCGACCCGCTCCTGGTTGCGGAAGATGCGCCTCAATTCACGGCCGAATTCAAACATAGCCCGATCCATCGTGAAAGACGAAAAGCGTATCAGGACGATACGCCCCGCTTTCGTTCGAAGGGACTATTGCAAGCCGTCAGCCATAGTTTACGCGCAGATAATATTAATGGCCTGTTTAACGTAACAGCGCAGGTCATCGACCGTTTCGCCGGCGCGCATGCGGACCGAAATGGCATTGTGGATCGAGGCGCACAGGATGGCCGCCTGCTCCGGCGTTACGCCTGCGCGCAGCTCTCCGCGGCGTTCGGCGGCCTGGGCCAGTTTGAGAAAACCGCGGTCCATCTTGCGGAGCTGTTCCAGGATCATGGCGGCGACGCCTGCGTCGCGCGTCGAGTCGGTCAGGGCGGCGCCGATCATGAAACAGCCCAGGCCCTTGGTGTGGACCAGGTAGATGTTGAAGGCTGTCTCGTAGACCAGCAGCAGGGCTTCCTTATAGCGTACCGGCGCCAGGAAGGCCTTTTCGTACAAGGGTTTGACCTCGGCGACATAGTCGTCGAGCACGGCCTTGAACACCTCCGCCTTCTCCTTGAAGGCGTTGTACAGGCTGGGGCGGTTCATCCCCGCCGCCGCGCACAGGTCGTCCAGCGAGGTCGCCGCGTAACCCTTATGCCAGAAGACTTCGCGCATGGCGTGGAGCGCCTTGACCGGATTGAAGGCGCGCGGACGCCCGCGTGTTTTGGCCACAGCACCTGCGTCTTTTTGTACCATACTGCATAAAACCCTTGACTCAGATGTATATTGTGCGAAACGATACAAAAATCCAGAGGCAAATGGAGGATTAAATGTCGGCTCGTTCAATCATCATTCTTTCGGCTGCTTTCGCGGCGCTTATCGTTCCGTCTTTTAGCGCGGCGCGTCAACCGGCCGCCGAAGGCGCTACGCTGACTTTGGCGGGGCAAGCGGCCAAGGCGGACTACGTCATCGACGGTGCGGCCTGGACCTGCGCGGGCGCCGACTGCAAGGCGAACTTCGTCGACGACATGCCGGCCCTGCGGTCGTGCAAGCGCGTCGTGGCCGAAACCGGCGCGGTAACCGCATTCACCTGGCGCGGCAAGGCCTTGAGCGCCGCCGAGATCCAGGTCTGCAACACCCGCGCCAAGGCCTAGATGCTCGGGGCCGTTTTAGCCCTGGCGGCGCTGCATCTGGTGCTGTGGGTGGCGTTATACGCGACGCGCATCCCGGCCATGATCCAGATGAAGATCAGCGCCCGCCGGCTGGCCAAGCCGGGTGTGCGGGAGACGCTGCCGAGTTGGGCGCGCAATGTCGCCGACAACTACAATCACCTGGCCGAGGCGCCAACCGTCTTCTATGCGGTCGTCATCGTCCTGGTGCTGCTCAAACAGGAAGACGCGCTCAATACGGCGCTAGCCTGGAGCTATGTCGGATTGCGGGTGGTGCACTCGCTGATCCAGACGACGTTTAACAATATCCTGCTGCGTTTCAGTGTGTTTTCGGTGTCCTGGCTGGTCCTCGGCGGCCTGATCGTCCGCGGCCTGGTCGGGCTCTACGGCTGATTTCATCCCTTTGGTCTCAGCCGTCTCTGCTGACTTGGCCCGGCGTTCCAACCCGCCGGGCCATTTTTATCAGCCGCGTTCTTTGGTGCGCTGGAACTGGACGTCGGGGAAGCGCTCGGCGACGTAGTTGATTTCCCAGGCCGACTTGCCCAGGAAGACCGGTGCCTCGTCCAGGTCCGTGCCCATGGCCGAGCGGTACTTGCCGGCAAAGTCCTCGATCTTGTCCGGCGTCCCGGCCAGCCAGCGCGCTTCTGAGAACGGCGATGGCTCGAAGATACATTCCAGGCCGTATTCGTTGGCCAGGCGGTCGGCCATGACTTCGAACTGCAGTTGGCCGACGGCGCCAACGATGAAGTCCGAACCGATGGCCGGGCGGAAGAGCTGGGTCACGCCCTCCTCGGCCAGGGATTCCAGCGCCTTCTTCAGGTGCTTGGCTTTCAGCGGATCCTTGACGCGAACGCGTTGCAGGATTTCCGGCGCGAAGTTGGGCAGGCCCTGGAAGCGGATCACGCCGGTTTCCGACAGGCTGTCGCCCACCCGCAGCACGCCATGATTGGGGATGCCGATGACGTCACCACCGAAGGCTTCCTCGGCCAGTTCACGGTCCGAGGCGAAGAACATGATCGGCGCATTGACCGACAACTGCTTGCCGGTGTTCTGGACCTTCAGCTTCATGCCGCGCTGGAACTTGCCCGAGGTCAGTTTTAGCATGGCGATGCGGTCGCGGTGGTTCGGGTCCATATTGGCCTGGACCTTGAAGATGAAGCCGGTGACTTCCTTGTCGCCCGGATCGATCGCCGTGTCGACGCCGGCCTTCTCGGCCTTGACGTGCTTGGGCGGCGGGGCATAGGCGCCGAGCGCCGCCAGGAGTTGATTGACGCCGTAGTGACGCAGCGCCGAGCCGAAGATGACCGGAGTCATGTGGCCTTCGAGGAAGCTCTGGACGTCGAAGGCCTGGAAGCCGCCGGCGACCAGTTCGGCGGTTTCGGTCACCTCGGCCAGTTCGGCGTCATCGAGCAGTCCGGCCGTTACGGCCTGGTCCAGCGGCACCGGATCTTCGTGGCCCTGGTCGTAGTCGGCGCCGGACTCGCGCTTGGTGAAGGGGTAGAACAGGCCGGTCTTCAGTTCGACCATGCCGCGGAAGCGGTTGCCCGACCCGGCCGGCCAGTACAGCGGCGACGGGTCCAGTTGCAGCTTTGACGCCACCTCATCCAGCAGGGCCAGGGGGTCTTCGGCCTCTCGGTCCATCTTGTTGATGAAGGTGATGATCGGGATGTCGCGCAGGCGGCAGACCTCGAACAGTTTCAGGGTCTGGGGTTCGATGCCCTTGGCGGCGTCCAGCACCATGACGGCGGCGTCGGCGGCGGTCAGGGTGCGGTAGGTGTCTTCGGAGAAGTCTTCGTGGCCCGGCGTGTCGAGCAGGTTGAACATCAGGTCGGCATGTTCGAAGGTCATCACCGAGGACGACACCGAGATGCCGCGTTCGCGTTCGATCTTCATCCAGTCGGAGCGGGTGCGGCGGTTTTCGCCACGCGCCCGGACCTGGCCGGCGGCGCGGATCGATCCCCCGGCCAGCAGCAGGTGCTCGGTCAGGGTGGTCTTACCGGCGTCGGGGTGGGAGATGATGGCAAACGTCCGGCGACGCTTGGCTTCGATTTCGGGGGTATGGGCCATGGCGGTGGCGATAAGGCCATGGCCGGCAAAAGTCAAAGCTTTCGGCGCAGCAGGAGAAGGAGAAGTCCCGCCCAGAGGATGAGAGTCAGCCAGGCAAAGGCGTCCCCGATGCGGGTATAGACCGTGCCGCCTTTGCCGGCCGGGACGTCGTGGACCAGATGGCGCGGTTCACGGGCGGAGGCCCGCTCGGCCAGGATGCGGCCGTGGGCGTCGCTGATCGTCATCAGGCCCTGAGAGGCAGAACGGGCGATCGAGAAGCCGTTTTCAACGCCACGGACCACTGCCATGCGGCCATGCAGGCGGGCGTCCTTCTCGAAATCCCAAGCCGGGACAAGGAGAATGCCGGCGCCGGAGTAGCGGCGCAAGACGGGCGCGAAGTCCATATCCTTGCAGATGGCGACCCCGATACCATCGAAAACAAGCGGTTCTGTACCGCGCGTATATTCGGCTTCCAGGCCGGGGATCATGCGTTGCTTGAGATAGAGGCGCGGTTCGGTATTGAGGGCGTAGACCCGCGCGGCATTGTAACGGCCGCCGTCCACCGGTTCGTCCGTACCAGCGACAACCGTCACGCCTGAAAGCTTGAAGGCGTCTGCGGACTGAAGGATTTTTTCAGGCAAGACGATGAACTGCGGTTTGTCCGCGGTGACGGCGCCAATCTGGGCGGTAAAGGCGCTAACGATCTCGGGGTTCAGTTCGGGTTCGCGGTAGATGCGACCGGCATAGCGGTCGTCGCTTAGCAGGGCAACGCGGGTCGTCGGGCCTTGCGGTTGGGCCATCTGCCACAGACCGAACGCCATGGCGGCCAGGGTTGGGACCGTCCAGGCGGCCCAAGCCAGCTTGTCGCTCGGGGCCAGGATAGCTACGGCCAGGCCGGCGGGGATCAGAGCCGCAAGGAAGCTGAGCAGCGGCACGCCGCCCAGAGAGGCTGCCTGTAGCAAAGGCAGGACGTCGACCAGGGCATAGCCCAGCGCGCCGAAACTGCCATTGGGCGAGACCAGGGAATAGAGATATTCACTACCCGCGGTCATGGCGGCGAAACCAATGACGGCGGCGGCCGGAGTGCGGTTATAGAGGCCGCGGAAGAAGAGCACACTTAAGGCAAATAGCAGGCCCTGGAAGACGGCGATGGCATAGATCAGCGGCAGGAGTTTGCCGTAATAGAGTATCGGGCCGGTTTCGGCCATGACGCCGGTCAGCAAGGCCAGGCCGAACAGCCGCCAGGGGTGTTGGCTACGTGCCGCGTGGATCAGCAGCGGCACCGGGCCGATCAGGACCAGCCAACCGAGGTGTCCCGTGTCGCGGCTGACCGCCAGGATGGCGCCGGATAGCAGAGCGGCAAGAAAACCCCCAACAAACCCCCAGGCTTTCATAGTCCGTCTCCCGTACGATAGATGCGCGCCGCCGACCTCAGGCACAGCGCGGTGAACTCCGGCCGCGACAGGTTGAACCGGCCTGAGCGATGCAGACTGACCAGGCCCTGCAGTACGCCCCAGGTTGCCATGGCCATTTCGAGTGGATCACCGGCGCGGACATGGCCTTGGGTCTGGCCGTCGGCCAGCAGTTTGGCGAAGGCGGAAACCACCGGCGACCGGCCGGAGATGAAGTCCTCCGGATAGATACGTTCGGCCTTGGTTTTGAGCACAAAGGCGGCGTCGAACAGGGCCGGTTCGTCGAGGGCGAAATCGACAAAGGCCGTGGCCATGGCGTCGTACCAGCCGGGCAGTTCTTCCACCGGCAGGGCCAGGATGCGACTTTGCCAGACGGTCAGGGCGTGTTCGCCGACCGCCTGGAGCAGGTCGTCCTTATCCCTGAAATGGCGGTAGACGGCCATGGGGGTAACACCGGCCTGCTGACCGGCGGCGCGCAGGCTTAAACCGGCGAGACCGTGGACTTGGAGTTGGTCGATGGCGCTGGACAGGATACGGTAGCGAGTTGACATGTATACAGTGTATACATGTCATGGACGTCTTGGCAAGAGACGGTCGCCATATATTGCAGTTGCGTCCTTGCCCCTGTCGCGCCACGCCATGCACCAGCAATAGCCCGGAGCGGCTTTCGACTCGAACAACGCCTCAAGATCGGAAATGTTACATTTCGTGACCGGCCGGATGCGCCAGACAACCGGCTTTTTCGCACTGTCGCCAGGTGCCCTGGCCGTCGCAAACCCCTTGTGTGCCAAAAGATGGCGATGCCGGCATAAAAATAAAATCCGAAGCCTCCGGACGATCACGATAATTATACGATAATAGGAATATTTGTAACGACAGTTGAAGAGAACGCGTGTTATCGCACTTGCATTCGTGTGCACCGCAGCATATATTCAACTTGTTCGACGTTTTTACGTCGTTGCCCTTCTTGGGCGTTTCCTCCCTGTAAACTGGCCCGGGCTTGTCCCGGGCTTTTTTTTGTCTAGTGATAGGGTTTCGTGGCAGGCGCGGACGAACAGTGCCCCGGCATCTCGTGAGGCACGACTTCAGAAATTTCCGACCTGTTAAAGGGAGTTTAGTTCGTACCCACGAGCACCACGCCGACCAGAACGGCGACATAGTGCAGGGTCGCGCCGGTCAGGACATGGCCGTGCCAGATGGCGCGGCGGAACTGCAACGACTTGCGCATATAGAACAAGGTGCCGACCGTATAGGCCACCCCGCCCAGAGCCAGCAGGATCATGGCAGCCAGGGGAACATTCTTCGCCATGGGCACAATGGCCACGACGATCAGCCAGCCCAGGACCAGGTACAAAGCGACCCAGAAGGCCTTGCCCAGACCCGGCAGGAACAGTTTGCCCAGGATACCCAAGGCGGCCAGGGTCCACACCGCCACGCTCATCCACAACGCCCAGCCACCGGTCAGGGCCTGAGTGGTGAAGGGGGTGTAGCTGGCGGCGATCATCAGGAAGATGCCGGCATGGTCGAGGCGGCGCAGGAAGGGCTGCCACGACGGCTTGGCGAAATTATAGGCCATCGAAAAGGCCAGCATGGCGATGAAGCCGACGGCATAGACCGTGACCGCGGCGACCACGCCCATAAGGCCGTGGCTGACCGCCAGGCCCAGGGCAACGCCGCCGCCGAACAAGGCCAGCGCCAGGCCGACAATGTGCACGATCATATCGGCATGCCGCGCCCATTGGGTCGGATAATGGGCCAGTTTATCGGCGATTTTGTCGGTCAGTTGCTCAAGGGTCATGATGTCAGATAACCTTACGCGAACGTCAACGTCAATTCACGAATAATGAAGAATTCCCCAGCGTGCCGATTATACCACGTCGTCAGGTGCCAGGCCACAGGGATGGGCGCCGGTCTCGATCTGGATCGTGACGTGGCCAATGGCGAAATCGTGCTCCAGGTGGTGGGTGACCTCATGCAGGAAGTCGTCGCCTGGGTGTCCGCCGGGGATGACCAGGTGCGCCGTCAGGGCGACCTCGGTGGTGCTCATGCCCCAGATATGCAGGTCGTGGACTTCGCTGACGCCGGGTTGCGCGGCCAGCCAGGCCTTGACCCTGGCATAGTCGATATGTTTCGGAACGCCCTGCAAGGCCAGGCCGGTGGAATCGACCAGCAGCCCCCATGTGCCCCAGATGATAACACCGGAGACCAGGATTGACAGGGCCGGATCAACCCAGGCCCAGCCGGTATAGAGCAGCACCACACCCGACACCACGACCACCGCTGAGACTAAGGCGTCCATGGCCAGGTGGGCGAAGGCCGCCTTGATGTTCAGGTCCTTCTGGCCGCCGACGAACAGCCAGGCCGTGACGCCGTTGATCACGATCCCCAGCGCCGCCACCCAGATGACGGTTTCGCCTTCGACGGCGGCGGGCGCCTGGAGCCGGCGGACGGCTTCCCAGACGATGACGGCGACGGCAGCGAACAGCAGCAGGGCATTGAGCAAAGCGGCGATGATCGAGGCGCTGCGGTAGCCGTAGGTGAAGTTGGGACCGGGCTTGCGTTTGGCCAGCCACCAGGCGGTCCAGGCCAGCAACAGGCCGATGACATCGCTGAAATTGTGGCCGGCGTCGGCCAGCAGGGCCAGGGACTGCGAGGCCAGGCCGTAGATGACTTCGGCGACGATAAAGACAGCATTGAGCGCCGCGGCGATCAGGAAGCGCGGACCGAAATCCTTAGGCGCATGGCTGTGGCCGTGCCCATGGTTATCATGGTTGTGGCCGTGGTGATGCCCGTGAGAGCCCTGATGCCCGTGAGAACCTTGATGATCGTGCGCCATGACCACCAGCATAGCCGAACACGGCCCGTCGAAGCCAGCGCTTTCGCCCATCACCACAACGCCGACAGAAGATTACATAAGTGCAATAATACCAACACCTTAGCCCGCTCCACGACGTTGCAGTCCCGGTTAGCGATTGCGTATGGAACCGTGATATCCGGCGCGTTAGTCAGGGAACGGCCGCTTCCAAGGCCATGACCCCGCAAGGAGGACGCATCATGAAGACCACCTTCCTTATTGTGAGCGTACTGTCCTTCGCCGAAATCGACGCCAACAGCGACGGCACCGTCACCAAAGACGGGCTGAAGACCTGGAAAGCCCAGCCCCACAAAAAATCCTGACCTCATCCATGACAAAAGACCGGCGTCAAAACCCCGACCTTTTGGTGATCCAGCCATGCCCGATACAGCCGTTCATACGACCGCCACAGACCTGCTGAACTTGAGCCACGCTCTATGGCTGCGGGAAGATGGCGACGGCGCCCTGGCGGCTGTCGATCAGGCGCTCGTGTTTGAGCCCGATGCCGTGGCCGCTCTGATGTTCCGGGCCTCGATCCATTATGTCCAAAATGACTGGGCGGCAGCGCTGGCCGATTATGACCAAGCCCTGGCGCTGCAGCCGGACAATGCGGTGGCCCGCCACCTGCGCGGCAACCTCTTCCTGTCCATGGGCGCGCTGGATCACGCCATCGCCGATCTGGATCGGGCGATCGCGCTGCGGCCGGACCTGGCTTCGGCCTATGCGGCGCGCGGGCTGGCGTGGCGGGAAAAACGCGATGTCCTGCGCGCCTGGGCCGATTTCGACCGGGCGCGCTGCCTGGAGGCCGCCGGGTTTTAGGCCGCCATGCGGTGCCAGACCGCGTTGTCGACCTTCTGGGCATCCAGTTGGCCGCGCGATTGCTGTTCGTACATCATGCCCATGGCCATCTCGTTCAGCGACTTGAAGCTGGGCTCGACGCCGGCGGGATTGCCGTTGGCGATGGTCACGAAGAATTGCGCCGCATTGATGCGCGGCATCTTCAGATGGATCAGATAGGCCAGCCGTCGCGCACGCTCAGGGTTTTTGCGATGGGCAAAGGCGTCTTCCGCGAACATTTCCCGGCCCAGTTGCGCGATATACTCGGCGCTGAGCGCGGAAAAGCGCTCCGCGTCAAGCGGATGCATCATGCGCGAGGGCTCGAATTCCAGGACAATGTCGTTCAACAGGAAGTACAAAAGGACGCCTCGCTACTGGTAGGTTGTTAGCGTCACTCTGTCACAAAGCGTTTGCCATCCGGTGTAGGAAGACGGTTAACAGCGGCGTTTACCGCAAATCGACCTTTTCGGTCAGGAAGTGACGGCCTTCGACGTCCTCGATCTCGATAACCCACAGGTCGGGATCATAGCGGATCTGGCGGGTGATCCAGGCGTCGAGGTCGGGCTCGCTGGCCGTCTCGATCGGCCGCATCCACACGGTTTCCTCGCCGGTTGTCGCTTCGCGCAGGACATAGGCGTCGCGCGTGCGCAGGTTCAGCACCTTGATGACGACCGAACCGGCGCGGGCATCGCCCTTGCGCATGATGTGGGCGAAACTGCCCGCCTGGCCTACCCGGCGCAGCAAGGCCCCGACCCAAAGATCCGCCGACAGCAACATATGCTTAACCCTGTTTCCCAACCGGCCATAAACCCTGATGGCTTATAGATGGCTTATGGAGTCCTCCAGCCAAGGCAAACGCGTGGCCAAACCGTTTCTATCCGTCCTGATGGCCGCCGCTGCGTTTGGGCTGGCGCCGACCGCCATGGCCGAAGGCGATATCGCCGCCACCGCCGTCAAACGCTATTTCCTCAAAGAGGTCAATGCCCGTTGCGGCTTGCTGGACGCCGCCACCGCCCGTGCGCTGTCGGCCGGCTATGTCCAGGCGCGCAACGGCGTCCTGCGTGCCGGCCATGACATGGCCGAACTCAGTCCGTGGCTGGCCAAGGCCCGCAGCGCCGCGGCCGCAGCGCCCTGCGACGCGCCCGAAGTGACGACCGAGGCCGAACTGGCGCGCGGCGGCTATCGCCGTTTCCTGGCCCAGTCGAGCCTGGACCTGCCGACCGGCCGCACGGCGTGGAGCGGCACCCGCGCCCATGGCAGCGAGACGCGCTGGCGCCTGGTTCAGTATCAGAACGCCGCTGGCATCGATGCCGCGCTGGGCCTGTATGGCGCGGTCGACCGCTACAGCTTTGCCGTCATGGCCAAATTCAAGGACGGCGCCCGCCCCTACAGCGCGCGGCTGCTGGTCCGTGATCCTGCGATGGCCGCGGTCGGGCTGATCAATCCCGCGCCTTACGATGTTAGCCGTGAGGCGCCCCTGGGTCTGTCGGAGACCGGCGCGATCAGCTTCATGGCCCGCGCTTCCAGCACGACGCAGGCGCACCTGGCGCCGCATGTGAAGGTCAATTCCGCCGGCTTCAGCCTGACCGGCAAGTATGTCGGCGACCAGAGCCCGGTCGAGGCCGTGCGGTTCGACTTTCCGTCGCGGGCCTTTCCGGCGATCGGACGGCTGGACCCGCGCGAGGACATTGTCGTGGTGTTCGAATGTGACGACGGCCCGCGCTATGTCCGCTTCGAGGTCGGCGATTTCGTCACCGGCCTGACCTGGGTCAACCTGCCGTCGGGCTGGCATATCTAGATCGTTATGGTTTTAGTTTGAACCGCTTCCTCCTGCCCCGTTCACGGGGAAGGTGGATCATTGCGAAGCAATGAGACGGAAGGGGTTATCCCACTGATAGTAAGCCCCTCCCACCGCTTCGCGGTCCCCCCTCCCCGCAAGCGGGGCGGGAGATTACGGGTAAAATCATAACGCTTTAGCTCTTTGGTGGGCGGATCACGAAATCGCCGAAGCCCGTCAGGCTTTCCGGCGTCTGGGTATAGTCCTCCAGCGGATTGACCGCGGCCCGCGCCGCCGCCTGCAAGCCGGCATCCTGGGCCGCGGCAGAGGTCTCTTCCGCCTGCCCGGTCCCTTGCCCCACCGGCAAAAACACCGATACCTTGGTGCCTTCGCCGAGCGTGCTGGCCAGGACCATACGGCCGCCGTGCAGATGCGCCATGGCCTTTACGAGCGACAGGCCCAGGCCGGTACCCATGGCCTTCTGTTCCGCCGGCCCGGCCTGTTCGTAGGGCTGGCCCAGGCGGCTCAGATCGTCCGGCGCGATGCCTATCCCGGTATCGCGGATGGTGATCTCGACCTCGTTGGCCGTATGGCCCAGGACCAGGGCGACATCGCCGCCCTTCGGCGTGAACTTCACGGCGTTGGACAGCAGGTTGAGACATATCTGTTTGATCGCGCGCTTGTCGGCCGTCACGGTCAAGGCCGATACCGGCATGGTGCTGGTGATCTCGATCGCCTTGTCGTGGGCGGCTGCGCGGATCAGGCGCAGCGCGCCGGACACCGGCTCACGCAGGTCGAAGGTTTCCAGGGAAAGTTCGTACTTCTGGGCCTCGATCTTGGACATGTCGAGCACGTCGTTGATCATGTCCAGCACGTGCTGGCCCGACTCCCAGATGAGCTGGGCATATTCGGTGTATTTCGGCGACAGGTCGCCGAACAGCTTTTGCCGCATGATGTCCGAGAAACCGATCACCGCGTTCAGAGGCGTGCGCAGTTCGTGCGACATGCTGGCCAGAAACTTGGTCTTGCTCAGGTTCAGCGTCTCGGCCTCGGCGCGCGCCGCTTCCAGGCTCAACTCCCGGGCATGGTTCAGAGAGGCATCGCTCAGAACGCCATGAATGCGATTGTCCGCGCCGCGGCGCAGGCTCAGGGCGACAAAGTGGTCAAGCGCACCGTGTGGGGTAAAGCCGATCTCGGCACGGCCGGTCAGCGACGCCTGGTCCAGCGCCGCCTTGACGGCGGTCCGGTCAGGGACGTGGGCGCAGGCCGACAGGCCCAGGCTCATCAACGAGGTGAGGTCCAGCCCCGGCGGCGCTTCGCCATAGGCCGAGACCACCTTGCCATGGCCGTCCAGGCACAGGATCAGGTGCGGCTGTTCGGTCAGCATGCGCAGCAGGCGGGCGCGAGCGTCTTCGGCATCGTGGGCGCGGTCGACGCGGGCGCGCAGGGCCGGCAGCAGGCCGACGCCGAGGCCGATGGCCACCGACAGGATCGACATCAGCGATAGCCAGAAGGCTTCCTGCGGATCGGGCAGGCGTACGCCCTGCCACAGGCCGACCATGATGGCGATCAGGGCTGTGACCACCGACAAGGTGGCGGCCAGCGAAATCAGGCGGCGCTGGTTCAACACCACGGCAGAGGCGATCGGGCTTAGGGCCCAGGCGGCAGCCGGTCCGGCTATGCCGCCGGTCAGCAGCACGGCGACCGTGGCGCACACGGCCCAGATCCAGATCAGGCTCTGGCGCCAGGCGGGTGAATCGCGGCTGAGCAACATGATGGCGCAGGCGCCCGGCACGGTCATGGCGACCAGGGCGCCCGAGACCAGGGGCGAAGCCGGCATGAACAGCAGGCGCAAAAGCCCCAGCAGCATGACCGACGACCAGCCGAGATGCCACAGGATCACGCCCAGACGCAGGCCACCTTCCGTACCGGCGGACGGTGACAGAACCTCCTGGAAATAGGCTTTGAACGGCACGCTGACCTAACTTCCCTCTGCAGGGCTCCCCGCCCCATAACCGGACAATCTTAAACGCCGGCGCGGAAAAGACGAAAACAATCGCGCCTTAAGCGAATAGTATGAACCAAAGGACTGTAACTTAAGGTTAATCCCGGTATGGCATAGTGCCCGTTTATGACCACCGGACGCGTAGTATGCCCCTTCCGATGCCCCAATCGCCGGAGACCGAGTCGCGCCCCTCACCCCCGGGCGAGCCGCCGGCGTGGAACCTCGACCCGCGCCGCAGTCCGGACAAGGACGTGGCGCGCAAGTCCTTCCTGCGCATGGTCAGCCACGAACTGCGCACCCCGCTCAACAGCATTATCGGCTTTTCCGAGATCCTGCGGCAGGAACTGTACGGCCCGCTCGGATCGCCGCAGTATGTCGAATACGCCAACATCATCCGCGACAGCGGCACCAAGCTGCTGACCCTGTTCAATGGCTTTATCGAAATCGTGCGGCTGGAGAGCGGCGGCGACCTGAAGGCCGTGCCGGAACCCGTCCTGCCCTATCTCGAAGAGGCGGCCGGAAAGCTGAAAGCCGTCGCCGAGGACCGCGGCGTGAAGCTCGACGTCAAGCTGCGCGACGAGGAACTGTACGCAATGTTCGATCCACGCGGCGTGGCCTCATGCCTGGATCAACTCCTGCACAACGCCATCGACTTCACCGCCGACGGGGTGGTCGAACTGGACGCCCGCCGCCACGGCGACCAGATCGATATCAGCGTTTTCAACCGCGGCGACGCGCCTGACCAGGCCGAGATCGAGCGGCTGATGCTGCCGTTCGAACAAGGCGACGGTGATGTCAGCCGGACACGTGAAGGCGCCGGTCTGGGCTGGGCCATCGTCAAGCTGAACTGCCAGGCTATGGGCGGGCTGTTCCGGGTGATTTCGCGACCCGGCGAGGGCCTGAAAGCGATATTGCGTCTGAAAGCCGCTTGAACCTCTGGGGGTAGGCCGCCTATATGGCGGCCATGTCCGCACCTTTGCAAGCCCGCCTGAATACCCTGCTCGAAGAGTTCGAACTGTTCGACGACTGGGAAGAACGCTACCGCTATATCATCGACCTGGGCAAGGATATGCCGCCGCTAAAGCCGGAAGAGCGCAGCGATGCGACGCGCGTCCTGGGGTGCGCTTCGCAGGTGTGGCTGGTCATAGACCCGGCGCCGGACGGCGAACTGCGGTTTCGCGGTGAATCGGATGCCTTCATCGTCAAGGGACTGATCGCCATCCTGGTGCGGCTGCTGGATGGCCTGCCGTTTGACGAGATCCAAAGCTTCTCGATCCGGGATACCTTGCACCGGCTGGGCCTGGACGAGGCCCTGTCGTCGCAGCGGACCAACGGGCTGATGTCCATGGTCGAAAGATTGAAGAAGGCCGCCGCTTGACAACGGCGTTTTTACATGGAACAAATAGTGAACATTCTTATTCGAGGTGTTCGTTATGGCCGCTGTATTCGATCTCAAAGCCTGTCTGAACTGGACGCGCCTGGATGCGCGCGAAGCCATGCGCGACCTGAAGCTAATCCTGCAGGCGCAGGATTTTCGCAGCCTGTTCACGGGTGTGGTGGAAGCCGGCTTTTATCGCGGTTTGGACGGCAACGGCAATTCCGTGACCGTTCATGTCGTGTGAGAGGGGGGAGATAGGTCGCTTCACGATCTTTTTTCGATGCCCCGAGGTTTCTCGCCTGTTTACGGGCCGAAGCCGGGCAGCGGTTCAAGGTGGTGGAGCGACCTATACCAACCTACTTGCTCTTGCCGAACTTCCACTGCTTCGGCGGCGCCCAGGGGGCGGTCTTCTTTTCCGGAATTTCCGGCACCTTTACCGGCTTGCTGGCCTTCAGGCGCTGCTCGGGCGGTTTGGCGGCGTACTCGGCCTCGGCCTTGGCCTTCAGAGCCTCGGCAAAGGCCTGGAAGCCGGCACGGAAGAATTTGCCATAACGGCGCCCTTCCCGCTCGGACAGAAAACCCGAAAACACGGCGCCCATCGAGAAGGACGCCCCCGTTTCCGACAGCGAGTCGAACTCGAAATAACGCGTCAGGCTGCCTTCGTAGAACTTCTTCGGCACGGCGATGTGGATGTGCGACAGCGGCGTCCAGTCGGCGATGACACCGTCGATCTCCCAAACGCCCAGGCCTTCGAATTTTTCCTTGGAATGGAAAGGTGCGCCGAAGCCCAGCTTACCCGAAACCTCCTGGTGGATCGGGCTCCATGACGTCCACGAGTCGATATCGGCGATGATTTCATAAACATCGTCGACCGGCACGGCGACACCGACCCGCACTTCAATCTTGTACGCCATATTACACCCCCGCCTTCAGCTTCCAGGTTGCGCCCGTCGCCGAGTCCATCACCTCGACCCCCAGTTCGTCAAGCGCCTTGCGGATGCGATCGGCTTCGGGCCAGTTCTTCGCCGCCCGCGCCGCGATACGTTCGGCGATCAGTGCGTCGATTTTCGCCGTCAGATCTTCGTCCGCCCCGCCCTTGAACCAGGCTTCAGCATCGCCCTGAAGCAGACCCAGCAAGGCACCGCCGGCCAGCAGTTGCGACTTGGCGGTCATGCGCGCCTCATCGTCAGAGGCGGTTTCCAGGGCCTTGGCCAGGGCCGACAGTTCTGCCAGGGCGCGCGGTGTGTTGAGGTCGTCGCACAGGGCCTCCAGAATGGCCGGCGGCACAGCCTCATCGCGCACCGGCACGGCGGCGAACCGGCGCAGGGCGCCATAGAAGCCGTCCAGCCGCGCCCGCGACTGGGTCACCAGCTCCGGCGTCCATTCCAGCGGTCCGCGATAATGCCCCGACAGCAGGGCCAGGCGCAGGGCCTCGCCCGGGGTTTCCTTGATCAGGTCGTGGACCAGTTTCACATTGCCCAGCGATTTCGACATCTTTTCGCTACCGAAATCAAGGAAGCCGTTGTGCATCCAGTAACGGGCATATTCGCTGTCGTGACCATGGGCGTGCTGGGCGCACAGGCCTTGGGCGATCTCGTTCTCATGGTGCGGGAAGATCAGGTCGTGACCGCCACCGTGGATGTCGATCGGCAGGCCCAGATTGGCCTCGATCATGGCCGAGCATTCGATGTGCCAGCCCGGCCGGCCGCCGCCCCACGGGCTGTCCCACACCGGCTCGCCCGGCTTGGACGGCTTCCACAGCACGAAGTCCTGGGCGTTGCGTTTATAGGGTGCCACCTCGACGCGGGCGCCGGCGATCATGTCGTCGACCGAGCGCCGCGACAGGGCGCCATAGGTTTTGAACGACTCGACGTCGAACAGGACGTGGCCCTGTTCGGCATAGGCGTGGCCGTTGGCGACGATGGCGGCGATCTGGGCGACGATCGCGTCCATGTTACGCGTCACCCGCGGCTCCATGCTCGGCCGCAGAGCGCCCAGGGTCGCCATGTCCTCGTTATAGATGTCGGCGAAATGGTTGGTGATGACGTCGATCTCGACGCCCTGCTCCATGGCGGCCTTGTTGATCTTGTCGTCGACATCGGTGATGTTGCGGGCGTAGATCACATGGTCTTCGCCATAGATTTCCCGCAGCAGCCGGAACAGGACGTCGAACACCACCACCGGACGGGCATTGCCGATATGGGCATAGGAATAAACCGTCGGACCGCAGACATACAGGGTCACGCGCTCAGGGTTTTGGGGAACGAATTCGACCTTGTCGCGGCGGAGCGTGTCGTGAATCTGTAATTTCATCGGTATTTTCAGTTGTAATCAGGGTGGGGTGTCCCATATAGACGCGGTCTCGCCGATGCACCACGTTTAACTCGCGCACATTGATCCAATTTGTGCTAGGAACGTAAATGTCAAAGCCGCCCATCTTACCGTACTGACGGAATCGGGTCGCGGCGTCGCGCATCGTTGTGCGGGACAACTAATTTTGAGGCCAAATTTGAGGGATGCCACGCGTCATTCCGGATGCCTTCGCACCGGCGCCACTCGGCCCTCAAGGGGACTGTGATATTGAATATGGATAGTCTGGATCCAAAAAGCCTGCTCGCCACGTCGAAGCCGGTCAGCGTAACCACCTTCACCAACCGCCCGTCGCGTGAACAGGCCATGGAGGCCGTTCGCACGCTTCTGGCCTGGGCCGGTGACAATCCCGACCGCGAAGGCCTGATCGACACGCCCAAACGCGTCGTCGACGCCTATCAGGAATGGTTCCAGGGGTATGAAGCCGACCCGAAGAAGGAGCTGTCGCGCACCTTCGAGGACGTGCAGGGCTATGATGACATGGTCATGCTGCGCGAGATCGATGTCGAATCGCACTGTGAACACCATATGGCGCCGTTCCTGGGCAAGGCCTGGGTCGCCTATATGCCGACCGAAAAGGTCGTCGGTATTTCCAAGATCGCACGCGTGGTCGAAATCTTCGCCAAGCGTCTGCAGACCCAGGAAACCATGACCAAGCAGGTCGCCGACGCGCTCGAAGAGTCGCTGGCGCCGCTGGGCGTGGCCGTGCTGATCGACGCCGAGCACCAGTGCATGAGCACGCGCGGCGTCCACCACAAGAATGTCTCCACGGTCACCACCCGGTTCACAGGCGTGTTCAAGACCGATACCGTGCTGCAGGAGCGATTCCTGCGTCTGACCCAAAAATAGGCTCAGACAGCGATCGATTTTTTATGCGGCGCGTGCTTGGGTGACGAGCACGCGCCGTTATTTTCTCCGGTGGCGCGAAATTTCGGCAGCCGGCTGAGAAATATTCTTAATCCTTCTCGGCTAAGGCTCCGTTTCGACGGCTTTAGGTCTTTACTTTTGACCGGGACTTGGCCTAAATCGCCGGTGTCGGTTTTCTGAAACTCGGGCGCTTACGGTTTTGTGCCTGTGACCGGATGTTATAAGATTCTGCCCCCAGACGCTTGTGGCGCGGGGCTTAAAGGGAGTTTTACTCATGGGCGCAAAGCTCGGCGGCGGTGGCGGCGGTAAATACAAGATCGAACAGAACTCGGACATCAACGTGACTCCGTTCGTTGACGTTATGCTTGTGCTGCTGATCATCTTCATGGTGTCCATCCCTGTGGCCACCGTCTCGATCAAGCTGGACCTGCCTCCCCCCTCTCCGTCCAAGACGGAAGAAAAGAAGGAACCGGTCTTCATCGCGATCATGGGCCCGGATGACATCTATATCAAGGGTCAAAAGACCACTCTGGAAACTCTGGACGCCGATCTCCGCGCCGCCCTGCAGTCGCCGGACCCGCTTAACGAGCGCGTCATGGTGACGGCCTGGAAGGACATCGAGTACAAGGAGTTCGTTAAGGTCCTGAACGAGCTGCAGCAGCACGGTTACCTGAAGATCGGCCTGATTAACGAAGACATCGAATAGTCTTTCACGGCTTTGGAATTTGAAAACCCCGGCAGGTCATCCTGCCGGGGTTTTTCTATGGGCCCTTCGACAAGGTCTTACGAATCCGCCTCCGGTTTGCGACCCGCAGGGAGTTTAATCCCACGCTTCGCCAGAGCCTCACGCAGCAGCATCTCCAGCTGCGCATTGGTCGAGCGCAGCTCGGAGGCGGCCAGTTTCTCGACCGCCTCCATGACTTCGGGCCTGACCCGAAGGGGATAGGATTTTTTACCCGGCGACGCCATATCAGCCGTAGAGCGTGCCGGTATTGACGACCGGCTGGGCTTCGCGGTCGGCGCACAGCACCACCAGCAGGTTAGACACCATGGCCGCCTTGCGTTCCTCATCCAGGTCGACGACGCCGCGTTCGGACAGTTGTTCCAGCGCCATTTCGACCATGCCGACGGCGCCGGCGACGATCTTGTGGCGGGCGGCGATGACCGCCTCGGCCTGCTGGCGCTTCAGCATCGCGCCAGCGATTTCCGGTGCATAGGCCAGGTGCATCAGGTGGGTCTCGTCGATGGTAACACCAGCGACTTCGACTCGTTTGGCCAGATCGTTCTTCAGCCTCTCGCCAACGATTTCGGCATCGTCGCGCAGGGTCGGTTGGCCGTCGTCGGCATGATCATAGGCATATTGCCGCGCCGTTTCGCGCAGCGCGGTCTCGATCTGGATGTTGACGAAGGCGACATAGTCGTCGACGTCGAACAGAGCCTGGGCCGAGTCCGCCACGCGCCAGACGACGTTGGCGGCGATTTCGACCGGATTGCCGCGTTGGTCGTTGACCTTCAGGGTCTCGCTGGTGACGTTGCGTACGCGCAGCGAGACCTTCTTGCGGCCGTACCAGAAGGGCACCCAGCGCAGGCCCGTCGTGCGGTCGCTGCCCTTGTAGTTGCCAAAGACGGTGATGGCCACGGCCTGGTTCGGCTGGACGGTATAGAAGCCGCAGAGCAGGAACAGCGCCGCCAGCCCCAGGGCGATGGCAGCGAAGCCCAACACGCTGCGTGTAACCAGAACGGCGATGATCGCCGCCACCAGGGCCAGCAGGATCAGCAGCCAAAGGCCGCCGCTGCCACCGGCACCGGGAATTTCGCGCGTCTTGTTGATGGATTTATCGTTCATTTCAGCCTCCCATGACGTTCTTAAACGTCCATTTCCTTGACCACATAACCCTTGCCGAAGGTCTTGGGGCGAAAGCGCAGGACCTTGTGCTGTTTCTGCTTGCGCAGTAGCACGCTCTGCATGGCGCCCTCAGCCTCATAGGCCACGGTGTAGTTCACAATCTCCCAGCCCTGGGACACCAGGGTGCTCAGCGGCTTGTCATCATCGGCCATATCCAGTCCTCCCGAAACTCATATCAAAGTGATATCACTTTTTGACAGGGTGAGCAAGAGCGGCGTTATGATACAATAGAGTGTCGCCGGAGCGTCTTCCGGCGCGCCTGAGGGAGGGAAAACCAATGCCGGCAAGGATTCACGCCAAGACCGCGGTGTACAAAATCGAACAGAATTCCGACATCAACGTGACGCCGTTCGTCGACGTCATGCTGGTTCTGCTGATCATCTTCATGGTGTCGATTCCGGTCGCCACCAAGGCCGTCAAGCTGGACATGCCGCCGCCCAGCCTTGAAGCTACGGGCAAGACGCCGACCTTCATCTCAATCGAAGGACCAGGCGAACTCTATATCAGCGGCCAGAGGACCAGCCTCACGACCCTGGATGCCGATCTGCGGATGGCACTGCAAAGCGATCATCCGACAGAAGAGCGGGTACTGGTTCGCGGCCGCGCCGATATCCAGTATGATGCCTTCATGGACGTCCTGAACGAGCTGAACGCCCACGGCTATACCCGGATCGGCCTGATGAACGAAGATATCGACTGATAGAGACGGGCACACAGATGTCAGAAGGTTGCCTGCGGGAACACTTGACCGGACACTGAACAACCGCCGCGTCTACCATTCCGCCACCTGCCCCATGAAGGGCAGACCAGGATTTGAACCTGGACTCCGAAGAAGCGCTCCCCTGAAGTAAGTCCGGTCGACACCACGCAGACAACCTTCAGACATCTGTGCACCACCCGCGACCGGGTGGGGTTGGTTTCATACTTAACTTTCTGGCATTTCGCAACCTCGTCACGGAAAGGGTTTCCTTCTCAGCTGTCCTGGCGTATCGGAACGCATGAATGATACCCCCGACGATATCGAAGACGACGACATCTCCGAAGGCGAGGCCCAGATCCTGACCGCCACGGTGACGGCCGAAGAGGCCGGCGAACGGCTTGACCGCGCCCTCACCCCACATTTTCCCGACCTGTCGCGTGCCCGGTTGCAGGCTTTGATCGCCGAAGGCCGGCTGAGCCAAAACGGCGCCGTCATCACCGACGGCAAGCACAAGGCGCGGCCCGGCGATTACAGCCTCAGCATTCCGGCGCCGGTCAGCGCCAATCCGGAACCGCAGGATATTCCGCTCGATATCCTGTTCGAAGATGAGCATCTGATCATCGTCAACAAGGCGCCCGGCATGGCGGCGCATCCGGCGCCGGGCACGCGGGACGGTACGCTGGTCAATGCCCTGCTGTTTCACTGCGGCGATACCCTCTCCGGGATCGGCGGCGTGCTGCGTCCGGGCATCGTCCACCGGCTGGACAAGGACACCTCCGGCGTGATGGTGGCCGCCAAGACCGATGTCGCCCATCGCAGCCTGTCGGAACTGTTTGGCCGCCACGATATCGACCGTGAATACAAGGCTGTAGTGCGCGGCTCACCGCGCTATGTCTCAGGCACGGTCAATACCCGCATCGGCCGTTCGCACCATGACCGCAAGAAGATGGCGGTCCTGCGCGGTGGCGGACGCGAAGCCATCACCCACTATCAGGTCGAGGAGGTGTTCGGCTTCACCAAGCCGTTGGCGGCGTTATTGACCTGCCGCCTGGAGACGGGGCGGACGCACCAGATCCGGGTCCATATGGCGCACCTGGGCTGTCCCTGCCTGGGCGATCCGGTCTATGGCTCGGGCGCGCCGTCGCGTGAGGTTCAGGAAGTTGTGCGGGAGCTGGAATTCGATCGTCAGGCGCTGCACGCCGGCTTGCTGGGGTTTGTTCACCCGATCACCGGTGAGAAGCTGAAGTTCCGGGCGAAGATGCCGGACGACATGGCCCAACTGGTCGAGGCGCTGAGCGGGATGTAACGGTTATCGCCTGCTCCGCCACTTCTGGAACAGCATCCATCCGCCCAGGCCCACGAACAGCACCAGCATGATGATCAGCCACGGATCGGTGACGATCCGGTCCCAGGGGATATTCATGTCCCCTCGCGGTAGATGTCGAAGGCGCCCAGGAATTCCGGATTGTGGATGATGCTGCCGCACGACAGCTGATACCGGCCGCGGTCAACCAGGTTGAAAGCATCCGGCACCAGCGGCAGGAAAAGTTCCTGGCCCGATTTCTTGCCGACAAGGGACAGGACGAAACCTTCCGAGCGGTTGGCACGGATCAACCGGCCTGCCAGGATTTCCGTCGACTGCAGTTCGTCATGGGCGCCGATCTGGTTCATCCTGACCAGTATAAGCGTGCCGCGCATAGCCCTCAGGATGGGGTGGTTGCGGTCGGCAAACGCCTCCGGCACCAGCTCATTCCATCGTCCCATCAGTACCCACCTTCAACATATGCGAATCGCGGCCTTTCGCCGTCTTCGGTTACCACAGTTTCGGTGAACATCGACAGCGGCCGCACCCATAGCCGTGCATTCCCGGCCTCCTGGTGCAGGGGCGCATAGAGGACCATCACTTCCTCGGTTTCCGAATGGGTCACGGTGCCGAACACCTTGTACAGCTTGTCCTTATAGTGACGATAGGTGCCGCGTTGGATATCGGACTGGTAAAACGAGGTTGTCAGGGGCATCGCCGCCTCTTATCTGAGCGTATCGCAATGATGAACCTGTTCGCCAAGGATTGAAAGTGCACCGTGTCCTTATCATCGCCGGATCCGACCCGTCGGGCGGCGCCGGCATCCAGGCCGATATCAAGACCGTCACCTGCCTGGGCGGCTACGCCATGACCGCGATCACGGCCCTGACGATCCAGAACACCCTGGGCGTCACCGGCGTGATGGCCGTGCCGCCGGAGATCATCGCCGCCCAGGGGATGGCCTGCCTCAGCGACATCGGCGCCGATACGGTCAAGACCGGCATGCTGGGCGATGCCGCCGTCATGGAAGCCGTCGCCGAAGTGATGGACGCGACCGATGCCTTTGCCGTGGTCGACCCGGTGATGGTGGCCAAGGGCGGCCATCCGCTGCTGGCCGAACAGGCCATCTCGGCGTTGAAGTCGGTGATGATTCCGCGCGCCGGGTTGCTGACGCCCAATGCGCCGGAAGCCGCCGCGCTGACGGGTTTTGCGGTCGAAACCGAAGATGACGCCCGCCGCGCCGGAGAGGCCCTGCTGAGAGCCGGCGCTCGCAATGTGTTGGTGAAGGGCGGGCATCTGCCCGGGCCGGAGGTGGTCGATCTGCTGTTCACCCAGGACGCCGTATTCCGGTTTGCTTCGGAGCGGGTGGATACACCGCACACCCATGGCACGGGCTGCACCCTGGCCAGCGCCTGCGCTGCGCTGTGGCGTCCGGAGCGGCCTTTGAATGAGACCGTCGAACTGGCCCGCGACTATGTGATCGGAGCCATTCTCATGGCACCCGGCCTGGGCGGCGGGCACGGGCCGTTGCGGCACAACTGGTTGCTGTAACAGAAAACCCTCCGCAGGAGCGGAGGGTTGTTGAAATGTCACCGAAGTTAAATACGGTTTGGAAAGCCGTCAGGGTGAGCCGAAAAGGGCTGGTTTCGAGAACCGGAGCGGAGCGTACTCAAGTACGTGAGCACCGGAAGCGCAGAAAACGGACCTTTGCAGGCCAGCCGGACGGAGTTTCCGAACCGTATTTTAGCGGCGGTTGCGATCATGCGCTTGAACCCGGATCTGGCCGGACAGGGTGTCGAGCTTGCCGCTCAGCAGGGCGACTTCCTGGCGATCGAGGCCACGGCCCGAACGTTCGAACTGGCGCTTCAGCGAGACGATACCGTTGAGCTTGCCGCTCAGGCGGACAGATTCGCGGTTGCTGAGTTGATGCGTGCGGTCGCCAACGCGGATACGATCGCGCAGATTGTCAATACGGGCATCGATGCGATTGTCGGCACGGACTTCGACACGGGCATCCATGTGCGTGTTCTGGGGCCGGGCCGAGGCCAGGGTCGGGACGGTGGCCAGGCCGGCAGTCATGGCAGCGGCGGCGATCAGGGCGGTAAGGGTCGTCTTGGTGCGGGTCATGGTGAGGCTCCTTAGGTTGGTCGCTGCGCATCAGCGATGAAGCCATATCATCATACCGCCTGTGAGCCGGACCTGAACCGCACGGTTCAGGTTGGGTTTAGGCTGGCGCCGGATTTTCGCCAATAAAACAAGGATATATCTCGCAACGCCTTACGCCGCCGCCTGTCGCAATATGTCGGCGCTGACATGCGGCGCCAAGCCTCTGGCATTCCCGCCAGGAAAATTGTTAGATGGGCGAAGATTTTTTGGGGAACCCACAGATGAAAGCTTTCGCTACGGTCATAACCGCGCTCTGCCTGCTCGCGCCGGTCGCCGGCTTCAGCCAGCCAGCAGCGCTCAAGGACCAGGTTCTTCTTCGCAACAACTTCGCCTTCAAGACCGGCCAGAAATCCGAAGGCGCCTCCGCCTTCCTGATCAGCCAGGACGGAAAGACCTACGCCGTCACGGCCAAGCATCTGCTGACGGGCGACATGGGGATCGAACCCGCCGTCAAACCCAGTCAGTTCAACGCCACGATCAAGTATTGGCGCTTCCTGAAGCCGGCAACGGGCGAAACGGTTGCGGAGGTCGACACGCTCCTGGCGCCGGACGACGACTATGATCGCGATATCCTGTTTTTCTCGATCAAGACGATCAAGGCCGGGGTAACACCGCTCAAGGTCGCCACCCAGGCGCCTGTTGCCGGCGACACCGGCTATGTCATCGGCTGCCCCTATGCCGAGCCGGCATGCAACCAGAATATCTACGCGGTCAAGTACAGCGGCGCCGACAACACCGGCTATTACATTTTCGAACAGGTGAACAAGATCGGCAAGATCTCCGGCTTTTCCGGCGCACCCGTGGTCAATGCCCAGGGCGAGGTCGTGGCCGTCCTGAGAGGTGGCGTCACCGATGACCCCACCTATGGCAGCATGGTTTTCGGCTACAAACTGGTCGGCACCCCGATCGCTCCCTAGAGCGGTGTGCGTTTTGGTAGAATCAAAACGCCGTACAGGTCTTTGTTGTGTCGCGCAATTTAACCGAAACGTGCGGCACACTTTATCGGATTGCGCTCTGACACAGAAAAAGACCCGGAGCCTGCGGTGAGGTGCAGGCTCCGGGTCCATGGGGACCGGAACGGTCGGGTTTACGGGGCAGCCGCCCGCTCCGGTCCTTGACCAGCTGGCAAGGGGAGGAAACCTACCAGCGGTTATAGTCGCGACGCTCCGAACGGATCTGGCCGGACAGGTTGTCCAGGCGGCCTTCCAAGGTCGCCACTTCCTGACGGTTCAGGCCGCGGCCGGAACGTTCAAACGAACGCTTCAGCGAGACGATGTCGCGCAGACGGTATTCCAGGCGCTCGCCTTCACGGCGGCTGATCTGACCGCTACGGCGGCCTTGCTGAATGCGATCGCGGATATTGTCGATCCGGTTGTCGATGCGGTTCTCGGCGCGGTCGTCCCAGCGCCCGCCACCGCGGTGATCATCCCAGCGGCCACCACGATCATTGTCGCGGTAGCCGCGATCGTTGTCGCGATAGTCACGATCATTGTTGTTGTACCCGACCGAAACCGAGGCGCGGGTGTCGGCAAACGCCGGGGCGGCCATGCCGGTCAGGGCGGAGGCGGCGACGGCCAGGGCGATCAGGGTGTTGCGGGTCTTCATGGTCTTTCTCCTTGCTCAGGGTTTCGATGTCAGTCGCTGTTCCTTCAGCGATGAGGCCATAATGACATTGTGGAACTGAGCCCAACCTGAACGGTGCGGTTCATTTTCGGTTCAGGTGGTGATTGACCCGAAAGGGGTTTTGGCGCATGACGCGGCCATATTTACAAAGGAGCTTCGAACATGCCCCTGCCCGCCAGCAAGCCCGCCCGCGCGCCCGAACGGCCGTGGTTTTCCTCCGGCCCGACGTGCAAGCGTCCCGGTTGGAGCGTGCAGGCCCTGTCGGGCGCACCGGTCGGCCGTTCGAATCGCTCCAAGGTCACGGTCGGCCGCATCAACCAGGCTCTGGAGCTGACCCGGTCAATCCTGCAGATTCCCGCCGAATACCAGGTGTTCATGACGCCGGGCTCCGACACCGGCGCTTTTGAGGCCGCCATGTGGAATCTTTTGGGGCCGCGCAAGGTCCAGCTCCTAGCGTTCGAGAGCTTCGGCCAACTGTGGGCCGATGACGCCACGAAACACCTGAAGCTGGATGCCGAGGTACTGAGCGCGCCTTATGGTCAATTGCCCGACCTGACGAAGATCGATCCGGCTGCCGACCTGGTGTTTCCGTGGAACGGCACCACCTCGGGCGTGCGCCTGACTGACGGAGCGTTCCTCAAAGGCCACGATGGCCTGGTCCTGTGCGACGCCACCTCAGCCGCCTTCTGTATGGAACTGCCGTGGGCCGACCTGGACGTCGCCACCTTCTCGTTCCAGAAGGCCCTGGGCGGTGAGGCCGGCATCGGCGTGCTGGTGCTGTCGCCGCGCGCCGTCGAACGTTTGAATAGCTTCGATTCCGGCCGGGCGATCCCGAAGGTGCTGCGCCTGAAAAAGGGCGACAAGGCCGATCCGAATATCCTCGGTGGCGACGCCATCAACACCTTCTCCTTCCTGGTGGTCGAAGACTATCTCGACGCCCTGCGTTGGGCGTCGCTGGAAGGTGGCCTGGAAGGGTTGATCAATCGCTGCAACCGCAATTTCGAGACCCTGCGCGAATGGGTCGAGGCAACGGACTGGATCGATTTCGTCGCCGAGGTCGAAGCCCAGCGCTCGACCACCTCGGTGTGCCTGAAGTTCGTCGAATCCGCGGTCACCACTCGCCCAGCGGAATTCCAGGCGAAACTGGCGTCCAAGATCGGCTCGCTGCTGGAAGTCGAGGGTATCGCCTTCGACGTCACCGGCTATCGCGCGGCGCCGCCGGGTCTGCGCATCTGGTGCGGCTGCACGGTCGATTCGGACGATATCGACGCCCTTCTGCCGTGGCTGGAATGGGCCTATGCTCAGGCGCTGGAAGCTCTGACCTCGGACGATAAGGCAACAGCCTGACCCTCATCGTTGTTTTATCCAGATAAAACACTTTAAGGGGTTACAAGGGCCGATTCCTGCTCTATAGGGTCGCACCGTTTGTTGACCGGACCATCCCAGGTCTGAAGAAGGACGGAGTATTTCCCTTGGCAAATGTGACCGTGATCGGGGCCCAATGGGGCGATGAAGGCAAGGGCAAGCTGGTCGACTGGCTGTCGAACCGCGCCGATGTCGTGGTGCGTTTCCAGGGCGGCCATAATGCCGGCCACACGCTGGTCGTCGATGGTAAGGTCTACAAGCTCAGCCTGCTGCCGTCCGGCGTCGTCCAGGGCAAGCATTCCATCATCGGCAACGGCGTCGTCATCGATCCGTGGGCGCTGTTCGCCGAAATCGCCAAGGTGGAAGCGCAAGGGTTGAGCATCACGCCCGACCTGCTCAACATCGCCGACAATGCCTGTCTGATTCTGCCGATCCACAGCGAACTGGATATCGCCCGTGAAGCCGCCGCCGGCGCCGGCAAGATCGGCACCACCGGCCGCGGCATCGGCCCGGCCTATGAGGACAAGGTTGGCCGTCGCGCCATCCGCGTTGCCGACCTGGAAGATCTGGATGCCCTGTCCGGCAAGATCGACCGCCTGCTCACCCACCACAACGCCTTGCGCCAGGGCCTGGGCCTGCCCGATGTCGACGTCACCGCCCTGACCGATGCGTTGAAAGAGATTGCACCGCGCCTGCTGCCGTTTGCTCGTCCGGTCTGGTACGTGCTGGACAAGGCGCGCCAGGAAGGCAAGCGCATCCTATTCGAAGGCGCGCAGGGCGCCCTGCTCGACATCGACCACGGCACCTATCCGTTCGTGACCTCGTCCAACACGGTGGCCGGCCAGGCCGCCGCCGGTTCCGGCCTGGGCCCCAAGTCGGTCGGCTATGTCCTGGGGATTCTGAAGGCCTACACCACCCGCGTCGGATCGGGCCCCTTCCCTACCGAACTGTTCGATGAGGTCGGCCAGGGCATTGCCACGCGCGGCCACGAATTCGGCACCGTCACCGGCCGCGCCCGCCGCGTCGGCTGGCTGGACGCCGTGCTGGCGCGCCAGTCGATCGCCATCAACGGCATCGACGGCATCGCCCTGACCAAGCTCGATATTCTGGACGGCATCGAAACCATCAAGGTCTGCGTCGGCTATAAGGTCGGCGACAAGGTGCTGGATTATCTGCCGTCCGGCTTCAAGGCGCAGCAGGGCATCGAGCCGATCTATGAGGACCTGCCGGGCTGGAGCGAGAGCACCCAGGGCGCGCGGTCGTGGAAAGACCTGCCGGGCAATGCGGTCAAATATGTTCGCCGCATCGAAGAACTGATCGGCGCGCCGGTCGCCCTGCTGTCGACCAGCCCGGAGCGCGAGGACACCATCTTGATGCGCGATCCGTTTCAGGACTGATTGAGAACGGCGTTTCCTTTTAACTCAAGGGATTCAGCCTTTTTTAACCGCGTTTTCCAAGCGGATTTTTACCAGTTTGAACTAGGCTGCTTTCAAGTTTCGTTGAAAGAGTACCATGTTCGCCCTGGATCCCCGCCTCCAAGCCAAGCTGCGCATGCATCTGAGCCGTGTCCTCATTCTGGAGGAAAACACGGCCTATGCCCGTATGCTGGCCGACATGCTGCGGAGTATCGGCGCCGACAATATCGTCATTGAGACCGACGAAAGTCGCGCCCTGGCCATGGCGCGCAACCTCAATCCGCAGCTGATCCTGATCGAATACAAGGCCAGCAAGGTCGACGGCATCGAATTCGTCAAGACCCTGCGCCGCAGCGACATGGCCTGCCGCAAGGCGCCCGTGATCATGGTCAAGGCCGAAGTCACCCCGGCACAGCTAAGCGAGGCGCGAAACGCCGGCGTCCACGAGATGCTGATGAAGCCCTTCGCCTGGCAGGACCTGATGACCCGTCTGGAAAACGTGCTGTTCAAGACGCGCGACTGGGTCGAGGTCGCCTCCTATGTCGGACCGGACCGCCGCCGCTTCAACACCGGCGACTACAAGGGCGCCAAGAAGCGCAAGTCGGAAAAGGACGGCTCGCAACGGATCGCCGTCGAAGAAGCGGTGCGTTTGTTGAAATCCTCGCTGGAACTGTTCGACGATGACGGCGAGACCATGATGCGCACCGTCATGCAGCAAATGGCGGTCATCGTTCCCGCTGCCAAGTCGATCAAGGAAACCAAGTTCCTGGCTGCCGTGACGGCGATCGTCGGCGACCTGAAGCTGCGTATCCTGACCAAGGCGCGGTTGGCGCCCCAGGTCGAGGCGATGATCAAGGCCCTGGGCATGAACAAGGCCAGCGGCAACCAATGGGCGCACGACCTGTTCGCCAAGGGCATGGCCGACCAGGAGGCCGAGACGGCCGCCGCCAAGCGGCTGTCGACGGGAATGGAACTGGACAACCGCGGCGGCGCGGCGGCATAGGTCTGCGCTTCCGAAAGCAAGTCGCCCCACCACCACCCTACGCCTTCGCTTTGCTTCGGCTTCGGGCGGTCCCCCTCCCCACACGTGGGGAGGTTAGGCGGCCTGCGAGGCCGTCATCGCCTTTTGCAGCTTTTCGAACGCCCGGACCTCGATCTGGCGAACGCGCTCACGCGAGACACCGAAACGCTCGGCCAGGTCTTCCAGGGTGGTCGGGCTGTCCTTCAGGCGGCGCTCGGTCAGGATTTCGCGCTCACGGGCGTTCAGTTCACCCATGGCGGCTTCCAGAAGACCCATGCGCTGATCGTATTCCTCGGAATCGGCCAGAACCGTTTCCTGCGAGACCTGCTTGTCGTCGACCAGCCAGTCCTGCCACTCCGACTCGCCTTCCGAAGCACGGATCGGCGCATTCAGCGACGAGTCCGGCGACGACATGCGGCGGTTCATATTGATGACGTCGGTTTCCGACACACCCAGCTTGGTGGCGATCTGTTCGACCTGTTCATGGCGCAGATCGCCTTCTTCCAGGGCTGAGATTTCCGACTTCACCTTGCGCAGGTTGAAGAACAGCTTCTTCTGGGCAGCGGTCGTGCCCATCTTGACCAGCGACCAAGAGCGCAGGACATATTCCTGGATCGAAGCCTTGATCCACCACATGGCGTAGGTCGCCAGGCGGAAACCGCGATCGGCGTCGAACTTCTTGACTGCCTGCATCAGGCCGACATTGCCTTCGGAGATGACTTCGCCCACCGGCAGGCCGTAACCGCGGTAACCCATGGCGATCTTGGCCACCAGGCGCAGGTGCGAGGTGACCAGCTTGTGCGCGGCCTTTGGGTCCTGATGTTCCTGCCAGCGCTTGGCCAGCATGAATTCCTCATCCTTGGCCAGCATCGGAAACTTGCGGATTTCCGACAGATAACGGTTCAGGCCGCCGTCGGGCGACAGGGCCGGCATCGAGGACAGGTTGGACGTAGTCAGGGCAACGGAGCTGCTCATCGGTGTATCTTCGCTTTCAGGGGACCGATCCAGAAGATCGGAAGAGGAAGTCGTGTCGGTCATGAACTCAAGGCCTTGTCTGCGAAGGGAGAAGCGCAGGGGGACCAAGTTCATGCCCGACAACTGCGTTCAGATTTAGGAAGGGTTTTGCCGAAAAAAAGACCCCTCCCCGTCACAAATTCTATTTTGTGACTTTAGCGTAGCACCAACCTGAACATGACAGCGGTCACAAGACGGTGAGTGCGGTGCAACACATCGCGACGAGGTCAAGGTTCGCGAATTCCGTCCCAGGGTTCACGCTTCAGGAAATACTGCAGCATCCACACGTCTTTGCGGCTGCGGCCACAGCGCGGGCAATGGGCGTCGTGCTTTTCGCCCGGCAGGTAGAAGAAGCTGCCGTCGAGGTGGCTGCGCGTGTCGATATGCTTGCCGCAGCGCGGGCACAAAAAGAAAAATTGCGACACGGCGACGAAAAAGAAGGCAAAGGCGAACAGCAGAGGCGCCACACCGCTGAGGCTGCCGATGAGGCATCCCATCAGCAGGACAAAATAGATCGCGGCACGCCAGTGGTAACTCGTCATCCCGCCCCGCCGATCGCCCTCCACAGCCGCATGGCCTGCTTCATCTCAGCCACATCGTGTACGCGGACCATCTTGGCACCTTCCGCAACGGCATGCAAATGAACCGCCAATGTGGCGCCGACGCGGTCGTCGGGCTGTGACGGTTCTGCACCTTCGCGTTCCTCCAGGGCTGCGATGAAGCGCTTGCGCGACGCCGCCATGACATAGGGAAAGCCGTGCCCGGCCAGCCGGCCGGTAGCGCGGATCAGCTCAAGATTATGATCCAGGTTCTTGCCGAAGCCGATGCCGGGATCGAGCCAGATCCGGTTTTTGTCGACGCCAGCTTTTATCGCCGCGCCCGCGCGCTCCAGCAGGTAGGACTCGACCTCCGCTGTGACGTCTTCGTACCACGGGTTGGTCTGCATGGTGCGGGGCTCACCCTTCATGTGCATCAGAACGATATCGCCGTCCAGCCGCGCGGCCGTTTCCAGGCTTTCGGAACTGTAGGACAAGCCACTGACATCGTTCCATATTTTCGCGCCGGCCTTGAAGGCTTCCTCGGCCACTTCCGGTTTGAAGCTATCGATGCTGATGGGGATGTCGCTCAAGCCGGTCAGGGCTGAAATCAGCGGCACCACCCGGTTGATCTCTTCTTCCAGGGTAACGGGAGCCGCGCCGGGCCGGGTGGATTCGCCGCCAATATCCAGAACGTCGGCGCCGTCTTCGATCAGTTGCCGGGCATGGGCAAGCGCGGCTTCGAGGCCGAAATGACGGCCGCCATCGGAGAAGCTGTCCGGTGTGACATTGACCACGCCCATGATGAGCGGGCCTTTGACGGCATAAAGATCCAACAGCAACGCGCACTCCCTTTTCAGGCGAAAACTACCTTGATTCCTGAAACAAGGAACTCCCCTGATTGCGGGAAGGCTTTAGGCCGGTTTCCCGATCCGCTTGATTTCCCAGTTGAGCTCAACGCCCAGCTTGTCGCGGACGTCGGCGCGGACGGCTTCGCCCAGGCCTTCCAGGTCGGCTGCGGTCGCATCGCCGGTGTTGATCATGAAGTTGGCGTGCAGTTCAGAGAATTTGGCGCCGCCATAAAGCTTACCGCGCCAGCCGGCACCGTCGACGCATTGCCAGGCCGAGCGGCCCTCCGGATTCTTGAAGGTCGAGCCGCCGGTCTTTTCGCGGATCGGCTGGGTCTGTTCGCGGCGTGAAGTAATCGCGTCGATGCGTTCAGTCACCGCCGCCGGATCGTCCGGCGTGCCCTGGAACACCGCTTCGATCCACACGATGTCCGGGCTGATCTGCGTATGACGATAGGTAAAACCAAAGTCGGCATTGCTGAAATGGTGGCGCTTGCCCTGGCGATCGAAACCCCAGGCGGAAACGAGCACGTCCTTGGTTTCGGAGCCGTAGCAACCGGCGTTCATGGTCAGGGCGCCGCCGATCGTGCCCGGAATACCGGCGTAAAACTCCAGCCCGGCGATGCCCGCCTTGGCTGCCGCGCGCGCCACAGCGCTGTCCAGAGCGCCGGGACCGGCCGTAACCTGATGAGTTTCGGCATCGACCTTGATTTCAGAGAAGGCGCGTCCGGCAAGGCGGATGACCACGCCATCTATGCCGCCGTCGCGGATGATGACGTTCGAACCGACACCCAGATAGGTCACCGGCACTGCCGGGTCGAGTGCCGCCAGAAATTCGCTCAGGTCCTGCGGGTCGGCCGGAATGAACAATACCTCGGCCGGGCCGCCGACACGGAACCAGGTAAACGGCGCCAGGGCCGTATCCAGAGCGATCTTGCCGCGAACGGTGGGAAGGTTGTCACGCCAAGTCATAGCTAGTTCCGTTGCTCCACGCCCAGCTCCATTAATCGCTTTTGAAGTGACCGAGCAAGTTCCTCATGGTCGATCAACCAATAATACTCACGTCCATTGAACCTAAAGCCAATTGCACCACTACTGATGAAATAGTCAGCCAAAGTTCGACCGTCTGCGAACAAATAGCTGTCAGGGTCCGCGATGATCGCAGCTAGTTCCGAAGATAGCGGCTGCCCCCCGCTCTTCCGCTTCATGCCTTCAGCGCTTCCAGTTGCCCCGGCAGGGCATAGGCCCACTGGGTGATGTCGCCGGCGCCCAGGCAGACCACCAGGTCGCCGGACTTGGCTTCTCCGGCCACAATGCCAGCCAGGGCCGCGGGACCTTCGAGCGCGATGGCATTGCGGTGGCCGAAACGATGCAGGCCTTCGACCAGGGCCGTCTTGCTGACGCCGTCGATGGGGGCCTCCCCGGCGCTGTAGACATCGGCGACGATGACCGTGTCGGCGTCGTGGAAACACGAGGAGAACTCGGTCATCAGGTCGCGCAGGCGGGTATAGCGGTGCGGCTGGACCACGGCGATGACCCGCCCTTGCGTGACCTGACGGGCGGCCGTCAGTACCGCGGCGATCTCGACCGGATGGTGGCCGTAATCGTCGATGACGCGGATGCCGTCGACCACGCCCGTGGTCGTAAAGCGACGCTTGACCCCGCCGAAGCCTGCCAGGCCCTTGCGCACGTCATCTTCGGTGACGCCTAGCTCACGCGCGATGGCAATGGCCGCCGTGGCGTTGCTGACATTGTGGTTGCCGGTCATCGGCAGGCGGATCTTTTCCCAGATGAAGGGCTCGACACCGGTCGGTGAGAACTGCACGTCGAATAGTGCGCCTTCCGGGCCGAACTCGATGTTCAGGCAGCGGACCTCAGCCTGGGGGCTGACGCCGTAGGGGATCAGGCGGCGGTTCTCGACCTTGGCGGCCAGGGCCTGGACTTCGGGGTGGTCTATGCAGACGGCGGCGAAACCGTAGAAGGGGATGTTTTCGACGAAGTCGACAAAGCCCTTTTTCACCGCTTCGAAGTCGCCCCAGTGATCGAGATGTTCGGCGTCGATATTGGTGACGATAGCCAGGGTCGACTTCAGGCGCAGGAAGGAGCCGTCGGATTCGTCGGCCTCGACCACGATCCAGTCGCCGTCGCCGACCTTGGCATTGGTGCCGTAGTTATTGATGATGCCGCCATTGACCACGGTCGGGTCCATGCCGCCGGCGTCGAGCAGGCAGGCGACCATTGAGGTGGTGGTGGTCTTGCCATGGGTGCCGCCGACGGCGATCGAGAACTGCAGCCGCATCAATTCAGCCAGCATCTCGGCGCGGCGGACCAGCGGGATGCGGCGACGGCGCGCCTCGACCATCTCCGGGTTGTCGTGCTTGACCGCGGTCGAATAGACCAGGGCGCAGACGCCGTCGCTGACATGTTCGGCGGCGTGGCCGATGAAGATCTTCGCGCCCAGCTTTTCCAGCCGTTCGGTGTTGGCCGAGGCCTTGGCGTCCGAGCCCTGCACCTGGTAGCCGATCTTGAGCATGATCTCGGCAATGCCGCTCATGCCGATGCCGCCGATGCCGACGAAATGGACCGGGCCGAGGTCGAAAGGCGTAGGGCGGATTTGGGACAGAGAGGCCATTGGGACAGGTTCACGCGCGACAAAAAGGGGAAGGATTACGCGCTTTATACTACGCTGTCGTGCCTGTCACGGGCCGTTTTCAACTTGGTGGCACGGGCGTTTCATGGCACTATGGCGGCAAGGCGCAAGGTGCAGATTATGGACAGGATCACGGTTTCTCTGGACGACGGCAATAGCGATTGGGTGCAGCAGCAGGCGGGCGCCAATGTCGATGCCTATGTCAACGATGTGCTGCGCAGGGATCAGGAACGCAAGGCCGCAGAAGCGAAATTGCGAGACTTGATACAAGAGGGGCTCGACAGCGGGATCAGCCCCCGCACGCCCCAAGAGATTATTGCTGATGCCAAGGCCAGGTTAAGGGCCGATGGCCACCTATAGCCTCACAGCCGACGCCGATCGGGATTTGACCGCAATTTATTTCTACACTTTCGATTCGTTCGGAGAAAACCAAGCGGACCTTTATACTAACCGTATGATTTCCGCCTTTGAGTTACTTGCTCAGATGCCATTTTCAGGTCGAAAAGTGGCCCATATTCATTCCGATACGCGATCCTTTCCTCACGAATCTCATGTTATTTATTACGAGGTCGTAGATTCTGACGTCGTTATTATCCGCATTCTTCACCATGCTCAGGATCCGTTGAGACAGTTCAAATGAGCGCCGAACCACCGTCCATCCCGGATGGCTACCCGCTCGCTGCCAGGCTGCTGCACTGGGTCATTGCCTTGTGTGTGCTGTCGCTGATCCCGGCAGGACTGTTGATGAACCAACTTCCCTCCGGGGAACCGCAGAACGCCCTCTATACCGCCCATCGCTCGCTGGGTGTGCTGGTCATGGTCTTGTCCGTGATCAGGCTGGGCTACAGGTTGACCGCCAAATGGCCGGAGCAGGAATCGAGCCTGACGCCGTGGCAGCGCAGGGCGTCGACCGTCGTGCACAACCTGTTCTACGGTCTGCTGATCGTCCAGCCCCTGGTCGGCTGGTACGCCACCTCGGCCTATGGCGCACGGATCAGCGTTTTCGGACTGTTCGACCTGCCGGCCCTGACCGCCAAAAACGCCGCCGCCGCCGACCTGTGGTTCAATGTTCACGATGTGCTGGGCTTTACCCTGGCCGGCCTGGTCGTAATCCATGTCGCGGCCGCCCTGTACCACCACTTGATCCGCCGCGACGATGTGCTGATCCGCATGCTGGTCGGGCAAAAATCGTCCTGACAAGAGAGTTTCGATTCGCTCGTGCGGTGAACCCGGGCGTAAGCGCCACACCTCATTAATGATTTGTTAACCGCGTTGTCTTTTGCCGCAACCGATTGTACGTTTTCCGCTGAATGTGTTGGCGTCGCAGGGACCGAATCGGTGGGCAGGGTATGGATTTACAGTCTCGGCTGGCTGGTCCTGGGACTTTGCGTAGCCTTTGCCCTCCCCTGGCGTGCCGAGGGGCTGGAGACTATGTTGCGCGGCCAGGTCCAGCAAAAGCTGGCGGCCCAGGGCCTGGGTGATTTCGAAGTCCGGATGGACGGCCAGGCGACAACCCTTGCCTATCGCGAAGACGGCTTTGCCCAGACTGCGGCCTCGGGTGAAACCGCACGCGACCGTATGCTGCGGGCCGTCGCCCATGCCCGCAGCGTGACCGGCGGTCTGCCGGAGAGCACGCTCTACGGCAGCGTCCTGATGGGGCCGGTGACGCGGGTACGCATGGACGAAGGCTCGGTCGACCTGATGCAGGCACGGCTGGATAGTGTCGCCACACAGACCGTGGTTACCGAACAGGTGCTTCAGGCGGCCGAGGATTGCACTGGCCGGGTAACAGCGGCGGTCGCCGACCGGCGGCTGCAGTTCGTTTCCGGCAGCGCCGAACTGACCGGCGACAGCCAGACCATCCTGACCGACATTTACAACACCATCCAGACCTGTCCGCAGAACCTGGTGCTCAGCGTCGAGGGCTATACCGACAATGTCGGCCAGGACAACGATAATATGAAGCTGTCGACCGCCCGGGCCGAGGCCGCGGCTTTTGCGCTGATCGACCTGGGCCTGGCCCAGGCGTCGGTCAGTTCACGTGGCTTCGGCGCCCAGAACCCGATTGCCGACAATACCACCGACGACGGCCGGGCGCGCAACCGCCGGGTCGACTTCATCCTCCATCCGCGCGACGAACCGGAGGGGCCGTAATATGGTATATCTCCTGTACGATCTGCGCTGGCTGTTGCTGGGCGTCCTTGTGCTAGGAATGGTGTTCGGCTTTGCCGCCCATCGCTGGGGGCGCTGACATGATGTGGTTGTGGCTGCAATCGCTGGTCCTGATCGCCCTGACGTTTTCCGTCGGTCTGTGGCTGGGGCACGTGGTGTCGATACTCACCAAGGGTGCCGCGCGGCCCGAACCGGCGGCCGTCGCGGCGTTCGAGGACAGGGAGCCGTATCGGCCTTATCACGGCTATGACAACCAGCCAGAACCGGCCGTCGCCGAAGCGCCTCCTCCACCGCCTCCGCCGCCATTGCCCGTCGCGCCGCCCCGGCGGATCAAGCCGCCTTTGCTGTTTCCGATCAATCAGTTCGGAATCGTTACCGTGACTCAGGCGCCAGCCATCTAAACCGCCATGAACCCGCCGCAGTTGTTTCCGACAACAAGGCAGCGGGAATCGCTATAGGGTTCGCATCATGAAGAAAAACATGATCCATCTGGCCGGTTGGGCGGCCTTGCTGATCGTCGGCGTGATCGCCCTGACGACAACCAAAGCAGACACTGAGACGCGGCTGAAAAGCGAAGCGTCGGCCAGACTGACCCAGGCCGGTGTCACCGGCGTGACGGTTGCGGCATCGGGCCAGGACCTCGTGCTCAGCGGCAAACCCGATAAGATTGTCGCGGCCCAGGCGATCCTCAAACCTGACGATTTCTGGGTAGGTCCGGTGGCGCAGGTGCGCGCCGTCCCCCCGGTGGTCGTGGCGACGCGTGTCGCCGCCGTCGCAAATGAAAGCGCCATCGCCGTCGAAAGCCATAGCGAAAGCGCGGGCTCGGCGTCAGCGAAGGTCAGCGCTTCCAGTCCGCCGCCAGCCGCTGTTGCTGTCGTCGAGGCCCCCGCCCTGGCCAGACCTCTGTCTCAGGAGGCCCAGCGCTGCCAGGAACGGATCACGGCCGCCGTGGCGCATGGCGGTATCCGCTACAGGTTCAACGCCTATGAACTGACGCCCCAGGGCCAGCGCACCCTGCGCAATGTTTATCGCGTGCTGAAAGGTTGTCCTTCGGACGTCAAGCTGACCATCACCGGCTACACCGACAATGTCGGCGCCGATGAGGTCAACAAATCCCTGTCTGCTGGGCGAGCGGTCGACGCCATGAATGCCCTGACCGCCGCCGGCTGGCCCGACGACAAGGTCACGGCCATCGGCGCCGGCAGCGCCGATCCGGTCGCCAGCAACGCCACGGCCGCCGGACGCAAACAGAACCGCCGCGTCGTTTTCACCATCAGTTCCGTGAGTTAAGCCATGTTGTACCTGATTTCCGAACTACGCTGGTGGTTGTTGCTGGCTTTGGTGCTGGGCGTTGCCGTCGAATACGCCGCTCGCCGGTACGGCAAATAGGAAAGGAAGCGCCATGTCGATGCTGCTGAAATCCGCCGTCCTGTTGATTGCCGCCTTCCTGATCGGGCGCGGCATCGGCTATCTGCTGAGCCGCCAGGCCCCCAAGCCGGCGGAAAAGCCGAAACCGCGTCTGCTGGAAGACGAACTGCCCGCGCCGGCGACTGAATCCATCCTGCCGCCGGGCGAGGCCGAACTGATGCCGCTGGAGAGGGATTACGTGACCATGCCGGCGGAGGCCGCGCCGGTCGCGACCGTGGTCGAGGCGCCGAAAGCCAAAACGACGCCCAAGCCTGAGCCCGAGGTTGCCGCCAAAACACGCGCACGCAAGGCGGAGGCGGCTCCGACGGTATCGCCATTGGCCGCCATGACGCCCGATCAGGTCGAAGCTGCCGTGGCCGCGGCGGACGCTCCGGTCGAGCCGGCACGGCTGAAGGCCGCCGACAAGGGCAAGCCGGATGCGTTGCTGGACATTATCGGCATCGGGCCGGTCAATGAGGTGCAGTTGCACGCTCTGGGCATCTACCATTTCCGCCAGATCGCCGCCTGGACGCCGGAGAACATCAAGTGGGTGTCGGAGCGCATCAAGTTCCCCAGCCGCATAGTTCGCGAAAACTGGATGAAACAGGCCGCGGAGATGGACGCTGCGAAAAAGGGGTAAGGGCCATGCGAGGGGGATTACTCAACGGCTTAGCGTTATTCACGATATTGACAGTTTGTCTATCTGCAACCTCAGCTTTGGCTGCAAATCCCGATGCGCAAGGCGCTGCAAACGAACCGTGTCCGTTCGTGCTGCGCCACCCTTTCGAATACCGAATCTACTTTCCTTCGGGTGAGTCGCAATGGCGTGAGGATTTTGATCACACGCTCGAAGTTGCCGCTGACGTCGCCATCACGGAATCAACGAACCAACCTGACAGATGTGCCCCAAAATTCGTTGGGCTGAAAATCTCGGGCCACAGTGACACGGTTGGAACAGAGCAGGATGCGATGCGCCTGTCACGGTTGCGTACCACCGGCGTGGTAGACAGGCTTCTGGCGTTGGGTGTGCCGCTAGATCTGATCACCATGGATATCATGGGCGACCTCGACCCTCCGGTCGCCACCGCCGACGAGACGGAGGAGCCGCTCAACCGCCTATGGTCAGGCGGTGGCCGATGCCCTGATTGGTGGCGGTATCGCGGCCGATCGCATCAGCATCCATGCTTATGGCGAAACCCGGCCAGCGGTCGCCACGGCGGACAATACCCATGAGCCGCTGAACCGCCGGGTGACGATCTGGCTCGATGACAAGGGGGACAAGGCATGTTTCGGCGAATAGTCCTAGCCGGCCTTGCTGTAGCAACGACCATAGGCGTTGCCGCTGGTGTATTCCTTTGGAAGAGATTCGACGAAACCAAGGACTGTCCGACCTACGAGCTTCGCGACTATATTGCCTATTTCGTGCCGGATAGTTCTGAACTGTCACCCGACGCCATACAAATAATCGACGAGTTAGCCGCTTCTACAAAATACTACGATCCCTGCCTTCCGGTTGATCGAATAACCCTCGTCGCCCACACTGATACGGTCGGTGACACAGAGGCCAATCTGCGCCTAGCCAGGAGGCGTGTGGAAGCCGTCGCTGCGCGGTTAAAGATGAAAGGCGTAACCTTGCCCTTGCGCCTCGTTCCTAAAGGGGAAGCGAATACGCCCGTTCCGACGGCCGACAATGTCCGTGAACCGCTCAACAACCGCGTATATCTGGACTATCTTTCCTAACGCTTCAGCAGCCCCAGGTCGCGGACGGCGCCGGTGTCGGCCGAGGTGACCAGGGCGGCATAGGCCTGCAGCGCCGCCGAGACCACGCGGTCGCGGTTGTGCGGCGTATAGGCGTCCGCGCCACGCGCTTCCTCTTCGGCGCGGCGCTTGGCGATTTCGGTTTCGGAAATGGCCAGCTGGATCGAGCGGCGCGGGATGTCGATCTCGATCCGGTCGCCTTCGCGGACCAGAGCGATCAGACCGCCCGAAGCCGCTTCCGGCGAGGCATGGCCGATCGACAGGCCCGAGGTCCCGCCCGAGAAACGGCCGTCGGTCAGCAGGGCGCAGGCCTTGCCCAGGCCTTTCGATTTCAAATAGGTGGTCGGGTACAGCATTTCCTGCATACCCGGGCCGCCCTTGGGGCCTTCGTAGCGGATGACCACGACGTCGCCCTCGACAATCTTGTTGTTCAGGATGGCGACCGTCGCCTCGTCCTGGGATTCGAACACCCTCGCCGTGCCGTTGAACACCCAGATCGATTCATCGACCCCGGCGGTTTTCACGATACAGCCCTTTTCGGCAATGTTGCCGTACAAAACCGCCAGGCCGCCGTCCTTGGTGAAGGCGTTTTCCTTCGAGCGGATCACCCCGCCGATGCGGTCGCGGTCCAGGTCGTCCCAGCGGCGGTCCTGCGAGAAGGCCTCGGTGGTGCGCACGCCACCCGGCGCCGCCTTGAAGAATTCGGTGACCTCTTCGTCATTGGTCTGGCGGATGTCCCAGTAGCTGAGAGCGTGGGCCATGGACGGTGAATGGATGGTCTTGGCTTCGGTGTGCAGCAGGCCACCGCGCGACAGTTCGCCCAGGATACCCATGATGCCGCCGGCGCGGTGGACGTCTTCGATATGGACTTCGGATGAGGCCGGCGCGACTTTACAGACGCACGGCGTGACGCGCGAAATCCGGTCGATGTCGGCCATGGTGAAGTCGACCCCGGCTTCCTGGGCCGCGGCCAGGATGTGCAGCACGGTGTTGGTCGAACCGCCCATGGCGACGTCCAGCGCCATGGCGTTCTCGAAGGCTTCCTTGGTGGCGATATTGCGCGGCAGGACCGAGGTGTCGTCCTTTTCGTAGTAGCGGCGGGTAATGTCGACGATCAGGCGGCCGGCCGTTTCGAACAGGCGGCGGCGGTCGGCATGGGTGGCCAGGGTCGTGCCGTTGCCGGGCAAGGACAGGCCCAGGGCTTCGGTCAGGCAGTTCATCGAGTTGGCGGTGAACATGCCCGAGCACGAACCGCAGGTCGGACAGGCGGCCTCTTCGACGGCCTTGACCTGGGCGTCGGAGATACGGTCGTCGCCGGCCTGGATCATGGCGTCGATCAGGTCGAGCGAATGGGTTTTCTCGACGCCGTTCTCGTCGGGCCATACCACCTTGCCGGCTTCCATAGGACCGCCGGAGACGAAGACGACCGGGATGTTGATGCGCATGGCGGCCATCAGCATGCCCGGCGTGATCTTGTCGCAATTGGAGATGCAGACCATGGCGTCGGCGCAGTGGGCATTGACCATGTATTCGACGCTGTCGGCGATCAGGTCGCGCGACGGCAGCGAATACAGCATGCCGCCATGGCCCATGGCGATACCGTCATCGACGGCGATGGTGTTGAATTCCTTGGCGACGCCACCGGCGGCTTCGATCTCGCGCGCCACCAGTTGGCCGATGTCCTTCAGGTGGACGTGACCGGGCACGAACTGGGTGAAGCTGTTGACCACGGCGATGATCGGCTTGGAGAAGTCGGCGTCGGTCATGCCGGTCGCCCGCCAGAGCGCCCGTGCGCCCGCCATGTTGCGGCCAAAGGTGGTGGTGCGGGAACGATAGGCGGGCATGATGGTTACCTGTGAAAGCTCTTGGCGCAGCAACGGTTTGCGCTTTTGGGTCCTATATAGTCTTGAACGCCGAGATGGCAATCATGGAATGGCTGTCATAGGTGTGAAGCGCAGCGGCCGTTGGTTGCGAAGCACGTTGCAAACAGCGTTGAACGAACGTTCTTCACGCACAAACGATCGGGCGCCGTCCTTCAAAACATAGACATGACTCTTCCCGGGTTTCAGGTCTTTGTTCTCGGAATCGCAAAACCAGTCGCTCCAAAAGACCAGACCGCCAGCCTCGCGGACAAAGCCGTCAACGTGATTTTCCGTCCAAAGGCGGCTACTGGCCCTTAACTTGCCGTCCAGGTCCAGGACATAGACATCCGACCGGGTGAGGTCGATGCAGTCGGTCTCTGACACCAGAATGACCACCGCGTTATCCGTGACCGCCATGGCGGCGCCGTTGGCCGAGTCCTCCCATGGCGAGGGCTCGTTACGGGCAACCGTCTTGCCATCGACTTTCACATGGCGGATTGCTGGCAGTTCGATCTTCATTCCTGCGGCGCGCGCCGTGTAGGCCGATACGGGTTTGACCGGTCCGCAGACCTCTTCGCGGACCGAGATGTCCTCCGCCAGAGCAACATATGGCGCCGCCGTTAAGACCATAGCAAATGCCAAAATCTTTGTAAGCATTTTCATTATCCCCTCCACTACATCCGAAAAGATTACTGTCGTGGCGCTGGCTTTTCAATCACGGCTTGGCGCAACACGCCTTCTCCGACGTTCCGGCCACCCAGCGCAGGATGTCCGGCAACAAAGTGCCGCCATGCAGGTCGGAATGGGTGCCGTCGCCCCAGACATATTTCAACTCGTACTTCGCCGGGCCCAGGTTCCATTTCTCGGCATTGGCATTGGCCCATTCAATCGACTTGACCATCTGCTGGTTGGCCAGGAACCAGTTGCCGTGTTCGTTATCCAGGTCGTTCGAACCGTCCTGGATAAAGATGCGGATCGGGCGGATCTTCGACTTGCGGATCATGCCCGGATAGGTGTCGCCGCCGAAGCGCGCTGGCTGGCCATCGGCGGCCGGGCGATAGGCGATCGAGGTATAGGAGCCGATGATCGAAATGACATTGCCGAACGACTCCGGCCGGTTCCACGCCACGGTAAAGGCCGCAATCGCCCCGGACGACGTGCCCCCGATGATGCGCCGGCGCGGATTGTCGCTGAAAGTGTAGGTTTTGCCGACTTCCGGCAACAGTTCTTCCAGCAGCATGCGGGCATAGGTGTCGTCCACCACGTCATATTCTTCGGCGCGGTGGTCGGGGTTCGACATGCCGAGATTGTCGGGATAGTGCTCGCTCAGATTTCCCGGCGTGACGAAGACGCCCAGGGTCGGGGCGATTTCGCCCTTGGCAATCAGGTTGTCCAGCACCGCCGGCACGCGCAGCGAACCGTTGGGATTGGTGGCGCGCTGGCCGTCCTGAAAGACCAGCAGGTTGGGCGGGGTTTTCGGATCATAGCCGACCGGGACGTAGACCCAGTAACGCCGCACCGTGCCGGCGATGATCTTGGAATGGAATTCGTAGGGTCCCAGAAGTTGGCCCTTCTGCACGCCGGGCTGTTCCAGCGAGTCGGGCGTTAGGGCGTATTCACCCGGCTTGCGTGGTTCGTCGGCCAGAGCCGGTGAAGCCATGGCCAGCACGGCGGCGGCCATCAGGATACGGATCAGCATGGTCTCTTCCCTCTTGAGTTCTGTGACTCTTTGAGAGCGCCATGCAACCGAAGGTGCCGTCCCGCTGACGGTAAAGCCCCTCCCACCGCTTCGCGGTCCCCCCTCCCCGTAAACGGGGCGGGCGAAGAATGCTAAAATCATTCCGCTCTTGATCACGGATATACCATAGTGTGCGGCGCGGCGTCGTGACAAAACCCGTCACCCGCTTTGGTTTCAGCCGACACCAAGACAAAATCGTTTCGCATTTTCCCGTAGCGGGGTGCAATTTCGAGCGAAAACCCGACTTATCACGAAAACGTATTTCTCTAAACGGCGTTATTGTGAAAAAATCTTTTGCTGCACCGCCGTAAATCGCGCACTTACCGAAATAATTTTCCAAATTTTCCTTTGCAATTCCCGCAGCGTTCAGGTTATATGACTCATCACACCCGAATTGGGCTGTGCAGGAGTATGTTTGACCATGGCCAAGGCCATCGCCATCGCGAAGAACCGGACGCAGGAGCTGACCGCTCTGGCCGTGTCTTTCGTCATGGCCGTCATCGTATTCGACCTGGTATCGCTCCTTATTGGGGGCGTACTAAGCCCCCTGTCATCGGAGTGGTAGCGAAAGGTCGTACCTAACGCTTTCAAGAGGATAAGACATCCTCCCGCTCCCTTAAAAGAGCGGGATTTTTAATACGCGCCTTCAGTAACCAAGAGTTTTCATCACCGGAACCTGTGACATGACCCAGTTCACGCAAATCCAACGCCAAACCGCCGCCTCTGCTTCGGGCTTTGCCATTCTTCATGGCACGCTCGCTCCGGAAGGCTGCGTCGTAAAGCTGGATGGTTTTGGTGTAGAAATTTTCGACGGTCCGGCGCGCGTCTTCGGTTCGACCGATGAAGCCCTGGCCGGGATCGGCCGCGTCCGTGCCTGCGACATCGTCATCATCCGCCAGGACGGCGAGATCACCGCCGCCGGTCTGCAGGCCTTTACCGACGCTCTGGAAGACGCCGGTATCGAGCGCGTCACCGTCATCACCGATGCCCGCACGTCGGGCAACGAGAACGCCGCCATCATCGGCCATGTCGCACCGGGCGCCCAGGCGCGCGGCCCGATCGCCTATGTCAATGACGACGACATCATCCATATCGACATTGCCGCCCGCCGCATCGACGTCTTCGCCGACATCGAGCTGCGCCGCGCCTCCAAGGCGCAGAAGCCCGGCAAGATCACCTTCGGCGCCGGTGCGCTGGAAAAATACGCCCGCATGGTCACTTCCGTTACCAACGCAGGCATGCTCTAAACCCCACCTTCCCAGACTTAAGAGACTACGGAGACCATTGTGAAGATCTATACGAATGACGACGTTTCGCCCGACGCTTTCAAGGGCGAACGCATCGCCATCATCGGCTACGGCTCGCAGGGCCGCGCCCATGCTTCGAACCTGAAGGACTCGGGCGCCGATGTCGTGGTCGGCCTGCGTGCCGGCGGCGCCGGCGAGGTCAAGGCCAAGCAGGACGGTCACACGGTGTTGTCCGTTGCCGACGCCTGTAAGGACGCGACCATCATCGCCATCCTGACCCCGGACATGACCCATGCCGACCTGTACAAGGACGTCATCGAGCCGAACGCCCCGCAAGGCGTCGCCATCCTGTTCGCCCACGGCTTCTCGGTCCTCTACGGCCGTGTCGTCCCGCGCGCCGACATGGACGTGATCCTGGTCGCCCCGAAGGGCCCGGGTGACCTGGTCCGCCGCGAATATCAACGCGGCCGCGGCGTGCCGTCGCTGTTCGCCGTCGATCGCGACGTGTCGGGCAAGGCGTCGACCAAGGCCCTGGGCTATGCCCGCGGCATCGGCGGCACCATCGGCGGCGTCATCGAGACCTCGTTCAAGGAAGAAACCGAAACCGACCTGTTCGGCGAACAGGCCGTCCTGTGCGGTGGCACGACCGAGCTGGTCCTGATGGGTTTCGAAACCCTGGTCGAAGCCGGCTACCGTCCGGAAATCGCCTATTTCGAATGCCTGCACGAACTGAAGCTGATCGTCGACCTGCTGTATGAAGGCGGCTTCGAGAAGATGCACAGCTTCGTGTCGGAAACCTGCAAGTACGGCGACCTGGTCTCCGGCCCGCGCATCATCAACGAAGAAACCCGCGAGCGCATGCGCGAAGTGCTCAACGACATCCAGTCGGGCGACTTCGCCCGCGACTGGATCCTGGAAAACATGGCCGGCCGTCCGCGTTACAACGCCCTGATGCGCCAGGACCTGGATCACCAGATCGAGCATGTCGGCAAGGATCTGCGTTCGCGCATGAGCTGGCTGCAAAGCAAGCAGCAAGTCGAGGCATAATACCTCACAGTGGTGCGGTGGGGGAAGGGTCAGCAAGATACCCCTCCACCGCTCCGCGGTCCCCCTCCCCACAGGTGGGGAGGAGAAGAAATATCTAATTCGAGTTTTGAACGATGAGCAACGAACCCACCGGAGCACAACTGGTCATCTCCACGCTGAAGGCGCTGGGGGTCGAGACCCTGTTCGGCTATCCCGGCGGGGCGATCATGCCCATCTATGACGCCCTGGCCGGATCTGGCCTGCAACACATCCTGGTCCGTCACGAACAAGGCGCGTCCTTCGCCGCCGACGCCTATGCCCGCGCCACCGGTAAGGTCGGCGTCTGCATGGCCACGTCCGGCCCCGGCGCCACCAACCTGATCACCGGCATCGCCAACGCCTATATGGACAGCGTGCCCCTGGTCTGCATCACCGGTCAGGTCGGCACGCACCTGATGGGGACAGACGGCTTCCAGGAAGTCGATATCCTGGGCATCTGCCTGCCGATCGTGAAACACTCCTGGCTGGTCCGTAATCCTGCCGACATTCCGCGCATCCTGGCCGAGGCCTTTGCGATCGCCTCCGAAGGCCGTCCGGGGCCGGTCCTGGTCGATATCCCCAAGGATGTTGCCGCCGCCCATACCGGCACATCGTCGACCGCCACCTTCCCCGCCTGGACGGCGCCCGAGCCCGACGCCAATGCCATCCGGGAAGCCGAAAAGCTGATCGCCTCTGCCAAGAAGCCGCTGTTCTATGCCGGCGGCGGGGTCGAGATGGGCGGGGCTTCGCCGGCCTTCCTGGAGCTGGTCAAGCGGACCGGCATCCCGGTCGTCACCACGCTGAAAGGTATCGGCGTCGTTCCGACGACCGAAGAGCTGTATCTGGGCATGCTGGGCATGCACGGGACGCGCGCCGCCAACACCGCCGTTCAGGAATCCGATCTGCTGATCGCCCTGGGTGCGCGTTTCGACGACCGCGCCACCGGCAAGCTCAATGCCTTCGCGCCCAATGCCAAGATCATCCACGCCGATATCGATCCGGCGGAAATCAACAAGCTGCGCAAGGCCAATGTCGGCATTGTCGGCAACCTGAAGACCACGATCGAAAGCCTGAACCCCAAGGTGGAAGGCATCCAGAAGTGGGTCGAAAAGTGCAAGGCCGACAAGTGGGAGCACCGCTTCCGCTATAACGCGCCCGGCGCCGGGGTCTATGCCCCTGCCCTGCTGAAGCTGCTGTCGGAAAAGGCCGGTGACAAGTTCATCGCCGCTTGCGACGTCGGCCAGCACCAGATGTGGGTCGCCCAGCACTGCGAATTCGCCAACTGCCGCGCCCACCTGACGTCGGGCGGGTCCGGCGCCATGGGTTACGGCCTGCCGGCCGGGGTCGGCGCCAAGCTGGCCAAGCCCGACCACCATGTCGTCACCATCTCCGGCGACGGATCGTTCATGATGAACATCCAGGAGATGGCGACGCTGAACCGCTACAACATCCCGCTGAAGATCGTCCTGCTCGACAACTCGTCTCTGGGCCTGGTCCGTCAGTGGCAGGAGCTGTTCTACCAGGAGAACTACAGCGAGATCGACCTGTCGGACAATCCCGACTTCGTCGTTGTCGCCAAGGCGTTCGGGCTGGATGCGTTCCGCATCACCCACCGCCACGAAGTCGAGGGCGCCGTCGACCGGCTTTTGGCCGCCGAAGGTCCGACCCTTTTACATGTTTTGATCGATCCGCGCGAAAACGTCTGGCCGCTGGTTCCACCAGGCGCGTCGAATGCGGAAATGATGGAGGAGCGTTGGGATGAGCCACTTGATTCATATTGAGCTGGATCGTCTCGAAGGCTCGCTGCTGCGGGTCCTGGGGCTGATTGAACGCCGGGGCTTCCACATCGACCAGATGGAACTCTACGATCTCGGCGAGAAGCGCGGGCTGTCCGTGACGGTGCGGCCGCGTGACCCCTCGCGTAGTCCTGACCAGCTGGGCCTTCAGATCGATCGCCTGTACGGCATCACGCGCCTTTCCGCCGACCCGAGAGTCGGTGCCGGCGCGGATACGCAGGCCAAGCAAGGGATACGCGCATGATGGACGCGCGTCTGACAGGTTTTGACGGAGAGGTTGATCGGGGCCGTGGTCGCGGCCCCGGTTCGGTAGGGCTGGGTTTGCGCGCCTTATGCAAGGCGATTGAAAAATCCGTCTTTCTGGCGCCCGAGGAAGGGCGTATGAGGACGGTTCCAGACGAAACCATACCGACTAAGATTGCTGAGAGAACATGACCAAACTCGCTGACAAAATCTGGTTCAACGGCCGGATCATCAACTGGGAAGACGCCCAGATCCACGTCATGACCCATGCCCTGCATTACGGCACGTCCGTTTTCGAGGGTATCCGCTGCTATGATACACCCAATGGCCCCGTGGGCTTCCGCCTGGGCGACCACCTGCGCCGGCTGGAAGATTCCGCCCGCATCTACGGCATCACGATTCCCTTCGACCTGGCCCAGATGGTCCAGGCGTCGAAGGACATCATCGTCGCCAACAACCTGAAAAGCGCCTACTGGCGTCCGATCGCCTTCCTGGGCGAATGCGGCATGGGCGTGACGCCCAAGGCCGACAGGGTCAAGGTCGACCTGGCCATTGCCGCCTTCCCGTGGGGCGCTTACCTGGGCGAAGAAGGCCTGGCCAAGGGCGTCGACGTCTGCATCTCGTCGTGGAACCGCGCCGCGCCGAACACCATTCCGGTGCTGGCCAAGGCCGGCGGCAACTATCTGTCGTCTTACCTGATCGGCAAGGAAGCCCGCGACCGCGGCTATGTCGAGGGCATCGGCCTGGGCGTCAACGGCCTGATCTCCGAAGGTGCCGGCGAAAACCTGTTCGTCATGATGAACGGCAAGATCTATACCCCGCCGGTGGCGGCTTCGATCCTGGGCGGTATCACCCGTGACTCCGTTATCCGCCTGGCTAAGGCCGACGGCATCGAGGTGCTGGAGCAGGACCTGCCGCGCGAGATCTTGTATCTGGCCGACGAAATCTTCATGACCGGCACGGCGGCGGAAATTACTCCGATCCGCAGCGTCGACGACATTCCGACCCGCGTCGGCGGGCCGGGCAAGATCACCAAGCGGTTGCAGACCCTGTTCCATGGTCTGTTCAACGGCACCACCGAAGACCGTTTCGGCTGGCTGGAGCCCATCGAGGCAAAAGTCCCGGCCGAGTAACTAATGTACCCCTTCTCCCTCCCCGTTCTTTACGGGGAGGGGGGACCGCGAAGCGGTGGGAGGGGCTTTGCCGTCAGTGGAAAAGCCCCTTCCGTCTCCTTGCTTCGCAAGGATCCACCTCCCCCGTAAACAGGGGAGGAGAAGGTTCAGCCAACCAAGAGATTGTTCGATGACCGCGAAATCGTTGTTTGAAAAAGTGTGGGACGCCCACGTCGTGGAGCCGGAAGGGGCCGACAAGCCCGCCGTCCTCTATATCGACCTGCACCTCGTCCACGAAGTGACCTCCCCCCAGGCCTTCTCCGAGCTGGATGCCCGCGGGCTGAAGGTGCGCCGGCCCGACCGGACCTTCGCCACACTGGATCACTCGATTCCGACCCTGGCGCCCGACGCCGACGGCAACCGCCCCTACGTCACCGCCCAGGCCAAGAAGCAGGTCGAGACGCTGGAGGCCAACGCCGCCAACAACGGCCTGCGCCTGTTCGGCTATGATGCCGAAAACCGCGGCGTGGTCCACGTCATCGGGCCGGAAATGGGCCTGACTCAGCCGGGCTACACCGTCGTCTGCGGCGACAGCCACACCTCGACCCACGGCGCCTTCGGCTGTATCGCCTTCGGCATCGGCACCTCGGAAGTCGGCCACGTCCTGGCCACCCAGTGCCTGGCCCAGCGCAAGCCAAAGACCATGCGCATCACGGTCGACGGCAAGCTGCAACCGGGCGTCACCGGCAAGGACGTCGCCCTGACGGTTATCGCCACGCTCGGCTTCTCCGGCGGCACCGGCTACGCGCTGGAATATGCCGGCGATGTCATCCGCGAGCTCGACATGGAAGGCCGCATGACGGTCTGCAACCTGTCGATCGAAGCCGGCGCCCGCTGCGGCATGATCGCCCCCGACCAGAAGACCATCGACTGGCTGCGCGGCCGTCAATATGTGCCGCAAGGCGAAGCCTATGACGAAGCGGCCAAGGGCTGGCTGGCGCTCGCCTCCGACGAAGGCGCGGTCTTCGACAAGGAAATCCGCATCGACGGTTCGACCATCGAGCCCATGGCCACCTGGGGCACCTCGCCCGACCAGGGAGCGGCCATCGTTCGCGGCGTCCCCGTCGCCGGCAACGAAGACCAGGAACGCGCCCTGAAATATATGGGCTTCACCGGTGGTGAAGCGCGCGAAGTCGAAAAGGTCGACGTCGTGTTCATCGGCTCGTGCACCAATGGCCGCATGGCCGACCTGCGCGCCGCCGCCGCCATCATGAAGGGCCGCAAGGTCGCGCCGGGCGTCCGCGCCCTGGTCGTTCCGGGTTCGGAATGGGTCCGCATCGAGGCCGAAAAGGAAGGCCTGCACGAGATCTTCCTCGAAGCCGGCGCCGAATGGCGTCTGCCGGGCTGTTCGATGTGCATCGCCATGAACGGCGACTTCGTGCTGCCGGGTCAACTGGCCGTCTCGACCTCCAACCGTAACTTCGAAGGCCGCCAGGGCCCGGGTTCGCGCACGGTTCTGGCCTCCCCGGCCACCGCCGCGGCTTCGGCCGTCGCCGGCCACGTCGCCGACCCCCGTCAATTCATGGCGCTCGAGGAGGCCTAAATGTCGAACCAGGAACCCATTCACAGCTTTTCGTCGCGCATCCTTGTCCTGCCCGAAGCCAATATCGACACGGACCAGATCATTCCGGCGCGCTTTCTGACCACCACCACCAAGGTCGGTCTCGGCAAGGTCGCCTTCAACGACTGGCGCTACAATGCCGACGGCTCCGACAAGCCGCATATCCTGAATCAGATCGACCCGACCGAGCACCGCGTCCTGGTCGGCGGCAACAATTTCGGCTGCGGTTCATCGCGCGAACATGCTCCGTGGGCGCTGATGGACTACGGCTTCCAGGCCGTGATCTCGACCGAAATCGCCGACATCTTCAAGTCGAACTGCCTGAAGAACGGCCTGCTGCCGGTCGTAGTGTCCAAGGAGGTCCATGACAAGCTGCTGGCCAATCCGCAGCAGCGCGTTACCATCGACCTGCAACAGAACGCCCTGACGCTGGAAGACGGCACGGTCATCACCTTCGAGGTCGAGGCCTTCGCGCGTCAGTGTCTGCTGGAAGGCGTCGACGCCATGGGCTGGCTGCTGAAGCGCCTGCCCGACATTGAAAAATTTGAGCAATCCCACGGAAAGGCTGCGTAATGGCTTCTTTCAATATCGTCGTCCTCCCCGGTGACGGCATCGGTCCCGAAGTTGCGGCCGCTGGCGTCCAGGCGCTGAAGACGGTCGGCGAAGTATTCGGCCACACCTTCAACTTCGACGAAAAGCGGATCGGCGGCATCGCCATCGATACCGACAATAATCCGTACCCGGAAGACACCGACAAGGCTTGTCTGGCAGCCGATGCCGTACTGCTGGGCGCCGTCGGCGGCCCCAAGTGGGACCTGGGCAAGATGCGTCCGGAGCAGGGCCTGCTGGCCGTGCGTAAGTCGCTGGGCCTGTTCGCCAACCTGCGTCCGATGGACGTCAAGGCCTCCCAGGTGCACCGCTCGCCGCTGCGCGCCGACGTCGTGCAAGGCGCCGATCTGCTGATCGTCCGTGAACTGACGGGCGGCCTGTATTTCGGCAAGCAGACGCGGACGGAGACCTCCGCCACGGACGAATGCGTCTATACGGTCGCCGAAGTCGAGCGCGTGGCCCGAGTTGCCTTCGACGCCGCCCGCAAGCGCCGCAACAAGGTGACTTCGGTTGACAAGGCCAATGTCATCGAAACCTCGCGCCTGTGGCGTGAGACGGTGATCCGCCTGCACAAGGAAGAGTATTCCGACGTCGAGCTGGAGCACGCCCTGGTCGATTCCATGGCGATGCACCTGGTCACCCGCCCGACCTCGTTCGACGTGATCGTCACCGAAAACATGTTCGGCGACATCCTGTCGGACCTGGCCTCGGTGCTGCCGGGCTCGATCGGCCTGCTGGGCTCAGCCTCGCTCGGCGCCACGGGCAAGGGCCTGTACGAACCGATCCACGGCTCGGCGCCGGACATCGCCGGCAAGGACCTGGCCAACCCGGTTGGGACCTTGAAATCGGTGGCCATGATGCTGCGCTTCTCGCTGAACCTTACCAAGGAAGCCGACGCGCTGGACGCGGCGATCGACGCCGTGGTCGAAAGCGGCTTCGTGACGCGCGATATCGGCGGCACGGCTTCGGGCTCGGCGGTGGCCAAGGCGATTGTCGACAAGATTCGCGAGAACGCATTGACGGCGGCTTAACCGCATCGGCGTAACCTCGTAATGAGACCACCTCGCAAAGGTGAAAACTTGGGTCAGGACTTTCGGGTCCTGGCCCTTTCTTTATGCGAGACGGCTGAGGTCCACGTCCCCGTCTATCTCGATCTGCTTGAGGCGCGACGTGTCACCGGCGACCAGCGACAGGCGCGATTTCGGGATGCCGAGGGTTTTGGCCAGAAAGGCGATCAAGGCCTCATTGGCGCGGCCTTCGATGGGCGCCGCGCGGACCCGCACTTTCAGGAATCTACGCCCCTGCTCGTCTTCGCCCCAGCCGTCGACGGCATCTGCCGAAGCCCTGGGAGTCAGGCGTATCGCAATCCTCAAGAACCGATCAGAGCGTAGAGGTTACGCTCGGCAATCGGCAGGAGTTGGCGCTGAATGGCGCCGATGATCAGCACAGCGATCAGGAAGCTGATGTCCAGCCCGCCGACCGACGGAATAAACCGGCGGAAGGGTTCAAGGATCGGCGCCGTGATGCGGTCCAGGACGTCGGCAATCCGCGCCATGGTCGGGTTACGCAAATTGACCACATTGAAGAAGACCAGCCAGCTCAGGATCATATAGGCGAACAGCACGAACAGGATGGCGCTGAACAAGCCATTCAGGACGTCGAAGATGAAACCAACCATTGCGGACCTTTCTCTGCCTGCTGGCAGATATAATGGATTCCGTAAGCCGTACAAGTTAAGGAGCGCTTGACATGCGTCGTTCTTGGCTTAAATAGACGGCTCCTTGCGGAAGGCACGGGGCTATAGCTCAGTTGGTAGAGCGCCTCGTTCGCAATGAGGAGGCCAGCGGTTCGAATCCGCTTAGCTCCACCACCCGTCCTTCCGGTTCTCCCTTACATGTTATGACGTCTTCAGGTGTTCGTCGAAGAACGCCACCACCAGATTCGCCGTGATGGCCAGGCCCTTGGCAGGGTCGACCTCGCCGAAGGCCTTACGGCGGCGGTCTTGCGGAACATGCCCCGACAACAGGGCGGCATCAAGAAAGTTCAGGTGCCGGAAGTCCGCGCGCTGCACCAGATGCGGCGCGGCAGATGCCTGGCTGACGGCCGCCCAGTCGCGTTCGCTCCGGGCGATGCTGTTCGCCGGCTCGCCAGGCGTGATGCTGCGGACATGCAGAAGCGGCTGTTTCGGCCGGGCCGCCAGCGCATCGTCGGCATAGTCGCCGTCAAGGTTGACCACGGCGCGGATCGCCGGGTTGCGGGAAGCCGCCAGAACTGCCGCCGCACCGCCGACAGAGTGTCCAAAGACGCCAACGGGCGAATGGCTGCGGAGGCTTTTGTCCGCCAGAACCGAGAGGATCGCTTCCGCCGTCTTGGCATAGGGCGGGTGCGACCCGGCGTCGGGCAGGTCGCTGAGCGCTGCTACGACATAGCCATGGCTGGCAATATCCTCGCACGGGACGCGATAATCCTGCCCCGTCAGGTACCAGCCCGGCGCAAATACCAGCAGCGGCCAGGCGCCTTTCGCCATGGGCGCATCCGGGATGGCGTGACCGTGCGCCTCGGCCAGGGCCTGAGCCACCGGGCCGCCGAAGCGCCGCGTCAGTTGCGCCGCATGACCAGGCGACATCACGGGGGCGGGATGGGTCGAGGCCGACGGCTGTCCTTGTGCGGGGTAGAAGACGATCACGGCGCCTGCGCCCGAGGTCACCAGACCGGAGCGGCCGATGGCATAGGGTCCGTCGGGCCTGGGCGGCGAGAACACCGGCGCCGGTACGGCGACGTGCGGCTCGCTGCGGCAACCGGTCGCCGATAGCAATGCGGCCGCAGAGCCCGCCAGACATGTCCGTCGATCGATCGTCATCGCGCCTCCGTCCCTACAGTGCACCAAGGCCGCGATGAGGGAAAGACCCTAAGCGGTAAGGTTGACAGGGTCCCGATTACCATTACGGTCGGCGACCAACATCCAGCCGGGGATTGGCGTCATGCATCTGTTTGAACTCGTGATCGCCATGTTGCTGGCGATCATCGTGCTCCACTTCATCGCCCGCAAACTGAACCTGCCGCCCGCCGTGGCGCTGCTGGCCGGCGGGACCCTGCTAGCCTTTATCCCGGGCCTGCCGCAGATCCATCTCGATCCGGCCCTGGTCCTGGTCATCTTCCTGCCGCCGCTGCTGATGGACGGCGCCTGGTTCATCCCGTTCGCGCAACTGCGCAAGCATATCCTGGGCGTCGGATCGCTGGCCATCGGCGCGGTGATCTTCACCACCGTCGTGGTCGCCGTCGTCACCCACTGGCTGTTCCCTGCCCTGCCCTGGGCCGCCTGCGCCGCGCTGGGCGCCATCGTCGCGCCGCCCGACGCCGTCTCGGCCCGCGCCGTGCTGCAGCAGGTCCACCTACCCAAGCGCCCTGCTATCCTGCTGGAAGGCGAAAGCCTGCTCAACGACGCCACCGGCCTCGTGCTGTTCCGCTTTGCCGTGGCGGCCGGGGTGACCGGTGCCTTCAGCGCGGTCGAGGCCGTGCAGAGCTTTGCCATCCTGGCCATCGGCGGGGCCGTGGTCGGCGCGGTCATTGCCGGCATCTGGGTGAAGCTGGCCAAACACCTGAAGGACGAATACCTGATCATCGCCGCCTCGTGCCTGACCGCCTGGGCTTCCTATCTGGCTGGCGAAATGCTGCATGTTTCGGGGGTTATTGCGTGCGTCGTGGCGGGCCTGATCTGCGGCTGGTACCAGCATGTCGTCTTCTCCGCCGCTGTCCGGATGCGCGGCACCTCCTTCTGGACGGTGATGATCTTCCTGATGGAAGCCATGGTTTTCATGCTGATCGGCTCGTCGCTGCGCGGCGTGCTGGAACGGGTCGGCGGCTTCGGCGTGATCGTCGAACAGATGGCGGTGCCGATCCTGCTGATCCTGCTGGCCCTGACCCTGGCGCGGTTCGCCTGGGTGTTTGGGGGCGACCTGATCGCCGCCGGCCTGAATCGGATGGGCTGGAAAACATGCACGCCACTGGGGGCCAAGTGCTCCACGGTGATCAGCTGGGCCGGGATGCGCGGCGTGGTGACGCTGGCGGTTGCGCTCAGCGTGCCGGAAAATTTCCCCGGCCGTGACTTCATGCTGGTGACGGCGTTCGCGGTCATCCTGGGGACTGTGGTGATCCAGGGCATGACCCTGGGCCAGGTCATCCGCTGGGCCGATCTCAAGGAGCACGAAGCCGATCGCGCCCGCATGACCATGAGCCAGGCCGAGGCCTCCATGGCCCAGGCCCAGGCTGTGGTGGTTCAAAAACTGGCCTATGACGAAGACGGCAAGCTGGTCCACCCACAACTGCTGGAGCGTTACAGCAAACGCGCCGTGATCAGCGTGGAATATGCTGCCGACAAGGAGAGCTTCACGCCGCGCCTGCACGCCCATTTCGACTTGATTCTGGCGGCGGTGGCCGCCGGCCGCGCCGAGTTGATCCGGCTGCACCGCGCCGGCGAGATCGATGATCACACCCTGCATGAACTGGAGCGTGATCTGGATCTGGAAGAGCTGAGCGCGATCTCGGCAAAGGCCTGAAGCCGTCAGGTGCCGTAGCGCGCGACCAGGGACGTCATCTCCGGCGCTACGGCTTCGGCGAAGCGGATGCCGATCTCGCTGCTGCCCCGGCGGACGATCAGGCAGTGATGTGTCCCGCCATTGTCACCGATTTCCAGGTCGAAACTGTCCGGCACCTTGCGCGGGTCGTTGGTGATCACCTTGGCGCCGCGCTTGGAGATATTGCGCAGGGAACAGGGGATTTTCACTCCGGCGCTGGTGATGATCATGCCCGGCCGCGCCGTGCGGATGCGGGTGTCGAAGCGGCGCTCCTCCATGCCGATGATCCAGTCGTCGAGATTGCGCCCGATGCTGGCCACGCCGCTGGTCGCGACATGCATGTTGGATGAAATCTCCTCGGTAGCGACGCTCTGCTCCTGGATCGACTCGACGGCGTGGTCGACATAGGACTGCACCTCGTCGACCGCGTCGGTGATCGACGACAGGGCGGCGACGACCTGGTCCGACAGGGTCTGCATGGCGGCGATTTCCGCCGATATCCGCTTGGTCGCCGCGCTGGTCTGCGACGCCAGTTGCTTGACCTCGTTGGCGACGACGGCAAAGCCCTTGCCGGCCTCTCCGGCGCGGGCGGATTCGATGGTGGCGTTCAGCGCCAGCAGGTTGATCTGGCCGGCGACCTGGGCGATCAGTTGGACCACGCCGTCCATGGCCTGAGCGGCGCGGCGCATGTCCGAGGTCGAGGTCCCGGCGCCGTGGGTGCGGGCGTGGATCTGCTGGACGGCGTCGCGGGTGCGGCCCATGCTGTCAACGATCATCCCGACCTGGACGTGCATCTCTTCGGCAGCCGAAGCGACGGCCTCGACATTGTTCAGGGTCTCGTCAGCGGCTTCGACAGCGCGGGTGCGCGCCGACATGGAGGCCGTGATATCGGTGGCGTATTTGACGATCTTGACCGGCCGGCCGGCAGCGTCGATGATCGGATTGTAGGTCGCCTGGAGCCAGATCGGCTTATCGTTCTTGCCGAAGCGCTGGTAGATGGCCGAGACCGGCTGGCCCGAGCGCAGCTTGTCCCAGAAATGGGCGTATTCCGGGCTTTCGGCATAGTCGCGTTTGACGAACATCTTGTGATGCTGGCCCTTGACCTCGTTGAGGCCGTAGCCCGTCGCCGCCAGGAAGTTCGGGTTGGCGTCCAGGATGATGCCGTCCAGGGTGAAGGCGATCACCGCCTGGGTGCGGTTTATGGCTTCGATCTGGCCTTCGTAGTCGGCGTTGCGTATCTTTTCCGCGGTGACGTCAGTGGCGAACTTGACCACCTTCATCGGCTTGCCGCCGGCATCCATGATCGGGCTGTAGGTAGCGCGGATCCACACTTCGCGGCCACCCTTGGCGAGGCGACGGTACTCCGCCGCCTGGAACTCGCCCCTACGCAGCGCCGCCCAGAAAGCCCGGTAGGAGGGATGTCCGGCTTCTTCAGGCGGGACGAACAGGCGATGGTTCTGACCGACGACCTCGCCGCGGGTGTAGCCCATGGTTGAAAGAAAGTTGCTGTTGGCGTCCAGGATGGTGCCGTCCATGGTGAAAGAGATAACCGCCTGGGAGCGCTGGATGGCGGCGATCTGGCCGGCGTCGTCGACCGATTGATGCTTTTCGGCGGTGATGTCGCTGGCGATCTTGACGATGGCCGTGACCCGGCCCAGGGCATCGGTAATCGGGTTGTAGGTGGCCTGCAGCCAGATGTGACGGCCGCCGGCGGCGATGCGTTCGAACTCGCCTTCCTTGAACTCGCCGGTGCGAAGTTCGGCCCAGAAGCTGCGGTAAACCTCGGTGTTGGCGGCACCCTCGGGCATGAACAGGCTGTGGTGCCGGCCGACGATCTGGCTGGTCGTGTAGCCCATGGTCTTCAGGAAATTGTCATTGGCGTCCAGGATGGTGCCATCCGGCCGGAAACGGATCACCGCCAAAGACTTGTCGACGGCCCGACGAAAGGCGCTGTCATCCGATCCAAACAAACCCATGGTCACGATCCGGCAAACGATTACACTCGCCGACAGTGTTAACAAAGGCCGTAAATTTAGGCTTAATTTGGCAAATCCGGAGTTATATTTCGTTTAATTTCGCGTTATGCGATCGCATCAACGAGTCGGTGAGTTGGTGAGTTGGTGACTGCATGACATATCTCGCTAAGCATTACATAAATGATTAAGTTTGTATTCAATTTTTTGAAATAAAAATTAAACATACCGCTTTTTCTTTACGTAACTCTTGCCTGACCAAAATTATTTCGGCCGATATAGTAGCTACTAGGACCCGTCTGCTCTACTGACAAAGTGTAGTTCGAGTGAAAAATTCGAGGCTGATTTCTTTCAAATACGTCAAAGTAGGTAACTTCCATATCAATTTCGCCCGAAGATGTTCGCATAAACTCTCGTCCAGACTCACCAAAAAACCAAAAATAAAGAACTTCACTTTGATTTGGTGCTAAAGCCGAAAGACGACGTGTGCGACCGTCAAATTTTTTTGGCGCAATGCCTGTAGGTTCATACTTAACCCATAAGGTGGCATTGACAGCCACTCCCAAAGCGGGAGTTGAACCAAAATTAGTAACTGTCAAAGCGAAAATTAGTAAATCCTGATAGTCATCTCCATCAGGATTGAAGCGTAATGGATCATATTCAATCGTAGGCCCATCAGCCAAAACCCAAGCTCTATCGGCTTTTAACAACTCTCCAGCACTGTTGGCAGCCAGCATCGCAGCATTTGCAGACCGTCTTGCTTCTCGAAAGGTGAGAGCTACCGCAATCAAAGCCGCAAAATTAATAACCGTGCCGACAATAAAGGCTATGGCAGTCCAATTTGCACTGTCGCGAGCTGCATCTGCCGCTTTCCATTGGGCGCATAAGTCGGAGGTCCGCAAGTCCATTGACGGATCACAAGGCCAGCTTTCGGGCGCATAGCTGCTAGCCATAGCTGTCTCAAGAGTCGCCGCCAGACCAGCCATCTGCATTTCCCGGTGCTGCCCGTTCGAATTCTTCCACAACAGAATGAGGTTGGAAAAGGTCAGCGCAGCCAGAAAACAGACCAGAATCGGCAACGCGATCTTGGTCCAATTCCGACTCGACTCAGATGTGCCCTCACCCATGTCCGCAGGCTGACATAAACGAGCAATTGCCTCAAGCGCCCCTGATCGTTGAAGCCTCCACTATCCAGGCAAAAAGATCTTCTGGGGGTTCATCAGATTATGCGGGTCCAGGGTCTGTTTGATGGCGCGCATGGTGGCCACGGCGTCGGCGCTGTGTTCCTGGACCAGGTATTCGCGCTTGTTCAGCCCGATGCCGTGCTCGCCGGTGCAGGTGCCGCCGCAGGCCAGGGCGCGCTCGATCATCGCCTGGTAGACCTTTTTCGCCCGGGCGCGTTCTTCCGGAGCGTTGGGATCGAGGCAGAACAGGACGTGGAAATTGCCGTCGCCGACATGGCCGACGATCGGCGCCAATAACCCTTCGCGGGCGATATCGGCGTGGACCGCGGTCACCGCTTCGTGCAGGTGCGACAGCGGCACGCAGACATCCGACGACCACACCACCGCCCCTGGACGCAGGGATTTGCTGGCGAAATAGGCGTTATGACGCGCCTTCCACAGCCGGCTGCGGTCCTCGGCCGCCGTCGCCCACTGGAAACCCTCACCGCCATTGTCAGCCGCGATCTCGGCGGCCATTTCCGCCTGTTCGGCCACGGAGGCGTCGCTGCCGTGGAATTCGATGAACAGGTGCGGTTTGTCCGGCAGGCCCAGCTGCGACCAGGCATTGCAGGCGCGGACCTGGGCTTGGTCGAGGAACTCGACCCGCGCCACGGGGATGCCCGACAGCATGATCTGCTGGACGGCAGTGATGGCGCCGCCGATGGTGTCGAAGGCGCAGGTCGCCGCGCCGATCGCCGCCGGCAGGCCGTGAAGTTTCAGGCGGATTTCGGTGATAATCCCCAGCGTGCCTTCGGAGCCGATATAGAGATGGGTCAGGTCATAGCCTGCCGCCGACTTGCGCGCCCTGCCGCCGGTTCTGATCACTGTGCCGTCGGGTTGGACCACGGTCAGGCCCAGGACATTGTGCGCCATGGTGCCGTAGCGGACAGCGTTCGTCCCTGAGGCCCGGGTCGAGGCCATGCCGCCGATCGAGGCATTGGCGCCCGGATCGATCGGGAAAAACAGCCCCTGGTGGCGCAGGTCGTGATTGAGCTGTTCGCGCGTCACTCCGGCTTCGACCAGGACGTCCATATTGTCGGCGCTGACGTCGAGGATGGCGTCCATGCGCGCCAGGTTGATGGCCAGCCCGCCCAAAGGTGCGGTGATATGGCCTTCCAGCGAGGTGCCGGCGCCCGAGGCGATCATCGGCACGCGATAGCGGGTGCAGAGGGCGGCGATCTGCGACACCTCTTCGGTGGTCAGCGGAAAGGCGACCGCATCGGGCGGATAGGCTTCGGGAAAGGCTTCACCGGTAGCGTATTGCGCGCGGACGGCTTGCGAGAGTGACAACCGGTCGCCCAGCAAGGTGCGCAGGTCGTGGAGGCATTGTGGTGAGATCGTGCCGTGAACCGGCGTGTGCGGCGTGTCCATGGCGCCATATTACTCCACCCTGCTGCGGGCAGCCATAGCCACCTACGACGCGGCGCGGATGCCCGAGTGCATCATGTCGATCTTGCCGATCAGGGCGTCGTGGCCCAAGATCATGTCGACATTGACACCGTCGCTGGCGAGCGGGAGGCGCAGCCAGAACAGGCTCAAACCCTGGGCGCCGCGCCACGCCATGGAATGCAGGCCGACATTGGGCTTTTTCTGTTCAACGACAAAGGTCAGGGCTTCGGCCCAGTATTCGGCCTCCGGGGCCGTGTAGATGCCATCCAGAGTCTTGCCGGTGATCTCGCCGCCATAGGCCGTAAACAGGTCCGTGCCGGCCAGGCGCTGGCGGAAACAGGTGGCCAGGTTGTCGGGGTGGGGTTCGAGGACGTCGATCAGGCTGATGGTCGGCAGGCGGCGTTTGATGGCGGCCGGATCGAGATCGGCCCGGGCCGGCAGACGGCCGCGTTGCCGCAAACTCTTCCAGTAGCGAAAGATATCTTCGTGCGAGCGCAGACCCGCCAACATTTCGGAAGCCAAACCCGCCATCACGAAAAGAACATGCGCCCCTGACTGCTAAAAACTCAATATGAACATTGCCTCAAATGAGAACAACGTGTGAACACTTGTAGTTTGACTTTAAAAAAGGCTCGCGCCTGCGCGAATCACCCGAATTCACCTTCTCTTAACTGGTGAATCCTTGGCAAGCGAAAAAGGGTTAACGGCGCCTTATTCCGGCCGCGATTGGCTGTGGAGCAACGCAAAAACCCCGCACTTTCAAAGCGCGGGGTTTCGCAACGAACTGTGGATGACTTGCCGCGCTTTATGCCGGCAGCGTGCGGTTGCGAGCTACCATATTTCGCCGGAAAGCTTACTTGCTGCCGCGGGTCTTGCGGGTGACCTGGCGGCCGCCCTGGCCCAGGCCCATTTGCTTGGCCAGGTCCGAACGGGCCTTGGCGTAGTTCGGGGCGACCATCGGGTAGTCCTTGGGCAGGTTCCACTTGGCGCGGTAGTCTTCCGGGCTCATGCCGTACTTGGTGCGCAGGTGACGCTTCAGCGACTTGAACTTGCGGCCGTCTTCCAGGCAGACAATGAAATCGCTGGAGATAGACTTCTTGACCGAAACGGCCGGTTCCTTCGGCGCTTCGACCTTGGTTTCTTCACCCGACGAAATGGAGTTCAGCGCCTGATACACGCTTTGAATCAGCGAGGGCAGTTCACTGGCCGGCACTGAATTGTTGCCGACAAACGCGGAAACGATGTCCGCCGTCATGTCCAAGGTATCGGTTTTGTTTTCCATTACACTAATCCTGTCAAAATTATGCGCTTTACCTAAGCCAGTGATCCGAAATATTCAAGCCGAAACGTTAAAAAAAATGTTCTACACCTGATTGCCGGAATAAAGTTACTTGTCTCGCCCTAAATGCGCGAATCACGAAAGTAAATCCTGCGCGGGAATAATGGCAAACAAAAGGGCAAGCCGTAAAAAGAGCAGTCGATCGCCTAAGCTTTATAAGCCCATGCGTATTACCGCATGAAGTTTTTGGCGTCAGCTCTTCAAGTCTTGGGCAAAGGCCAGCATGGCCGCGCGTTGCGGAACACTGAGGCCTTCCAGATCGACTTCCTCACCGCTGGACAGGGCGCGCAGCATGACGTGGGTCAGGGCCGAGGACAGCGACCAGTTCCAGTAACGCAGGACGGTTTGGGCGCGGTCGACCGCCAGCACGTCATAGGTGATCAGCACTTCCGCCAGATGGGGGTGGGTCGTGCCGTCGGGCCCCTTCATCGGCCGGCGCAGGGCCTTCCACAGGGCGCGCAGGGCGCGCTTGCTCAAACCGGTGGCCTTGCACAGCACCGCCAGGCCTTCGCCGCCGCGGTCGCGCAGCAGCTTGGCGCCGGTCGACGGCTTGATGCCCGACAGGTAAGAGATTTCCTCGGCCATCTTGCGCGTCATGCCCTGGGTGGCGGCATCGGCAATCGCCGCCTCCAACGACTTGTAAGGGCTTTTCTTCAGTGCCTCGCGGTTGCGCTGGCGCCGTTCGATGAACTGCAGCGCCTTGCGTGACATGGCGTCCTGCCACCTCTCCTCGGCCGCCATGGCGAAGACGTCGGCCGCCATGTCCTGCATGACCTCGCGGTTGACGCCGAAGCGGCTGAGGATCTGACGGCGGATATCGGATTCCGCCCACCAGAACAGGATATAGGCCGAGGACGGGCGTAATTCGGGCCGCTTCATGATCAGCGGGATCAGGGACGGTTCGTTCTGGCTCATGGCCACGACGGTTTCGATCGCCGTCTGGGACAGGGTGCACTTGGCGTTGCGCAGCAGCACTTCGATCACCGCCAGACTCTCGGTATTGATGAGGGTCTCGGAGACGATGCTGGACAGGTTCTTGCGTGACGCCAGCAGCAGACGGTGGGCGGTCTTGCCATGGCGGGCGGCGTAGAACAGGTCGCCGTCATTGAGGGCGTCGCAGGTTTCGATCAGCGGCCTGGCGACTTCGATATCGTCAACGATCAACAGGCGGACCAGCGAATTGGGCACTTCGGCCAGGATGGAGAGGCGGCGCGACACGCGGGCGCGGTCCTCGACCTCGGCCTCGCGCAGCATCTCGACCAGAAGATCGGCGGTGACGGCGCGTTCGAAGGCGTTGATACGCGATTCCGGCAGGCAGACGACGTCGGCCAGGCGCCGCATCAGGACATGACGGGCCTGAAATTTCGGCGCTTCTTCGCGGATATCCGGGCCGATATCGTTGGCTACGGCCGGGCCGCCGCCCTCACGGTGAGGGTCGTTGTCAGGACGGGACGGCAGGGCAGCACTCGACATGCGGCCATGATTGCCCGACATGCGTTAATCTTTTGTGTAGAGGGGGCGCAGGGATTTTCCTGCGCCCTTTCAGAGAGTTATAACCCGTCGAACAGGGCGGTCGACAGGTACCGTTCGGCGAACGACGGGATGATGGCCACGATCGTCTTGCCGGCATATTCGTCCTTGGCGGCCAGTCGGAAGGCGACTTCCAGGGCGGCGCCCGACGAGATGCCGACGGGCAGGCCTTCTGTCTGGGCGGATTTCCGCGCCATGGCGAAGGCGGCGTCGTTGGACACGGTTTCGACGCCGTCGATGACGCCGCGGTCCAGGATGTCCGGCACGAAACCGGCGCCGATGCCCTGGATCTTGTGCGGGCCAGGCTCACCGCCCGACAGGATCGGCGAGGCTTCGGGTTCAACGGCGATCAGTTGCACCGAGGCCTTCTTCTTTTTCAGGGCATGGCCGATGCCGGTGATCGAGCCGCCGGTGCCGACACCGGAAATGATGACGTCGACGGCGCCGTCGGTGTCGTTCCAGATCTCCTGGGCGGTCGAGATCTCATGGATGAAGGGGTTGGCCTCGTTCTGGAACTGTTGCGGCATGACGGCGCCGGGATTTTCCGCCAGCAGTTCCTGCGCGCGGTTGACAGCGCCGCGCATGCCCTTTTCGGCCGGGGTCAGTTCCAGCTTGGCACCCAGCAGGACCAGCATCTTGCGGCGTTCGATCGACATCGATTCCGGCATGACCAGGATCAGCTTGTAGCCCTTGGCGGCGGCCACGAAGGCCAGCGCAATGCCGGTATTGCCCGAGGTCGGCTCGACGATGGTACCACCGGGTTGCAGCAAACCCTTTTGTTCCAGGGATTCGATCATCGAGATGCCAATGCGGTCCTTGACCGAGGCCATCGGGTTGAAGAATTCGAGCTTGGCCAGGACGGTGGCCTTGGCGCCATATTCCGCCGACAGTCGCGGCAGGCGGATGAGCGGCGTGTCGCCCATGGTGTCGAGGATGGAATCGAAAATCTTGCCGCGTCCGGCGCGGGAAAAGCGTGCGGCGGTGGGGTTGGTCTGGGGGTTGTCGGCTGCCATGGGAGTCTCCGGAGTGTTCAAAGAGGATACGCGCTGAACAAAATGTTAATAGGCCCAGATGCGTTCCTTGGCGCTCATTAACCAGTCGTTAAGGACTTATTTAGACATGTTAGCGCCTGTTGGCTTTGCAGTTAAGCCAAATCACCTCACATTTGCTGTGAGTAATTCTAACGCATACTGGCGCCGCGCAGCGCAAGGAAGAGCTTTATGGACGATTATACCCCCCATCTGAGCCAGCAGCCTTCCGATTCTGGGCCTGTCGAAACGCCGGCTCCTGACGTCGCCACGGCCGTGGCCGACAGCGCGCCGCCGGTGGAAGCGGCGGACATTCCCGCCGCCGCGGATTTCACCTCGCACGACCTGGCGACCCAGATGGTGGCCAAGCTGTGCCACGACTTTATTTCCCCAGCCGGCGCCATCATGTCCGGCCTGGATTTGCTGGACGATCCGTCCGCCCAGGATATGCGCCAGGAGGCGCTGAACCTGATCGCTGCGTCCGCCAAGAAGATGGTGACCCTGGTCCATTTCGCCCGCGTCGCTTTCGGCGCGTCAAATTCCGCCGAGGCGTTTTCCGGCGCGCAACTGAACAAGATCCTGAGCGATGTCTATTCGACCATGCGGGCGGAACTGGACTTCGCCATTGACGGTCAGATCATTTTCCCCAAGTCGGCGGCGCGGGCCTTGCTCAATCTCGGTTTGATCGCCGGGAATTCGCTGCCGGTCGGCGGCAATGCGCGGCTGGAAGCCACGATCGGCGAGGACGGCATCAAGCTGACCGCGGAATCGCGCGGCCCGCGCGCCCGTTTGAAAGTCGAGGCGACCGAGGGCCTGAAAGGCCTGCCGCTGAGTGATGGCCTGGCCGGTCAGTGGATCCAGCCGCACTGGCTGTACGCCACCGTTCAGGAAGCCGGCGGGACCTTGGAGTTCCGGGCGGATACCGACGCGCTGTTCTTTGAGATCAACCTGCCGGCATCATGACGCGGAACATCCGGATCGTCTTTGTCGGGGATTCCATCACCGAGTGGTGGCAGGAAACCCCTTATTGGTCAGAGACTTTTGCCGATCACAGCCTCAATCTGGGCGTGGCGGGCGACCGGACCGAGGACGTGCTGTGGCGGCTGCGGACCCAGCTCAATGACCCCTATATCCAGCCGGAGGTGATCCCGGTGATGATCGGCACCAACCATCTGTGGGACGAGTCGGGAGATATCGTCGCCGGGCAACTGGCGGTGATCGCGCGGCTGCGGGACCTGCGGCCGGAAGCGCAAATCCTTGTGCAGTCGGTGTTACCGACGGGAGATGCGGGTTTGAACCGGATGGTGGTCGAGCCCATCAATAAGCGGCTGGCCGAGGCGGTGGCAGGGATGGCGGATACGCAATTCCTTGACTTATATCCGCATTTTGTCGATGGCGACAGGCGCGGGCCGCGCAACCTGTTCCCGGACGGGGTGCATCTCAGCCAGGAAGGCTACCGGCTGTGGCGGGATCTGCTGTTACCTCACGTGTGAAGAAAAGGCTATTGGGATCAAGCAGATAATCGCCGAACGGTTCGCATTCGACGAAACCGTGACGGCGGTACAGGGCCCAGGCCGGCTCGAAGAAGGGCCAGGCGCCGGTTTCCAGGCTGAGGCGGGAAAGGCGGCGTGTTCGGGCTTCGGATATTATGTGCTCAAGGATTTTTCCGCCCAATCCCGCCCCGCGGCGGGATTTTACGACGTGCATCGCTTTGATCTCGCCGTGCGTCGGAGACAGGGTTTTGAGCGCCCCGACCCCGGCCAGGTCGTCGCCTTCCCACAGGGTCCAGACGGAGACATCGGGGGCGGTCAGGCCGGACAGGTCGAGCGCATGGGAACTGCCCGGTGCGGTATTATTTGCTGCCTGGGCGGCGTGATATTGCAACAAATCGATAACTCTGGAATTCGTGAAGTCTGCGGGGATGATCATGGTTCTTTTTTGGGCGTCAGCTGCGGGCCAGGGCGACGAGGTAGGTGCAGGGCGAATCGGTCGCATTGGCGAAGGTGACGTCGGCCGGCGGACCGAAGCCGAGGCAATCGCCATCGGCCAGGTCGTAACGGCGGCCACCTTCCGTTAAGGTCAAGTTTCCGGTCATGACCCAGACGACTTGGCGGATGTGGGCCAGGGACGAGGCCGGCAGGGTGACGCTTTGGCCGGCGGGCAGTTCGACGCGGACGACCTCGACCGGGTGGTCGGGCCGGACGAAGACCTGGCGGCGGATGTAGCCGGAGTCGGGGTCGCGCCAGACGGGTTGGGTATCGGCGCGGGACAGCCGGTCGCCGCCCTCGGCCTTGACAAGCAGCGCGGCCAGGGTCAGGCCGAAGGCCGCGGCCAGTTTGACCAGGACCACGGCGGTCGGGCTGACCTCGGCGCGTTCGATCTTGTTGATGGCGGCTTTGGATACACGGGAACGGTCGGCCAGTTCGGCCAGGGACCAGTTTCGGGTCTCGCGTTCCAGTTTGAGGCGATGGGCCAAGTCTTCTAAAATATCCATTTGGATACTTTAAGAGACGATCAGATTGGCGTCAAGAGGGCCCTACCCCACCGCGCTGTCGTTGAGGCCGCGGATGACCTCGACCAGGCGTTTCGTCTTGTCCAGGGTAAAGACCTGCTGCGGGCCATGGGGCGCGACGTCGATGAACGGGCTTTCGTAAAGCAGGGCCGGGTCCATCACGCCCTTTTCCGTCAGGTGCTCGATCACCATTTCGACAAATTCGATCTGTTCCGCCGTCGCCGCGCCGTCGCCCAAAAACTCGCCGAAGGCCTCGGCCACCGCATGGCGATCCAGCCCGACCAGCGAGCGGATAAAGGCGGCGAAACCATGCGCCGCTTCGGTGGCCTTTTCGATATGGGCGGCATCACCGACGCCGGCCTTGACCAGCATATCCTGAAGTTCGGCGACGTCGGTCGCGGTCAGGGGCTTGCCCTGGCGCAGGCGGGCAATGGCGATATGGTCTTCGTGTTCGCGCAGGAAATGGCGCGCCTTCTTCTTGAAGCGGGCGAAGTCGACCTCACCGACCTGGGGCAGATCCAGTTCGACGCCGGCGCCCAGTTCGTCGGCGAAGTTGGTGTAGACGATGGCCTTGCGGCCCTTTTCCATGTGATGGACCAGGTTGCGCAGGCGCAGGCGCACCAGTTCCAGCAGCGGCACGGTGACGCCTTCCCACCACGGGTCGGACAGGAGGTCGAGGATCAAAGGATGCTGGGCGGCAATGGCCGGAATGGCCGTCTGTTCGTCCAGGGCCGAGGCAATTTCGATAACCTGCTTTTTCAGGCGGTCGAAGTTGCGGCCGCCGCGCAGCAGGGCAATTTCAAGCTGGAACATCAGCAGGTCGAAGCGTTTGGCCTCTTCGGGTTCGGTTTTGATCGCGGTCGGCAGGGGGGCGACCTCGTCCAGAAGTTCGTGGCGGGTGTCATCGTCCAGCCGGCTCCAGGCGTCGGGGGCCTGATACTTTTCGACCAGGCGGCGTTTGGCGCGGACGATGAAGTTGTCGAGGTTCATGGCCGCAACATAGGTTTTCAGGCTGTCCAGCGCATCGGCGCGGATAGCGGGTTCGTCCGGGGCGGAACCGGGCGCGCCGGTGAAGGGCGGCGAGGTCTCGCTGAAGCCTTCGACCTGTTCCTTTTTGTCCAGTTCGCGGATCAGGTCGAAGCGGGCGGCAAACAGGCGTTCGCTGAGGCTCAGGGCGTTGCGGCCATCGTCGGGCTTCGGGTTCTGCTGGAAAAATTCGAGGTTCTGGCAGTAGTCGAAAACGCGGAAGACCTCCTTGTCCTCGCCAGGGCCGAACAGGTCGGGGCACAGGCGGGTACCGCGGCCGATGATCTGCCAGAACTTGGTCTTGGAGCGGATCAGCTTGAACAGGACCAGGTTGACGACTTCGGGGACATCGATGCCGGTATCGAGCATGTCGACCGAGATGGCGATGTGCGGCGCGCCGTCCTTTTTGGAAAAGTCATCGATCAGGCTCTGGGCGTATTCGGTCTTGAAGGTGATGACGCGGGCGAAATGGCCGGCCAGGTGCGGGTAGGCGGCGTTGAAGCGTTGTTCGATGAATTCGGCGTGGGCCTGGTTCTTGGCGAAGATGATGGTCTTGCCCAGGCGGTCACCGCCGGCGACCTTCAGGCCTTCGGTCAGGACGTGGGCCAGGACCTTGTCGACGGTGTCGGCGTTGAACAGCCATTTGTTGACGGCCTCGGCCGTGACGCTGTCGGGCGGGTCGCCGTCGTCCTCGTCCCATTCCAGCATGTCCCACTGTTCTTTTTCGGTCTCGGACAGGTCGTCGTAGCGGATGCCTTCGCGGACGAAGCGCAGGGGGACGGAGACGGTGACGGGCGGGACGAGGTATTCGTCCTCGACCGCCTTATCGAGCGAATAGGCGTCGGTGGGGACGCCGTCTTCGAGGTCGAACAGGCCGTAGGTATTGTGGTCGATCTCGTCCTTGGGGGTGGCGGTCAGGCCGACCAGCAGGCTGTCGAAATAGTCGAAGATGGCGCCGTAGCGTTGGTAGACCGAGCGGTGGGCTTCGTCGATGACGACCAGGTCGAAATGGCCGGGGCCGAAGCGGGCGGCGCCGTTCTTGCGCTCATCGATCAGGTTCATCATGGTCGGGTAGGTCGAGAGGTAGACGCGCCCCTCGCCTGTTTTTTCGGTGACCAGGTTGACCGGCGAGGTGTCGGGCAGGTGGGCCTTGAAGGCCTTGACCGCCTGGTTGACCAGGGCGACGCGGTCGGCGAGGAACAGGACTCTCTTGACCCAGCCGGCGCGCATCAACTGGTCGACCAGGGCGATGACGGTGCGGGTCTTGCCCGAACCGGTGGCCATGACCAGCAGGGCTTTGCGTTGCTTGTGGCTTTCGAAGCTTTCGGCGACCTTGGCGATGGCGCGGGTCTGGTAGTAGCGGCCGGCGATGGATTTGTTGACGGCAATACTGGCGATCGAGCGGCGGCTGGTCCGGCGCTGGATCAGCAGTTGCAGTTCGTCCTTCTTGTAGAAGCCCGACACTTCGCGCGGCGGATAGGCGGTATCGTCCCACAGCCAGTGGTCATAGCCATTGGTGTAGAAGATGACCGGGCGCTGGCCGAACTGTTGTTCCAGACAGTCGGCATAGAGTTTCGCCTGTTGCTGGCCGGCGCGCGGGTCGCGCTTGGTGCGTTTCGCCTCGACAACGGCCAGGGGCTTGCCGTCGTCGCCCCACAGGACGTAGTCGACAAAGCCCTTGCCTTCCGTGTTCGGCATTCCGGCGACGGGGTATTCGCGGTCGCGGGCCTGGTCCAGCTTCCAGCCGGCTTCCTTCAGCAGCAGGTCGATATAGAGGTCGCGGGTCGCGGCTTCGGAGTAGTCGTGATGGTCGGGGCGGGCTTCGTTGTCGCGCCGGATACGGTCGCGTTCGGCGCGGGCGTCTGCCAGTTCGGCATCCAGCGCCGCCTTGTCGCGCAGCAGGTCGGCAAAGGCCTGGTCGCGGGCCTCGGCTTCGGCGCGCAGGCGGTTGATGTGGTCGGCCGCCTGTTTCATCAGGTCGTCGCGGCGGGCAAGATGGGCGGGATCGAAGCTCAGGCCGTCGGCGGGCGGTTGGCGGCCATAGGTCCGGGCAAGCCAGAAACAGAGATGGAACAGCTCGCGCACGGCGTCCAACGCTTCCTGGGCCGGGATGGCCTTGGCTTCGTGAACGGCGCGGTTGCCGATACGGACGATGACCTTGGCCTTGGTGAAGACGGCCTGGCCGGCGCGGGCCTGAAAGCTGGGCTCGTGGATCAGGGCCGAGATCTTGTCGTCATAGGGAAAGTGCAGGCCGGAATCGTGTTTGTAGGCCCATTGCACGGCCAGTTCGACGGTGCGCCGGGCATAGAAGGCGGCCGCCCTGGGATCGCCGCCGACATTGGACTCCGCCCGCTTCGCGCTGTCGAACACCTCAGGGAATTCAGCGGCCAGAAAGGCGAAGTTGGACATATGGCCTCAGAGTTGACCCGAAAAGGCGCGGTGTTGGAGAGAGGAGAAGAGGTTTTCGACCGAGCTCAATGACAGCTCTTGTCTAGACGTTTCCCTCTGGACTTTGCCAATCAACAAACCGAACGATTTTTGATCTGCGAGCGAAGGCACCAAAATCTCAAATCCCAACAATTGCTCTCGATTTATCTTAGGAATGTTGGCTCGCCCGGAACAACTCTCCGCATAGCCGAGGAACGCCGATGTTCGAAGCATAAACCAAAGATAGATATTGTCCATAACGTGTTGCTTTGGCTCGACGGGGTACATATCTGCGCTACATAGGCACTGCCCAGGACTGAGGGCAACTTTATTTAGGTAAGGTCGAATTTTAGAATAAAGTATATGCTTTTCACTACATAAAAATTTCTTGCTTATCAAATTGTCTTCCAGTGCAGTCTTTGCAGGCAATAATCTGCCACTCTCCTTCTCAATGCGGTCGGGACCATAATGGAGTAAGTTACAATATTCAGTTAGGCGGGGATCAACTAAAGGAGCATCAATTAGGATACACTCATCTAAAGGCTTAGCAGGCCAGCCATAGGGGTTAGCAATTGGATCGCCAAACATCTCCAGAAAGATCGACTGGGTGAGGCTGTCGAGCAGCGCGATGGCCTGGCGGCGCTTCTGGCGCAACTGATCGGCCTTATCCAGGATCGCCGCAATCCGCTTCTGCTCGTCCAGCGGAGGCAGAGGGATTTTTAGTTTGCGAATTTTGTCTTGGCTAATGTTTGGCTGTGCTCCCCCAGTAGCCATCGCTATTAGCTCAGGGACTTTCGCTTCCAATGCCCGATATACATACGCCGTGTCCGCAACCTTATGATCGGGACGAATATTACAAACGGCCTGATTGGTAGCTGCGTCGATGCCTAGAAGTGCGAGTCGGCCTACCGTAGCTCCGTACATCGCAAGTAATATTGCTCCTGCGGGAACGAGCTTTGCCGAACTCTTCGCCAGCGCTTCTTCAGTAATTGCTTCTTCGGTCTCTACGACCACTTTTTCTCGGAGTTCGCCAGATTTAACCCATGGAATGTTTCCGCCGTAAAACTCGTCGTTGCTGCGGCTAGGCGTACCGCCGCTTCCTGTTAGGCAAAATTCTTCGATAGCCAAGAGACGAGACATTCCGCTCACAGCATCGCCTCCAAGTCCTTCAGACCCTTGGCGATCTCGTCTTCCAAGGCCAGCAGTTCCGCGATGATCGTTTTCGGTGCGCGGTGGTCGGCGGCTTCGTGCACCACCTCCTTGTAGCGGTTGAGCGACAGGTCGTAGTCGGCGGCGGCGATGTCTTCGCGCGGCACGGTGAAACTTTGGGCGGTGCGGGGATTGTCGCGTTCGGCGCCGTTGCGACCGGCCCAGCGTGCGACGACGTCGGGCAGGTTGTTCTTCGCATGATCTTCCGGCGCCAGGGCGGTGTCCGGGGTCGGGCCGAACTTCGCTTCCGGCACCAGCATCTGGCGCTTGTCGTCCAAGCTCATGCCGTCGGCCTGAAGATCGTAGAACCAGACATGATCCGTGCCGCCGGAATTGGTCTTGGTGAAGATGACGATGGCGGTCGAGACGCCGGCATAGGGTCTGAACACGCCCGACGGAAGTTTGACGATGGCGTCGAGTTTGTGGTCTTCGACCAGCATCTTGCGGATGGCCTTGTGCGCCGTCGATGAGCCGAACAGGACGCCGTCGGGGACGATGACCGCCGCCCGGCCGCCCGGTTTCAGCAGCTTCAGGAACAGGGCCATGAACAGCAGTTCGGTCTTTTTGGTCTTGACGATGCTGAGCAGGTCGGCGGCGGTGGTCTCATAGTCCAGCGAGCCGGCAAACGGCGGATTGGCCAGGATGAGGGAGTATTTGTCGGCATCGTCGGCGTGGCCGGAGGCCAGGGAGTCGCGGTAGCGGATGTCGCCGGCTTCGACGCCGTGCAGTTGCATGTTCATCGAGCCGATGCGCAGCATGGTCTGGTCGAAGTCGTAGCCGTGGAACATGGCGTTGTGGAAGTGACGGTTTTGGTCGGCGTCGCGAAACAGGGCTTTGTGGTGTTCACGCAGGTATTCGCCGGCGGCGACCAGGAAACCGCAGGTGCCCGAGGCCGGGTCGCAGATGGTGTCCTTCGGCGTCGGGGCCATCAGTTCGACCATCAGTCGGATGATGTGGCGCGGGGTGCGGAACTGACCGTTCTGACCGGCTGAGGCGATCTTCGACAGCATGTATTCGTAGAGGTCGCCCTTGGTGTCGCGGTCGTCCATGGGGATGGCGGCCAGCATGTCGACCACCTTGGCCAGCAGGCCCGGGGTCGGGATGGTGAAGCGGGCCCCCTTCATATGTTCGGCGTGGGCGGTGCCTTCTTCGGCCATGTCGCGCAGGAAGGGAAAGACGAAGTCGGAGACCAGGGTGAACATGGTGGCCGGGTCTTCGTTTTTCAGCTTGGACCAGCGCAGTTGGGCGTAGGTGACATCGCGGCCGTTGCGGTCCTTGGCGTAGGCGCCTTCGGGGAAGATGACGCGTTCGAGCGGACGGCCCAGCATGGTGGCCCTGGCTTCTTCGCGGGTCTGGGATTCGTCCAGGCCGCGCATGAAGAGCAGGTAGGTGATCTGTTCGATGACTTCGAGCGGATTGGCGATGCCGCCGGCCCAGAAGGCGTTCCAGACCTGATCGACCTTTGAGCGGATGTCGCCTGTGAGCATGGATGTCCCCTGTTTGCGATTCGAGGCTGAAACTAGGGGAAGTCACGGGCGGCAACAACAGGGCAGTTTGTTAAACCTATCGGCATGTCACGGGTAGAAACACGCAAAAATTGTGTCAAATATGACGCAGTCGTTAACCTTTGTTAACGCAACCTTGAGGAGCATGTTGCAAGCAACAAGGAGGGCGCGTATTCGCCAGATGGTTGAATTCTGGGAGCGCCATGTCAACCGTTATAATAAAACCCAATCTCACTATCCTGGTGAAGAAGCCGGCGGCAAATCAAGCCATTAGTTTGGTCGTCGACGAACAGAAGGCCAATTCCGTCAATATCGGCGTTTCGACCCTGAGACCTTCTACACCTTTGCCCGTGACGAGTACCGGCACCAATCGTCAGTTCTCCTATCCTTATACGGCCGCCGACCCTTATCCGGGGTTCGACGTTGTGTTCGGATGGAGATCGGCTCCGCTCGGAGGCAGCCGCATTCACATCTCGTTCGATATGCCCGCGACACTCGATTACATGGTCATAGACCCTTCGGCCGGGATCAACTGGCATTCCGACGGCCGCATCGATTTCGTCAGCAGCGGGCTGAAGATGCACCAGAGCCTAGCTTTTCTCGCCACCTTTACATTTGTGTAGACAGCCATGAAAATCCAAGTTGCAATCTTTTTTTCGGCGGTTCTGTCGGGCTTGTCATGCGCCGCGAACGCCCAGGACAACACCGTGGTCTCCGCAAGCGGAGAAGCCTACAAGGGTAATTATGCCATCGATACCGGCCTGCCGGCCGTGCCGGCCTTTGAGGTCATCGGGTTCAAATCTGACGGTGTCATCGGCACCCCCCTTGGCGCGGACTGGTACTTCGATGTCGCCCCCGATGGCGACGCAGGTGCGTCTATTGCTCTGAACTTCAAGCCCTATTGGGTTTTCAGCGGAACCACTCGGGCCGCTTACCAAGATGACAGTGCTCCCGACGGACGGTATAAGGTTACGCCTTTCGGTATTCTGGCGCGGACGCAGGTAAGTTTAGCCAGCAATCACGATGAGGAAGGGCGGCCTCAGGTGGGCATAGGCCTGCAAACCAGCCTGCTCGGAAATAGTGATCCGCGACTGAATATTCCTTACACGACCTGTCTGGACGGTATTCCGGCGCCTCAGTTCGAAGTCGGGGTGGTGCCTCCAAGTCGTTATCCAGAATTACGCGAAGCCGTTCGCAGTGCATTGGCGGCCTCTTCCTACAGGTCAGAGACCGGGCGCGTCATCCACGCGCTGAATGACGTTCTGGCCAAATATCCGGATGGCGAGCGAGACGTCATTCTTTCGCAAGACCTGGCGCGAGCGATTACGACGGTGCCGTCTCCCGATCTTCAGGCCATTTTTCTGACAGCGACCGCAAACCTCGCGCCGCCGCCTGTTTTCGAGGCGCAGGATGATGAGAAGGAGAAATGCGTCTCCATATTCAAGAAAGATAAGGCCCGCCAGGACTGGTATGTCGGTATCGGTGAGGCCTATGCGTCGCCCGACACCAGCTACTCCAACTTCAAAAGCCAGGGGGCGTCCGCCTGGATGGGGTATCAGCGCAAGCTGAACGACAAGGGCAATTTCACACTGTTCTACCGGATGCTGCCCGGGCAGACGATCGAGTACGCCAAGGACCAGGAAGCTGAGGCCCGGGTCGGAATCTACGCGCTGAAGCTGGACTATCAGACGCCGAAATGGACCGCCGAATTCACCCTGTCACAGAATGATCGCAACTACCGCGATCCGGCATTGGAAGACGTGTCGTTCCAGAGATACTCCGTGTCGTTCAGCCACAAGGTCACGGAAAAGATCTGGGTTGTCTTTGAGCAGGGCGAAGTGTCGGAAGACCTTTATAACGACGGCAGCTATTCGCTGGTAAGCCTTCGTTATGTCGGTGAATGATGAGGCGCGGTCGGAAGCTTTTCGCAAAGTCCAGAGAGGGGCCATCGTCGCGTCATATTGACAGAGCTTACCGACCGTGATGACATGGCTTACCGGTGGTACCGGTCAGACTAAGGAGTGGCGCGTTTATCGCGCTGTCTTGTGCGGGTATATACCTCGACTGAAGCGTACCTGTTGAGGGGTACGGCACATCCATTTCAATGCTTTGAAACAGGATGTGCCCATGTCAAATTCCAGAAAACTGCGCCGTATCCGTCATCAGGCCGCCGAGCGCCAAGGCGGACTCTGTTTTTACTGTGGGGTCCCGATGTGGGAGGAGGACCCAGCCGAGTTCTGTCAACGGTTTGGGGTTGGGTTGAAAGCCAGCCGGCAGTTCAAGTGTACCGCCGAGCATCTGGTCGCGCGCATGGATGGTGGTGGGCGGGATTGCCGAAAAAATATCGTCGCCGCGTGCCGGTATTGTAATGAACACCGGCATCACACCCCGAAGCCGAAAACTCCGGAGGCGTATAAGACTAAGGTGATGTCGCGCATCAAGGCCGGGCGATGGCTCCGGCTTCCCGACCCGCCAGTCCTATGCCTTGATAAGGTCGCGGGCCAAGTCACTATCGTCTCCTTCGAGGATTAGCCGCTAAGAGGACCCCTCCGTCTCGACGCGTTCGCTGCTGGCCTTCGGCCCAGCTTCACTTGCTCGCCACCTCCCCATTGAAGAAATGGGGAGGAGAAGGAAGAAGGCGCCAGCGGACGAGTTTAGTGCGCAGTTGTCCTCTGAAGGCCCCTCAGGCTCGCCGCCCCGCGCCGTCGCCCACGCTTCGCTCGGCTCTCGTCCTCTCCCCGCCCAGCGGGGAGAGGGAAGATTAAGGCCGTTAACGGTGGTTGTTCAGATTGGGGCAACCGTCTTTACGGCGCCCCCGCTTGCGACAAACGTTTGCGCAACTATGGCGACAATATGAACAAAATGCGCTGATTTAGAATTGGTTAGGGTTTTGCGAACGCTCTCTTAACCAAAGCTCAGCAATATGACGCTGTTAGGCCGGGGCGTAGTGTATCTTTTACGTCTCCAAGCCACCTCCAAAAAGACGGGGACAGCCGTGGACGATTTAATTGCCGAGTTTTTGACCGAGACTGCCGAAAGTCTGGAGGTCGTGGACGCCGAACTGGTACGGTTCGAGGCTAACCCCTCCGAGCGAAAGACGCTCGATAACATTTTCCGCCTCGTGCACACCGTCAAGGGCACCTGCGGCTTCCTGGGCCTGTCGCGCCTCGAAGCCGTCGCCCACGCCGGCGAGACGCTCCTGGGCCGCTTTCGTGACGGCAAGCTGGAAGTCAATGCCGATGCCGTGACGTTGGTGTTGCACTCGATCGACCGCATCAAGGTGATCCTGGCTGGCCTCGAAGGCTCCGGCATCGAACCCGAAGGCGACGACCACGACCTGATCGCGCAGTTGGAAGCCATGGCCGAGGGCCAGGCCGTCGATCTGTCCGCCGTCCACGCCGTCGAAGTCCCCAACCGCCCGATCGGCTCCGAAATCGAACCGGCTGAGTTGAACCTGCCCGCCGCCGCGCCCACCCTGAAGACCGGTGATATCGATCCCGCCACCGGCCGCGCCTTACGTCCCGGCGAAGTCTCCGAAGCCGACCTGGAGGCTGCCTTCGCCGCCGCCGCCGGTCCCGAAGACGAACCCAAGCATCTGAAGGCCGGCGATGTCGACCCCGCCACCGGCCGCGTTTTGCGTCCCGGCGAAGTGTCCGAAGCCGAGCTGGAAGCCGCCTTTGCCGCCGCCGAGGCTGAAGTCGAAGCGCCCGCCACTGCGCCGGTTGTCGAGGCACCGAAGCCTGCCGCGCCCGCCCCGGCTCCGGTCGCCAAGAAGGAAGCCGAGCCCCTGCCCGCCTCGATGGGCGGTGAAGATCTGGCCGCGCTCAACAACACCCAGTCGATCCGCGTGTCGGTCGACGTGTTGGAAGGGTTGATGACCCTGGTCTCGGAAATGGTGCTGACGCGCAACCAGCTTCTGCAGATCAGCCGCAACCGGGAAGACTCGGCGTTCGCCACCCCGCTGCAGCGCCTGTCGACCCTGACCGGCGAGCTGCAGGACAGCGTCATGAAGACGCGGATGCAGCCCATCGGCGCCGCGTGGAAGAAGCTGCCGCGGTTGGTCCGCGACCTGTCGCACGAACTGCACAAGAAGATCGACCTGGTCATGGAGGGCGAGGCGACGGAACTGGACCGCCAGGTCCTGGAACTGATCCGCGACCCGCTGACCCACATGGTGCGCAACTCGGCCGACCATGGGCTGGAGACCACCGAAGAGCGTATCGCTCTGGGCAAGCCGGCCGTCGGCACCGTCAAGCTGGCCGCCTTCCACGAAGGCGGTTACATCGTCATCCGCATCTCCGACAACGGCAAGGGGCTGAATACCGCCCGCATCCGTGAGAAGCTGGTCGAAAAGGGCCTGGCGACGCGGACCGAGCTGGATACGATGAGCGACCAGCAGGTCCATCGCTACATCTTCGCCCCCGGCTTCTCGACCGCCGCCAAGGTGACCAACCTGTCCGGCCGCGGCGTCGGCATGGACGTGGTGCGCACCAATATCGAACAGATCGGCGGCCAGATCGACCTGAACTCGATCCCCGGCCAGGGCACGACCTTCACCATCAAGATCCCGCTGACTTTGGCCATCGTTTCGGCGCTGATCGTCGGCGCCGGCGGCCAGAAGTTCGCCGTGCCGCAGACCGCCGTCATGGAACTGGTCCGCACCGGCGTCACCGCCGAGCACAAGATCGAGCGCATCAACGAAGCCCTGGTGCTGCGTCTGCGCGACAAGCTGCTGCCGCTGGTCCAGCTTGGGCCGACGCTGCAACTGGAAGCCGCCAAGACCGAGAACCCGAGCTTCGTCATGGTCATCCAGGTCGGCGAGCGCCGCTATGGCCTGGTCGTCAATGACGTGCTGGATACCGAGGAAATCGTCGTCAAGCCGCTGGCCACCGTGCTGCGCGATGTCGACGTCTTCTCGGGCGCCACCATCCTGGGCGACGGCTCGGTCGTGCTGATCCTGGATCCGAACGCCATGTCGGAACGCGCCGGCAACATGCTGGAAGAAAAGCAGGCCGAGGAAAACGAGGGCACTGTGGAAACCACCAACGACAACCGTTGCGCCATGCTGCTGTTCAAGGCCGGCAGCGGCGCGCCCAAGGCGGTCGAGCTGGAGCACATTACGCGCCTGGAACATATCGAAGTGTCGCAGATCGAGCGCATGGACGGCCGCGCCGCCTTGCAATATCGCGGCAAGCTGATGCCGATCCTCAATGTCGGCGACTACAATACGCTCAAGGACGAGGGCATTCAGCCGCTGCTGGTGTTTACCGGTGAAGGCTATGCCATGGGCCTGGCGGTCGACGAGATCGTCGATGTCGTCGAGGACCGCCTGCAGATCGAGCTGTCGGCCGATCGTCCGGGCGTGCGCGGCACCGCCGTCGTCGCCGGCCGGGCCTGCGAAATCGTCGATGTCGATTATTACCACCTGCGCGGCCTGGCCGAACACCAGCGCTCTCCCAATTCTTCTGGGGCGGGGCATTCTTCCAGTGAAAGGGCCGTGGCATGAGCCTGCGCGATTACGTCACCCTCCGCGTCGGCGGTCAGCTCTTCGGTGTCGACGCCGCCCGCGTCCACGATGTCTTCCATCCCCGCGGCCTGACGCCGGTGCCTTTGTCGCGCGGCGAGATCGCCGGCGTTTTGAACCTGCGCGGCCGGATCGTTACCGCGGTTTGCGCGCGGCGCCGGTTAGGGTTACCGCCGCGTCCGGAAGGTTCGCCCGAGCCCCTGGCCGTCGGGTTGGAAGTGCATGGCGATTCCTACGGTCTGGTCATTGATTCCGTTGATGAAGTCCTGAAGCTGGACGACGAGAAGTTCCACGCGCCTCCGGGCAATCTGCCGCCGCGCTGGGCCGAAATAATCGTCGGTGTTTATCAATTGGAAAAGGAACTTCTGATAGTGTTGGAGCCTCAGACCCTTTTGGATGCGGCGCATTTGAAAGCGGCCTAAGCCCTTTCTTTACAGGACGTTACCTCAATGAAAACCTGCCTCGTCGTCGACGACAGCCGCGTCATCCGCAAGGTCGCACGCCGCATCCTCGAAAACCTCCAGTTCGAAGTGCTCGAAGCCAATGACGGCCTCGAAGCCTTGAACCTGTGCAAGGAAAAGATGCCGGCCGCGGTGCTGCTGGACTGGAACATGCCGGTCATGGACGGGATCACCTTCCTGCGCCAACTGCGCAAGGAAGACGGCGGCAAGGATCCGATCGTGGTGTTCTGCACCACCGAGAACGACCTGGCCCACATTACCGAAGCCCTGACCGAAGGCGCATCGGAATACATCATGAAGCCGTTCGATGGCGAAATCCTGGAAGCCAAGTTCTCCGAAGTCGGCCTGATTTAAGTCAGGTTCCCAAGTAGCGCGTATTCCACCCTCATTTGTGTCGTCGAGAATGGCCCTGTATCCCAATCCTGCCGCGTCTTTACGGCCCCTGAAGATCATGATCGTCGATGACTCGGCGGTCGTGCGGGGGCTGATCTCGCGTTGGCTGGAGCACGAGCCCGACATGGTCCTGGCCGGGCTGGCCATCGATGGCGCCAAGGGCGTCGAAAAGGTCAAGGAGATCCAGCCGGACGTCCTGATCCTCGACATCGAGATGCCCAATATGGGCGGGCTTGAGGCGTTGCCCAAGCTGTTGGCCGCCAAGCCGGGCTTGAAGGTGCTGATGGCGTCGACCCTGACGACGCGCGGGGCCAATGTCACCATCCGCGCCCTGGAACTGGGCGCCGCCGACTATATCCCCAAGCCGGATTCAACGCGGATCGGTGGAGCCGACGGCTTCCGCACCGAGTTGCTGACCAAGATCCGCGCGTTGTGCGGCCGGACGCGCGCCTGGCCGTCGCAGCCGTCCGAGTCGTCTGCGGCACAGAATTTGAATACGTCCCCGTCCATGGGACATTCATCGACTTCGTTTTCGCCTTCCCCGTCGCTTCGTCCGGGTTCCGCGCCTCAGCCGGCTCCTACGATTTTGCGCCCGATCACGCCCGTGGCGGCGCCGGTCGTGCCGCTGCGCCCACGTAGCACGGGCCCCAAGCGCATCGACTGCCTGGTGGTCGGCGCTTCGACCGGCGGTCCGCCGGCGCTGCGCAACTTCCTGCTGGGGTTGGGTAACGACTGGAAGATTCCGGTGCTGATCGTGCAGCACATGCCCGCCACCTTCACCACCATCCTGGCGGAGCACCTGGACAAGGCGCTGCCGCAGAAGGTGCAGGAAGCCAAGGACGGCATGCTGATCGAAAGCCGTAATGTCTACATCGCCCCCGGCGACTTCCACATGACCATTAAGAACGACCCGATCGTCAAGCAGATCAAGCTGGATCAGGGGCCTCAGGTCAACTGGTGCCGTCCGGCGGTCGACCCACTGTTCAAATCCGCTGCCGACGCCTACGGCAACCATGCCCTGGCCGTCGTTTTGACCGGCATGGGCCATGACGGCCGTGACGGCGCCGCCTCGCTGCAGGCGGTCAACGGCACGGTGATGGTCCAGGATGAAGCCTCCAGCGTTGTCTGGGGCATGCCGGGCGCCGTCGCCGAAGCGGGCTACGCCGAATATATCAAAACCATAGACGGCCTCGCTCAGGCCTGCAAAGCCTTTGCTCGAGGGGAGAGACCATGACACCCGAAGATATCGATCATCTTGCCGCCACCCTGAAGACCCGGTCGGGTCTGATTTTGGGTTCCGACAAGACCTACCTGATCGAGTCGCGGCTGGCGCCGGTGGCCCGCCGTGAAGGGTTCGCCAATGTCTCGGCCCTGCTGACGGCGCTGCGCACCAAGCGCGACGAGAAGCTGATGACCACGGTCACCGATGCGATGACCACCAACGAGACGTTCTTCTTCCGCGACAAGGTGCCGTTCGACCAGTTCAAGTCGGATGTGCTGCCGGCTCTGGCGCGCAGCCGCATCAATGGTGACATCAAGATCTGGTGTGCCGCCTGTTCGACCGGCCAGGAGCCCTACTCGCTGGCCATGATGATGGACGACATGCGGATGATCTATCCGCGGGTTAATCTGGACATCCTGGCGACTGATATCTCTGATCGTTGTCTGGAAAAGGCCCAGTCGGGGCTGTACACCCAGTTCGAGGTCCAGCGCGGATTGCCGATCCAGATGATGGTCAAGCACTTCGAGAAGATCGACGAGATGTGGCGGATTTCGCCCAAGATCCGTCAGTCGGTGCGGTTTAAAAAGCTGAATTTGCTGGAAGATCTGCGCATGATCGGCCGCATGGACGTGATCTATTGCCGCAATGTGCTGATCTATTTCGACCTGGAAACCAAGCGCAAGGTGCTTGAGCAGATCGCCAACCTGCTGCCGGACGATGGGTATCTGTTCTTGGGCGCGGCCGAGACCGTGCTGGGGATCACCGACTCGTTCAAGCCGATGCCGGGGATGCGCGGGCTGTATATCAAAAACCAGTCGCAGACGACGGCGCGGCCGTTGCGGGTCGGCGCGGCGTAAGCGCCGGTTGGTTTGAGTTTGGAAAAAGCCCCGGAGCG
>NZ_AWGD01000031.1 GCF_000495795.1 Asticcacaulis sp. AC460
GGTGGCGGTGGCGACACGGCCCGCAGCGAGCCCCAGCAACGTAACGATCCCCCGCCGCAACGCAGCGATGGTGGTAACCGCGGCGGCGGCAATCCCACGGGCTGGAGCGGGCCGCGCGGCGCCGGCGCAGGCCAACGGCCTGCCCTCGGCAATGCCGGCGAAAACCGCGGTGGCAACCGTGGTGGCGGCGGCGGCAATGGTGGCGGCTGGCAGGGACGCGACCGCGACAACAATGGTGGCGGCCAGGGCGGTAATGGCGGTGGACGTCCCGAGGGACCGATCAACCGTCCGAACACTCCGGATAACAACGGTGGTGGCCGCCCCGGCGGCAATGGCGGCGGCTGGCAGGGTCGCGACCGCGACAATAACGGCGGCGGCCGGCGCCCGGATGGTCCGGTGAACCGCCCGCATACGCCGGACAACAATGGTGGCGGTGGCAATGGTGGTGGCTGGCAGGGCCGTGACCGCGACAACAATGGCGGCGGCGGCACGCGCCCCGGCGGCAATGGTGGTGGTGGCGGAAACGGCGGCTGGCAAGGTCGTGACCGCGATCGCGACAACAACAATGGTGGCGGCCGCGGTGGTAATGGCGGCGGCTGGCAGGGCCGCGATCGTGACCGCGACAACAACGGTGGCGGCCGTCCCGGCGGCAATGGTGGCTGGCAAGGCCGCGATCGCGACCATGACGGCAATCGTGGTGGCAACCGTGGCGGCTGGCAAGGCCGTGACAACAACCGTGGCGGCTGGGACAACGACCGCGGCCGCAATCACGGTGGTGGCGACCGCCAGAACTGGCGCCGCCAGGGTGGCGACTGGAAGCACCGTCACAACTGGCGCAACGACAGCCGCTGGCACGGCTATAGCGGCGTGCGCTGGGGCTTCTATTTCGCCCCGTCCTACGGCTACTACAGCGTGCCGTCGTCCTATTATGGCCGCCGGTTCTACACCGGCGACTATCTGCCGGACTTCTTCCTGCGCTACCGCATCAGCGATCCGGACTATTACGGCCTGCCCTGGCCGCCGGCCGGTTGCGCCTGGTACTGGGTCGGTCAGGATGCGCTGCTGGTCGACACCTATAATGGTGAGATCATCGACGCGGTCTATAACCTCTATTAAGCGGTTAACTATCACCACAGAGCCCCCGAAACCCATGGTTTCGGGGGTTTTTCTTTGCCCGGACTCTTATTTCGAAACGGCGTTCTCCTTATCGGCTCCTGATGTTTGCACCACATTTCCGCCCGCTTGGACGCCAAGACTCTCGCACGTAACCGCAACAAGGGTTGCTCAGATCTTGTGAGAGACGAACATGAAAACCTCCATGAATGTAGCCTGTGTACTTGCGTTAGGTCTTGCCATCGCGCCCGCCATGGCCAGCGCTCAGCTCCTTGGCGGCGCTGTCGGTGGCGGGGGTAATGTCGGTGGCGACATCGGCGGTCTGCGTGGCGCCGGCAGCGTCGGCGGCGATATCAGCGGCCGCGTCGACAGCGACCTTTATGGCCGCACCAGCGACAGCCTGCGCCGCGACACCGATACGCTTCGCCGTCAGGGCCGCGACACGGTCGACGATGCCCGCCGCTCGGCGGACGCCGATGTCTATGCCGAAGCCCGCGGCGATACCCGCACCCGCCGCAACCGTGCCTATATCGATGCCGAAGCCAATGCCGGCGCCTCGGCCGACGTCAATGTCGACGCCCGCGGCACCGTTGATAACGGCCGCGCCATCGTCCGCCAGGGCGTGCGCACCGGCCGCAATGCGGTCGACAGCGCTGCCTCATCCGATGTCGATGTGTCCGCCCAAGCCCGTGGCGGCGCGTCGGTAGACGCCGAGTAACTGAGCCGGCGCCCGGGAAACCGGGCGCTGACGCTTTGAGGAGTAACAGATTATGAAAGCCTTTATCGTCCTGCCCGCCGCCATCCTGGCCATGGGCTTCGTCACCATCCCTGTCGCCGCCCAGGAGGCGCCGGTTGTCGCCAAGTCGTCGCCGCCGGCGGAAGGTTCCGCCGAACAGGCCGCCCAGCATCAGCGCGAGCATGAACGCGCCATCGCCGCCGGTGATCACGCCAACGATCCGCTGAACCCGACCAGTTCCAACTTCCTCAACCGTCGTGAACTGGAACGCGTCCAGTCACTGGGCAGCGGCCTTAGCTATGTCTATCCGGAGGACACCGTTCCCGCCGAAGCCCCGCCGCCGGACACCACCGTGAGCGAGGAACCGCTCAGCCCGGACAGCCCTGTTCAATAAGAAAAGCCCCGGTTTTCGCCGGGGCTTTTGCTATGCGTCGTTCGACTTGCGTGTCGCGATCCGGGCGATGGCGCCCCAGGTCAGCTTACCGCCGGTCAGCGCTCCCTGTTTGAAGGCGCGGCGGCCAATGGCGATCATGATGAAGGCCGCCGCCAGCATACCGCCCAGGGTCAGGGCGATTTCCCATGCCGGGAGCGGCTCGCTGAGGCGCAGCGGCATCAGGAAGGGCGTAAAGATCGGCACCCACGACAGCCACTGGATGATCGGAGCGCTGGGGGCGCCGATGGCCGCCTGCATGCACAGCATGGGGACCATCAGCACGATCATCAGCGGGCCCATGATGGCCTGGGCGTCCTTTTGCGTCTCGCAGAAGGCGCCGATGGCGGCGAAGGTGACACCAAACATCAAATAGCCGCCGACGAAATAGGTCAACAGCAGAACGACATAGGCCGGGGTGAAGATGCCCGCCAGGCCATGTTGCAGGGTCTGGGCGATGTCGGGCGGCATGAAGCTGGCGCCCTGGCTGACCAGGGCGAAGATGGCCGTACCCCAGATCAGGCCAACGGTGGACAGCACCGCCGCCACGCCCAGCACCTTGCCGATCAGCAGGCTTTCGGTCGAGGCCGAGGCCAGGAGAACTTCCAGCACCTTGCTGGCCTTTTCCTCGATCACCCCGCCCAGCAGGATCATCGACGATGAAAAGATGGTGAACCAGGTCAGGAAACCAAGCGCGATGCCGACAACGCGCGGGCCGTGGTCGCGCAGGCCGGCGGCGAGGAAATCTTCCTCCTCCCCCGGTGCGCCATCGGCCGGCGTCAGGCTGACGATCTCGGCGCGGGCCGCGCGCATGTCCTCCGCGACCTTGGGGTCGATGCCGTTCCGGCCGGCCACCTTCATATATTGCAGGCCGTGCAGGTCCCAATAGAGCTTGTCTTCCAGGTGTTTGCGCTGATCCGGCTGCGACCAGATACGGAAATGCAGTTTATCGCCGTCGTCGCTGACCACGACGATCGTCGTGGCCTGGGCATCGGGGGTTGCCAGCAAAGCCGGTATGCGGGTTTCGGCGGCGGCGACCGTCATCGACCTGTCCAAGCCCTGCGGCAGCGGCACCAGCTTGATGCGTTCCTTATCGAACGCGGCGTTTGCGGCGTTCTGGAGCGCCGCATCGCGGCCCTGAGCTTCCTGTGGGGCAGCGACTCGTTCAATCAGGCGGCGCAGCGGCTTTTCAACATCGGCGCCGGTGAGGTCGAGAATGGCGACATTCATCACTTCGACGGGGGCCGAGGTGCGGATGAGCATCGGCACGGCGATGATCAGGGTGAAGATCAGCGGCGCGGTCACGATCGACAACCAGAAGCCGACCGTGCGGACAAAGGCGAGATATTCTCGGCGGGCGATCAGCAGGGTTTTACGCATGTTCGGCCCCCGTCAGGACAATGAAGGCGTCGTGCAGGCTGGGTTCGCGCGCTTCGAAGCGGCGGACGTCCAGGTTCTTCAGGAAGGCGGCCTTCAAGGCTTCGTGCGCTGACCTGCCAGCTTCCAGTTCGCAATGCCACAGGGCCACGCCCTCCTCGCTCAGGCCGGCTTCGGTGGCCGATTTGATGCCCGGCAGGGCCAGGATATCGGCCTGGCTGAGCGTCCCTTCCAGTTCCAGGAAGCGCGGTGCCGCGGCGCGTGCCTGTTTCAGGCTGCCTTCGAACACTTTGCGCCCCTTGGTCAGCATGACGACGTTCTGGCACAGCCGTTCGGCGTGCTGCATGACGTGGGTGGAAAACAGCACGGTCGCCCCGCGTTTCGACAGGTCGCGGATAATGCTCTCCAGCCCCTGCTGGTTGACCGGATCCAGGCCGGAGAAAGGCTCGTCGAGAATCACCAGTTCGGGTTCGTGGACCAGGCAGGAGATAAGTTGCACCTTCTGCGACATGCCCTTGCTGAGCGACTGGATCGGGCTGTTGATGAAGGCGCCCAGGCCTTGAGCCTCCAGCATCTCCTTGGCGCGGCGGCGGGCCACGGAGGCCTTGACGCCTTTGAGGCCGGCCAGGAAGACGATGACGTCAATGGCCTTCATCTTGCGGTACAGGCCGCGTTCCTCGGGCAGGAAGCCGATGCGGTCCAGCGCGCGGTCGCCGTTACCGCCCAGGACCGTGATCTTGCCGGCCGAGGGTTGCGACAGGCCGAGGATCATCCGCACGGTCGAGGTCTTTCCGGCGCCATTAGGCCCCAGAAAGCCGCAGATCGTACCTTTTTTGACCTCGAAACTGAGATCGTGCACCGCCTGAAAGCCGCCATAAGCCTTCGACACGCCGTCGAGACTCAAGGCCAGATCGCCCGCCATCAGATGCCCCTCTGTTATTATTGACCGGCAGCTTATACGGCTTGGCGGGGCTTTGGAAGACAATCCAAAAATATCGCAACGCACCAAATTTGCGCAATCGATTTCGAGATGACGAGGGCCATACTATTGAAATTTATGACGTTTTTACGAAAATAAATATCCGATACGGTTCCGCATTGCGACAAGAAAGCGCCGGTATTTGGCCACAAAACCCCAGCTTAATCCGGCCCGACGTCATGGAAGGCAACTTCCGCGTCAGGCCGGCGCGCAGGTAAAGGCATCAGGGAGCGCGCAGGTACGACTTTTTTGAAACCGAAGCATGAAGGATATCCCACTCATGACCTCCCTCCCCCGTATCGCCGCCGTTGCCGCTCTGGTCTCGGCTTTTGCCATCGCCCCGGTTCTGGTCAGCGCCCAGGATGCGACCACCACCACACCGCCCGTCGATCCGGCCGCCGCCACGGCTGAGTCGTCGTCGACCAGTTCGTCGTGGAGCGTGTCGACCAGCGACAGCGCCACGGCTTCAACCTCGGAAAGCGCCTCGTCGTCGTCTTCGTCCTCGACGGACGCCGCCACCGGCACGACCGCCGTGATCGAGGAATCGTCGTCGTCCTCGTCGTCGGAAAGCACGGCCACCGACGGGACAGCCCCCGCCCAATAAGCCGCCCCTCTCTTGCGGCCTAAGAACCCTCGTCCGGCCGGTGGGGGTTTTTCTTTGCCGGATTCCACATAGCGGCGTTCGGGGTTCCGGCTGTCATATTTACGCGCAGGGACGTTAGGCTGGGCGGGTTGATGGGCGGGCTGTCCACAGGAGTTTTGCCATGAAAATCGTAACCTTGACGGTTCTGGCGGCGTTTGCCGTCGCATCGGCCACCCCGGTTCTGGCCGCCAATACCAGCCAACGGGCCCGCGCCAGTGACGATCTCAACCGGGCGCAGCTGAGCGAGTACAACCAGTTCGTGGAGACACGCCAGGCCAGCTACGCCACCACCACGCCCCAGGTCAGCTATGTGGAAGGTGACGCCGAAGATACGCCGCGCGACATCTACGTCCTGGCGCCGCCGCGCGATGCCCAGGAAAACAGCCGCGAGCCGCAACAGAGCCCGCAATCGGCCGGTCAGCCGGCGATCGACACGCCGTATATCGCCGTGCAGCCGACGCAGTAACGCTGCCTGCGAAAACAAGATAGCCGCCGTCAGGATCTGACGGCGGCTATTTTTTCATCGCAAGAGCAGTCGATTCTATTCGACGCCCAGCTTGGTCTTCAGCAGCGCATTGACCGTGGCCGGGTCGGCCTTGCCCTGGGTCGCGCGCATCACCTGGCCGACGAACCAGCCCAAGGCTTGAGGCTTCGTCTTGACCTCTGCGGCCTTGTCGGCGTTCGCGGCGATCAAGTCGTCGATCGCCTTCTCGATGGCGCCGGTGTCGTTGTCGGTTTTCAGGTCGTGCTTCTCGACGATCTCGGCGGGGGTGAGGATGCCCTTCTCTTCCCACATGTGCTCGAAGACCTGCTTGGCGATCTTCGACGAAATTACCTTGGTTTCGATCAATTCCACCAAATTGGAAATGTGTTCCGGCGGCAGCGGACTGTCGGCTATGTCCTGGCCCGTTTCGGCCAGGCGCGACAACAGGCCGTTGGTCACCCAGTTGGCCACCAGCTTGGCGTCACGGCCCTTGGCAGCCTGCTCGTAGTAATCGGCACGGGCCTGGTCCGAAATCAGCACGCCGGCGTCGTAGGACGACAGACCGTACTGGCTGACGAAACGGGCCTTCTTGTCGTCGGGCAGTTCCACCAAGTGCTGACGAATTGCCTCGATCCACGCTTCCTCGATCTCCAGCGGCAACAGGTCAGGATCGGGGAAATACCTGTAATCGTGGGCTTCTTCCTTGGACCGCATAGAGCGGGTCTCGACCTTGTTGGCGTCGAACAGGCGGGTCTCCTGAACGATGGAACCGCCGTCTTCCAGGATCTCGATCTGACGGCGGGCTTCGAACTCGATGGCCTGCTGCATGAAGCGGAACGAGTTGACGTTCTTGATCTCGCAGCGCGTACCCAGCTTCTCACCCGGGCGGCGGACCGAAACGTTGCAGTCGGCGCGCATATTGCCCTTTTCCATGTCACCGTCGCACGTGCCGAGGTAGATCAGGATAGTTCTCAGTTTCTTGAAGTATGCCACGGCCTCGTCGGAGGAGCGCATGTCGGGCTTGGACACGATCTCCATAAGAGCCGTGCCGGCACGGTTCAGGTCGACATAGGTGGCCGTCGGGTCGATGTCGTGGATCGACTTGCCGGCGTCCTGTTCCAGGTGCAGGCGTTCGATGCGCACGGTGATGGTGGCGTCGTCCAGTTCGACCAGGACCTCACCCTCGCCCACGATGGGGTGGAAGAGCTGCGAGATCTGATAGCCCTGCGGCAGGTCGGGATAGAAGTAGTTCTTGCGGTCGAAGCGCGAATGGCGATTGATCTGCGCCTTCAACCCCAGGCCGGTCTTGACTGCCTGCTCGACGCAGTAGCGGTTCAGCACGGGCAGCATGCCGGGCATGGCGGCGTCGACCAGGGACACCTGCTCATTGGGGCCGGCGCCGAAGCCGACTTTCGCGCCTGAAAACAGCTTGGTGTTGGACGCCACCTGGGCATGGACTTCCAGTCCGATGACGAGTTCCCACGGACCAGTGCGGCCCTGGATGAATTTCGAGGCGTCGGCGGGGCGGATATCAAGATCGTTGGTCATGGGAGGGATATAGCCACCTCATAACACTCTGTAAATTCGCTAGAGGCTCACCATAAAATTTTTTGAACAGTGTCGGCTCTTAGCTCCCTTCAGACTCACCACGTACTTCGCCGCTTCCGAAAAATAACGACTTCACCTCTTTTCGAATTTTGTCCAACTTCCCCTCGCCATCTCCAGGACTTTTTGAAACTCTAAGAATTATGATGGAAATAAATATGACAAAAAGAGCAACGGCATTCAAAGTTTCAATGTCAAAGTAAGTACTGAAGTAAATCATAGCCACATTATTGACGACTAGGGCCAAAAATGCTATATAAACTAGTAAATTAAATGATCTCATGTGAAGTTTTAATGGCGAATAATTCATTTTATATTCAACGTGCTTACAAATTTCCCAAATCGTCCACATAAAAAATATGACAAAATAAACGCCGGCGACATATTTAAAATCTTGATTATATAAAATTATGCTCACCATATATAGTGGAAGCAAAATAACCGTAATAAAAAACCTCAATCCCCCTTGAATCGGCCTACTTATAATTGATTTATGATACCCAAACCAACTAAGCAGTAAATTTACATACCCGACAGAAACCACGGATAGCTCAAATAAAGAAGGAATTTTTCCCAATTTTACCCAAGCCACAAAAGTCTCATTAACAGCCGTTGCGATTACAACCGCAAACATTGGATCAATAAATTGCCCCGTCGATGCATCAAATTGCTTGACATCATTAGTCATTCAGGTCGACCTTTTTGATAGCACATGCAAATACACTTCTTTCATAAATATCCCCCCTAACATTATCTGAAAAAATTATTTGCCTAGAACAATAAGCTTGAAATAAATCGGACATAAATTTCAGGTACGAGTCCAGGCTAAAGTGCCTCTTTTGGATACTATTAACCGAGTCAAAACTTACATATCCAAAATCGTCTTCCCGAATAGCTCTTTGGCGATAATAAAGGTCGCGATCATCTAGATGAATTTTTAAGAGCAACCCATTAGCTTTCAATAAACGATAGCACTCTCTTTTTAAAGATGACAATTTCTTTATATCGACAACATGACAAATAGCGTAAGAGTCTAATATCAGATCAAATGCACCGTCTTCAAATGGAACCCCGTTTAAGAAATCATGTTTAAAGTATTCAACATTAGTCGCCGAATCCATACCAGCCAGCTTGAGGCCCTCTTCGGAAAAATCGATTCCGACGACATGACACCCCATGCTCGCAAGATAATTTGCGTTCCGTCCATTTCCGCACCCGATATCCAAGACTCTTTTGCCAGAAAACTGCAAAACTTCACCTAACGAGACCAAAGCTTTTGCAGGGGCCCTCCTTCGGCTAGAAGGGATAGTATTCTCAGACCGATACTCGGCGTCCCACACGGCGGCGCCAGCATAATTTGTTTCAAATATAGGCAAAGCGCCAGCTAAAGGATCACTCATAATTTCGCTCGATATCATCGCAGCCCTCCCGTGAATGAGATACACTAATAACACCGCCTTCAGGATGCAAGGCCCATTGATTTTCCACCGAAGCGGGAACTACCTATTTTAGGTGAGCCTCTATCCAATCAGTGACAGCACGATCTTTGTCAGAACCGGTTAGTTCGAACAAATTCTTCACGTTTGAATTCTCGCGAATTATCCGTCGAATTTGAAAGTCAAATTCCTCGCAAAGCACTGTATCGTTTCGCCTTAAACTGTCATTGTCAGGATTTCCGTACGTACTTTTCACCAAAAATATGGCGTCGTACCCCCTTGCATAGGAATAAGAAAAATCAAATATAGAATCAATAAGATATCCCCTCCTATCTTCGTCACCAAACCTGCAGTGAGCATATGCCAGGAAATCAAATATCGACCTGTCACAAATAGACACCTTTGAATTGTATTCAGATCTCATTTCATTTGCTACATGCATAGTCAATATTTCCACGTGCATCTTTTCCGAAAAATCACCACTCAAAAATAAGTGACTACTTCTTGCAGACTCAGAAACAAGTGAGCAATTAATATTTCTTTTCTTTAAATCAGCTATTACTTGATGACAAATCGTTGTTTTTCCGCTGCCATGAAATCCACTAATTGCAACTTTCATTCTATGTTCTCAATTTTTATTCACCCCGTAACCACCAAACTATAAGCATTCAAATCTGCGTGAGGGGTTGAAGGCATGAGCCACAATATCAACTACCAGCGTGACGGAACGCCGACGGGTTCGCCAAAAGGTAGAAAGGCGATCTTTGCAGCAAAACCCGCGTCAGTCAAATTGGGTCATTTACAACCTCCATTTTGTCTGACAATATAATTATCAGACAAAATTCAAAGTCGGGGAGTACCTCTATGTCGTTTTTGATCCGCCTGACCGGGCTGGTCCTTGCCCTTGCGTGGCTGATGCCCGCGGCCGCCGTTCAGGCGCAAACGCCTGCCACCGGCCCGGCGCAGCTTTCCATCGGCACCAAGTTCGTCAAAGATTTCTGCCTCGAGGCCAAGCCCGATGGCACACTGGTCATCAACAAATGCAATGCCCAACCGCCCCAGGCCATCGACTATGACGACACCACCGGGCAGATAAAACTGGCCGGCAAATGTATCGCTGCTCAGACAAAAGGCCAGCCGTTGGCCCTGGCCGAATGCGCCGAGGCCAATGAGCAGTACTGGACCTTCGAGGCCGACGGCACGCTGAAGAGCGATTCCGGCCTGTGCGCCGATGTGCTGAACTTCCACAAGGATCCCGGCACGTCTGTTATTGCCTGGGACTGCACCGCCACTGAGAACCAGGCCTTCTTCCTCACCAATATTCGCGTCGCCAAGGCCGAAAAAGCCGCGCCTTCGCCCAGCGATATTTCCACGGAAATCACCGGCACGCCGTCGATCGCCAGCTATTACGTCCAGGGCCTGTGCCTAGAAGCCAAGGGTGCCAAGGGCGAGATCAGCATCGAGGTCTGCGACCGTTCGGCCGGCCAGGATTTCCGCTTCAAGAGCGGCAACAGCGGCGCCATCATCCAGGGCGACAAGTGTCTGACGACAACAGGCCAGGGGAATACGCTGGAAATGGCCGCCTGTAATGGTTCGGGTGAGCAGGACTGGACCTTCACCATGGAAGGCCTGCTGCGGACCCGCAACAACCTGTGTGGCGACATCCTCCGTTTCGAGCGCCGTCCGGGCACCCCGGTCATCGCCTGGGAATGCACCGCCACCGATAACCAGAAATGGTATCCGGCTGTGGCCGCCAAGTCGGGCTCGTTCACCCTGGGCGCCGCCATCGGCGAGCAACTGAAGGGCGGCGACGTTACCACCCTGACGCTGACGCCGACCTTCTCGCCCGGTAACCTGACTGGCGCCGGCGGCAAGATGCTGAACGCCGATGCCAACGGCAAGATCACCGGCGGCGAAAGGGACACCCTGGTCGTCGGTGGCGCCGGGGTTCTGACCCAGCGCTTCGCCAAGGGACTGGTTGCGCCGGGCGTCAAGGATGCGACGGGCACGTCGTTGCTGCCCAGCGACTGGTCGTTCTTCACCGGCAGCACGGCCGGGACCATGAAGCTGGATTGAGTGCGAATCCAGATTCGATGAAAGCCGGCGCGGAGGGTGACTTCTGCACCGGTTTTTTTGGTGGGTGCATGTCAGGTGGTGACGGAGCACGATAATCCCCTCTCCCCGTTCTTCACGGGGAGAGGTTAGGGTGAGGGGCTTCTGTAAAAGTCGCCGCACCCGAACTGTCAGAAAGCCCCTCACCCGATCGCCCACGCTTCGCTTGGCTCTCGTCCTCTCCCCGCAAGCGGGGAGAGGTGTAATATTGCCGATCCAAATTCGTAAATGCAGGCCGCCGGCGAGTAGGCAACAACTCCAGCAGTACCGCCTCGCTGAAATCGGTTAAGCCTTCTTGATGTTGTTCAGGGTCGCCTGCTGCCCCTTGGTGAAACCCGTCGCAGCCGCTGTTTCAACCTTCACCGCCGCCTTTTTGGGTTTGCGGACTTCCTTGTTGCTCTTCTTTTGACCCTTGGCCATGACGCGTCTCCTTGAAAAAGGGGACCATGACAGGTGTCGCACCGGAAAGCGCGCGAATTCTTGACATGGGTCCGCCGGGTCAATCCGCTTCGTAGACCACCAGGTCGATATAAGGCTCCGGATGGGTCATCTGAATCATCGATACCTGAACGCCGGTTTCCTTGGTCCGCAGATACCAGACGCCGTCGACCAGGCCGAAAACCTCCATCTCGGCGCACGACCTGATCGCCTCGGCATAGTCCGCAGCGGCAGGGTCGACCGTCGTCCCGGCGATGGTCAGGCGGCAGGTGTAGTTCTTCCCCGCCGGCTGGTCCGCCGCGTCATAGACCTGGCAATCGACGGCCTGCGGCACGGATCGCGTCGCGCGCCATTCGCCCGGCGCCGTTGCTTCGCCACGCAGCGGTTCGAAACCCTGTTGGGCGGCGTCGAGTATCGGCTGGAAGGCCTGGCAAAAGCCGGCGTCCGCCGCCTGGGCGGAGGAGACGGCCAGAAGCGGCAGGGCCGCCAGAACAGTAATGATGGTGCGCATGAATGTCTCCCCGGATCGGAAAGACGGTAGGCTACGGGCGGGCCATAACCTACTTACAAATCCTGTCAGGCGGACTGGCTGGCCGGGACGTGGGCCCAGAACTCGACCTCGACCGTGGCGCCATAGGCCAGGCTGCTGACGCCGAAGGCCGTGCGCACCGGCAGTTGCGCCGGGTGGAAATAGGTCTTGTAGAGGCGGTTGAATTCACCCCACTTGTCGATTTCGGTCAGCATGACCGTCGCCTTGAAGACGTGCTCAAGACCCAGGCCGTATTTCTTCAGGATATCGGCCGTGTTGGACATGATGAATCGGACCTCGTTTTCGAAGCCTTCCGCCAGCTTGCCCTTGTCGTCCAGCCCGATCATGGCCGACAGGTACAGGACATTGCCGACCTGGACCGCTTCGGAAAACGGCGAGCGCGGATGCGGGTGCAGGTAGTAGGTAATGCCGTCGGCGGGAATCGGGTTGATCGTGGGGCGGTCTTCTACATTGCTCATGGGGTATGTCCTTTGGCCCGGCTTGTAACCATTTTCGCCTTCGCAGGGAAGTCACATTGCATCGAAAAACGAAAACCCCGCCGGCGTGCCAACGGGGTTTTGACGTAAGCGTTTGAAGGCCGGATCAGGTGTCGGATTCGATCTTTTTCGCCTGGGCGGCCGACCACATGTAGAAGCCGACGACGATAAAGAGGCCTGTCGCCAGGGCAACGATCGTGCCCCAGGCTTCCGGCAGCGGCGTGATCCAGCGCGAGATGATATCCGGATCCTGGGTCGCCGAGACGGCACTGGCATAGACTACGTTCAGCAGGCTCTCGCCGACGATAAAGCCGGACGCCACCAAGACACTGAGGCGCGAGGCGACTTCGGCGCTCTTCATCTTGCGGATGGCCTTTTCGAACAGCCAGCCGGCAATGGCGCCGACCACGACCGGCGCGGTGACCGTCGGCGGCAGATAGATGGCCAGGCCGACGCCCAGCGGCGGCAGGGCGAAGCGCGCCTTGGAGGCGCCGCGCAGGATTTCATCGATGAACACCAGGCCCAGGCCGATCAGGGCGCCAATGGCCAGGAAGCCGACCGGCAGATCGCCGCCGATGGCGCCCTTGGCCAGGGTCGAGATCAGGCCCGCCTGGGGGGCGTCGAGCTGTTCGCCGGGTTTCAGCGCCACGTGGCCGACTTCGCCGGCAAAGCCGTAGACGTCGTGCAGCATGTTCAGGGTCCACGGGATGACCGCAGCGCCGGCGACAACGCCGATGATCAGGGCGACCTGTTGCTTCCATGGCGTGGCGTCGACCAGTTGACCGGTCTTCAGGTCCTGAAGGTTGTCGTTGCCGATAACGGCGACGGCCAGGACGACGGTGGTCACCATCATACAGTAGGCGACCAGGGCCTGGGCGACATTGTCGCCGGTCAGTTGGCGGCCGATCAGGCCGGTTATGATGGCGATGCCCAGGACGGCCAGGATGGCGACGCCCGACACGGGCGAGTTGGAAGCGCCGATCAGGCCCGCCATGTAGCCACAGACGGCGGCGGCCAGCAGGCCGGCCAGGATGATATAGGCGACGCCGGCAACGATCAGCGGGGTGCCGATGCTGGCCAGGACGCTGTCGGAACCCATAAAGTCGGCCAGCAGCCAGCCGGCCGGAACGATGCTGAGCAGGACGACCAAACCGACGATCCAGATCGGAATGTCCTTTTCCGAACGCGGCAGGTCGGTATCGCCGGCCTTGCGCTTGCGCTGGGCTTCGAGGGCCGACATCAGGCCGGTCCACACCGGAACGATCAGCTTGCCGATGGCCCACAGGGCGGCAACGCCGATGACGCCGGCACCGATATAGCGCACCTCGGTGCCGCGGATGGCGCCGGTAATGGCGGCGGCGCTCAGGCTCGGGTCGGTGCCGTGCAGGGTGGTCAGGATGGGCATCAGAATGCCCCAGGCGATGAACAACCCGGTGAACATGGCGATACCGACGGTGATACCCATCAGGTGGCCGGCGCCGACCAGGGCAAGCGAGCTGGAGCCCGCCATGCCGGTGGCGCCGGTGCCCTTGCCGAACTTGACGAAATGAGCGATTTCCGCCGCCATCCAGGTCGAAACCGAAGCGGCGGCATAGGCGGCCGAGGCCAGGCTGCCCAGGATGACGGCCATCAGGCCGGCGGAACCTTCCGCCTGGCCTTCGCGCGAGGTCGTCCCGACCTTCAGCACTTCGGCGGCAGCGACGCCTTCCGGATAAGGCAGGCTGGATTGGGTGACCAGGGCGCGGCGTAGCGGGATGGTGTACATGACGCCCAGAACGCCGCCGATGGTGCAGGCCAGGAAGGTGGTGAGAAAGGGCAGCTTCGTCCACCAGCCCAGGATCAGCAGGCCCGGCAGGGTGAAGACCACCGACGACAGGGTCCCCGCCGACGAGGCGATGGTCTGGACGATGTTGTTTTCCTGGATGGTGGCCGAGCGGAAGAAGCGCAGCAGGGCCATGGAGATGACCGCGGCGGGAATGGAGGTGGCGAAGGTCAGGCCGACCTTGAGGCCCATATAGACCTGGGAGGCCGTGAAGAGCAGGGTTATCAGAATCCCCAGGATAATGCCGCGAACGGTGATTTCCTTGGGATTGGCGGGTAAGCTCATCTGAAACTCCGGTTGTATCGCACGTAACCAGACCGGACTATAGAACGGCGGTTAGCCGATGCAAGGACATTTGTTAACGTGCACGTCAGTGCCCGATATGGTCGAGCGTTTCTTTCAACTGCTTTTGCAGGGCGTCGCCGGAATCGTGGCGCACCCGGCCATCGATGAAGATTTTCGAGATGATGTCCTTGTATTCGCGATAGTTGCGCAGCTCGTAGGCCGCAGCCATTTTGTCGGCCGTGGCGCCGTCCGACCGCGCCAGTTGCTCCATGATGGCATGGAAGCGCTTGTAGCGTTCATAGCGGTTGCGCTCGGCCTCGACGGAGGCGAACCACACCGCCGACCAGGCGATCACGATCAACGGCAGGATCAGCAGCCCCCACGCGATCATGTCTTCAGGTCTCGACAACATAACTTCACCGCCTTTTGCGCTTGCGTCAGGCCGCAAGTTTAACCCGGAAAAGGCCTGACACCCCAAGCCATTCGTGCGTCAGGGGTGCAGATTCCACCCCATATCCCCGGTTACCGGAAAATTAACCTTACGCGGTGGGGGCTTCTTCCTCTTCGTCGGTGAAGATGGCGTCGCAGGTTTCCCGAAACTCCTCCAGGGTGAGGTCGGAGGTCTTCAGCATCTCGGGGAAGATCTTGGCGCTTTCGGCGACGTCGGCGGCGACCTCTTCGTCGCTTTCCCCGCTGAATTCCTTATAGACGTCGACCGCCATCTTTCGTGCCGCCGCGATGGAGGCCGCATCCGCGCCAGCCTTGCCCTGGGCCACGATCGTGTCGTAGGTCGCGATGCAACCGATGGCGACGGTGAGAACGTCTTCATCGGTCAAGGGGGCGTCTTCCGCGGGAGCAGCCTCCTGGGCCAGGACGGGCGTGGCGAACAGGCCGAGAAGGGCGGTGGCGAGGATGAGGTTTTTCATGACAGGCTTTCGGGAAGAACTGTGACCGCCTACCCTAGCCTCTTCCGATTACGAGGCAAAGCGGATTCGCCTTCAGGCTCAGAACAGCATATCCCGTGTCGCCAGCAAATTGTCGATATCCTGCGTCGTGCAGCCCCGGGCGCGGGCCTGCGCCACCAGTTCGTCCCGGGGCAGACCCGGGTCGAAGGTCTGTTTCTGGCCGTCGCACCGGGTCGCCAGAAAGCCGACCCCCGATTGGGTGTTCGACGGCGGCACCTGCACCGGTGGCGGAGACGGTTGCCGCGGTGGATTTAGCGGCGCATTGAAAGGATGCGCCGAGGTTTCGGCGACGGAATAGCGGTAGAGGCGGTCGCATTCCCCCGCCCGCTGATCGGCAAGGTCGGCATCTCTGGCGGCGGTGGCATCGGCGCCAACCAGGCCGGGATAGTTTTCCCGAAAGCCTTCGATGAGGGCGGCGCGCGCGGCAGCCGCAGCCCGGGCGCGCGGCGAATCCGGCCGGGCTGCCAGGATGCCGTAGTTGGCAGCGCAGCTCAGACGATTTTCCGGCGTTATCATGAGCGGCGCGGCCATGGCCGATTGGGCCAGGAGGGCGGCGGCCAGACCGGCCAAAGTACAGGCATAGAATTTCATCACAGTCCCCGGATAACACGGTCATACCGGGGTATCAGGGCCTTGCCGCCGCCACAAGGCAGCAAGGCTTCCTGTCAGGATTTGTAACGGAAACCTTGGTCTACCACCACTTCGACGGCTTGGCCGAGAAGCCGGCCGCCTGTTCCAACGCCGCACCGACGGCGAAGACCGTGCCTTCGTCCAGCGCCTTACCAATGACCTGCAGGCCCAGGGGCAGGCCCTGGCTGTCCAGCCCCGCCGGCACGCTCATGCCCGGAAGACCGGCCAGGTTGGTGGTGACGGTGAAGACGTCGTTCAGGTACATGGCGACCGGATCGGCGGCCTTGGCCTGGTCGCCCAGCTCAAACGCGGCCGACGGCGTCGCCGGAGTCAGGATGACGTCACACGAATTCCAGGCGTTGAGGAAGTCCTCGGCGATGCGGCGGCGAACCTTCAAGGCCTTGACATAGTAGGCGTCGTAGAAGCCGGCCGACAGCACGTAGGTGCCGATCATGATGCGGCGCTTGACCTCCTTGCCGAAGCCTTCCGAGCGCGACAGCTCATAGACGTCGGTCAGGGCCGTACCGTCGGCGGTGCGGTGGCCGTAGCGCATGCCGTCATAGCGCGCCAGGTTGGACGAGGCCTCCGCCGGGGCGATGATATAGTAGCACGGCAGGGCGTATTTGGTGTGCGGCAGGGAGATTTTGACGATCTCGGCGCCGGCGTCCTTCAGCCAGGCAATGCCCTGTTCCCACAGGGCGTCGATTTCGGCCGGAATGCCGTCGAGGCGGTATTCGTCGGGAACGCCGATGCGCAGGCCCTTCACCGACTTGCCGACGAAGGACGCGAAGTCCGGCACCGGCACGGTCAGCGAGGTCGAGTCCTTGGCGTCATGCGAGCACATGGACTGCAGCAGGATGGCCGAGTCGGCGACCGTCTTGGTGATCGGGCCGGCCTGGTCCAGCGACGAGGCGAAAGCCACCATGCCGTAGCGCGAGCAGCGGCCATAGGTCGGTTTGATGCCAACGGTACCAGTAAAGGCTGCCGGCTGACGGATCGAGCCGCCGGTGTCGGACGCGGTGGCGGCCAGGCACAGGTCGGCGGCCACGGCCGAGGCTGAACCGCCGGACGAACCGCCCGGGGTCAGGGCAGCGTTGGAGCCGCGCGACTTCCACGGATTGGTCACCGGGCCCCAGTGCGAGGTTTCGTTGGACGAGCCCATGGCGAATTCGTCCATGTTCAGCTTGCCCAACATGACCGCGCCGTCGTCCCACAGGTTCTGGGTGACGGTCGATTCGTAGGTCGGCACGAAGTTGCTCAGGATGCCGGAACAGGCGGTCGTGCGAACGCCGGCGGTGCAGTAAAGGTCCTTGATGCCGAGCGGCGCGCCTTCCAGGCGGCCGCCCTCGCCCTTCGCCAGTTTGGCGTCGGAGGCGGCAGCCTGGGCGCGGGCCTTGTCGAAGGTGGTTTCGACATAGGCGTTCAGCGCCGGATTGGCGGTTTCAATGGCGCCGATGAAGGCGTCCGTCAGTTCGGTGGAAGAGAACTGCTTCGACTTCAGGCCGTCGACGGCGTCCTTCAGGGTCAGTTGCGTCAGGTTGCTCATCTTATTCGACCACCTTCGGCACGATGAAGAAGCCTTCGGCCGTTTTTGGCGCGTTGGCGACGATCTGGGCGACCTTATCGCCATCGCTGACCACGTCGTCACGCAGCGGAGTCGGCTGCTCGACGGCGGTGGTCATCGGCTCGACACCGGCGACGTCGACTTCGTTGAGCTGTTCGATCCAGCCCAGGATCCCGCTCAGTTCGCCCGACAGAGCTTGCAGGCGGTCTTCCGGTTCGCGCAGGCGCGACAGGCTCGCTACCTTTTTGACGGTCGCCACATCTATGGCCATCATCGGACTCCTTAATTCTATGGCGAGACCGGTTAGCGTTTAGGTCCTCGTTTGGCAAGATGTATGTCAGAGACTGTTTGCAAATCCACCAGACGGGTCTGCAAAGGTCCGTTTTCTGCGCTTCCGGTGCTCACGTACTTGAGTACGCTCCGCTCCGGTTCTCAAATCCCGCCCTTTTCGACTCAGCCTGACGAATTTTCAAACAGTCTCTAAGTGCCCAAACAGATTTCAGGCCGCGTCCCGGGGAGAGACGCGGCCTGAACAGGACGGCGGGAGACGGTGCGGAGGAGGATAGCCTCCCGTAGCGCCCTTATCGGTTAGCGGTCGTTGCGGGCGTAGCTTTGAGCGGTGCCGCGGGCGTTCTGGTGGACTTGGCGCAGGTTGTCGTTGTCCAGGTCGGCGACGGCGCCATTGACGGCGCGGCTTATGCAGTCCTGGTCTTCGGCAAGCACCGAAGCGGGGGCATCTCCGTCAACGCCGCAGACCTCAGCGGCGACGGCACGAATCTTCGTGTAGACGGTCTGAGCGCGCTGCTCCGTCTTCAGGTCGGCGGTGTTGAAGACCACCTTCTTGATCTTTTGACCTTCGCTCAGTTGCAGGACTTCAGCCTGAGCGGCGACGGCGGTGAAAGCAAAAGCCGCGGCGGTGATGGCGGCAATGGTACGAACGATTTTCATGTCTGTGTTCCTTGTGCAAGTGAATTCTACTGAAATCAGTCATACACAAGTACAAAATCATATAAAACAAGTTTTTTCTTAAATATTTTCCACATATTGCAAGTATTTAATGAACTATATTTAAATAAAAAAAGCGCGCCGGAATGGCGCGCTTTTTTATTATTTTCAGTAGCGTAAACTTATCTTTGCGAAGTGCCGTTTTCGGCTGCGGCCATCTGAGGCGCGCGATCACCGGCATCGTCGAGACGGGCCAGTTCGGGGCTACCGATCTGACGGACAGCGTCGCTGACGGCTTCGGCGTCACAGGACCGGCTTTCCCCGACACAGACACGGGCGGCGGCGTATTGCAGGCTGCGGTAAAAGGTCTTGGCTTCGGCCGGGTTGCTGAGGTCGACCCCGTCCAGGCTGATGACTTCCTGGCTCTGGCCGGGCTCACCGACGGCGACAGCGTAATCACCGGCAAGGGCGGTGCCGGCGGTCAGGGCGACAATGGCAGAAAAGGCGATGGTGGTGACGGTGCGGATCATGGTGGTTTCCTCCAAAAGGGTTGCGATGAGGCGCTGAAATCTGAATACACAAATCAACAAGCATTTGCACGGTGATTATTATTAAATCGGAGACATGTATTACAGCTGCTTAAGATATTAACTTACCGTAATTAATTAAATTCCTGTAATGTTAAGTAAAGCGATTGCAACTGTAATAATTGCATACGCAACGGGACAGGCCTTCGGAGAGGTCCAACAACCCGTTGCGGTGAGGCAAATGCCAGGAGCGGACACCGAGAAAGCGGAGCGTACTTACGCACGTGAGCATTTCGAGGAGGATCCGCGACGCCGCAGATGCCCATGGCAACGGAGTTATTGGACATGTCCGATTGACTCGCGAGCGATCCGGCGCCACACCGGCGCCATGGCCGTGATCGACATTACCGAACTGAAGTCCACCCTCGCCCCTCGCCGCGCCTTGCTGGGGCTGGACCTGGGCGAGAAGACGATCGGCGTGGCGGTGTCCGATATCTCACTGACCCTCGCCTCACCGCTGGAACTGATCCGCAAGACCAAGTTCACCCATGAAGCCGAGCGGCTGTTCCATCTCATGCAGGTTCGCGAAGCCGATGGGCTGGTGATCGGGTTGCCGGTCAATATGGACGGCACCGAAGGTCCGCGCGCCCAGTCGTGCCGGGCGTTCGCGCGCAACCTGCTGCGGCTGCGCGACCTGCCGATTGCCTTCTGGGACGAACGCTGGTCGTCAGCAGCGATGAACCGCTTCCTGATCGAGGAGGCCGACCTGTCACGCTCCAAACGCGCCGAGGTTATCGACCGCAATGCCGCCGCCTATATATTGCAGGGCGCGCTGGACCGCATCCGGGACAACGACCAATGACGCTGATGACGATCCTGAACGGGATCGTTCCCGTCTTCCTGCTGATCGTGCTGGGCTATGGTCTGAAAAAGTCGGGATTTCTTCCGCTGAATGTGTGGGGACCGATCGAGAAGTTCGCCGTCTATGTCCTCTATCCCGGCTTCCTGGTCCCGGCCATCTGGCACGCCGACCTGGGCGGGTTTGCCGCCGGCCCGGTCAGCCTGGCTGTGGTCGGCGCACTGCTGATCGCCTCTGCCTTCGGGTTTGCGTTGAAGCCGTTCCTGAACCTGCCAGGCCCAACATTTACCAGCGTCTTCCAGGGGCTGATCCGGTTCAACTCCTTCGTCTTTATCCCTGTGGCAGCCGTGATCTTCGGCAACCAAGCCACCGCCATAGCCGCGGTGGCCATCAGCGCTTTGATCCCGGCGTCGAACATGATCAGCATCCTGGTCCTGGCGCAATGGGGCGAGCCCGAGGGTGAACAGCCCGCCAAGACACCGTTGTGGATGCTCAAGACCCTGGTGACCAACCCGATCTTCGCTTCGTGCCTGATCGGTTTGAGCCTCAATGCGTTGAAAGTGCCGTCGATCCCGTTCGCCGAGCGCTCTCTGACCATGCTGGGCCAGGCGGCCATCCCCACCGGCCTAATCCTGGCCGGAGCGGGCCTGAGCTTCGGCTATATCTACCGCAGGCCGTTGCTGGTGAGTCTGGTGTCGCTGTTCAAGGTCCTGGTCATGCCGGTCCTGGCGTGGAGTATCTGTTACGCCTTGGGTGGCGATTCTCTGGCACAGGGCATAGCCCTGGCCTGCGGGGCGGCGCCGTGCGCGGCGGCGGCCTATGTCCAGGCACGGCACATGGGCGGCGACGCGCCGCTGATGGCCGGCATTGTGGCTATGACCACCACGCTGAGCGCCTTCACCATGCCGCTCATGCTGCTGGTGTTTCATTTGAAATAACATCCACAGGAAACTGCAACCGTCACCCTGACAAAACGGCATGCCGTCACCATATGGCGAAGGTCCCCACGAGAGGATCTTCCCACATGACAACTGCCAAAGCCTATGCCGCGCTTTCCCCGAAAGCGCCCCTGGAGCCGTTTAGCTTCGAACGCCGCGCTCCCAATGACGACGATGTCGTCATCGACATTCTCTATAGTGGCATCTGCCACTCCGATATCCACCAGGTCCGCGACGAATGGTTCCCCGGCATCTACCCCATGGTGCCCGGCCACGAAATCGTCGGCAAGGTTCGCCAGGTCGGCGCCGGTGTCTCGCGTTTCAAGGAAGGCGACACCGTCGGCGTCGGCTGCTTCGTCGATTCCTGCATGAAGTGCCAGCAGCGCGACGTCGACCGCGAGCAATATATGATGGACCAACTGGCCCAGACCTATAACAGCCTCGACCGCGACGGCACGCCGACCTATGGCGGCTATTCCGACCATATCGTGGTCAAGGAAGGCTATGTCCTGTCGGTGCCGGACACCCTGCCGCTGGACGGCGCCGCGCCCCTGCTCTGCGCCGGTATCACCCTGTACTCGCCGTTACGCCACTGGAATGCCGGCCCCGGCAAGAAGGTCGCCATCATCGGCCTCGGCGGCCTGGGCCATATGGGCGTCAAGCTGGCCCACGCCATGGGCGCCGAAGTGACGGTGCTCAGCCAGTCATTGTCCAAGAAGGACGACGCCCTGCGTCTGGGGGCCGACCACTACTACGCCACCAACGATGCAGACACCTTCACCCAGTTGGCGGGTTCGTTCGACCTGATCATCAACACGGTGTCGGCGGTGATCGACTGGAACGCCTATCTCAACCTGTTGAAGATCGACGGCACCATGGTGCTGGTCGGCGTGCCGGAAAACCCGGTGCCGGTACACGCCTTCTCGCTGCTGGCGGGCCGGCGGTCGCTGGCCGGTTCGTGCATCGGCTCGATCAAGGAAACCCAGGAAATGCTGGATTTCTGTGGTCAGCACAACATCGTGTCGGATATCGAACTGATCAGCATCGAGGACGTCAATGCCGCCTATGAGCGGGTCATCAAGTCCGATGTCCGCTACCGCTTCGTGATCGACATGGCGTCGATCAAGTAAGGTACAGGGCTCCGCCGGTCAGCCGGCGGAGCCTTTTTCCAACAGTCGATCCAGTTCGCCGCCCGAGGTCAGGCCGGCGACAAAGCCGAAGGTCTCATCCGTCGCCGCCTTGAGGAACGCCGTCATCGCCGCCGAATGCAGCAGGCTACCCAGGCTGATCCGGCGGGCACCCAGGGCCGCCAATTCCGACACGGTCAGGGCGGGATTTCCGATGCCCCCCAAAGCATTGACCGGCCGGTCGACCTCGCGCAGCAGGGTCGTGTACTCTTCAGCCGTGGTCAGGCAGGGCGCATACAGCACGTCAGCCCCGGCTTCCTGATAGGCCTGCAGACGGCGGACGGTGTCGGCGAAATCGGGCTTGCCACGCAGATAGTTCTCGCAGCGCGCCACCAATTGAAACGGAAAGTCCAGCGATCGCGCCGCTTCGGCGGCCGCGCGGATACGTTCGGCCGCCGCTTCGATATCGTAGAAGGTTCCGTCTGCGCGCCAATCCTCGATCGAACCGCCAACCAGGCCGGCTTCGGCGCCCAGACGAATCGTTTCGGCGCAATCCTCTGGTGCAGGACCAAAGCCGTCCTCCAGATCGGCCGCCAGCGGCAGGTCGGTGGCGTCGACCAGGTCGCGGCAATGGGCCAGGACATGGTCGCGGCCGGCGCGATAATCTGTCACACCGATCGAGCGGGCACAGCCGGCGCTGGTTGTTGTCAAGGCCTTGAATCCCAGGCCTGCCAGCATCCGCGCCGAGCCGCGGTCCCATGGATTGGGAATGACGAAACAGCCGCTTTGATGCAGCGCAGCGAAATCCGCCGCCTTTTGGGCCTGGCTTTTCATGAAACTGTCATCCTCCCGCTTGTGCTTTTGACCATTATTGGCCACAAGGCAGCCAAATGGTGGAATTCGAAATGTCTCCCAGCGACTCAAATGTCAACGACCTGATCGGCGCGCGGCTGACCGCCTTCCCCAAGCGCCATTTCCTCGCCGCCCAGGACCTGGATCCGCCCGACATCATGGCCCTGCTGGATCTGGCCGACGTCTTTGTCGATCTGAACCGCCAGACCACCAAGAAGCTGGACCTGCTCAAGGGCCGCACCCTGGTCAACATGTTCTTCGAGAACTCGACGCGGACCCAGTCCAGCTTCGAGATCGCCGGCAAGCGCCTGGGCGCCGACACCATCAATATGAGCATGAAGACGTCGTCGGTCGCCAAGGGCGAAACCCTGATCGACACGGCGGTGACGCTCAACGCGATGAAGCCCGACCTGCTGGTGGTGCGTCACTCGGCCTCGGGTGCGGCGGCCTTGCTGTCGCAGAAGGTCGGCTGTTCGGTCATCAATGCCGGCGATGGCCAGCATCAACACCCGACCCAGGCCCTGCTCGACATGCTGTCGATCCGTCGGGCCTTCGGCCATGTCGACGGCCTGACCATCGCCATCTGCGGCGATGTCGCCCACTCGCGCGTTGCCCGGTCGAATATCATCCTGCTCAGCAATATGGGGGCAAATGTCCGCCTGGTCGGTCCGCCGACCCTGATCCCCGGCGATGCCGACCAATGGGGCGTCGAGGTCTATCACGACATGCGCGAAGGCATTGCCGGCGCCAATGTGGTGATGATGCTGCGCCTGCAACTGGAACGCATGGACGGCGCCTTCATCCCGTCGGCGCGGGAATATTTCCGCTTCTTCGGCCTCGACCGCGAAAAGCTGGCCGTGGCGGCGAAGAATGTCCGCGTCATGCACCCCGGCCCGATGAACCGCGGCATCGAGATCGACTCGGACGTCGCCGACGACCTGTCGGTGTCGCTGATCCAGGATCAGGTCGAGATGGGTGTCGCTGCCCGCATGGCCGTTCTGGCCTCCCTCTCCGCCCGGCTGGAGGATGGTCGATGACGCTCAACCGCGCAGAATGTGAAGATGCTACCTTTCTTCTCCTCTCCACGCAGTGGGGAGGGGGAGTTTGCGAGTCCTTTATCGATAGCCTTGCCAACAGTGTGAAGCGGGGAAACAGACCATGACCGCCTCCTCCGCCATCGCTTTCGTCAACGCCCGCCTGGTCGATCCGGCCAGCGACTATGACGGTCCCGGTTCGGTGATTATCGCCGATGGCATCATTACCGACGTCATCCACGGCGAACAGCCGCCCGCCGGTCAAGCCGGCATGAAGGTCATCGACTGCGACGGCAATGCCGTCATGCCGGGCCTGATCGACATGCGCGTCAAGACCGGCGAGCCCGGCTCGGAACCGCGCGAGACCCTCAAGTCGGCCAGCCTGGCCGCGGCCGCCGGCGGCGTGACCAGCTTCGTCGTCCAGCCAGACACCGATCCGGTCATCGACGGGCCGGCCATGGTCGATTTCATCCTGCGCCGCGCGCGCGACATCGAACTGGTCCACGTCTATCCCGCCGGCGCCGCCACCAAAGGCGCTGACGGCAAGCATCTGGCTGAGATCGGTCTGATGGTTCAGGCCGGCGCGCTTTATTTTACCGATGTCGAAAAGACCATCGTCAACAGCAAGACCCTCGGCCGCGTGCTGACCTACGCCAACGGTTTCAACGCCCTGATCGCGCACCGCCCGAAGGAGCCGTGGCTGTCGGAAGGCGCCGTCGCCACCTCGGGCGAGATGGCCATGCGCATGGGCCTGCCCTCGGTCACCGCCCTGTCGGAACGCATCGCTCTGGAGCGCGACCTCGCCCTGGTCGAGCTGACCGGGGCGCGCTTCCTGGTCGATCAGATTTCCACCCGCGAAGGCCTGGGTTCGCTGGAACGCGCCAAGGCCAAGGGGCTGGAGGTCTATGCATCGGCCAGCATCAACCACCTGGTTTTCAACGAGATTGACATCGGCGACTACCGTACCTTCTACCGCCTCGACCCGCCGCTGCGATCGGAGCGCGACCGCCAGGCCCTGGTGGCGGCGCTGGAAAGCGGCGTGATCGATGTGGTGGTGTCCAACCATTGCCCCGCCCCGGCAGAGGACAAGCGCCTGCCGTTTTCCGAAGCCGCGCCGGGCGCCATCGGCTTGCAGACCCTTCTGCCGGCATTGATCGGCCTGCACCTGGATGCCGAGGTACCGTTGCTGGACCTGATCCGGGCGGTGACCATCAACCCGGCCCAGATCCTGGGCCTGGAGGCCGGCCGGCTGGCCAAGGGCGCGCCCGCCGACCTGATCCTGGTCGATATCGACGCGCCGTTTGCGTTGCGCGAACGCGACATCCTGTCGAAATCGAAGAACTCGCCCTTTGAGAATCGTACACTACAGGGCAAGGTGCTGAAAACCTTTGTGGACGGACGCCTCGTCTACGAACAGGGCTAACGGGCAGGATCCTTTTGAACATCCCTCCTGATCTTCTGACCTATGGACTCGCCCTGGCCGGTGGCTACCTGCTGGGGTCGATCCCGTTTGGCTATGTGTCAACAAAGCTGGCCGGCATCGATATCCGCAGCGTCGGCTCGGGCAATATCGGCGCCACCAATGTACTGCGGACGGGTCGCAAGGACCTGGCCCTGATCACCTTTGTCGGCGATACCGGCAAAGGCGCGGCCGCCGTGGGACTGGCCCTGCTGTTCACCTTCCTGGCGGGCTCTGACAAGGATGTCCGCCAGATCGCCATGGCGCTGGCCGGCGCGGCGGCTTTTCTGGGCCACCTGTTCCCGGTGTGGCTGCGCTTCAAGGGCGGCAAGGGCGTCGCCACCTTCATGGGCACCCTGTTCGGCGCCGCCTGGCCGATGGGCCTGATCGCAGGAGGCCTGTGGCTGCTGACGGCCGCCATTTTCCGGATTTCGTCGCTGTCGGCCCTGGTGGCCGCTGCGCTTATCGCGCCCCTCGCCTTCTTCCTGGATCAGCCCTACCCGTTCCTGGGCATGGCGCTGTTCATGGCGGTGCTGATCTATATCCGCCACCGCGACAATATCCGCCGCCTGCTCAAGGGCGAGGAACCGAAGATCGGCGCGAAGAAAGACACATAAAAAAATCCCGGCTGCGAGCAGCCGGGATTTTTCGTTTCGCGATCCCTGCCCTTACCAGATGATGTGGCTCAACAGGCCGGCATCATTATAGGCCACGCCGAGAACGGTGATATTGTTGGCGCCCATGGTGATGAGTGTATTGCCGCCGCCGGCGTCGGTGATGGTCACACCGCCGCCGTTCACCACGCCGCCGGAATAGGCGTTGATGTTGATCAAGTCGTTCTGCGCCGCGCTGAAGTCGGTGATCCGGTCGGCGCCACTGCTGGTCTGGAACAGGAAGGTGTCCGCCCCCAGGCCCCCTGTGTAGGTGTCGGCGCCACCCTTGCCGTTCAGGATGTTGTTGCCGTCATTGCCGATCAGGGTATTGACCAGCGAGTTGCCGGTGGCGTCCAGATTGGCCGCACCCGTCAGGGCCAGGGTCTCGACCGCGCCGAACAGCGTATAGCTGACCGACGAATAGATGATGTCGGTACCGGCGCCGGTAGCTTCGCTGATCGTGTCGGCAGCGTTCTGGATATAATAGCTGTCATTGCCCAGCCCGCCGGCCAGGGCATTGGTGCCCGAATTGCCGGTCAGAACGTTGTTGCCTGCATTGCCGGTACCGTTGATATTGGCGGCGCCCGTCAGGGTCAGGTTTTCCAGATTGGTGTTCAATGTCCAGGTGATGGACGATTCGACCGTATCCGTGCCCTGGCTAGGGGCTTCGGAGAGAATGTCACCAGCAACATCGACGACATAGGTGTCATTGCCGTTGCCGCCGATCAGGGTATCGGCCCCGGCGCCGCCATTCAGCACATTGTTGTAATAGTTTCCGATGATGAGATTGCCAACACCGTTGCCGGTGCCGTCGATATTGCCATAGCCACCCAGGGTCAGGTTTTCGATCACCTGGCCGACCAGCGAGTAGGTGATGCTCGTGATGACGGTGTCCTTACCCTGGCCCGCCGCCTCAACCGCAAGGTCGCCGAGCTGATTGATAATGAAGGTGTCGTCACCCAGACCGCCGACCAGCCGGTCGACGTCATTACCGCCATCGAGATAGTCGTTGCCGTCCCCACCGTTCAGGGTGTCATTGCCGTAACCGCCGAAGATGCGGTCCTTGCCGTCCAGGCCATTAAGGACGTTGATGTACGAATTGCCGTTGATGACGTTATCAGAGGCGTTGCCAGTGCCATCCATATTGACGGAGCCCCCCAGGGTCAGGGCTTCGATGTAGTCGGCCAGGGTGTAGGTCACCGAGGCATTGACCAGGTCGTACCCCCCAGAGTCGCTCCCCGATGTGGTTTCGGACGCGATATCGCCGGCATTATCGACCGCGAAGGTGTCGTCGCCCGCGCCGCCGTTCATGGCGTCGGCGCCGATGCCACCGTCCAGGGAGTCATTGCCGGCCAGGCCCCACAGGCTATCATTGCCGGTGGCGGTCGACAGGATGTTGTTGGTGTTGCTTCCGGTCAGGGAGACGCCCGGCGTGGCGTCGACCAGGACGCTGGAGACGTTGTAGTAGCGCTCCAGCACGTTGATGGTGACGTTCTCGACATTCAGGAGAGCGTTGCTGTTACCGCCAAAGACAAAGGTGCCCGCGTTCAGGTCGACGACGATCGCACCCAGGCTGCCATAGCTCGACTGGTCGGCCGAAGTGTGAAGGATGTAGAAGTAAAAGGTGTCATTGCCGGCGCCGCCGTCGAAGGTGTTGCCGGAAATGGTCAGGTCGGTCGCCCCGGTGACACCGTTGGCGCCGCTGCTGGCCCGGGTTGTGGTCCCGCCATGGTATCCGCCGACACCGCCGACACCGCGCAGGCCGGAAGAAATGGTGTTGTAGAGGTAGAAGGTTTCACCGGTATTGTCGCCGACCAGGGTGTTACCAGTGTAGTTGATGACGGCCGAACCGCCGTTGCCGCCCTTGCCGCCGACGCCGCCCGAACCGTGATCGTAGGTCGTGGTCAGTGTATAGGTGCCGGGGGCTGTATAATTGTAACTGTCGGTCTGGCCGGTGCCGCCATTGCCGCCCGTACCACCGTAGCTGCCGGCACCGCCCTGGGCCGTCAGCGTAATGGAACCATAGAAGTTGCCGAAGCTGTTGGTGACATTGACCGTCGCCTTTCCGCCATTGCCGCCGGCACCACCGACAGCACCGTCACCGCCATGGGCGCCGTTGCCTCCGTAACCGCCGCTGCCGCCGCCAACGCCGGCTCCGCCATAGGCCCGGACCGTGGTGTAATAGGCCATGAAGGTGATGGCGTCCGCCGTTGTGGTGGCATTACCTCCGGTGCCGCCCGCCGAACCGGCGCCGCCATGGCCGCCATAGCCCCCGGCCTGGGTTTCGGTATAGCCGTAATAGTAGAGGTTTGGCCCGACATAGTAGCCGTTGGCATAGGGGTTGTTGACGTAATAGCCGGCATAGGTGCTGCCGCCTCCACCGCCGGTGTAGCCGTAATTGCCGCTGCCGCCCTGGGTTTCGAGGTGTTGCGCATCGAGGGCGACAAGGTTCGAAGCGGTCAGGGTGGCGTGGCCGCCATTGCCGCCCTTGCCGGCCACGCCGCCATTACCGCCGTCGGACACGGCGGTGCTGCGTGATACCAGGTAGCCGCCGCCGTTATAGTTGTTGGTGGTGGTGTAGTAGCCCGCGCCGCCGTAGCCGCCGTTGGCGCCGTAGCCGCCGCCGCCGCCGACCAGGATCAGGGTGGGATCCCAGTCATCCTGGTCCATCAGGAAGGTCAGGGATTGACCCGACGTACCCGCCGAGGCGTTGCCGCCGGCCGTACCGTTGACGGAGCCGCTGGTCGAATTGACGCCGGCGGTACCCGTGACACCGTTGGTGCCGGTGTTGCCGTAAATGTAGGTCATACAAAAATCTCCGAAAATCGAATTTAGGCCCGATACAGGCGCCAATTTCCGGAGCGCGTCGGGCAAGGTATGGTTCGTACGCTACTGAAACTCTATATCCGCCCGCTATGCTTTTACCGCGCCTTTATGACGATTCAAGCCGCCATACCTGAGACGCGAATCACAATTCGGGCATGTCCACCACCTTGCGGCGGCCCCCCTCTCCTGTTAGCGTCGCCGTTGCAGATTTCGGAGCACGCCTTTTTTGCCTTTCGAACGAATCGCCGCCGCCGACAGCGAAGCCGAACGCTACGCGCGTTTGCGGCTGGCGCGGTCGAACCGCGTCGGGCCGGTGAACTTCGCCAATCTGATGGCGCGTTTTGGTTCGGCTGAGCGCACCCTGAAGGAACTCCCCAACGCGGTCAAGTCGTCCGGTGGTAACTTCACACCAGCGGCGCAGGCGCTGGTGGACCAGGAGCTGGCGCGGGGCCAGGCGATCGGTGCCCGACTGGTCCTGCTGGGAGATGCCGATTACCCTGCTCTGCTCAGCCAGGTCGAAGCCGCCCCGCCGGTGTTGTGGACCCTGGGGCCGCTCAAAGCCCAGACCCGCGCCGTAGCGATCGTCGGCGCGCGCAATGCCTCGGCCGCCGGACAGAAGATGGCGCAGATTCTGGCCCACGAACTGGGCGCCGCTGGATTTCAGGTGGTGTCGGGCATGGCGCGCGGCATCGATGCGCGGGCGCATGAAACGACACTGGAAACCGGCACCATCGCCGTGCTGGGTGGCGGCATCGACGATGTCTATCCGCCCGACAACGCCGCCCTGTACGGCCGCCTGCGCGAACAGGGCCTGCTGGTCTCCGAAAGTCCGGTCGGCTACACCGCCCAGGCGCGCGACTTTCCCCGCCGTAACCGGCTGATCTCGGGCCTGTCGCTGGGCGTGGTCGTGGTCGAGGCCGAATTGCGCTCGGGCTCGTTGATCACCGCCCGGCTGGCGCTGGAACAGAACCGCGAGGTCTTCGCTGTACCGGGCTCGCCGCTGGATCCACGGGCGCGCGGCAGCAACGACCTGCTGCGCCAGGGTGCCACCTTGTGCGAAAGCGCCGAGGACATATTGCGCGTGCTGGAAAGCCAGTTCGGCGTCTTTGCGCCGGCGTCACCACGGGGTCCGGTACCGCCCATGATCTTCTCGACCGATGGCCAGGACGCCGATATCGCCAAGGCCGCCCGGCGACTGCGCGAACTGGCCGGCGCCACCCCGGTTTCGCGAGACGAGCTTATCCGCCTGAGCGGCGCGCCGGTCCATGTCGCGCTCAGCGCCCTGTGCGAACTGGAGGTCGCGGGCCTGATCGTCGAGATCGAAGGCGGCTATATCGCCCGCTGACAGGAAATGTCACACCCGGCCGTTACAAAATATCCCTGCCGCAAATCTTTGATTTTTTATACAAATCCGGTGCGTTTTCCTGTATGTGCAGCCACCTGTTTATTACCCGTCTCCACTTCTGACCGTTGACAGAGACGGAATCGATTAGCATGTATGCCTGCCATTGATAGCCGGTTCGGCTGCCAGGGCGCCGCGTCGCCTCCTCCCCTCCCGCGCGAAACCGCCTAGAGCGCGTTTCGATCCGGAAGAGTCGGATCGGCGCTCTAGGCTTTTGTTTAACGCGCATCTTTATCCGAATAGTGCGTCGCACTTTTCGGGATGCGCTCCAGTTTAAAGAGACTTCATGACCGTCGTTATTGTTGAAAGCCCGGCCAAGGCCAAAACCATCAACAAGTATCTCGGCAAGGGCTTTACGGTCCTGGCCTCCTACGGCCACATCCGCGACCTGCCCTCGAAGGACGGCTCGGTGAAACCCGACGAAGACTTCGCCATGATCTGGGACATGGATCCCAAGTCGTCGAAACGACTCAGCGACATTGCCGACGCAGTGAAGGGCGCTGACCGTGTCATCCTGGCCACCGACCCCGACCGCGAAGGGGAAGCTATTTCGTGGCACGTCCTGGAGGTTCTGCAAAAGAAGCGGGTGCTGAAGGACAAGATTGTCCAGCGCGTGACCTTCAACGCCATCACCCAGTCGGCCGTGCAACAGGCCATGGCAGCGCCGCGCGATCTCGATATGGAGCTGGTCGAGGCCTACCTGGCCCGCCGCGCGCTCGATTACCTGGTCGGTTTCACGCTGTCGCCGGTGCTGTGGCGCAAACTGCCGGGCGCCCGTTCGGCCGGACGGGTGCAGTCGGTGGCGCTGAAGATCGTCGTCGACCGCGAGATCGAAATCGAAAAGTTCAGGACCGAGGAATACTGGACCGTTGAGACCGAGGTCTCGGCTGCGTCGCCGCCGTTTACGGCGCGTCTGGTGCAACTGGCCGGCAAGAAGCTGGCCAAGTTCGACCTGAACACCGAAGCCCTGGCCCATTCCGCCCGCGACACCATCCAGAAGTCGTCCTTTGCCATCGAAGACGTTGAGCAAAAGCCCGGCCGCAAAACCCCGCCCCCGCCCTTCACCACCTCGACCCTGCAGCAGGAAGCCGCGCGCAAGCTGGGCTTCTCGGCCTCGCGCACCATGCAGACAGCACAGAAGCTGTATGAAGGCGTCGATATCGGCGGCGAGACGACCGGCCTGATCACCTATATGCGGACGGACGGCGTCTTTATCGAACCCAATGCCATCGCCGAAAACCGCCGCATGATCGGCGAGCGTTTCGGTGCGGCTTATGTTCCGGCTGAGCCGCGCCACTACAAGGTCAAGGCCAAGAACGCCCAGGAGGCCCACGAAGCCATCCGCCCGACCTCCATGTTCCGCCGACCCGATACGCTGCGTAACCTCGATCCCGACCAGGCGCGGCTGTACGAGCTGATCTGGAAGCGCACCGTCGCCTCGCAGATGGAAGCCGCCCGGGTCGAGAATACGGTCATCAGCATCCTGTCGTCGGACAAGCAGACAGGCCTGCGCGCCACCGGCCAGGTGGTGACCTTCGACGGTTATCTGGCCGTCTACGAAGAAGGCAAGGATGACTCGGACGATGAAGAAGGCGGCCGCCTGCCGGCCGTCCGTGCCGGCACCGCCACCCAGGTCCACGAGGTCAAGCCGGCCCAGCACTTCACCGAACCGCCCCCGCGCTATTCCGAAGCCACCCTGGTCAAGAAGCTGGAAGAGCTGGGCATCGGCCGGCCGTCGACCTATGCCTCGATCCTGACCGTGCTGCGCGACCGCGCCTATGTCCGCATGGACAAGAACCGCTTCATCCCGGAGGACAAGGGCCGCCTGGTCACCGCCTTCCTCGACCAGTTCTTCCATAAGTATGTCCAGTACGACTTTACGGCGGACCTGGAAGAGAAGCTCGACCTGGTGTCGGCCGGTGAACTGAACTGGAAACAGTTACTTCGCGATTTCTGGAAAGATTTCCACGCCGCCGCCGACGGCATGACCGAACTGCGCGTCACCCAGGTGCTGGATACGCTGAACGAGGCCCTTGGGCCGCACATCTTCCCGGACAAGGGCGACGGGTCGAACCCGCGCGCCTGCCCGACCTGTTCGACCGGTTTGCTGAGTCTGAAGACCTCGCGGTTCGGCGCCTTTATCGGCTGCTCCAACTATCCGGAATGCAAATTTACCCGCCCGGTCGGTTCGCCCGATTCCGAAGGCAATGCCGAGGCTTCCGGCGATCGTGACCTGGGCACCGATCCCGAAACCGGCAAGGTGGTTTCGCTGAAGATCGGCCGCTTCGGACCCTATGTGCAGTTGGGTGAAGCCGAATCGAAAGAGGATAAACCGAAGCGTTCCAGCCTGCCCAAGGCGTGGCCACCGGCCACGATCGACCTGGAGCGGGCGCTGAAGCTGTTGAGCCTGCCGCGCACGGTCGGGGTCAATCCCGAGGACGGCAAGCCGATCACGGCCGGCCTGGGCCGGTTCGGTCCCTTCGTGGCTTCGGATGGAACCTTTGCCAACCTTTCCGGTTTTGAAGAAATATTCGAAGTCGGCCTGAACCGCGCCGTCACCCTGATCGCCGAGAAGCGCGCCGGCGGTGGACGCCCCGGCCGAACCGGTGCGGCAGCGGCTCTGAAGGAGTTGGGCGACCATCCGGAAAGCGGCGACAAGATCCAGGTCATGGCCGGGCGTTACGGCCCTTACGTCAAGTGCGGCAAGGTCAATGCCACCCTGCCCAAGGACATGACGCCGGAGACGGTGACAGTCGAACAGGCGTTGGCGCTGATCGCCGCCAAGGGCGGTGTTGTGAGCAAGAAGGCGCCGGCGAAGAAGGCCGCTGCCAAGAAACCGGCTGCCAAGAAGGCCACTACCGCGAAAAAGGCCCCGGCCAAGAAGGCAAAAACGGCGTAATCACGTCCGCGATTGCGTCCGGGCCAACGAATCCCTACATTAGGGGGAATGAAACAGAAGAAACCTTTTCGCGCGGTCAAGGCAGATGCCCCGCGCGCCCCGTCCGGACTGCCGGACGACAAAACCCTTTTGGAAGCTTTGCAGGCCTCGCGTGAAGTCGATGTCGGTGACCTCGCCAAACAGTTCGGCCTCAAAGGCGAAGATCGCCGCGCGTTGCGCCAGCGCCTGAAAGCCCTGGCCGAAGGCGGCAAGCTCGACAAACGCGGCCGCAAGACCTTCGGCGCCATGGGGCAACTGCCCGAGACCGGCGTCGTCGAGGTGGTCGAACAGGATATCGACGGCGAACTATGGGCCAAGTGGGGCAAGCCCGACCAGGCGACGCCCTTGGCCCGCCTGGCGCCGCTCAAGAAATCCGTCCAGCAGACCCCGCCCAAGCTGGGCGACCGGCTCTATGTCCGTTTCGAGAAGACCGCCGATGGCTGGATTGCCCATCTGATCAAGGTCCTGGACCAGGGCGCGCCGAAACTGGTCGGCGTGGTTCGCATCGGTAAGCGCGAAATCCGCCTGGAATCGGTCAACCGCAAGGAAAAGGACAGCTACATCCTGACCGGCAGCAACCTCGATACGCTGGAGGATGGCGATGTCGTGGTCGCGGCCCCGGTCGGCGGCACGCACCGCTACGGCCCCAAGCCGGCCCGCGTGTTGGAGGTCATCGGCAAGGAGGATTCGCCCAAGATCGCCTCGGTCATGGCTATCCACAGCCACGGCCTGCCGGTCGGGTTCCAGACCTCGACCGAGGACGAGGCCAAGGCCGCCAAGGCGCCGGACCTGGGCAAGCGCACCGACCTGCGCGACCTGCCCTTCGTCACCATCGACCCGATCGACGCCAAGGACCATGACGACGCCGTCTACGCCCATGCCGACGACGATGCCGCCAATCCCGACGGCTGGGTGGTGTGGGTCGCCATCGCCGACGTCGCCCACTATGTCACGCCGGGCTCCAGCTTGGACCGCGACGCCCGCGACAAGGGCAATTCGACCTACTTGCCGGACCGCGTCGAGCCGATGCTGCCGCATGTGCTGTCTAGCGGCCTGTGCAGCCTTCAGGAAGGCGAGAACCGCGCCACCATGGCGGTGCGCATGGTCTTCGATCGCGACGGCAAGAAGATCGGCCACAAGTTCGTCCGCGGGCTGATGCGATCGGCCGCCAAGCTGTCCTATGAGCAGGCGCAGGCGGCGATCGACGGCAATCCTGACGACAAGACCGGCCCGATCCTCGACAGCCTGCTGAAGCCGCTGTGGGCGGCCCATGCCTGCCTGACGCGCGGCCGCCAGATCCGCCAGCCGCTGCAGATCAACTCGCCGGAGCGTCGCGTCCATCTTGATGCCGAGGGCAATGTCACCAAGATCGAGCGGCGGGTATCGCTGGATGCCATGCAGTTGATCGAGGAGATGATGATCCAGGCCAATGTCTCGGCCGCCGAGACCTTGGAAAAGCACAAGACGCCGCTGATCTATCGCGTCCACGAGGCGCCAAGCCTGGAGAAGATCACCAACCTGGCCGACTTCCTGGGCACCCTGGGGCTGCCGTGGAACAAGGGCGAGCCACCGCGCACGCCACGGTTCAACCAATTGCTGGAGTCGCAGAAGGACGGACCGCACGCCGAAATCATCAACGAGGTCGTCCTGCGCACCCAGATGCAGGCCCATTACAGCCCGGAGAATTTCGGGCACTTCGGGCTGAACCTGGATCACTATGGCCACTTCACCTCGCCCATCCGGCGCTATGCCGACCTGGTGGTGCACCGGGCGTTGATCCGGGCGCTGAAGCTGGGCGACGACGGGCTGACGGACTACGAGATCAAGACGCTGAGCGACACGGCCGAGCACATCACCGCCACCGAGCGGCGGTCGATGCAGGCCGAGCGCGAGGCGATCGAGCGCTATATCGCCGCCTATCTGCATGACAAGGTCGGGGCGACCTTCCAGGGCCGGATTGTCGGGGTAACGCGGTTCGGGCTGTTCGTGAAGCTGACGGATACCGGCGCCGACGGGATCATCCCCGTGTCGTCGCTGCGTGACGACTACTACGTCCATGACGATGTCCAGCACGCCCTGATCGGCGAACGCCACGGCTATCGCTGGCGGCTGGGGGCGTCGATCGAGGTCGAACTGATGGAGGCCATGCCGATCACCGGCGGGCTGGTGTTCAAGGCCTTGAGCGAGCCGGAGGTCGGCGAGCCCGGGGCGCCGCGGCCGAGGCTAGGTCTGCGCAACCGGACCAAGACGCCGAACGTGCGCGGGAAGCCGACGAAAAAGCCGGGCTTCCGTGACGAGCCGAAAGGCCCGAAGCCCGGCGTCAAGAATATGAAAAAGAAGAAGAAAAGATAGATTTTAAACCACCGACCACACGGACCACACGAACTTTGAGGCAGATTTGACGCCGCGTAGCGGCCTTATCTTTTGTTGCAACTGCCGCTGCGCGGCTTCTCATGCAAACCCTGAAGTCCGTGTGGTCCGTGTGGTCCGTGGTAAAAAACCTTACGGCGCAACCGCCCCGGCCGCCGGCCATTCGGTGTCGGACACCCGCTTCAGGTTCATCTCGAAAAACTGCCGCGGCGGCTGACCGTCGGCGACATATTCCTGAACCTCGCGCCAGGTATCGCCGGTCAGCGTGATGGTGCTGACGATGCGCGCTGTCGGTCCGGCCGGCATTTCCCACACAGCGCCCGTTTCCGTCACTTCGAACTTGAAGGTGCCGGAACGTCCGCCGTTATAGGCGCGGAACTCGTACTTCTGGGTCTCATTGTTCCACGACACGATACCGAACGCGTTGAACTCCAGCTTGCCATCCGCCTTGTAGCCCCGGCCTTCGACGACCAGGACATCGCCGCCCAGCATGTTGCCGACGCGCTCGGTCTGGGTCAGCTCGAACGGACCGCTCTGGCTGAAGCCCTTGGCCGGCCCCTTCCACACGCCCTTCATGCCGTCCAGTTTGGCGATCGCCGCCGCATTGGTCGAAGGTTTGGCAGCCTCCTGGGCACAGACGGCGGAAACACTCATGGCCGCTATGGCAGCGGCGCATACGATAGCTTTGAACATAATCTTCTCCTGAGGTTGGCGGGAGTCTACTCTGCCGCATTACGCCCGGCTTGAAGGTTTCGGACATCCTCGACCTCCTGAACGTTGAAAAGCCGTATCTGATGCAGATAGCTCGACAACTGATGCGGCGACAGGTCGAACACCGCCTTCAGCTCGCGCGTGAAATGGGGCTGGTCGGCATAGCCATGGTCATAGGACACCGCCGCCACCTGCTTCGGGCGCTCATAGGCCAGGTCGACCACGGCCCGCCGCACCCGACGCAGCCGGGCATAGACCTTGGGCGTCAGGCCGGTCTCCTTCAGGAACCGCCGCCGCAACTGGCGCTCGCCGACGTCGAACCCCGCCATGATATCCGCCAGAGGCGTAAACCCGTCGCCGGCATGCATCCGGCCAACCATCTCCGCCACAGCAGGGTCCAGCCGATCCGGCTGGACATGGCTGCGCACCACGGCTTCGAATCGCGCGGCGAACTCAGCCAGGGATGACGCATCGCGACAGGTGGTCATCATCTCCGCCCCCAGGGCCGGCACGGCCTCCGTCAGGAAGGCCATCCGGTTGACGAGCGCCTCAGCCTCAAGCCCCAGCACCGCCCTCACCGCCCCCGTACAGAGGCGCACGCCCCAGTAGCGCAGGCCGCGCTGGACCGGCACACGCACCGCCGTGGAGGCCGGCCCGGTCAGGCTGATAAAGGCGCCGATCTGCGGTATGGGTTCGATCAGGCACAGGCCTGCCGTGCCTTCCGGGACAATGATGTGTTCGTAGCTTTCGGGATCGCTCGGCTCCGGCTCGAAGTACCAGAAGCGGTCGATCGCGGCGGCAAATTCCGGTGAAGGGGCCTGTTCGCGAAAGATCATGTAAAGGCCGATCCGTCCTTGTGGGTAAAGACCCACTGGCCCTCGACCTGGTTGGCCTGGATGTCGTCGTCGGGATAGGAAGCGGCATCGCCCGGGGTGCGGTCGCCGATCTCGAGATAGACCACCTCGTCGCCGCTGCGATTGACCAGCTGGTGACCGTCGGCGACGCCGGCCTTGAAGCCGGCGCACATGCCGGGCTCAAGTTGGGTTTCGCCGGCATCGGTGATCAGCAACGGCCGGCCGGACACGACATAGATGAACTCGTCCTGGCGGGTATGCCAGTGGCGCAGGGCCGACTGGCCGCCGGGGGAGATGCGCACCAGGTTGACGCCGAAACTTGTAAGCCCGAACAGATCACCCAGGGTGCGCTTTTCACGCCCGGCCATCATCGAGAAATAGGGTTCGGGATAGTTGGACGGCCGGGTGCGCGGTGCGACCTCCAGGGCCTTGACGGCAACGGGTTTGGCGGGCGAAGATGTGTCCATGGGTCGGCTCCTCCTGCCCCCAGTGAAGCCCAGGGGCACGACCTGTCAATCACCCCTTTGGCACAACCGCCGCAAAAATTCCGCCAAAGTGGGGGATTGGCGGTTGACTTTACCGGCTCCGTGAGTATGTTCCGCGCTCTTATTTTCCGCGCACCTGTCGTGCGACCGTAACTCTAAGGACTTTAGCCATGGCGAAGCCCGCCTCCATCAAGATCCGCCTGAACTCGACGGCGGACACCGGCTTCTTCTACGTCACCAAGAAGAACGCCCGCACCAAGACCGAGAAGATGGTACTGAAGAAGTACGATCCGGTCGTGCGCAAGCATGTCGACTTCAAAGAAGGCAAGATCAAGTAGGATCTTCCCTCTGCTGCTATCCAGGCGAAGTCTCCTCGCCCAGCAGACGATTGAACGCCGCGTTCTTGAGTTGTTTGACTCGGACGCGGCTTTTTCGTGCCGGCATGACAGGCTTTGTAAGCTGACATAACGACCGTTATCGCTAGGGTGCCTTGGTCCTCTCCAGCCACAGGTGCCCGCATGTTCCGCAAATCCCTCCTCACCCTATCGGCCCTGGCGCTGTTCGCCCAGCCTGCCTTCGCGGCTGATTTCAACGAAGCCAGCACGGCCGTATGGCTGGCGCGCACCGAATCGCTGGTCAATGCCGTCGGATCGGACGATGTCACGGTTGATAATATCGGCAGCCGTTTAAAAGGTGCCTGCAAGGGGCTGACCGGTGACATCGTCAAGTATGGCGGTCACATGCCCGATTGGGCCAAGCAGGGGCAGCAGTATTTTTGCGCAGCGGGTGATGACATCGCCGCCCGATACAAGAACAAGATCATCTGCAAAGACCTGAAACTGGCGCAGAAGGCCCTGAGGAAGGCCGATCCGGCCAAGGACCCGCAGGCCGTCGCCGATGCCGCCGGCGTGCTTCTGGAAGTCACCAATGTGATGATCGAAGGTATTTCCGAAGCCGATCGCAGTTGCTGACGTACCTGCCTTTTTCGTGCCTCCGGTTCGTGCTCTGGATTTCGTCGCCGTGATGGCGTAGCGATGACGTCCGGAGTTTTCGATGAAGCATCTGCACCTATTGTTCTTCGCGCTGGTCGCCGCCGCCGGATTCGCGCCGGCGGCCCAGGCCCAGACGGCCGGCCCGCCGGTCACCTATCAGGACTATGCCGCAAAGCTGCCCGATGCGATGATGAGCCTGACAATGATCACCTATGCCTGCCAGCACTTTCAGGGCGCCGATACCTATGACGAAGGCCGCAAGCTGGTCCACGACGTCACCCTGTCCCTGACCGACACAGCCACCGCCGATTCGTTCACGACCAGCGCCGAGACCGCGGCGAAAGCCGCCTGCGCTGATCCGGCCCTGTGCTGGCATGACCTGCTCAATGAGGGTGTGGCGCCGACCGAAGACAATGGCGCGGCCGCCTGCGGTGAATACACCGGCAAGTCTCTGGCCCTGGTGAAATATCTCGTGGAAGGTCTGGTTCGGACCAAGCCGGCCGCTACGCCGCAGCCCTGACGACGACTTTGTTGCGGCCTGACTGCTTGGCTTCGTAAACGGCCTCGTCGGCGCGCTTGATCAGGGTTTCGGGCGAATCACCCAGCCCCTGTGAGGTCGACACCCCGACCGACACGGTAACTTCGAGCTTCCGGCCGTCGGCCAGCATAAAAGGCTGATCGGCGATCTGGGAGCGGACGCGTTCGGCGATGTTGAGCGCGTCACGGTCCTCGGTTTCCGGCATCAGCACGACGAATTCCTCGCCACCGTAGCGGCAGGCCATGTCAATGGCGCGGACCGACAGCGACACCCGGCGGGCGAATTCGCGCAGGACCTCATCGCCAGCGTCATGGCCGTGTCCGTCGTTGATCTTCTTGAAGAAGTCGATGTCCAGCATCAGCAGCGACACCACCGGTCCGCCCTTGATATGACGCGACAGGTGGACACTGAGCTGGTGATCCAGGAAGCGGCGGTTGTTCAGGCCGGTCAGCGGATCGGTGACGGCCAGTTCCAGGCTGCGGTCCAGGATGTTGCGCAGGAAATCGCCGTAGCGCTTGCGCCGGATCTGGGTCTTGGCGCGGACCCGCAGCTCCTGCATGTCGACCGGACGCGGCACCACGTCATTGACGCCCAGTTCCAGCGCCTTAAGCATCTGCTTGCGTTCTTCGACATTGACGATGGCCAGGACCGGGCGTTGCCGCGTGGCTTCATTCGAGCGCAGTTGCGCCACCCAGCGCAGCGGATCGAAGGATTTCGACAGGAGATTCAACACCACCAGGTCGACCCGGCCGGCGGCAATTTTCAACGCCTTGGCGGGATCGGTCTCGTAGGCGCAGCGATGATCCTCGCCCAGTTGCACCATCAGGCGTTCGGCTTGGCGGACATTGTCGTCCAGCACCAGGACGTTGCCGGTGGCCGAGATCTGGCGTTGGTAGACGTCGTTGTCGATCAGCCCGGCGCGGCGTGACGAGGCTTCGCGGGCGCGCAGGTCGTCGGCCATCTGTTTGAGGCGGACCAGGGCCTGCAGGCGGGCCATCAGAATCACATCGTCGACCGGCTTGGTTAGGAAATCGTCGGCGCCAGCTTCCAGGCCCGACAAACGATCGTCACGGCCGTCCAGGGCGGTGATCAGGATGATCGGGATATGGCGGGTTTCGGCCGCTTCCTTCAGCCGGCGACAGACCTCATAGCCGTCGATTTCCGGCATCATGACGTCCAGCAGGATGATGTCAGGCTGATGCTCGACGGCCATGTCGAGGGCCAGCTGACCGTCATGGGCGGTCATGACCTCAAAATATTCAGCCTCCAGCTTGGCCTGGAGCAGGCGAACATTGGCGGGAATGTCGTCGACGATCAGGACGCGCGCGGTCATGGCTTAGCCCAGGTACTTGCGCACCGTGTCGAGGAAATGGGTGACGGAGATGGGCTTGGAGATATAGGCCTCACAGCCGCCGTCGCGAATACGTTCTTCGTCGCCCTTCATGGCAAAGGCGGTCACTGCCACCACCGGGATATGCGACAGCTCATCGTCTTCCTTCAGCCACTTGGTGACTTCGAGACCGGAAATTTCAGGCAGCTGGATGTCCATGAGGATCAGGTCCGGGCGGTGCTGACGCGCCAGGGTCAGGGCGGACAAACCTTCGCCGGTCTGAAATGTTTCATAGCCCTGCGCATCCAGCAGGTCATGAAACAGTTTCATGTTCAGCTCGTTGTCCTCGACGATGAGAACCTTCTTGTTGATCATCCGCGGTAAACCTGTGTAGCCCCAAAACCATCATGCATGCCGACGCGGCAGCTTCATGGCGGCCCGGCTTATTTCACAGTTACGGTTCTACACGGTTAGTCTTAAGCCGAGGTGAAGGGAAAGGTAACAGAAGGTAAAAATACCCTTTCAAAACCCTTAAGAAACAAGGTATAGAGCGCCAAATTGCAACCGCAATGGAGTCGCGTGAGCGCGTCTCGCAACCCTTAGAGACTCATTGGGGGACTCATGTCGAAAGCCGAACTTAATCTCGCCGCGCTCGGATTCGCCCTGCCCGTGGCAGCGGCGCCGGTGGCCAATTACGTCCCCTTCGTGCGCACCGGAAACCTCATTCATATCTCCGGCCAGGTGTCCAATGACGGCAAGGGCGGGCTGAAAGGCACGGTCGGCGCCGACCTATCCGTCGACCAGGGTGTGGAAGCGGCGCGGATCTGTGGCTTGAACCTGTTGGCCCAGATGAAGGCGGCCGCCGGCGACCTGGATAATGTCGTGCGGGTGATCAAGCTGAACGGCTTCGTCCAGGCCGGGCCGGAGTTCTACGATATTCCGCAGGTGATCAACGGCTGCTCCGACCTGATGGTGGCCGTGCTGGGCGATGCCGGCCGTCACGCCCGCTCGGCGGTGGGCATGTACAAGATTCCGCTGGGCTTTGCCGTCGAGATCGATGCGGTGATCGAGGTCATGGACCGACGCTAACGCGGCGCGATAAGAGGTGCCATCCCCGTCATAGCGTTGCGTCCATAGACGTCTGTCATGACCATGACAACGTCCGGGTGATCGAAGGATACTGAGAACGGACCAACCTGCTTAAACTCTATCACAACGGGCGGGCTTGCTGTTCCGCCTTTGTTTATCTCGTAGAGCCCGTCCATCCCTAAAGCCAAAATAGCGTCCTCGTGAACCACAACCCCAAAGAAGGGCACACTCTGGTACGCCTGATCATCTGGTAGATTCATATTTTTCGAACGCTCACCAAACCGTTTGGCGAAGAGCACATCATAATCGTCTGGGCATCCGATAGAGACCTCCCCGGAGACCGTTAGATGCACATATCCGACGCTCATAGCCACGCAGTCTCGTTTCCATGAAATCGGATAGAGTCCGGTGATCGGGCCGTATGGCGTGGCAAATCGATGCCCGGTCGCGCGATCAATGATATGAAGCTGACCACCCCATTCACCCAAATTATAACCCACGTAAACCTTTGATTCGGTTCCGGTTGTGCTAATGATTGCAGATTCAATGGGTACGTCGAACGCCGGGAAGTCGCCTGACACGGGAATACTCTCGTAGTGGTCGCCGGCAAAGGTGAGCAGGTTTCGTTCGGTCACCAAGGTCGGCCCGATTCCATCACATACCAATCCTAAGAGCCTTGCCCCATCCCGGCGTACCCGCCCCGCGTCCTTCCAGGTACTCGCGTGAAATGTCCGCAAATACCAAGCGCCGGGGTCAACATTCTTGGTCACCGCCACCGTGACTTGGCCATCAAAAACGCAAATGTCCGCCACCGAACCGCCAGCGTCCTCGCGGCGGCTTTCTGCGTCGTTTTCGGCAAGAGAAAACAACTCGCCACCGTCCGATAAAATCCAGAGGCGTTCGCCCGAAAATACAGCCCGGATAAGGTTAGAAGGAGCGGATGCCTGGGCTGTCGTCGGCAGCAGAGTTACAACCATCGCTACCCATGTGCAGATGTATTTCATGTATCTCCCCTCATCACGTCTGAACTCTATCACGCGCGGACTTCACGGCAACGCGATTTACTTACCCGGCCCGCTCGCTCCTTTAACTGTCGGATATCACCGGGAAATCACAGTGATTATCGGTGTCGGTCGAAGCCGTCGTTACCCGCCAGCCGCTTTTAACGGCGCTGTGGTTTCACGTTCGATGATCCGATGCGGCAGGAGATGGCGCATCTGCACGTCACTGGACTTTACGGCGCCTCCGCCGTCACCCAGCAACTGCAGCGCCAGCCGCGCCATTTCGATGTAGGGCTGGCGCACGGTCGTCAGCGGCGGCCAGATGGCCGAGGAGATCGGGGCATCGTCAAAGCCTATAACCGTCAGATCCTGCGGGATGTTCAGGCCCATCTTGTGGGCCACCGTACAGGTGGCGGCCGCCATTTCGTCATTGGAAGCAAAAATGGCGGTTGGGCGATCCGGCAGGTTCAGCAAGGTCTCCGCGGCCGATATGCCTGAGCGAAAGTTGAACAGGCCTTCCACGACATAGTCCCTGGGCGGGCGCGGCAGGCCAAGGGCGTCGAACGCTTCCTGGTAGCCCTGGCGGCGCAGCAGCGCGGCGGCATGGTCGGGGTGACCGGCAATGTGCGCGATTCGCGTATGCCCTAGGGCCAGCAGGTAGTCCGTCACATTGCGCGCGGCCAGCCTATCGTCCATGGCGATCGACGGATAGTGGCTGTCCGGCGTGGTCGGTGAGATCAGGACGCACTGGATGCCGTGGGCCTTGAGTAAGGTCTTGAGTGGGCCGTAGTCGCACAGGGGTGGCAACAGAACCAGGCTCCGTATACTGGAACCGAGCAGAAAGTTTTCGACATCATCCAGGCTCTGGCCGGGGACGAACAATTCTACCGTCAGAAGTTTGCCCGCCTCCATGCAGGCCATCAGCAGGGCATGATGGAACCGCCCCTGGTAACCCCCTTCGGGATCTTCCAGCAGGATGCCTATGGCGGCGTTGGGTGGCTCCACACGCGACGGACGCGCCGGCTGCAGGGGGCGTGGATAGCCGACATGATCCATGGCCTCCAGGACACGGTCGCGCGTGCTGGCCTTGACGGCACCGTCCTCATTGACGACACGCGACACCGTCTTGGCCGACACCCCTGCCCGCTCCGCTACATCGTAGAGTGTTGCCATGGTCAGTCAGTTTCCTGATGGCGTCGCGGGGCAGTATTTTTTGAGATAGTCGCCATGGCTCGGCATGTGCTGGACGACATGCTGGATGGATTTCTCGATCCCATCCATTTCCTTTCGGGTTTTTGCGTCATTCAGGGTGTCCGCCATGGCGTTGTGCCCCTTCATGGTGACGCCCTGCCCCATCATCACCGCGGCCCAGCTGGTTTCCGTAAACAGCTCGTCGTCCTCACGGAAAATCTGTCCGTTTTGTTGGAAAAGCGCCATTTTTTCCGTCAGGCTTTGCGGCACGTCCATCGTCCGGCAATGGTTCCAGAACGGGCTGTCGTCGCGAACGGTCGATTTATAGTGCAGGACAAGGAAGTCGCGGATGCGTTCATATTCCTTGCCCGTCAGCCGGTTGAAGGCATCTTCCTGGGCCTGGGTGACGCCATCGAGCGAGATAAGCGAAATCAGCTTGTTGATGCCGGTATTGATCAAATGGATAGAGGTCGATTCCAGCGGCTCCATGAAGCCGGAGGCCAGGCCCAGCGCCACGACATTCTTGTTCCAGAACTTTTTGCGCCGCCCGGTGACAAAACGCAGGAAGTTCGGCGCCGCCCCAGGCTTTCCGGCGAGATTCCTGACCAGGATATCGTGGGCCTCATCGTCCTCCATAAAGCTTGAGCAGTAGACATGGCCATTGCCATTGCGATGTTGCAGGGGGACCTGCCACTGCCATCCGGCGGTGTGGGCGGTCGCGCGCGTATAGGGCAAGGGACCGCTGCCGTCCTCGCGAAGGCACGGCAAGGCCACGGCGCGATTGCACGGGAGATAGTGCGACCAGTCGTCATAACCCGTCTTCAGCGCCTGTTCGATCAGCAGGCCGCGAAAGCCTGAGCAGTCGATAAAGAAGTCCCCTTTCAGGGTTTCGCCGTTGTTCAGGGTCAGCGATTCGACAAAACCGGTTTCTGCGTTAAGCCCGACATCCGCAACCTTGCCTTCGATGCGCACGACCCCGCGTTTTTCGGCATAACCTCGCAGATAGCGCGCATAGCGTCCGGCATCGATATGGTAGGCGTAGTTGATCGGCGGCAGGTCGTCGTGCTTGTAATCTTCCGTCCTGGCAAAACGGCCGAAATGGGCGGCCATGGTCTCTATGTTGAATACCTGGATGGGCCGCTTGTCGCCGGCCATCCTGTATCTGTGCCAGATATGGTGAAACGACACGCCGTCAATCTGATAGCCATAGTTGCCGAACGGGTGAATATAGCTGTCGCCCAGCTTGCCCCAGTTGACGAACTGGATGCCCAGCTTGAAGGTGCCCTGAACGGCCGCCATCATCTCCTGCTCGTCGACTTCCAGCAACCGGTTGAAATCCTGGAACGGCGGTATCGTCGCCTCGCCGACACCGACCGTCCCGATCTCTTCGGACTCCACCAGGACGATATTCACGGGCCGTCCGGAACGCAGGCGCGACAGCGCCGCCGCCGCCATCCAACCCGCCGTGCCACCGCCCACGATGACAATTGTTTCAATGGCCGTCATAGCCCGTCCCCACTGTTTTATACACGGCGCATTCCCAAGCCTGTGGCGCGCCGCCGGTTAGATTGCGAGTCATATAGACCCGGCACCCTGGCAGTGCGTAACAAATTGTCGCCGGTCCTAGGGATTGTCGCGATCCCGCAGAAAGGCTGTCTCACCAGGACTGTCAAAAAAGGCACAGACAAGACAATTTATGCCAACCATCAGGACAAGGCGCGCCATTTTCCTTGACAACACCCTGTCCGTTTGCGACCAGTACCCCGTCAAAAGGCAATGTTCTTTACGTCCAGTCAAGGGAATAATGCTGAGAATATCACATTTCCTCAGCATTAACAGGATGTTGGAGCAACGCTGCAATTGTCTAAATTTTGTCCAAATCGGACAAATGAGACAATTGGCCACAACAATAAGCCACCGGTCAGGCATCAGAAACTGACAAACGCCGGCTGCTGACAACGCACAATATGTGGGACCAACACCCCGATTAAAAATCTGCCCCCAAAAGGGCAGCGGAGGAAGGAATATAGGATGAAAGATCTCGCGGCCAATTCACGTGCACCCGCGGCCCGTCGCCTGCACATCTTAACGACGGCGTCCGTTCTTGCCATGGTGGCTTTCTCATCTCAGGCCTGGGCGCAGACGCAAGGCACGACGGCGGACGCCCCGCCGGCAGCCGAGGATGCTGTTGTCGTCAAGGGCTTCCGCAAGGCCTTGCAAAACGCGCAGTCCATCAAACGTAACAAGGATACGTTTGTTGATGTGATTACGGCCGAGGATATAGGTGCCCTGCCCGACCGGTCCGTTGCCGAATCGCTGCAGCGCGTGCCCGGCGTCAATATTTCCCGCTTTGAAAAGCGTGAAGATCCGGACCGCTTCTCGGTGGAAGGCACCGGGGTGATTATTCGCGGCCTGCCTTATGTGCGCTCCGAACTCAATGGACGCGATATCTTCTCGGCCAACGGCGGTCGCGAACTTTCGTTCAATGACGTGTCCTCGGAGTTGCTGGGGCGTGTCGAGGTGTTCAAGAACAACACCGCCGACATGATCGACGGCGGCATCTCCGGCACGGTCAACCTCGTGACGCGCAAGCCTCTCGACAAAAAAGGCCTGCGTATAGCCGGCACCGTGGAAGCCAACTATGGCGACATGGCCAAAAAATGGGCTCCGGGTTATTCGTTCCTCGTCTCCAACACCTTCTCGACCGACAGTGGCACATTCGGACTTCAGATGGCCTATGCCAGCTCCGAACTGGTCACCAAGACGGATGCGTCCCAGATCACCGACCCGTGCTACCGCGAAGCCTCGCTGGCGACGGGCTGTATCCGCGTACGCCCCGTGGGATCGGGTGGCTTCTCGGGCGGCACCGGCTATAACGCCTCGAATTTCCCGCCGGCGAACTCTGTTTTCGTCCCCAAGGGCGCCGGCGTGCGCACGACGGACCTGACGCGTAGTCGTGACGCCATTTCGCTGGTCGGCCAGTGGGAGAGCAACGACAAGACGTTCCTGGCCACGCTCGAATACCTCAAGGCCGAGACTGAACACACGCTGGAAGAATACTCCATTCTGGCCCTGGTGAATGATGACGCCCTGTTCCCGATCCTGGCTCCGGGCACCACGGCGACCTATGAGGGCAATCAGTTTGTCAAAGGCCGCCTGACCCAGGCCGGCTTTGGCATTCCCACGGAAATGCTGCGCTTCCAGCAGGAAGTCGCCGCCGACACCGAAGACCTGTCGCTGGCCATCAAATACAACCCGACCGACCGGATAGCGCTGAACTTCGAAGCTCAGCATATCAAGTCCGACCGCCGCGATACCGGCTTCATTTCGGCGATGCAGACCTATACAGACATCGACATCGACAATACCGGCGACACGCCGGTCGTCCAATTCCTCCAGCCCAATACCGGCACCTCGTCGGCCAGCTACTTCAACGACCCTTCCAAAACCCTGTTCTGGTTTCTGCTGGACAGTCAGACCAAAAATGAAGGCGAGTTGAAGAGTGTTAGGCTGGACGGCAAATATGCGTTCGATGACACGGGCTTCTTCAAGAACGTCCGCTTCGGCGCCCGCTGGAGCAATCGTAACCGCATAACGCGCAATTCGAACTTCTCGAACTGGGGTAACCTCGGGGCGCCGTGGACGGGACGTGGCGGAAACTGGAACTGCGGGGATTACCAGGCGTTCGGCTGCGGCGGCGCCTATGTCAAGGATTTCGCGAATTCCGCCAATGTGCGCAACCCGTTCGGTGACGACTTCCAGCGCGGCAATGTACCCATCCCTCTGGGCAACGGATCGGCCTTCTTCTTTGGCGGCGACGACACCGTGCGTGAATATCTCAGCGGTTTGACCCAGCAGCAGGCGGCGGCCATCACGGCCTATACCCTGTCGCCGAACGCATGGTTCCCGATCTCTGCCCGGGGCAACGTTGTCCCCGGCGGCGTCTGGACGCCGGGTGAAATTTCCGACGTCGGCGAAATCACCAATTCCCTCTATGCGCGCACCGATTTCGGCTTTGATCTTTCCGATTCCGTCAGCCTCAGCGGCAATTTCGGCGTTCGTTATGTCAGCACCCGGATCAGGAGCGGCGGCGAGATCGGGTTCCCGACCGGCGAGTTCTTTGACAATGTGAGCTCCGGCGGCAATGGCGATGGCACCGTCAGCCTGGCCGAGGTGCAGAACGCGTGCGCCAATGTCGTCCCCGGACAGGTGGCCCCCGGCTATTGCAGCCTTTCCGCGACCAGACTGGCAGAGTTTGCCAGTGCCTATACCGGTGAGGTGCTGGATGACAGCGCCGACATAACCTTCGATCACGTCCTGCCCAGTTTCAATGCCAAGCTCGACTTCGGCAACGGCATGCTGGTGCGCGCGGCGGCCTCGAAGAGCATATCCCGTCCGGACCTGTCTGCCTTTGCAACGGGCGGCAGTGTCTTCGACAACACCAACGCGCTGCGTGCCGGCGGCACTTTGGAAACCGGTCCGATGTTCGCCATCAATACAGGTAACCGCCTGTTGCTGCCGATCGAGTCGTGGAACTACGACCTGTCATACGAATGGTATTTCGCCCAGGTCGGCTCGTTCTCGGCTTCCGCCTTCATGAAGAAGATCGAAGGCATTGTGAACGGCGGCGCCAATGTGCGCAACTTCAGTTCGCCCCAGGGTGTGTCAACCGATGTCCTGGTGAACGGCGCCGTCAACAGCGATGGCGGCACGCTGACCGGCTTCGAGGTCTCGTACATTCAGACCTATGACTTCCTGCCGGGCTTCCTCAGTGGCCTGGGTTCGCAGTTTTCGTACACCTATGTCGATGCCGGCGACTTCGACAATTCAAGGCTCGGCCCGGAGCAAAGCCCGTTTGCCGGCGGACTGCCTCTGGCCGGGGTTTCCAAGCACACGTTGAACGCCGTCGGGTTCTATGAAAAAGGTCCGCTTGCGGTCCGCCTGGCGTACAACTGGCGCTCGGACTTCCTGCAAACCCCCAGAGACGTGATCTTCCCCTTCTCCCCGATCTATGTCGAAAGCACGGGGCAGTTGGACGGGTCGCTGTTCTACAGTTACTCGCCGCGGATCAAGTTCGGCGTTCAGGGCGTCAACCTCCTGGACGAAGTGACCCAGACCAGCCAGGTCATCGACTTCAGTGGAACGCGCGTAACCCGGTCCGCCTTCCGCAACGACCGTCGCTTCACCTTCATGGTGCGTTTCGATTACTAAGTAAGAGCCTGACGCAAAGCACGCTTACACGGTACCACCGTGTAAGCGTGCGACGCATGTAAACGTAAAATCAGGGCGGCTGCGTTCTCACTCGGCGTTTCCGCTCGCTCTAACGCGGCACCATGACGATGTCGGTCGCAAAATATACGTCGTCGCGGTTCCTTGTCCCGCCAATCAGGACAACACCTGGAATGTTGAAACTGACCCGCATTCCGTCAATGAGCGGGAATTCCGGAATGGGAAGGATGGTCGCCTTGCCATCCGACGAAATCCGGTAAAGCCCGTCCATACCCAGCGCCAATAAACTGTCGTCGCCGGCAATAAGGCCGTAGAAGGGAATCGTACTGTAGGCCTCGTCCTCAGGAAGGGCGCGGTTGGCATAGCGTTCGCCGAATTGCCGGGCGTAATGAGAATCGATCACCTCGCCGCAGACGGTAACGATTCGGCCATGGGAACTGTTCAAATGGCTAAGGCCGACGGCCACCGCCACGCATTGCGGCTTCCATGGTACGATGGCGATTGCGTTGACCGGATCACACTCGCCGTTAAGCGGCCCATCGCAGAGATCACCCGATTTGTTTTTTTCGATTTTTCGGACTTGGCCGTCGCTGCGGCGGATGGCCTGCAAACCACCGCCCCACTCGCCCATGTCATAGCCGACATAGATGTCGTCAGCCGTGCCCAAGAAGGTGTGACGACCGCCGGAAAACTTTGCCTGAAGCGCCACCTTGCGCACACCGGCATCATCAATCGTGATCAGGTCCTTTTCAGTCACGACGACAATATCGTCGCCGACGCACAACAGGGCCACCTCCTCTTTGCCCACCTCCGGCAAAGTCGCCTGGGCGGTCCAGCCGTCCGCGTCGCGTTTATGAATACGCAAGGCGTCAGGTGAATCAGAGGCAAGCGCCAAGGCAACCGGATGTCCGTCCTGGCGGCAGAGGCTGATGACCGGCGCTCCCAGATACTCCCTGCGAGCCTGAGCCTCTCCCTCCGCCAGACTGACGACCTCTCCGCCGTGAACCGTCCAAAGGCGGCCGTCGGCGAAAACCGCCTCATCCGCCCACGCCAGCGCCGGCCCAAACGCCAGCGTGGCCATAACCGAAATTCGTAAGAACCACCGCATCATCATCCCCCCAAGGCGGTGAGCCTAACATCGTAGCAGCGGCACCACAACCTCCAGACTTGCCCGCCCCGCCCGCCTCCTTTAAGTAACGGATATCAAGGGGGAAACCACAGTGATTATCGGTATCGACCTGGGCACCACCAACTCCGCCGCCGCCGTGTTTCGCGACGGCAAGGCCGAGCTTATTCCCAATAGCCTGGGCCACAATCTGACGCCTTCGGCGGTCGGTATCGACGATAATGGCGAGGTCCTGGTCGGACTTGCGGCTCGTGAACGCCAATCGACCCATCCGCATCTGACCGCTACCGCTTTCAAACGCTTCATGGGCGCCAAGCGCGAAACGCGGCCGGGCAAGAAGCTGTTCTCGCCCGAGGAGCTGTCGGCCCTGGTCCTGGCGTCGCTGAAGCGCGATGCCGAAGCGTATCTCGGCGAAAAGGTGACCGAGGCGGTCATCACCGTACCCGCTTATTTCAACGACAAGCAGCGCAAGGCCACGCGTCGCGCCGGCGAACTGGCCGGACTGAAGGTCGAGCGCCTGCTCAACGAACCCACAGCCGCCGCTCTGGCCTACGGCATCCACCTGCTGGACGACGAATCGCAGTTCCTGGTCTTCGACCTGGGCGGCGGGACCTTCGACGTCTCGATCCTGGAGATCTTCGAAGGCGTCATCGAGGTGCGCGCCTCGACCGGCGACGCCCGGCTGGGCGGTGAGGATTTCAACGACCTGCTGGTCAATGACATGCGCCGGCGTTTCCGCGACGATTGGAAGCTGAAGACCGGCGAAGAGGATGCCCTGCGCGAAAAGCTGCGTGTGGCGGCGGAACGGGCCCGCCGCGCCCTCACCGGCGCCAGTGAGGCCACCATGGACGTCGTCTGGCGCGACACGCCGTTCAGCCACGCCGTCAGCACCGAGAGCTTCGAAGCCCTGGCGGCGCCGCTGATCGAGCGGCTGCGCGATCCCGTCCTACGGTCGTTGCGCGACAGCCAGATCAATGCCGCCGCGCTGAAGGAGATCGTCCTGGTCGGCGGCGCCACCCGCATGCCGGTGGTGCGCCGCGCCGTGACCAAGATGTTCGGCCGCTTTCCCTCCCAGGCGGTCCATCCCGACGAGGCCGTGGCCCTGGGTGCCGCGGTCCAGGCCGGATTGAAGGCGCGCGACGCCGCGCTGAAAGAGGTGGCGGTCACCGATGTCTGCCCGTTCAGCCTGGGGGTGGCGACCGGCGAACGCGACGCTTCGGGCAATATCCGATCGGGCCTGTTCTCGCCGATCATCGAACGTAACACCACCGTCCCGGTCAGCCGGATCGAGGTCCTGTCGACGCTTCAGGACGGCCAATCCGAAATCGAAGTCGAGATATACCAGGGCGAATCGCGCTTCGTCGTCGACAATGTCGCCCTGGGCAAGCTGCGCGTGCCGATCCCGCGCCGCCCGGTCGGCGAAATCTTCATCGAGGTCCGTTTCACCTACGATATCAACGGGCTTCTGGAGGTTGACGTCCATGTGCCGGCTACGGGTGAGCGGCGGCAACTGGTCGTGGTCGATGAGGACGGCCCCTCCGGCGCCGACCTGGAGAAGCAGCGCAAGGCCCTGGAGGCGCTCAAGGTGCATCCGCGTGACGCCGACGCCAACCGCGCCGTCATGGCAAGGGCTAACCGCGCGTTCGAGAACCATCTCGGCGATATGCGCGACCATATCGCCCGGCTGATCAGCGATTTTGAATCGGTTCTGGATAGCCAGGATCCGCGCCTGGTGGAGCGGGCCCGGTCAGAACTCAGCAGCCATCTCGATTCGCTGGAAGGCGAGACCTGGTTGTGACCGGCTCGGTCTGGGACACGTTAGGCATCGAGCGTACGCGCGACTTAAAGGAAATCAAGCGCGCCTATGCCCGCCGGCTGAAGGACACCAATCCGGAAGATGATCCGGAGGGCTTCAAGATCCTGCGCACCGCCTATGAAAGCGCTCTGGCCGGGGTCGACGATCACGGCGATGCCGTCTTTGTCTTTCCGACGGTGAAAAAACCGGAAAAGGTCCAGGCACCAGTACCGGTCGCGTCTGAGGACGGCGCGGCGGAACCGCCGCCGCCCGATCCGCGCCAAATCCACGCCGGCCTGCAGGCACGGCTGGAAAACCTGTTGCGCAAGCGCCAGGTCGATCCCGACGTGGTTTTGGCGGCTTTCAAGGACGTTCTGGCCTCGCCCGCCATGGATCTGGTCGATGTCCATGGCGCCACCGAGGAATGGCTGGCCTGGCTGATCGCCAACCGGTCGCCGCGGTCGGACGTGCTGATCGCCCCGGCCCGTGAGCGTTTCGGCTGGGGTGGTCGCAGCCTGCGGCAACGCGACCATCACCCGGTCCAGCGCATCCTGGCCCGGCAGAGGGACCTGGCGTTTTTGGGCGAAATCCGCAAGCGCGGCGCTGAACACAATGCCGCCTACGAGGTCCTGACGACCCCGCCGAGGCCTGTCACGGCCTTGGGCCGGTTGCTGGGACTGGCACCGACGCACGAGATTACCGAATTGCTGGACGTCATACGGCGCGAACATCCGACCCTGATTTCCGATCTCAACAGTGAAACCGTAGCGCACTGGGACGATTACCACAGCCGCCCGCGCCTGGGCACTTGGGGCCTGCGGTCTGCCGCAGCGACACCGCCGTGCCTGTTGGGGCTCGTGCTTGGCTATTGGCTGCTGCCGCGGGAGTGGGCGGCGCTGAGCGTCCTACTGATCATCCCGCCGGCCTTTGCCATGGCCTCACTGATCAGCGTGTACGGCTTCCAATTGCCGCAACGGCTATGGCAGCGGGCCTATGTTTACGGCGCACCGGCCTGGCAGCGCTACGGCTGGGGCCCGAGCGTTATCGCGCTGCTGGTGGCGGGAGCAATCGCACCAGCCTCCCCGCTCACGGCCCTGGCTGTGGGCGCCGGGTCGCTGATCGTCGCCAGCTGGGCCAGCGCGACCGGCCTGGCCGACCGCAGCGAGGGCCGGATGCCATGGCAGATTCGGGTCGTGTTCAGTGAAATGTACCTCATCGCCTGGTGGCTGGTTACGGCGTTCAACCTGACCAACCTGTGGTCCTTCCTGCAGATGTCGGCGGTCATGGTCGCCGCCACCGTGGTCAGCGCCTGGGGCCAGAGACCGTTGTTCGACCAGTGGTTGTCGTGGCCCGGATGGGGCCGGCTGCTGTATGGTGCCTGCGTGCTGGCAGCCGTCGGGGGTGCGGCCTTCGTGCTCTACGGCGCCGCCTGGAACCCGGATACTGCCTGGTGGCCCGGCGTGGTCGCGGCCGTCGCCGCGCCCGTCCTGATGCACCGTCCGCTGACGCCCCTGCTGGGACAATGGTCCTTCCGCCTGAAGTGGTACAGCATGATGGGGCTGTTCTGGGTCGGGCTGCACGGCGGCGGCAGTCATGTCGTCGTCGCCGGCGCGGCACTGCTCCTGTTCTGGGCGGCGGCGCATACCGTTATCGCGACTCTGCGCGGTACATTTTCGCGGGGCTAATGCGGTCATTGTGCACCTGCAAATAGGGTGCTAGCGTTCGTGGCGCTTGTTACAGGAGCTCCCCATGAAAACCAGCCTGATCGCCCTCGCTGCCGCGCTTTTATTCGCCGCACCGGCTGTTGCCGCCGATAAATCCGGTGACGGCTGGCCGGCTTTCCGAGACCTGTACAAGGAACTGGTCGAGACCAATACCCAGCATTCCGACGGTTCGTGCACCCTGGCTACCGAACGCATGGCGGCGCGCCTGAAGGCGGCGGGTTATTCCGATGCCGACCTGCACCTGTATGCCCCGGCCGACGCGCCCAAGGACGGGCTGCTGGTGGCCACACTGCAAGGGACCGACACCAAGGCCAACGGTATCCTGCTGATCGCCCATATCGACGTGGTCGAGGCCAAGCGTTCTGACTGGCAGCGCGATCCCTATAGCCTGATCGAGGAGGACGGCTATTTCTACGGCCGCGGCACCACCGACGACAAGGCCCAGGCGGCCATCTTCGTCGACACCCTGATCCGCTACAAGCAGGAGGGCTACAAGCCGAAGAAGTCAATCAAGGTGGCACTGACCTGCGGCGAAGAGACCGAGGGCGTGTTCAACGGCGCCCGTTACCTCTCCACCGAACGCAAGGACTGGATCGACGCCGACTTCGCCATCAATGAAGGCGCCAGCGGTGAACTGGATGCCCAAGGCAAGCGCGTGGCGATGAATATCGAGGCGGCGCAGAAGGTCTATCAGGACTTCACCCTGACGGCGACCAACAAGGGCGGCCACAGCTCGCGCCCGCGGCCGGACAACGCCATCTACGCCATGGCCGATGCGCTGAAAAAGGTGCAGGCCTATAGCTTTCCGGTGATGCTGAACGACGCCAACCGCGCCTATTTCACCCGCACCGCCAAGCTGCGCGGCGGCGAGATCGGCGCGGCCATGACGGCGATCGTCGCCAATCCGAACGATGCCGCGGCGGCCGCGACGTTGAGCCAGGACGCCAGCCTGAACGCCACCCTGCGCACGACCTGTGTCGCCACGCTGATCAACGGCGGTCATGCGCCGAATGCCCTGCCCGGGACGGTGACGACCAATGTCAATTGCCGCATCTTCCCGGGCGTACCCGTGGAGACCGTCCAGGCCGCCCTGGTCGCCGCGATCAACGATCCTGCCATCAAGGTCGAGACTGACGGCCACCGCAGCCCGGCCACGCCGACGCCGAAAATGCCGCCGGAGATTCTGGGGCCGATCGAAAAGGTCAGCGCTGAGATTTATGGTCCTGTCCCCGTGATCCCGGTCATGACCTTGGGTGCCACCGACAGCATCCATACTTCGGCCGCGGGCATTCCCAGCTACGGTTTCCGCGGCATGTTCGTCGATCCCGACGGCGGCAATGCCCATGGCCTGAACGAGCGCATCCAGGTTCAGTCGGTCGTCGATGGCCGGCGGCTGTTCTACAAGCTGATCAAGATCTATGCCGGTGGCAAGTGAGTTAAGGCTTCGTCTGCACGAAGCGATTTCGGAGATTGGTGAAGCCGCCTGGGACGCCCTGCGCCCGGACGGCAATCCGTTCACATCCTACGCCTATCTCGAAGCGCTGGAACGCAGCGGCAGCGTTGGCCCGGGCACCGGCTGGCAGCCGGCGCATCTGTCGCTGTCGGATGAGGATGGCGTGCGCGGGGTCATGCCGCAGTACGTCAAGTCGCATTCCATGGGCGAATATGTCTTCGACCAGTCTTGGGCGCGGGCCTATGAACAGGCCGGCGGGGCCTACTACCCGAAGCTTTGGGCGGGCGTTCCGTTCACGCCGGTGACGGGTCCGCGGCTGTTGTCGCCGGATTCCGCCGTGCGGGCGGCTTTGGCCGACGCGGCGATGTCGGTGTGTAACCGCAACCAACTGTCGTCGCTGCACGTCACCTTTCCGACGGCCGAGGAATGGGAGATGCTGGGGGACCAGCGGTTCCTGCTGCGTCAGGACCAGCAGTTCTGGTTCGACAATCCGGGGTATGGGTCGTTCGACGATTTCCTGGGCGCGCTGTCGGCCAACCGGCGCAAGGTCATCCGCCGCGAACGCCGCGACGTCCAGGCGGCGGTGAATGTCCGCTGGATTACGGGTGCCGATATTACGGGGCGTCACCTCGACCAGCTTTATGCGTTTATCGCCGACACCTACGAACGCAAATGGGGCACAGGAACGCCTTATCTGACAAAGGATTTTTTCCAGATCGTGGCGGAGGCGATGCGCGACCGGATGCTGCTGGTCTTCGCCTATGATGGCGAAACACCGGTAGCGGGCGCGGTCAACTTCATCGGCGACGGGGTGTTGTATGGCCGGCAATGGGGCTGTCACGTTGACCTCCCCTTCCTGCATTTCGAGGTCTGCTATTACCAGGCGATCGACTTCGCCATCGCGCAGGGTTTGAAACGCGTGGAGGCTGGTACCCAGGGCGAACACAAGCTGTCGCGGGGGTATCTACCGAATCCGGTCTATTCGGCGCACTATATCCGCGATGCCCGGCTGCGCGCGCCGGTCGCCGCCTATCTCGACCAAGAACGCCAGGCGGTGCTGGAGCATATGGCCGTTCTGGGGGACGAAGCGTCGCCGTTCAAAAAGGCGCCGTGACGTGGTAGGATGGGGCATGGCCCGCTACACCACCTATTCCGCCTTCTTCGATTTTTACCTGAGCGAACACAGCCGGCCGCTGACCCGCGCCTTGCACTATATGGGTTCGGCGTGCGGGATCGCCGCTTTGATCGCCGTGGCGTGGACCGGAAATCCGGTGTGGATTCTGGCGGGATTCGTGGCGGGATATGGCTTTGCCTGGGTCGGGCATTTCTTCGTCGAACACAACAAACCGGCGACGTTCAAATATCCGCTGTGGTCGTTCATGGGCGACTACCACATGTTCTTCCTGTGGCTGACTGGGCAACTGGCCAAGCGGCGAGCCCGGGCCGGCCTTTAACGCAGGGCGCTGAACCAGGTTTCCAGGCTGACCGCGTGAGCCTTCATCCCGTTGCGGCGTTGTTCGGCTTCGGCGTCGTGGCCCCAGATCGCCGCCTGGAAGGTTTCGCCCACAGTCGAAGCGGAAAAAGCCGCCTCCCCCGTCAGGTGGCCGTCCCACAACGCCAAGGCCAGTATAACCGATCCCAGCAGCGGCGTCGCGCTCATCAGCCCCGCCTGTTCATACGGCGTCATGCCACGGACAAAAGCCTGAAGGCGTTCAAGGGTTTGCGCCGGCTGCGGTTGGTGGATCAGGGTCAGGTTCTGGTGGAATTCCAGGCCGAGGTCATGGCCGACCCAGTGCAGGACCGGGTCCCAGGCCTCGTGTTCGCGTTCCGTCAGGCTGGCGGGATATTCCGACGGGTAGCAGATCAGGTCGGTATCGGCGTAGCGCAGGACTTCGGTGACGATCTCGTCCTGCATGTCAGGCATGCGGTCGATTGCGGCAAAACCCAAGCGAGTCAAAGGCATGGCGTCGTAGTCGACGTGTTCGCCGACAGCGGACCATTCGGCGGAAACGGCTTGCGCCAGCGCGCGATTGGGCAGGATCAGGGGCGCGCCCGACGGCGTTTTGACGGCGCGGCCGTCCAGGGCGATGCCGAAGTCGTCGGTGACGGTGACGTCTTTCCAGAAGCGTTTCGGGCGGTGGCCAAGCTGGTCGGCGCGTTTGGCGGGTTTATCGGAAGGCATTCAGGGCAGTCTCTAATTCATTGAAATCATGGACGATATGGTCGGCCAGGTCCAGTTCCTCCACGGTGTGGAAGCCCCAGGAGACGCCGATGGCGTGGACCCTGGCTTCGCGCGCCATGCGCATATCGTGGCCGGTATCGCCGATCATCACCGCCTGGTGCGGGTCCAGGCCCAGGGCCTTGAGATTGGCCTGCAGCATATGGGGATGGGGCTTGGACGGGCCGTCGTCGGCGCAGAAGGTGGTGTCGAACAGGTCGTGCCAGGCGTACGAGTCCAGGCAGCGGTTGACGCCGCGGCGCGACTGGCCGGTCGCCATGCCGAGGCACCAGCCGTCGCTTTTGAGGCGACGCAGGAGGTCGTCGGCGCCGTCATATAACACTTCGCAAAAACTGGATGTGTTGTGCATTGTGACGAAACTGTGTTGAAACGCGGTGAGGTAGGCGCGGTGCGTCGCTTCGTCGTGATCCGGTAACATTTGCACGATTGCCTCGAACAGCGAGATGCCGACGATCGAGCGGACGGCGTCGTAGGTCGGCGGCGTAATGCCGGTCGCTTCGGCGGCTTCGGTGGCGGCGCGGAAAATGCTCGACCGGCTATCGACCAAAGTACCGTCGACATCGAATACGGCCAGTTTCATCGTTTACTCTTTTTGACTTTCACAAACGGGTCGGGTTCGGCGTCGTAGGGCTCGAAGCCGAAACGGTCGAAGCCGGCCTTGATGACCGGATCGAGCGGTGCTTCGACGATCAGGGTGCCCTGGGTCGGGTGCGGCAGTTCGATACGCCGGTGGTGCAGTTGCAGGCCGAGCCCTTCCGACAGGCTGCGGCTTTCGTCATTGCCGTATTTCGGGTCGCCCAGGATGCTGTGGCCGATGGCCTGCATGTGGGCGCGGAGCTGGTGGGTGCGGCCGGTGTGCGGGCGCAGGCCCATCCAGGCGACGCGCGGGCCGGCGCGGCCGATGGTGACGTATTCGGTCTCGGCCGGCTCGGCGCCGGGCTCCTTGGGGTCGGCCGGCTGGACGATCTCGCGGTCGTGGAAGCCCTTCTTGATCAGCGGGGTGTCGATATAACCTTCTTCCGGCTTGGGGTTGCCGACGACCAAGGCCCAGTAGGTCTTGTGTGCCCGGCGTTTGGCGAAGGCGCCGGCCAGGCGGGCAGCGGCCGACGGGCTCTTGCCCAGCAGCAGGACGCCAGAGGTGTCTCGGTCGAGACGGTGGACCAGGCGCGGGCGTTCCAGCCCCTCGCCCCAGGCCGACAAAAGCCGGTCGACGTGGTTCTTGGTCTTGGTGCCGCCCTGGACCGCCAGGCCCGACGGCTTGTTGATGGCGATGACGTCCTCGTCTTCGTAGAGGACGAGCGAGCGGGCATAGCGGACTTCCTGCGGCGACAGCTCGGCGCGTTCGCGCTTCTGCTGGTCCTGGTCCGGCACGGCCGGCAAGGGCGGGACACGGACGGTCTGGCCGGTGGCCAGGCGGGTGTCGGCCTTGACCCGGCCGCCATCGACGCGGACCTGGCCCGAGCGCAGCAGCTTGTTCAGCTGGACGTGGTTGATGTGCGGCCAGCGGCGCTTGAAGAAGCGGTCGACACGGATGCCGTCTTCGCCTTCGGCGACGTACAGGGTTTTGACTTCATTACTCATGCGATTACCTTGCGTACAATCATCATGCCTATCGCCACCGCGGCCACCGACAGCACCACCGAAAAACCGGCATAGGCCGCCGCCTGGACATAGTCGCGGCGTTCCAGCATCTGCACCGTCTCGAGCGAGAACGACGAGAAGGTGGTGAAGCCGCCCAGGACACCGACGCCCAGCAGCAGGCGCAGGCGTTCGGCCTCGCCTTTCAGCGGGCCGATCAGCAAGGCCATCAGGATTCCCATCAGCAGGCCGCCAACGACATTGGCCATGAAGGTTCCGATCGGCCAGGGCCCGTTCAACCACCGGCTAAGGCCATAACGTGCCAAGGAGCCCAGGGCGCCGCCAATCATGACAAGCACAACATTGATCATGGGCGCGTCATACCCCTCTTGGCCTGCGGTTGATAGTCCTCTAGACTCGAAAAATACCAACGGACTCACGCTCATGACCCTCAACTGTACTTACGCGCCCGACAATATCTTCGCCAAGATCCTGAGCGGTGCAATTCCGTCGGTGAAGGTGTACGAGGACGACCGGGTGTTGAGCTTCATGGATGCCTTTCCCCAGGCCAACGGCCATACCCTGGTGATCCCGAAAGTTTCGGCCTGCAACCTGTTCGACGTGTCGTCGGAAGACCTGCAGAACCTGATCCATCACACCCAGCGTATCGCCACGGCGCTGCGCGACGGGTTGGAGCCAGATGGCATCCGTATCGCCCAGTTCAACGGCGAGTCGGCCGGGCAGACGGTGTTTCACCTGCACTTCCACATCATCCCGGTCTATAACGGCAACCAGGTCCGCGCCCATGCCGCCGGCCAGATGGCCGACCTGAATGAGCTGCGCGGTTTTGCCGACAAGATCAGGGCGAAGCTGTAAGATGTCACCCTTCTACGTATTGCGTCACGGCCAGACCGACTGGAATTTGAATCTGCGGCTGCAGGGGTCGACCGATATCCCGTTGAACGAAACAGGCCGCGAACAGGCGCGCACGGCGGCGAAAGCCCTTATCGGACAAGGTATTACAAAAGTTATTACGAGCCCTTTGTCGCGTGCCCTGGAGACGGCGCACATCGTGAGCGAACGCCTGGGCCTTGAGCCCGCGATCGACGCCCGGCTGATCGAGCGCAATTTCGGCCTGTTCGAGGGCATGACCATCGACGAGGTGCATCGGCACCGTGACGAGATGCGCGAGCACATGAATCCGCTGGCCGATCTGGACGGCAAGCATTATCCGCACAATGCCGAGCCTTTGGGCGAGGTGATCGATCGGGTCTTCACCTGCGTCAACGCGCACAGGGTTGATGGCGAGGTGTGTTTGTATGTCTTCCACGGCATTCCGTTCCGGGCGGTGACGCGCAAGTTCCTCAACGAGATGTATTCCAGCCCCAATGCCAGCCCTGTGCGTTTTGACAGCGACGGCGAGATATGGCGGATGGTGGCGCTGGATCCGGATAATGCGCCCATTGCTCAGGTGTACAACGCCCAGACGACGATGGGTCGCATTTAGGAAACGTCCGTGTTAACCTTCGCCCAAATCTACGAGAGTTCGTGTTCTGCGCGATGGAAACACCGGGGGGCCAAATCCCCCACCGTCTCATTTGCTTCCAGCAAATGATCCACGGCACGGGCCGCCCCGCTCCCCGTATAACGGGGAGGAATAAGATGAGTATATCCGGCGTGCTATCGGTAATGTGCGATAGCCTTGCCGGCTAAACGGGGGGATAGCATGAAAATTGTCACGGCAGGTTTGCTGGTGCTGGGCGTGGCCGTCGTCGCTGTGGCAGGAACGCTGGGCGGGTTGAGCCGATCACCTGATCCGCGCGTCTGGTACGCCGCCGCGCAGGTCGAGGCCCTGGACCGGGGCTGGGTCAGCGTGCGTCAGGTCGATTGGGAACACCTCAAGACTGGCGCCGGCGCCTATGGGGTCGGCCAGTTGAAACGTCTGAAGCGCGATGGGACGGACGAGGTCAGGTTGACCGCCGCCACCGCGCTTAAGTACGACTTCGCCGACATCGGCATATGCGGCGACGCCCCCTGTGCCGGTGAGGTGGAGTTCTTCGATGTGGTTCCGCGCACCGAACTGCTGCAGCAGAAGTTTTACACCCCCCGCCTGACCCAGGGCCAGGTTCTGCCGCCCGATTTTGCCGTCGACACGATTTCCGAGGTTCAGATCTATTGCGGCCATGACCTGAAGGAAGACCCAAGCACCTGCACCCTGCGCATGCAGGACTTCAACGGTGACGGCAAGGCCGAGGTCTATCTGGAGGCGGTGCGCCCCGGCCGCGACCGCCAACTGGAAGATCCAATCCGGTCGCTGACGATCTTTCGCGAGACGGAACGGGGTTGGGAGGAATTGTCGCGCGTGTTTTTGCGAGATGCCGACGGTAGCGTATGGTTCGACCGTCCCTTCCCCCTGGAACCCTCCCCGCCCGATCGCGTCCTGATCAATAATGTCGCCTTCCGCTTCGTGGCCTATCCCGGCGTCGATACGGCGGACAAGCCAGCCGACCTGGCGGGGCAGGCCGCGATGATGGCGCCGCTGGGCCGGCGGATCGCGGAGATTCCCGTCGTGTTTCCGAAGGGCCGGGCCATGCCGGCCGGGCTGGCCGGAGCTCTTGCGTCAGGTCGTACCGGCTTCATAGCCCTTACGCGCAATCCAAGGTCCGAGGGCTCGAAAGGGGTACCGCCGGTGCAATATACCCGCCCCCCCGCCTGTCAGGATGCGAAGACCTGTCGAGCCATCGTGGCGGATCTGGATCATGACGGCGACGATGACGTGATCCTGATCGGTGATCCCTCGCCGACCAACGGCTTTGCGCCGCTGGATGCTACCTTGCTGCAAAACGACGGCAGCCGATGGACGGTGGCGGCCAATGTGTGTGTTCGCAAGGAGATCGTGCCCGATATCGACGCCGCGGCCTTCGTAATCAAGCCTTCCGAATGGGGCGTGATCCGACTGGGCCGAAACCTGTATCCGGTGATCGGCAATCCCGGCTGCGAGGTACTGGAGCCTGTTCTGTAAGCTTGCGGTATGGCTCGTCAGGACAGGGTGGTCATGGTAGACTGGTCGCAAAATGGGGTTGGGTGATGAAAAACGAAACTTTTTCGCCGCAACAGGCGCTAATCCTGCGTCTGGTGGTTGGGCTGGGCTTCGGCCTGATCCTGGGCTTCCTGTACCACCAGCTGCGTCCCCTGCCTGACCATGAAGGCCCACTGTGGATGCGGCTCCTGGCGCCGGCCCTGACCCTGGGGGCGTTTGTCATCTGGGCCAACGCGGCCGCCGTACGCCGGGTGAGCCTGGCCGCATGGAGTTTGATCGCCCTGGGTCTTATCGCCTTTATCGCCTGGAACAGTCTGGTTCACGGCGTGCACCAAAACTACAGCCCGCTGTTCTTCAATCTGGCCTTCCTCATCTATCCGTTCCTGTTCATTGCCAGCGAACTGGTCAGTTCCGGCGATCAGGCCGGCAAACCCATCGCCCCGTACAGCCTGTATTTCGACCAGGCCTGGAAACACGGCGTGCAACTGGCCCTGGCGGTCATCTTTACCGCCATGTTCTGGGGCATTCTGTGGCTGGGCGCCGCCTTGCTGGGCTTTATCGGGTTCGACTGGTTCCGCGAGATGATCGAAAGCGAATATTTCTCCTGGCCGGCCTCGGGGCTGGCGATTGCCGCCGCCGTCCATCTCGGCGATGTCCAGACCAAGCTAATGCACGCCTTCCGTTCGCTGGTCCTGGGGGTTCTCTCCTGGCTGTTGCCTGTCATCACCTTGATCGGCATCATCTTTGCCGTCAGCCTGTGTTTCAGCGGATTGCAGCCATTGTGGTCGACCAAGGCGGCAACCGCCTCGCTTCTGGCGGCCTGTGTCGCCCTGGTTCTGTTGGTCAACGCCGCCTATCAGCAGGGCGACGAAGAGCGGCCGGTCCATGTCGTGCTGAAGTGGTCGACGCGGCTGGCTTGCGCGCTGCTACTGGCGTTTTCGCTCCTGGCAGCCTACAGCCTGTACCTGCGTATCCACCAGTACGGCCTGACGCCGGAGCGCGTCCTGGCCGCCGTCGGGGTGTTTGTCGCCGTGCTGTTCGGGCTGGGATACGCCTATGCTGCGGTGCTGCCGCGCGGGCGCTGGATGGCCGGCATCGAGACGATCAATGTCACCCTGGCGTTCGTCAAGGTCCTGGTTTTCCTGGCTGTCCTGACGCCGGTCGCCGATCCGCTGCGGCTCAGCGCCGAGTCCCAGGCGTCGCGCCTGGAAAGCGGCACTGTCGCCTCGAACAGGTTCGACTGGCGCGTCCTGCGGTATGAAACCGGCGCCTATGGCCGTACGACGCTTGCCCGTCTGGCCAAGTCGGGCAAGACGGATACGATCCGCGCCAAGGCCAAGGACGCCCTGGCCTGGAAGGATGAAGACCGGTGGGACCACGATCCCGAACCGCCTGCGCCGAAGAAGCCCGTCGCCGCACGTATCCGCATGGTCCAGGAAGGCGCCGTCCTGCCGCCCAGCTTCCTGGCGCAGGCCTATCCGTCCAACGGACTCTATCCCGACTGCCTGGATCAGGGCGAAAGTTGCGATGGACTGCTGCTGGACATGAATGACGACGGCAAGCCGGAACTGCTGCTTTTGGATGGCCATCGTCTGGTGATGATCTACGAAAGCGATGGCGCGTGGACGGTCGGAAACGGTTTTTCCGAGTATCTTGATAAGCAGGAGGCCGAAGCCTTCAAGGCCGGCAAGGTGACGGCACGTGCAGCGGTGTGGAAGGATCTGGACATCGACGGCAGTGTGCGGTCGCTGAATACGTCAGGTCCGGAGGTGCGCCGGGTGATCCGCAAAGAGCCGTAAGGACTTCAGTAAAACCGCTCTCATTTTAAGTTTACACGCTCCGCACGCTGACACGGTGATTCCGTGTAAGCGTGCTTTGCTCTAGGCGCCTAACGCGGCGCGCTTGGCCTCGGCTTCGGCGCAAGTAACGTCATGATGCCGGTCACCACCACCGTTATGATGAAGGTGCCGACGGCCGATACGACAGCGTCGAGGGTCGCCATGGACGCTGCCTGCGCCCCTTCTGAACTCGCGCTTCCCTGAGCGGCCATCACCATAACCGCACCGGCCACTGCCGTGAAAATGGCCCCATCGGTCAACGGACGGAACACCGGCCCGCCCTTGATCAGCTTGGTGACCAGTCCCGCGATCAGCACAGGCACAGCCGCGCCGCCCATCGCAGAGCCAAGGACGTCAGGTGCAAGACTACCCGTGGGCAGCACGTGGACGACCGATATTATGGCAAAGCCAATGATGCCGCTGACGACGATGCCCGCCATCCGGTCCATGCCCCTGGCCGGCCGGGCGACGGCGTCGCGCTTCTGCTTCTGCGCCACCATCTTGTCGATGGCCTCCGCTGCCGGTGACAGGCGCTCGAAAACGTCGCAGATATCGGATGGCGGCAGCTTCGCGGCGTCAAACGGATTGCCATTGGCGCGCCTCAAAAACACCAGGCGGGCTTCGGTCAGCCGGTCGATATCGGCTCTGGTCACCGGTCCGTCGCCACACCCCAGCCAGTCCGCCAGATAGCGCCAGTCAGTGGCCTGCTCAGGCGTCGCGGCACCAGCCAGGCAGGTCTCGCGCAGTCTCAGCACGACGTGCGGGAACGTCCCGAACTCATAGGTATCCGGTGTCAATTCTAGCTTAGCCATGTCCTCCCCCGAACCGCGTGTGGTGCGATACCGAATTCATAGAGTAAGTACACTCGCGCCAGCAAGCTGTATTTCCAGGTATACTTGGCTACGATCCTGGTCGAGAGACTGATCAGGTTTTAAGCCTAAGCCGCTGCGCGCAGGTTCGGCCGAAGACTGGCGAACAGTTCCAGCGAACGCAATCGCGCCTCGATGTCGTGGATCGGCATGGAGATGATCAGTTCATCGGCTTGCGTCTGATCAAGGAAGGCGCCCAGGCGTTTTTCGATCGTCGCCGATGAGCCCACCATGGCGTAGCGCAGCATGTGGTCGATCATTGCCGTCTCGTCCGGACGCAGGTCGGCAATGGCGTCGTAGGACGGCTTGGGGAAGGGTTTGCGGACATTGCGGCGCAGATTGGCGAAGGACTGCTGCATCGAGGTGTAGAGGAATTCGGCCTCGGCATCGGTGTCCGCCGCCACGCCCATGACGCCGACCATGGTGTGCGGTTTGTCGAGATGTTCCGAGGGTTGGAAGCGGCTGCGGTAGATGTTGAGCGCTTCGAACAGCAATTCCGGCGCAAAATGCGAGGCAAAGGCATAGGGCAGACCCAGTTGCGCCGCCAGTTGTGCGCTGTAGAGGGATGAGCCCAGCAGCCAGATCGGTACCTTCGCGTTCATGCCGGGGACGGCCAGGATGCGCTGGTTTTCGTCGGGTTCGTCCATCAGGGCCTGGAGTTCCAGCACATCGTTTGGAAAGCTGTCGACACCTGAGTCCATGTTACGGCGCAGGGCGCGCGCCGTCATCATGTCGGTGCCGGGCGCCCTCCCCAGCCCCAGGTCGACCCGGCCGGGGAACAGGGCTTCCAGGGTGCCGAACTGTTCGGCGATCACCAGAGGCGAGTGGTTGGGCAGCATGATGCCGCCGGAGCCGATGCGGATGGTTTTCGTGGCCTGGCCGACATGGGCAATCACGATCGAGGTCGCCGCCGAGGCGATGGCCGGCATGCCGTGGTGTTCGGCCAGCCAGTAGCGGTGGTAGCCAGCGGCTTCGGCCGCCTGGGCCATGCGCGCCGAATTGGCCAGGGCATCGGAGACGGTGCCGCCTTCGCTGATCTGCGACAGGTCGAGAATGGAAAAGGGGATCATGGGGCGCGCTCCGGGAGGAGGTGCTTATGTAGGAGGTGCGGCTACGATTTGAAGGGGAAGAGTAGGTAAAGGCAGAGCGGCCGTGAGATAGACGTTTGAAATTCATAACCTGCTCGACCACTCCATGGCGGGGCGCTTGTCGCCAGGAAGTCCCTAAGATCGGAAACTCCCCTCACGGAGACGAGGACTTCAGACGCCGCGACCAGCGCCAAGTGACTGGTATAGCATATAGACCGCAACGGCGAACACCAGACCGGCAAACCCTGTTGTCAAAGCGCCTCGCCTGGCCGCGACAAGCTGCGCTACCCTGGTGCCCGCGACACTGCCCGCAAAGCCTCCGCAGACGAAGACGACAGCTATCGGCCAATCAACCAGACCCGCCATCGCATAGGTCGATGCCGTTGACACACCGAAGGCAGCGACAGAGAAAAGCGACGACGAAATCGCATTTACGATTGGCATCGCGGTTGCCGCCATAAGGCTGGGCACGATCAGAAAGCCGCCGCCGATGCCGAAAAAGCCAGACAGCAGACCCGTCGCCAGCCCGAAGGCAACGAGACGGGGAAAATTGTCCCCATTGAGTCGAACCTTGGGATTTCCTTCGGCATTGCGGTTCACGAGCATCAGTCCGGCCACGATCATCATCAGCAAGGCGAACAGCGAGAGCAACACCTTGCCGTTAAGGAGCTTGCCAAAGTAAGCGCCGATCAGAGCGCCGATAACGCCGCTTACCGTAAAAACCATGACGCAGCGCCATTTGACGGTACCGGTGCGCACCCGGCCGATCAAACTAATGGCTGCGTTCAATGCAACGCTGACGGCGCTCGTGCCGATGGCGATGTGGGGGTTGGTTATGCCAACAACATACACCAGCAAGGGAACGGCCAGAATCGACCCGCCTCCCCCCACCAGTGACAAGGTAAAGCCGACAAGACCGCCGGCAATCGCCGCTAAGAGATAGTGGATGTCGAACATGGCTGTTGCTTTACGCCTGACGGCGATTCCAGGGGGCAAGCATCAGCAATTTCGCCATGCCACAAAAACCCGTAACGCCCGCAAACACCAGCCCGGCCCCGACAAGGCCAGACAACAGGATGAGAGGCGCGGCGACAAAGCGGGCGAGCAGTACGCCCGCGACGACGAGGAGTCCGGCGGCGATCATCACCTGACGCTGAAGTTCGATCGGTTGCCGGGCGTCCTTTTGCACAGGCAGGCCGCTCTGCTTCCAATTGTCCAGGCCGCCGTCGAGCAGAAGCCAGTTTCGCTCGCCAGCCTTGGCCGCAAGTCGGTCGGCATGAACCTGAGTGCGGCCGCCGCTCTTGCAGTGGAAGACGATGATGTCGCCTTCAATCGTGACGGCATCGAGCGCCGATACCGGACAATTCAACGCGCCTTCGATGCGTTCGCGGCGGTGTTCGTCAGCGTCCCGGATATCGACCAACACTGCGCCGTTGCGGACCAGACGCGCTGCGTCTGCCGGGCTGATTAACCTACTCATGACGGATACTTTCGTTACTTGATTTGAATTGGCAGACCGGCGGCAGCCCAGGCGTCAAATCCACCTTCCAGCAGATAGACCTCAGGCGCCGAAGTCGTGGCGCGCAGTCGCTGCGCGTTCATCGTGGTGCGCCGGCCAGACCGGCAGTGAAATATGACCGGTTGATCGTGATCCACGGACACCGCGTCCGGCCGCAAGCCGGAAAGTGCCAGGTGGCCGGCCTCGGGAATGACCTGATCGCGCTCATCAGCCTCACGGATGTCGAACAACCTCGCGCCGGCGGTGATCAGAATCTGCGCATCCGCAGGTGAAATCGTATTAGCCGCGTTCATGAGGCGACTCCATAGTTGGCAGGTCAGGACAATAGATGTCGCGGAGCAGGGCCAGGACGCGGGCGGCTTTTTCGTCCGAGACCCGGTAGAAAAGCGACTGAGACTCGCGACGGTTTGTGACAATGCCCTCATCACGCAGCTTGGCGAGATGCTGGGACAAGGCCGACTGACTCAGGCTCAATCCGTCGGACAGCGCAGACACGGAAAGTTCGCCCGCGGTCAACAGGTGGCAAAGGATGAGCAGGCGTTGCTCATTTGCAAGCGCCCGCAGCAGGCAAGCGGCCTCGCCGGCCTTCGCCTCGAATACGCTTAGTTCGGTTGTGAAAGCGTTTTGCATTAGCCCTTCCTATATTAGATATTGCTTATTTAGTCACTTCTAATATATATGTCAAGCCAATAGGAGAGCCGTTATGCCCAAAGCTGAAATTAAAGCCTTTTTCGACGAACCCACCCATACCGTGACGTATCTCGTATGGGACGCAGAGAGCGGTTCGGGGCTGGTGATCGATCCGGTGCTCGACTTCGATGTCACGACCGGCGAAGTCGATACCCGGTCGGTTGAAGCCGTGCTGGCCAGCGCCATTGCCGAGAAAGTCCGGATTGAGTGGGTTTTGGAAACCCATGTCCACGCCGATCACTTGAGCGCCGCGCCGCTCATCAAGGCGCGGACAGGTGCGCGCATCGGCATTGGCGAACATATTGTGGACGTACAGCGCATTTTCCGCCCGGTGTTCAATGCGGTTGACGTGAAGCCCGAGGGGGGCGATTTCGATGCCCTGTTTTCAGACGGCGAAATGCTTCACGTGGGAGGCCTGAAGGTTGAGGTGCTTTACACACCGGGCCATACGCCTGCAGATGTCAGTTACAGAATCGACGACGCGGTCTTTGTTGGCGACACCCTGTTCATGCCGGATTACGGAACGGCGCGCGCCGACTTTCCCGGCGGTGACGCGCGCGCGCTTTACCGCTCAACCCGTAAACTGTTGGCCCTTCCGCCCGAAACCCGACTCTTCATGTGTCATGATTACAAGGCCCCCGGCCGCGACCACTATGCGTGGGAAACGACCGTCAAAGACGAGAAAGCCGCCAACAACCATGTCCGTGACGGCATTTCAGAAGACGCGTTCGTCAGGATGCGAACAGAAAGGGATGCCGGACTTGCGGCGCCAAAGCTTCTCTTGCCCTCAATTCAGGTCAATATGCGGGGTGGCCGGTTTCCTCCCGCGACGTCCAACGGCGTGCGCTATATGCTGGTACCCGTAAAAGTTAAAGGGTCACCTGATGCCGTGATGTGGCAGGGCGGTTAGAAACCGTGCACCGCGGCGAAGGAAGGCTGGCTATTGGCAAGGCCCGGTCACCCGGACAGAACCGCTGTCCTCAGCCGTTGTTGCGCCAGGATCTTACGCCCTCAAGGGCGGCCGCCAGACGGTCACCCAGACCGTGGAAGAAGCTCGGAAAGATCAGATTCAGCGCAATCACCGTGACCAGAATTCCAACCATGATCAGGCCGTGGCGCTTCATATCGGACATGCCCGCTCCTTCGTTGCGATCACAATGATCGTGAACGGGGCGTTTAGCAAGCGAATATGGCGAGATTGTGCAGTGCGCTCGCCCCTGACGAGTTGATAAGACTTGAATCGTTAGGGCCTGCTGTGCAGCCTAAGGCATCCAAGGCTATGGGAGGCAAGGATGTATATTATCCCTACGATACTCGGCGCGCTGCTGGCGTGCGGCATTGTCAGCCGTATTCTGCTGTTTCTCATGAAGAACTTGCCCGACGATGTTATCCGCCTGGCGATTGCCAACGGCGTCACCGCAGTCATCGGTTTTGTGCTCGGCGGTTTCGGCGCGGCAAACGGCGGACCGTTTGAGCCGGCCGGCGGCCTGATCTATCCTGTCGTTCAGATCGTCGTATTCGGTATCGACCTGCTGGCGCTGAAAGGCCGGCGCGCCGCGAAGGCGGCTGCGAAAGCCGAGCGTGAGAAAGGGTAAGGCCAGGGGCCTCAGGCCCCTGGACCCCATAACTCGACAGTGAAGGCTGGAATATCGAGGGTATAAGAGATACCAAAGAAAAACCCTGGACCGCTTGGTCCAGGGTTTTTCTTTGGTTTTCATAAGCCGCCGGCATCTCAATCTACGCCGTCAGGTTACGGGGTCCAGGGGCCAAAGAACGTTTCTTGGGACCCCTGGCCTTAAACCTACTCCACGATCTCCGCCTTGGCGCCGGACTTGTCGGCGCCCTTTTGCGACGGGGTGATGTCGAAGGCGATCTTGCCATCGGTCAGCTTGACCAGGATATGGCCGCCCTTGACCAGCTTGCCGAACAGGATCTCGTCGGCCAGCGGCTTCTTGATGTTTTCCTGGATGACGCGGGCCAGAGGACGCGCGCCATACAGTTCGTCGTAGCCGTTTTCGGCCAGCCACTTGCCGGCATCCTCGGTCATTTCGATCGAGATGTGACGGTCGGCCAGCTGCATTTCCAGCTGCAGGATGAACTTCTCGACGACCTTCGAGATGACCTCCGGCTTGAGCTGGCGGAAGGTCACAATGGCGTCCAGGCGGTTGCGGAATTCCGGGGTGAACAGGCGTTTGATGGCCTGTTCGTCCTCGCCCGTCACCTTTTCGCGACCGAAACCGATGCTGTTCTTCTGATTGTCAGAAGCGCCGGCATTGGTGGTCATGATCAGGACGACGTTGCGGAAGTCCACCTTCTTACCCACGGCATCCGTCAGCTGGCCATGGTCCATGACCTGCAGCAGGATGTTGTAGATGTCCTGGTGCGCCTTTTCGATTTCGTCGAGCAGCACGATGGCGTGCGGTTGCTGGTCGACGGCGTCAGTCAGCAGGCCGCCCTGGTCGTGACCGATGTAGCCCGGAGGGGCGCCAATCAGACGCGACACGGTGTGGCGTTCCATATATTCCGACATGTCGAAGCGCAGCAGGTCGATGCCCATGGTGGCGGACAGTTGCTTGGCGACTTCGGTCTTGCCGACGCCGGTCGGGCCGGAGAACAGGTAGCAGCCGATCGGCTTTTGCGGATCGCGCAGGCCGGCACGGGCCAGCTTGATGGCGGTCGACAGCTGCTCGATGGCCTCGTCCTGGCCGAAGACAACCCGTTGCAGGTCAGTCTTCATGTCGCGCAGGGCCTGGGTATCGTCGCGCGACACCGTCTTGGACGGAACGCGGGCGATCTTGGAGATGACGTACTCGATCTCCTTGGGCCCGATGACCTTCTTACGCTTGTTTTCTGGCAGGACCATCTGCAGGGCGCCGGCCTCGTCGATGACGTCGATGGCCTTGTCCGGCAGCTTCCGGTCGGTGATGTAGCGCGCCGACAGTTCCACGGCCGTCTTGATGGCGGCGTCCGTGTACTTCAGATGGTGGAAGGTCTCGTAGTAGGGCTTCAGGCCGCGCAGGATCTTGATGGTGTCGTCCAGGGTCGGCTCATTGACGTCGATCTTTTGGAAGCGACGGACCAGGGCGCGGTCCTTTTCGAAATGCTGACGGTATTCCTTATAGGTGGTCGAACCCATGCAGCGGAGGGAACCGGCGGCCAGGGCAGGCTTCAGCAGGTTGGACGCGTCCATCGCGCCGCCGGAGGTGGCGCCGGCGCCGATGACGGTGTGGATTTCATCGATGAACAGGACGGCGTTCGGGTGGGCTTCCAGTTCCTTGACGACCTGTTTGACGCGTTCTTCGAAGTCGCCGCGGTAACGGGTGCCGGCCAGCAGCGTGCCCATGTCGAGCGAGTAGATGGTGGCGCCGGCCAGGACTTCGGGGACTTCGCCGTCGACGATCTTCTTGGCCAGGCCTTCGGCGATGGCGGTCTTGCCGACGCCGGGATCACCGACCAGCAGCGGGTTGTTCTTGGTGCGGCGGCACAGGATCTGGATGGCGCGCTCAACCTCGGCCGAACGGCCGATCAGCGGGTCGACCTTACCGTGGCGCGACTTTTCATTGAGGTCGACGCAATAGGCGGTCAGGGCGTCGGTCGAGCCGGACTTGGCCTTTTCGTCGGTTGAGCTGCTGTTGTTGTCTTCGGTGGCGCCGCGGACGGCGCGCGGTTCCGATGCGCCTGGCTTCTTGGCGATGCCGTGGGCGATGTAGTTGACCGCGTCGTAGCGCGTCATTTCCTGCTCTTGCAGGAAGAAGGCGGCGTGGGATTCGCGTTCGGAGAAGATGGCGACCAGGACATTGGCGCCGGTGACTTCGTCACGGCCCGAAGACTGGACGTGGATCACGGCGCGCTGGATGACGCGCTGGAAGCCGGCGGTGGGCTTGGCTTCTTCCGACTGGGGCTCGACGAGCGACTTCAGGTCGGTCTCGATATAGGCGTCCAGCGCCGTGCGCAGCTTGGGCAGATCTACATTGCACGCCGTCATCACAGCCGCGGCGTCGACATCGTCGATCAGGGCCAGCAGCAGGTGTTCGAGGGTCGCGTATTCATGGTGATGCGCGTTGGCGTGCCCGACGGCACGGTGCAGAGTTTCCTCCAGAGCGCTTGAAAAAGACGGCATGACGACCTCCTGAACTTAGAACTCACTAATCCGACAAACTCAACCTAAGGCAAAACTGCTAAATTTAGGTTTAGGCTGATTTTAACCATAGATGTGTGAACAGAACCTGAACCTCACGTTTCACTTCTGTCGATAAACCTCACATCTATTTGAATTTATTTTGATTTTCGCGTCATTCTGACGAACAACCCGAAAATAACAGCGTTAGTCTTTTTCCATCGTACACTGCAGCGGATGCTGGTGCCTGCGGGCCATATCCACGACCTGCGCTACCTTTGTTTCCGCAACTTCATACGTATATACGCCGCATACCCCCACTCCGGTTTGGTGGACATGCAACATGACGCGGGTGGCGTCCTCACGCGATTTGTTGAAGAACCGCTCGAGCACATAGACGACGAACTCCATCGGCGTGTAGTCGTCGTTCAGGATCAGGACGCGGTACAGGGACGGCTTTTGCGGCTTGGGCTTGGTCTCGACGACGGCAAGCGGCGCGCCCGCCGGGCGAGTGCCCGCGGTGCCTTTGCTGGCGGCAACTGTGGCTTCGCGCGAAGCCAGACTATTCCTTTGCAACAAAACCGACCTCATTTGCGTTACATCTTAGAGCGCGTTTCGATCCGGAAGAATCGGATCGGCGCTCTAAGTTTTGTCTAACGCGCATCTTAATCCGAAAACGGGGACGCCCGTGCTGGTGCGTCACACTTTTCGGGATGCGCTTGAAACCTTACCGATTCCGGATCCAGCAAGGCCTGTGCCGCGACCTTACCGAGATAGGTTCGGCGCTGCGAAATAACAAGATAGTCCAATCTGAAACGCTGTTAAGAGGGGAAATGCACAAACCCGAACACGAAACGATCACAGATGATTACTGATGTCGAAATGCTACAGCCATGTGGCCGGGGCGCTACGCCGACTTCGAGGGCGGGTCCCCGCCTGTGCGTTAATTTCAGCCGGGATGCGCAAGGAAACAATGTGGTGCGTGTCCGATTTTCGTAACGGCGGCGAGTCGGGTCAGTGTTGGGGGGCGGAAAGCAAGAAAGATACCCCTCCACCCCTTCGGGGTCCCCCTCCCCACTTCGTGGAGAGGAGAAGTAAGGTGCGTTTCAGCGCGTCATCGGTGTGCGGCGGTGGGCCGCATTTCTTTTTGGGACATTTTGTGGGATTTTCACGGCGTCCAAGTGGAGGGCACGACTCATGCAATTCACCGCCGAAATCCTGGCGCGCATCCAGTTCGCCTTTACCGTCTCCTTCCACTTCCTGTTCCCCGCCCTGTCGATCGGGCTGGCGTCGTACCTGGCCGTGCTGAACACCGTCTGGGTTTGGAAGAAGGACGAAGCTTACCTGCGCCTGTTCAACTATTGGAAGACCGTGTTCGCCGTGACCTTCGGCATGGGGGTCGTCTCCGGAATCGTCATGAGCTACCAGTTCGGCACCAACTGGGCCCGGTTTTCCGACCGCGCCGGCGCCGTCATCGGACCATTGATGGGCTATGAAGTGCTGACGGCCTTCTTTCTGGAGGCCGGGTTTTTAGGCATCATGCTGTTCGGGCGCAAACGCGTCGGTGAGAAATTGCATCTGTTCGCGACGATCATGGTCGCCATCGGCACGTTGATTTCCGCCTTCTGGATCCTGGCCGCCAACAGCTGGATGCAGACGCCCCAGGGGCACGCCCTCACGCCGGAAGGGCTGTTCGTGCCGGTGAGCTGGGTCGAGATCATCTTCAATCCGTCATTTCCGTATAGATTGGTCCATACGGTTCTGGCGGCGTTTCTGACCACGGCGTTTGCCGTCGGCGGGGTCGGGGCATGGCATCTGCTGCGCGACCGCGATAGCCGCACCGCCCAGATCATGTTCTCCATGGCCATGTGGATGGCGGCTTTGGTCACGCCGGTGCAGATCTTCGTCGGCGATATGCACGGGCTGAACACGCTCGAGCATCAGCCGGCCAAGATCGCCGCCATGGAAGGCCATTATGAGACGCATAAGGGTGCGCCGCTGATCCTGTTCGGGGTGCCCGACGATGCGGCGGAGAAGACGCGGTACGCGGTTGAGGTGCCCAAGCTGGGGTCGCTGATCCTGGCCCACGATCCCGATGCCGAAATCAAGGGGTTGAAAGCCTGGCCCAAGGCAGACCGGCCCAAGTCGGCCATCGTCTTCTGGGCGTTCCGCATCATGGTCGGGCTGGGGCTGCTGATGCTGTGCGTCGGCATGTGGTCGCTGTGGGCGCGGTGGCGCAAGACCTTGTTTACTGACCGCTGGCTGCAGCGCGCGGCCGTGGCGGTGGCGCCGTCCGGGTTTATCGCCGTTCTGGCCGGTTGGGTGACGACCGAGAACGGCCGCCAGCCGTGGACGGTCTATGGCCTGATGCGGACCTCGGACAGCCTGTCGAACATCGATGCGCCGGCCGTCGGGGCTTCGCTGGTCGCCTTTATCGTCGTCTATTTCGCCGTGTTCGGCGCCGGCATCTTCTATATCTTCCGCCTGATCGGCGCGTCCCCGGACCTGAAGTCGCACCAGGAACTGGACAAGGGTCCGATCCGCGCCGCCGGAGTCACCCCGGCGCCAGCCCAGGAGCCTCGCGATGGCGTTTGATCTTCCCACCATCTGGGCGGCGCTGATCGCCTTCGCCGTACTGGCCTACGTTATTCTGGACGGGTTCGACCTGGGGGTCGGCATCCTGTTTTCCGTGTTCCGGGATGAGCACGACCGCGACGTTATGACCAATTCGGTGGCGCCGGTGTGGGACGGCAACGAAACCTGGCTGGTTTTGGGTGGCGGCGGTTTGCTGGCGGTTTTCCCCCTCGCCTACGCAACGGTTTTGCCGGCGCTGTATGTGCCGCTGATCGTGATGCTGCTGGGGCTGGTGTTCCGGGGCGTGGCGTTCGAGTTCCGCTGGCGGACGTTGCGCTGGAAGCCGGTGTGGGATGTCGGATTTATGGTTGGGTCGACCGTGGCGGCGTTTACGCAGGGCATTGCCCTGGGGGCTTTGGTGCAGGGCATCCGGATCGTGGATCGCGAATATGCCGGCGGATGGTGGGATTGGCTGACGCCGTTTTCGCTGACCTGTGGTGTGGCGGTCGTGGTGGGCTATGCGCTGCTGGGGGCGACCTGGCTGAACCTGAAGACCCTGGGGCCGGTCCAGGATAAGGCGCGCAAGTGGGCCTTGTTGTTGGCGGTGGCGACACTGGGGCTGATCGGCGTGGTCAGCCTGTGGACGCCGTTTATCAACCGGCTCTATTTCGAGCGCTGGTTCGGGTGGCCGACGGCCTTCTTCTCGGCGTTTGTGCCGTTGTTATTGGCGGTATGTGCGTTCGTGTTGTGGCACGGGTTGAAGACGGACAAGCATCTGTCGCCGTTTTTGGCCGCTTTGGGGCTGTTCGTGCTGAGCTATGTCGGGATCGGGATCAGCTTCTATCCCTATATCGTGCCAGGCGCCCTCACCTTCCATGACGCCGCCGGACCGGACAAGTCGCTAGGCTTCCTGCTGGTCGGGGCGGCGGTGCTGGTGCCGACGATCCTGGCCTATACGGGATATGCCTACTGGGTGTTCCGCGGCAAGATCGATCCGAAGGAGGGCTATCATTGAAGCCGTCTAAGGCCCTCACGCAATGGCTGTGGTTCGTCGGGTTGTGGCTGGGCGGCGTGGCTGCGGTTGCGGTGGTGGGATTGGCAATCAAGCTGGTGCTGCGCGCTTAGCTTCACCGATCAGGGTCAGGGTACAGCAGACTTAGCGGCATTCGGTAAAAACAGTGTCAAGCTGTACAGAATTGGTTTGTTGAAGGCCGAAACGGTTGCGGGCCCAATCCCCCACCGTCTCATTTGCTAACCGCAAATGATCCACCTCCCCGTATAACGGGGAGGGATAAGTTATTTATATAGCTGGCTTTTTTCTGGTAGGATGAATAAGAAAAAACCCCGGACCTTGCGGCCCGGGGTTTCATATCTCTCGAAAGAGGTCAGTCGCTTCTTAGCGGTACGACTGGAACTTTTCGACGGCGGCGGTCATGCGCGCGTTGATCGGCTTGAAGGTGTCCTTGAACGAGGCCGACAGGGTCTCGGTCAGTTGGTTCACTTCCGACACATAGGCTTCCATCGAGGTCTTCGCGTAGGCCGACTGCAGCTCGATGACTTCCTGGATGCTCTTGGCGCCCGACAGGGTCTTGGCGGCCGTGACAGCGTCTTCCCAGTTCTTCTTGGAGAAGGCCAGGGCCTGAGCGCCGACGGTTTCCGCGCCCTTGGTGGCGGCGGTCAGCGATTCGACGACGGCTTCGACGTTACCCTTCGACAGGGTGTTGACTTCGTTCAGGGCGCCCAGGGTCTTTTCGACCGAGTCCTTGAAAGCTTGGTTGCCGGCCAGGGCGAACTTGTCGACAGTGGCCTTGATGGTTTCAGCACCGGTGTCCATGATGATACTCCGCTTCTAAAAGGGTTGTCGCACGGCCGCCAGATGGCAGCGTGCGGGGGGACTGTACTGCCGGACTTCTGCCCGGCTTGAGATCGTGTATAACGCAACCGCACAACCAAGTCAATATTTATTGTGCACCGCACAAAACGTTAACAGAAACGTGAAGCGACAATTCGCCTGTGGTGGGAGAATTTTGGCGTATCAGAGGGGGCCGTGGTTGTCTTGTGTGGCCACGCGCTACCATCACGAGGTTCCATGGGAGCGGTCACAATCCGGTGTGTTTAACCGGTGATTAAGAAAACGAAGAGACAAAATTGAACTTCGTGCGTAATATTGCCCTTGCGTCCCCATAATGAGACCACATTGCTTCCTTATTATGGCGCCAGTGCGTTTTTGTAACAGAGTTGAGGACATTGGATGCGTAAGATCGAGCGGGCCACATCGGTTGCTTTGCAAGATACAACGGGGGGAAAGGCGGGTCTCTTGAAAGGCCTGTTGCTGGTCCTCATCTCCGCATTGATACTGGTTGCGCCGCTGAAGGCGCGCGCCCAGGATCTCAGCGGCGACGCCCGTTACTCCGCCATCGTGGTCGATGCCGTCACCGGCGAGGTCTTCTACTCGGCCAAGGCGGATTCGGCGCGCTATCCGGCCTCGCTGACCAAGATCATGACGCTGTATATGGCGTTCGACGCCCTGGCCATGGGCACGCTGAAGCCCGATGATTCCATCATTATGAGCCGCAACGCCTCTGCCCAGGCGCCGGTGAAGGTCTACCTGAAGCCCGGCGAAACCATCGATGTCGATTCGGCCATGCGCCTGGTGGCGCTGTATTCGGCCAACGACCTGGCCGTCGCCCTGGCCGAAAAGATCGGCGGCACCGAAGAGCGTTTCGCCGCGCTGATGACCATCAAGGCCCAGGAACTGGGCATGGGCCAGACGCGCTTCGTCAATGCTTCAGGCCTGCCCGATCCGCGCCAGCTGTCGTCGGCGCGCGACATGGCTATCCTGGCCCGCGCCGTCATGCGCGACTATCCGCAGTATTACGACTATTTCAGCCTGCCCAGCTACACCTTCCGCGGCAGGACCTATGTCAACCACAACCCGCTGCGCGACATGCCGGGCGTGGACGGCATGAAGACCGGCTTCACCAATGCCGCCGGCTATAATCTGGTGGCGTCCCAGGTCAAGGACGGCCATCGCCTGATTGCCGTCATGCTGGGCGGCAACAACAAGTCGCAGCGCCGCGAGCACGTCTCCTTCCTGATGAACACCGGCTTCGATATCTTCGACCGACGCGCCAACGGTGAAGTCATCACCGTCGCCCAGACCGAATTCACCAAGGCCTTTGCCGCCCGCAACGCTATTCCGGACGAGCCCCGGCCCTATACGATTTTGGCGAACAATGAGTCGCTCAGCGATGCCGGCCTGCGTGATGCTCTGGAAGCCAGCGAAGAGGCCAATGCCGTCGACGAAGACGTCCAGACCGTCAGCGCCACCGTCAAGGCACCCGACGTGGTTCGCACCCTGACGACCAAGCCGGCGGCCAAGCCCGAGGCGAAAGTCGCTGCCAAGCCGGAGCCCAAGGTGGAACCCAAGGCTTCCGGCAAGCGCACCACCAAGCAGGTCGCCGCCGCTACGCCGGCCAAGAAGAAAAAAGACCCGAACGCCGTGTGGGCGATCCAGGTCGGCGCCTTCAAGAACAAGACCCTGGCCAGTGACTGGGTATCTAACATCAAGAAGAAGTTCAGCTCGGCCCTGGCCGACGCCACCTCGGAAATCAGCAAGTCGGATGCCGGCTGGTATCGCACGCGGTTCGCCTCGATGACCAAGGAGCAGGCCCAGAAGGCGTGTTCGCAGATCTCGGCCAAGCGGCTGGACTGCATGGTGGTCAAGGGCAATTCGTAAGGTTGCTTCGATCGAATGTGAAAAACCCCGGCTCCGACGAGCCGGGGTTTTTGTTTGCGTCCTATACCGACTGCGGTTGATTATGACTCTTAAGAAAGAGCCCCGCCCAGCGCTTCGCGCCATGCGCTGGCGAAAGCTGTACTTTCGCTGCGCTTACCCCGTAAACGGGGTGGGCAAAGAAAGTTTAAGCTCAGTTGCCGCTGGTATAAACCCTTATTGCTTCGGTGGTAACTCGGGCAGGACCGGTTTGGCGGTGGCGTCTTCGACATATTCAAAACCGCCGACCTCGATCCACTGGCCGTCCTTCTCCATGCTGGAGCGGGTGCGGTAGACACCATCGGCACCGATCTCGCCCCGCGCCCTCAGCTTGCCCAGGCCCGGAACGCCATGCACGGTTTCCTCAGCGACATAGGCATTGGGACCGTCGGGGTGGATGACGCCGGTCGTATAAAAGCCGCCCGTCGTCACATAGGTGTAGACATAGCCGTTGCCGTCTTCCGCCGGGAACAGCACGCTCTCACCGGCATAGGCGCCGTTATTGACCGAATGGGTGATGCGGATGGCGTGGCCGCCCAGGTCCCATTGCCATTGCTGGACATCGTTGATCGGGGCGCCGCCGGCCGGGCCCTTGCCGGTGCCGCGCCAGGTCTTGCCGGCCCAGGCTTCCAGCGGCGCAAAGGCCGCCCGGCCGATGGCTTTGGCCGGCACGTCCTGGGCGAAGGCCGCCACGGGCTGGGCCAGGCAGATGGCCGCAGCCGCCGCCAGAAGGATACGTCGGATCATTGTCGGCTCCTTTTTTGTACCGCCTCATGTTTATCCCAAAAGTGGCAGACCATTTTTTGGCATCAGGCTCTAATGCCACAGGCCCAGGATCAGGCCGATAACGGTGAACAAAAGCGCATTATATCCGCCGTTGATAGCGAACAGGGTCAGGCTTTTGCGCTCGAACAGATAGTTGATACCAAAGGCGGCGGCGACCCAGGCGATACCGGCGGCGGCCCCTGCCCCGACAGCGAACGGCAGGGCCGGTTTCGGACCCAGAAAAAATGCGAAGACGACCGAGGCCAGCAGGGTCAGGGCAAAAGCCCCGCCGAAAATCACGCCCATATTGCCGTTCTTCATAGCCTCGTCGCTGACGCCGGCTTCGCGTTGCCAGGCCTTGCCGAACAGTAGCGGTGAATACCAGACGCCGCCCAAACCGAAGGCGGCGATGGCTGCGGCGACGGTCGCCAACCAATTGATCTCAGGCATAGTCTAGCTCCCCAGTTGAAAGTCAGGCGGTTTCAGGCTTTCTGGCGGCACGCGCCATCAGCATGTCGAAGTGGTCTCGCAGCATGCCGACGCCGCGGTCGAAGTAGGTCACGTCGAGGTGGGTGCGCGCCTGCATCACCCCGCCCTCCATGGTAGTCAGGACGAACTGCGCCAGGGCGGCCTTGTCCAGCCCCGCCGGCAGGCGGTCGGCGGCGGCTTCGAGGCAGGTTTCAATGGCCTTGGTCCAGCCGGTGAAGTTGACGGCCAGCAGATTGCGCACCACCGGGTCGGCCTCGTGCAGTTCCAGGGCCAGGCTGCCGATCGGACAGCCATAGGTGCATTCGGTTTCGACGATCAGCCAGCGATAGCGGTCCAGCAAGGCGAAGATGCGGTCGACCGGATCGCCGACGCCTTCCCAGGCGGGTTCAAGCAGCATGGGATACAGACCGTCGCGGTACGATTCCAGCACGGCGATCAGCACGTCCTGCTTACCCGGGAAAGCGTGGTAGAGACTGCCGCTGTTGAGCTGGGTCCGGCTCAATATGTCGGCGATCGAGGTCGAGTTGTAGCCTTTGCTCCAGAAGAGATCCATGGCAGCCAGTACAATCTTGGTGCGGGTGTCGAGTTCTGTTTTCACGCAAGGCCTCATAACAGCGATCTTGATTAAGCGTTCAACCAATCTTGTTGTCAAGCGTGACTTGAACGATCACTCAAGGAAAGGATCGAAACCATGAGACGGAAGGAGCTATTCCACTGACAGTAAAGCCCCTCCCACCGCTTCGCGGTCCCCCCTCCCCGTAAACGGGGCGGGAGATTCCAGCTACACTTGCTCCGCTCTAGCGGCGTTTCAGAAGCAGATCGCGGGCGGCGTTGAGCGCCTTGGCGCGGTCGGCCGAGCCGCCCTGGTCGGGATGAGCGGTCTTCATCAGTTGCTTCCACGCCGCGACAACCGCCTTACGATCGGCGCCGATGGCCAGGCCCAGGGTCTGGTAGGCCTGGATCTGTTCCGCCGTGTAGGCTGCGGCAGCTTCGGGCCGCTGCGGCCGCGTTTGAAAGTTGGCGGAGAACCGGACCGTGGAGCTGAACATGATGGCGGTGGCCAGGCACGACAAACCGGCCCATACCGAACCCCGCACCAGCAGGACAACACCCAGAACCAGGAAGCCCAGGCTCATGACACCGCGCAGGACGCGGAACTGCTTGAACCACGGTCCGGACTGGACCTTGCCCAGCCGGACCTGACGTCCCAGGAAGATCAGCGCGGCCAGGATGGCCAGCCCCAGGGCGATCCACATGCCTTAGCTCCCGGCCTTGACTAGGACAGGTTCTGCGAGAACGACCGCGGCCTTGTCTTCGGCGACTTCGAGCCCCAGGGACAGCATCAGCGCGCGCAGTTCCTGGCGCGCCGAGACATGGGCCAGGGACACGGCCACCGGCCGTACCTCGGTTGACAGGTCCTGGACCGTCAGGCCGAACGGAAACAGTTCGCGATAGATGACGCGGTCACGCAGACCGGCCAGGACGCGGAAGCCGACGCGCTTGCCCAGGGCCATGACGCGCTCATCGACCCGTTTGCGGTTACGGGCTTCGGTCGCCGCCAGGCGGTTGCGCAGCACGATCCAGTCGATGGAGCGGCCATCCCAGCGCACCCGCTGCTTGCGCGAATTCCACACGGTTTCGGCATAGATGGAAGGCCGCTTGACGTCGAGGGTCACCGGATCGACCTCGCCCAGCAGGTCGAAGTCGATAAAGCTGTCGTTCATCGGTGTAACGATGACATGGGCGGCGGCGTGGGCGCGGCGGCTCAGGACATGGTCGCCGCCCGGGGTGTCGATGATGACGAAGTCCGCCGTCTGGACGGTTTCGTCCAGGGCGCGGTCGAAGATCTTTTTCGCTTCGGCTTCGGGCAGGTTCAGCAGGCTGGCCGGCTTGTCGGCCAGGAAGGGCTCGGCGGCATGGGGGATATCGACGCCGTGGGCACGGGCCCAGGTCAGCCGGTTGGAGAAGAAGCGTGCCAGGGTGCGTTGACGCAGGTCGAGGTCGATGAAGGCCACGCGCAGGCCCTGATGCAACAGCTGGACGGCCACGTGCATGGCTACGGTGGACTTGCCTGCCCCGCCCTTTTCATTGCCAAACGTCAGAATCCGCGCCGTCATACCCTTCACTTAAGCGCTTACGCCGATGTGCGCCAGTGGCTAGCGCGAGAGCGCCGTGGGCAAGTCACGACAAAGTGTGGTGCATTGCAAACAAATGGTAAATGCATTCACTCCGCGATCGGACTATATTGGAGTCTGCTCGGGTGGGCATTTTATGAGTACCCAAGGAGACCGACTTATGGACAGTCAGGCCGAACGTATCATCTGCATCATGGACGCCATCGACCACGGCATGAGTGCCGAGGAGACTTTGGACGAATGCCCGGCCTGCGCGCCGGGGCTGACGGTCAGCGAAAGCCTGCGTCACGACGACATGGGCTGGATGATGCCGACATCGCTCTCCGAAATGTCCTAGCAAAACGGGGGGCGGGCGACTATATTGCCGCCATGACGACAGATTCCGACTACATCATCCGTTCCGAAACCATCCGCATCCATACGGAAGAAGATTTCGACGGCATGCGCCGCGCCGGCCGGCTGGCCGCCGATTGCCTCGACATGCTGATCCCCTATGTTGTGCCGGGCGTGAAGACGTCGTACCTCGATGACCTGGCGCGGCAGTTCGTGATGGATCATGGCGCCCTGCCCGCCTGCGTGTTTTACCGCGGCTATCAGCACACGGTCTGTATCTCGCCCAACCATGTCGTCTGCCACGGTATTCCGTCGGAAAAGACCCTGCGCGAAGGCGATATCGTCAATATCGATGTGACCGCGATCGTCGATGGCTGGCATGGTGATACCTCGCGCATGTACGAGGTCGGCGATGTGCCTTCCAAGGCAAAGCGCCTGGTCGATGTGACCTATGAGGCCTTGCGCCTGGGCCTGGAGCAGATCAAGCCGGGTAATACTTTCGGCGATATCGCCGCGGCGATTCAACGTTACGCCGAGGCTCAGCGCTGTTCGGTGGTGCGCGACTTCTGCGGCCACGGGCTGGGCCGGGTGTTCCATGACAATCCCAATGTCCTGCATTTCGGCCGAGCCGGTTCCGGCCCCAAGCTGCAAAAGGGGATGTTCTTCACCGTCGAGCCGATGATCAATCTTGGCCGGCCCGAGGTGAAGGTGCTGAACGACGGCTGGACCGCCGTGACGCGCGACAAGACCCTGACCGCCCAGTGCGAGCACAGTTGCGGTGTCACCGATGACGGGGTAGAGATTTTCACGGCGTCGGCGACCGGTCAGTTCCGGCCGCAGCCAGTTCTTTCCTGAACCGTTTCCTGTCTTCATAGGTTGGCGTGCCGCCGTAGCGGAACACACCCGGCTTTGTCTTGTGGACCAGCACCACCACGGTATCGCCCGGACTGGGCACCCGATTGGGCATGCCGCCGGAAAACGGGCTGCGGGCGCGTATCGCCTCACCTGATGGCGTCGTGAAACTGTACAGAATTTCCGAACGGACACGGACGTCGGTATTGGGCAGGCGGTCGGTCTGTGCCGCCTCGCTGCAGTCAATGGTCCAGGTTTCGTCACGCCTGTGGCGCCGGTCCTTGTGCGCTTCGCAGACCGGTTGCGCGACATAAATGGCTTTTGCCGGTAACCGCAGATAATTGTCCCGGGTATCATAAAAGGCATACAGGCTTGCCGCGCCGGCGATGAACAGGACCGGAACGAAGAGCATGGCTCTCCACATCAGGAGCCTGTATCGATCCCAGAATAAGACGTTTTCAATCACGGAATTTCCCCACGACCCGACTCTATCAGATCGGACTGAAGGAAGTTTTGATCCATAGGGTTAACCGTGAAGAACGGGCGTGTGCTGGACAGTTTTGCGCGGACGGCTATAGTCGGTTTATGCCCTCTGCCGATGCCGCACCTGAACCCGTTTTGCCCGATCATAAGGGGCATAGAGAGCGTTTACGCGACCGTGCGCGCAAGGGCGGTGTGTCCGCCCTGCCCGACTATGAATTGCTGGAGCTGTACCTGTTCCGGTCGGTGCCTCAACGGGATGTGAAACCTCTGGCCAAGGCGTTGTTGAGCCGGTTCGGGTCGCTGCCCGCCGTGCTGTCGGCGCCGCTGGAGGAGTTGGTCACCGTGTCGGTGCTGGATGGCAAGGGGCGGGCATTGAAGGTGACCACCGATATCGCGCTTGACCTGCAGTTGATGTTCGAGGCCACGCGGCGGCTGGTGGCCGAGCCTTTGAAGCGAACGACGGTGATCGATTCGTGGTCGGCGCTGATGACCTATGTGCAGGTGACGTTGGCGCATGAACCGCGCGAGCAGTTCCGGGTGTTGTTTCTCGACAAGAAGTATCAGCTCATTGCCGATGAGATCATGGGGTACGGGACGGTCGATCATGCGCCGGCCTATCCGCGAGAGATCATGCGAAGGGCTTTGGAGTTGTCAGCCAGCCATCTGATTTTGGTACATAATCATCCGTCCGGCGATCCCAGCGCCAGTCCTGGCGACATCGATATGACCCGGCAGATCGTCAAAGCCGGTGAACCGTTGAAGATCAAGGTGCATGATCACCTGATCGTCGGCCGTGAAGGTGTGCTCAGCATGAGCCAGCAGAGGTTGATGTGATTCGATTGCTGCCAGAGCGGTGGCAAGCGAAGTAAGAAACCCCACCACCGCACCTCATTCGCTTCGGTCATCGGCCGATGGCCTCAGACCTCCACTCACTCGAGCGGTCCCCCTCCCCGACAAGCGGGGAGGAGCAAGAAAAGAGAGGCGGCTCCGACTGTGAAGTCCGTGTTCGCGAAGGCAGGGGTGTGCACTTAGAAGGTAAAGTCGATCTCCATGAAGGCGGCGACTTCGGGCAGCCAGCGGCCCTGGACGAAGGCGACATGGTCCGGATGGTCATTATACGCCTGATACTCCGCGTTCGAAGCGAACTCCATCGACACACCATAGGCGAACTCGTTCTTCGGGCTGATCTGCGGCAGGACCTGCAAATTCAACACGCCCGGAATGTCCGCCAGTTTCGCCAGAGCCGCCAGGAAGCTGGTTTCTTCGGCCGAGCCTTTGGCGTGCTTCAAACGAAAAGGAACGATGTGACGTATCATGGCTTCTCCTTGCTATAGTCCGTGACCACCGACGGGTTCGGTTACCGTATGCTGTCCGAAGGACGCAATCAACGGCATCGCCTTTTTGATGGTTTCGGCGACCTCGGGCAAGGCCAGAGACGCCTTGTGCTGTTCGGCGCTGTCCCACACCTCGGTGATCCAGATCTTGTCGGGGTCCTGTGGGTCCTTGGCCACGACGTAGCTGCGGCAGCCGGGCATGTCACCCACGCTGGCCGTCATCAGCCCGATCAGTTCGTCTCGCTTGCCCGGATGGGCGCTGAAACTGCCGATAAGTCCGTACATAGGGTTCTCCTGAGTTTCAGCGCGTTATCGCCCCGCCCGCTGCCAGACCGTGTCAGCTATGACCGGACACGGACATCCCTGCCGAACCCGAAGCGCTGACCGGCGACGGTGCGGAAAGCTACAACGACCGTATGGCTGTCACCCGGCGACAGAGGCACGCGAACCTTGCCGGCGTCGGCATAGTCCTTGGAACCCGCCTTCTGGCCATCGACATAGATGTCCGCCGCGCCGGTGATGTCGAGGAATTCGAGGACACCGCCCTTCGCCTGAATCGCCTTGAAGGGTTTGAGGCTGGTCGCCACCCTGACCTCACCGTCCGATGTCGCCGCCGCGAACAGTTCTCCGGCGCGGAACCACTGCCAGGTGGCGAAGTCGGGGGCCGCGTCGGGCGATGTGCCGTCCGGCGCCCGGAACCAGTTGCCGTAGGTCTGGACGGTCGGGGCTGTCGACTGGGACACACCTCCGCCCTGATGGGGTTCGAGGGTGATCGAAGCGGGTTTCAGACCCGGCGCAGTGGCACGCACGACCGACCACTTTGTCACTTCCTGGCGGACGATGACCTGGGCAAGACCGTGGAACAGTGAGCGCCGGTCACCCTTTTCGGCTTCCAGGCAGTTCGGATCGCCGTTGCCCAGGCCGATAATGGCGCATCCCTCGGCCTCGAACCGGATCATGTCCGCAGCTTCGGGGACGATGCGGCCCTTGGCGTCGACGGCAGCCACGGTGAGCGGCCGGGCGTCATACCCTGAGCCCTCCGATGTCAGTCGCAGGGCGACCGCCTTGCCGGTGGTTTCGCGGCGGGCTTTTTCGACCACCTTGCCGCCGTTATAGGCGCGCGCCTCGATATGGCCGGCGGCATAGGGCACGGTCCAGTAGTTCATCTCCAGCCGGTCGCCCTTTTGCCGGCCGGCGGACTTGCCGTTGACGAACAGCTCGACCTCCTCGGCATTGGTGCAGGCCATGACGCGGACCCTCTGACCCGCCGTCCAGTTCCAGTGCGGTTCCAGGCCAAGCGTCGGTTTATCGTCGATCCATTGGGCGCGGTGGATATGCACCGCCGGCTTGTCGAAGCCGCACAGGTCGAAAATGCCGAAGAAGGAGGAGTTGGTCGGCCAGGTGTGCGGCGTGGGCTCGCCGTGATAGTCGAAACCGGTCCAGACAAAGCCGCCGGCGACGAAGTCACGCTGGGCGATTCGCTTCCAGGCTGCGCGGTGAGTGGCGCCCCAGGGCGCGGCCTCGTCGTCATAGCCGGCCAGGATATGTTTGTCCTTGTCAGTGACGAACTCGCCGCGCGTCATGAAGGCCGAGGCGTCTTCCGACGAGGTCAGGGGCTTGTCCGGATAGGCGGCGTGGAAGGGATCGTACTGGTCCTGCTGGTAGTTGATGCCGACGACGTCGACGGCATGCGACACGTTCAGCGGGGTGAACAGGCCGCCGTTCATGGCGGCCGTCACCGAACGGGAGGTGTCCAAGCGTTTGACGGCTGCCGACATGCGCCGGACCATTTCGTAACCGGCCTCGGAACCCTGCATCGGCTCTTCGTTGAACACCGACCACAGGATGATGCTGGGGTGGTTACGGTCGCGGCAGACCAGCCATTCGAGCTGCTCCATATAGTCGGAGGATGGGTTGAAGTTGCGGTTTTCCGCCATGACCAGGAAGCCGTGGCGGTCGCAGGCGTCCATAAGGGCGCGGTTCTGGGCATTGTGCGACATGCGTATGGCGTTGCAGCCCAGGGACTTCAGCTTGCGCAGGCGGAAGTCGATGAGGCCGTCTGGCACGGCGGTGCCGACGCCGGCATGGTCCTGGTGCAGGCAGACGCCCTTCAGCTTGACGTGCTTGTCGTTGAGGTAGAAGCCGGTTTTGGCATCGAAGCGCTGGGTGCGGAAGCCGACATCGACGATGACTTCATCAAGGTGCTGATATTCCGCAATGTCCAGATCGCCTTGCATGACGGTCGTCGTGACCTGGTACAGATGCGGGTCTTCGATACTCCACAAATGCGGAGAGAAAACGTCAACTGTATAGCGCGCGACTGCCGTCTCCAGGGGGGGCACAGTAATTGTCTGACTGTTACCAAACTCTCTGCCGCCAATACCGCTGTCGTCCCATATGTCACTGGCAACGTGTACGGTTTCGACCTGCTTGCCGGAGTTATAGACCGTCACCTCTATCGGAACGACCCACTTATCGCCGCCCTGCACCGGATGGGCAAACACGCCGTCAGTGACGATATGGACCGGGTTGCGTTTGACGATCCAGATGTCGCGATAGATGCCGCCGCCTTCGTACCACCAGCCCTCCATCTCGCGGGCATCCACCCGCACGACCAGGGAGTTGAAGGCCTCGCCATAGGTGACATAGGGGGTGATATCGATATAGGCCGAGGCGTAGCCCGACCAGTTGCGCGCCACCAGGGTGCCGTTGAACCAGACGGTGGCGTGGGTGGCGACGCCTTCCAACTGCAGCTCAATATGCTGGCCGCGGTCGTTCTCCTCAAAGCGCAGGTTGTTGCGGTACCAGGCAATGCCGCGGCGGCGATAGCCCTGGTCGACATTGGCGCCCTGCTCGATCGGCTGGAAGCTGGCGAAGTCATGCGGGAGCTGGACCTCGGCCCAGTCGCTGTCGTCATAGGATGGCGACGCGGCGCCCAGGGCGTTGCCGGCCTTGGCGGCGTTGTAGGTTTCGTCGTGGCCGATCAGGACCGGCATGGCGAGGTCGCCTTCGTGGAAGCGCCAGCCGTCATTGCACAACAGTTGTTTCCGCTGGGAGGGAAACGGCATGGTGGTGGCGTCCGCCGCCGCCGGCAGTCCGGCGACAAAAGCCGCAGCACAGGCCGTTTTGAAAAGTTCCCGTCGGTTCATCCTGGTCTCCCTCGTTTTGCCGGAGACTAGGCATGAAAACGGCGGACTTTGAAGCCAAAATCCGCCGTTTCGCGATAATTTGTAATATTATTTACCTTCAGCGTGGGATCGCTGTTTGACTCGATGACAGCGGGCCCAATCCCCCACCGTCTCATTTGCTTCCAGCAAATGATCCACCTCCCCGTATAACGGGGAGGGATGCATTTTTATTGTATTTTCAAAAACTTACAGCTTGATGCCGAGAGCACGCACCGACTCGACCGAGAGCTGGCCTTGCGGCAGGCCCTGGTCGGCCTGGAACTTCTGCATGGCCGAAACCGTGCCCGAACCCAGACGACCGTCGACCGGACCGGCGTTGTAGCCGCGCTTGTTCAGCTCGCGCTGGATGTCGGAGACCAGAGCCGGCGAAGCGTTCTTGTCGCACAGAACCTCGCGCCATACCGGCTGGGCGCCTTCAGTGACACGGTTGCGGACTTCGTCGCGATAGACGGCAGGGATCTCGATGGTTTCGGTACGGGCCGGGGTAACGACTTCCTTGACCTTGGTCTTCTTGTAGGTGGCCGGGACGACGTATTCCTCTTCACGCTCGGGCGTGTCGACAACGTTGCGCTTGACCTTGCGGGTCACGGCCGGGACCTCGATGCGGCGGACCTGCTCGGGCTGGACCAGGACCTGGACCTTGCGGTCTTCGAACACCGCCGGCAGGACTTCCAGGCACAGGACGGTCTGGGCGCTGCCTTGTTGCAGGTATTCCGCGGTGGCGTTGTCGGCCGGCACGACGACCGGATACTTGCCCGGCCAGCTCAGCGTGCCGTCGGCGCGGTAGCGCACGGCTTCGTGGGTCACCGGGGTGACCAGGGCGGCGCCGGTCGGGATGCCCTTCTTTTCGACCCAGACCTGGCGTTCCGGCTGGACCATGACGCGTTCGACGCGGGTTTCGTAACGGGCGGGAATGACCTCTTCGCGGAAGCCGGCGGGCGTGACCACTTCGGTTTCGACGACCTGGCGCGTGGTGCCCGGGATAACGCGGCGCATGACCTTTTCCGGGGTCACCAGGACGTCGCGTTCAGCCCACTGAGTCACTTCGGGGACCGTGCGGGTTTCGGTACGCGCTTCGGCGACCAGGACCTTGTCCTTGTAGGTTTCGAACTCCGGCGCCACCAGCAGCCGCGCGAAACACTGGCCCGGGCGGGCATATTTGCGCAGTTCTTCCGGCACGGCCTGCCAGGCCGCCCCACCCTCACCGCCCTCAAACGCGACCACTTCGCCGTTCGGTATAGCCGGTCCGGGGCTACCGGACTGAACGATCGCGACGGTCTGTTCGGCGGTATAGTGGGATGATTCGGTAAAGCCGGTGGTGACGGGCTTGACCGCCGGCTTGCTGCCGAACGCCGAGGCCGACCCGGCCAAGGCCAGCGCAGATAAGGCAATAATGGCGACACCGGATTTCAGGAAAAGCTTGGACACGACGAACAACCCTCAAACGACCAATTAGACTTATAGACTAGCCCGCAAAATTAACCTTTTCTAAACCACCTCGCCAAGCCTTCACACCCACAAAGCGTAAATTAACCAGATTGTGAGCGTCGCGGTTTCGCACCTGCAACCAATCGGGACTTGACACCCGGCGTACCTGCGCCCATCACGCCGCAAAATTCCGTCAACACAAGGTTCCGTCATGATCTCCCGCTATGCCCGCAAGGACGCCGCCGCCATCTGGGACGCCGCGACCAAATACCGGATCTGGTTCGAGATCGAAGCCCATGCCGCCACCAAGATGGCCGAACTGGGCGTCATTCCCGCCGAGGCCGCACAAACCCTGTGGGAAAAGGGCCAGGATGCGCAATTCGACGCCGAGCGCATCGATGAGATCGAACGTACCGTCAAGCATGACGTCATCGCCTTCCTGACCCACGTGTCGGAAATCGTCGGCCCCGAAGCGCGCTTCCTGCACCAGGGCATGACGTCGTCGGACGTGCTGGACACCTGTTTTGCCGTGCAATTGCAACGTTCCGCCGACCTCTTGATCGAAGGCGTCGACCTGGTACTGGCCGGTTTGAAGCGCCGGGCGCTTGAGCACAAGTTCACGCCGACGGTGGGCCGTTCGCATGGCATCCACGCCGAGCCGGTAACCTTTGGCCTGAAGCTGGCGGGTTATTATGCCGAGTTCGTCCGCGCCCGCGCCCGGTTGGTGACCGCACGTGAAGAGATTTCGACCTGCGCCATTTCGGGCGCCGTCGGCACCTTCGCCAATGTCTCGCCCGAGGTCGAAGCCTATGTCGCCGACAAGATGGGCCTCAGCGTCGAGCCGGTCTCGACCCAGGTCATCCCGCGCGACCGCCATGCCGCCTTCTTTGCCGCCCTGGGGATCGTCGCCTCGTCGATCGAGCGCCTGGCCGTCGAGATCCGCCACCTGCAGCGCACCGAAGTGCTGGAAGCGGAAGAGTATTTCTCGCCCGGCCAGAAGGGCAGCTCGGCCATGCCGCACAAGCGCAACCCGATCCTGACCGAGAACCTGACCGGCCTGGCGCGTCTGGTGCGATCGGCGGTGGTGCCGGCGATGGAGAACGTCGCCCTGTGGCATGAGCGCGATATCAGCCATTCGTCGGTCGAGCGCGGCATCGCGCCGGACGCCTGCGTGCACCTGGACTTCGCCCTGCGCCGCATGGCCAATGTCATCGAGAACCTGCTGGTCTATCCGGAGAACATGCAGAAGAATATCGACCGCCTCGGCGGGCTGGTCCATTCGCAGCGTGTGCTGCTGGCCCTGACGCAGAAGGGCATGTCGCGCGAGGATTCGTACTCGGCCGTCCAGCGCAACGCCATGAAGGTATGGCGCGGCGAAGGCAATTTCCTCGACTTCCTGGCCGCCGATGAGGATGTGTCGAAGTTTTTCACCCGCGAGGAGTTGGAGCCGTTCTTCAGCCTCGACTACCACACCAAGCACGTCGACACGATCTTCGCCCGCGTGTTCGGATAGGCCCGGTGTACGTCCCCAATACCCAGTTCGACACCACCGGTTACCTGAGCCGGTTTGCCTCCAAGGGCCGGATCCGGTTGGAAGGCGCGCTGCTGGATGAGGATGCCCTCGCGGTTCATCACGGCCTGGAACAGCAGACGCCGTGGGAACTGCACCTGGTCGGCGGCAATGGGCCGGAGGTCATCAACCGCCGCGAACTGGCCACCCTGCCCGAAAGCGATATCCAGAACCGGCTGACCGAAGCCGCCGAACGCGCCCAGACCGGGCTGTCGTGGCTGCGGCTGGGTTATGACCTGATGGGGACGCAGGAAGGTCACGCGTTGCAGCCGCTGGCCGATATGATCAAGTCGCCGGCCTTCGCGCGATTTTGCGAGAGCCTGACCGGGTTGTCGGGGCTGGATCTGATCGCTTTGAGCGCCGTGTGTTACCGGCCGGGCGACTTCCTGACGCGGCATACCGATACCGCGGCGCGGCTGTGCTTCGAATGGAGCTTTACACAGGACTGGCGCAGCGACTGGGGCGGCCAGATGCTGTTCCACTCGCCGTCGGGCGATATCGAAGGCGGGATCATGCCGCGTCTGAACGATCTGGCGCTGTTTGCCGGCGACCAGCCGCGATCGGTGGCGTCGGTCGCGCCGTATGCCGGCGGCCCGCGGTTTTCGGTGACGGGCCGGTTCGCTTAATACCAATGACGGGTGATTTGGGCTCTTAAGAAAGAGCCCCGCCCGGCGCTTCGCGCCATGCGCTGGCGAAAGCTATACTTTCGCTGCGCTTACCCCGTAAACGGGGTGGGCAAAGAAAGGTCAAGCCTAACTGCCGTTGGTATAAGTCAGTTACCCGTCTTTTTGGTCGTGACACCCGGCAGGGTCGGCAGGTCCCTGGCCGGCGGCGGCGTCACCACCACCTTGGGGGTCAGGACGGCCAGCTTCTGAACCTTGACGTCGTCGATGGTCAGGGACGCGGTTCGGGCTGAGGAGGTTACGGCGCCACTGCTGCTGCTCGCGCGCAGTTGCACGGTGACCTGAGTGGTGGCTGGGACCAGCATGGAGTTGCTGTCGGCCAGGGGCCGGGCCGCCGCGACGAAGACCGTACGATCGCGCGGCGGCAGTTCCCCCTCATCGACCAGGGTCGAAACTTCGGCGCGTGGCGCCACGGCGTTCGTCACAGGGTCGATCAGCCCGGCCGTCGTATTCGAGGTCTTGTACGTCAGGCTGACGGCGCCTTCGACGGGCATTTCGTTCAGGGTTGCGAACATTTCGATGCGCGAGCCCGGGCCGCCCTGCGTGCGGACGGGGGCGAAGCTGACGATTTCGAACGGCCGGACTTCGAAGGTGAATGGCAGAGCGGCGGTCGGGTTCTGGCCGACGCGCGTCGTCATCAGGCGGACTTCCGGCGTAAAGACGCGGGCGTCGGTGACCCGAGGCCGGACCGGAACCTGGGCGCGCAGGACATTGCTGCCGTTGCCAACGGCGATAAGGCCGTTGCGGTAGAGGGGATCAAGGCGGTCGAAAACGACATTGGTCAGCGTGTAGCCCTGGCCCTGGATGATCTGGTTCAGGGTGGTGTTAAGGTCAGTGATCTCGAGGGCGACCTGACATCCCGCCGCAACCGGTGCGGCTAGGGTCAGGATCAGGCCCAGCTTACCGTCGCGCACCGAGGCGCCGACGAAGCTGCGCCGGTCGATGTTGGCGGACGGCATGGCCGGGTGGGGCTTGTTCGGCACCGCCGGGTTTTCGAGTTCGACCCGGGTGATGGCGGGAAGCTGCGGCGAGTTGGTCTCTTCGCCCGGGCAGTTGCCGGCGTGGGCGGCGCCGGCGGCCAGACAGGCCAGGACCGAAAGGATGATCGCAGATTTCATGACGCGCGCTCCGTGGATGGGTCATCTAAATCCGGGCCGCGTAACCTTGCTATCCCTCGATTAAGGGAGCTGCTCAAAAAAGAGCGACGGAAGGCGCCATAGGGGAACGCCTTCCGTCTTTATCCGGCCGCAGGGGGGCTTTGGCCGAATATCAGTTCCTGGCCAAACAAGGTCTATTGATACTGCTGAGGGCGGTCTATCCCGTGATTGAGGGATCACACCCGGCAGGCGCCCACGGCGCGGGTGGCGGCGCGGATTTCCGTCAGCTTGTGCGTCGATCCCAGGCGCACCACCGACCAGTAGCGCGCCAGGCCCATGGCATTGGCGCCGGTCGATCCGGCCGTCACAACCTTGTCCTTGGCGATCAGCTTCGCCATTTTCGGCACGGCGCAGCGGATGTTGTTGACGGGGTCTTCCAGCGACTTGTTGGCGCGGTCCAGGGTGCACCAGGTAAAGCCGTCCTCGTAGGAAAGCTGGTACAGGCCGACCGAGTCGACATTCAGCGGCGCCGGCTCATGGTAGATGGTGTGCGGATTGTAGTTGCTTTCGTATTTGGCGATCGCCACGGCCAGGGTCGAGACCACCTCGACCTTGTTGTCCTCGTTCAGGCCCGACCACGCGGGGCAGAAATCGGCCCAGTCGGTCGCCTTGTCGAATGAGGCCAGGTTGGCACGGACCTGTTTACGGAGTTCGACCGACCACGCTCCCCGTTCGGCATGGTTGATTTCCCAGGGCAGGCCCGAGACCAGCAGTTCCGGCGGCGGAGGCGGCGGAGGTGGCGGTGGCGCCGGTTCTTCGGTGGTGTTGGTGTCCGAAGGCGGCGGCGGCGGCGGCGCATCGATGGGTTGTTCCGGCAGGCCGCTGTTCCCGCCATCATCGGACGGAACGGTGGCGCAGCCCGCCAGCGTCAGGAGAGCGACACCGGCGATGACGCCGGCCAGATGATGAAGGCGCATTCAACTCTCCTGTAGTTTGTCCGTAGCCCGGCTTTTAGCAAACCATATCCGGAACGCAAAGAATCCATAGGCCGCAAGTGAAAAGACGCACAGCAACCCGGCCATGACAGGGTGCATCAGTTCGGCGAAGATCGTGTGACCGGTCAGAAGGCCGGCGCAAATATACCCGGTCACAGCCAGAACGGCAGCCCCGGGCAGGAGGCCCAATGCGCCCCAGGATCTGGACTTCGCCCAAAGACCCAGCCACAAGGTCAGGGTCAGTCCGGCGATGGCCAGACTGTGCCACGGACCAATGAGGACGGCGCCTCTCCAGGCGCCCGGCCCCCAGATCGTGGCCAGCAGGGCCAAAAACACGTTGTCGGAAACGATGTTTCGCAGTTTATCGTCCCGGGTGCGATACCACCAGACCAGGACTGCGGCGCACGCGCCGTAGCCAAGGACGAAGAGCGGCACACGCCACCAGCCCAGAGCTTCCAGCGCAGACCACCCGACAAACCCGGTTACGGCCAGCAGAAGCACCGCAACCAGTCCGTACCGTATCCGGGTCTCGCGCTCGCTGCGGCGCTCTTCGCGTTCGGCTATCTGTTCGAGCATCGGTCCCCCCGACAGCTAGTTCCCGTTTTTGACGGCTTCCCGCGCCTGGGCCAGGAATTCCGCCGCCCGGGTGCGCACTTCGCTTTCGCGCACCTGGATGTTGGACGCTATCAGGTCGCCGTAGATCTTGCGAATCACGTCTTCCTCGGTCGGGCGCTCGGAATGGAAGTTCTCCACCGCCTGGGCATACAGTTCCGTGGACTGAGGATTGAGGTCCATCCGTGCGGCGGCCCACACGGCGATGGCGCGGTTGCGACCCGAGGCCGCCTTACGTTCGGCGGCGTCCCCGGCAGAAGCGGCTTCGGGGATAGGCTCGGAATGCGACATGTGAACAGCACCTTTCAGGCAGGCCAATGTTGTAAATCCGCTTATTCGCGCGCGCAACAAGAACCGGCGTTTACACAGCAAAAGTTTTTGTTTATTTGCGGCGCCAACGCGCATCCCCTAAGATGCAATCCCGATAAAGAGTTCAATATTCCGACTCGTTTTCGGCCCCTCCCTCTTTTGGAGACGGTCCAATGACCACCCGCCGCAAGAAAATCTACGAAGGCAAGGCCAAGATTCTGTATGAAGGCCCCGAGCCCGGCACGCTGATCCAGTATTTCAAGGACGACGCCACGGCGTTCAACGCCCAGAAAAAGGCCGTCCTGGAAGGCAAGGGCGTCATCAACAACCGCATCTCCGAATTCGTCATGACGAAGCTGACCAATATCGGGGTGCAGAACCACTTCATCAAGCGGCTGAACCTGCGCGAGCAACTGATCCGCGAAGTCGAGATCATCCCGCTGGAAGTCGTCTGCCGCAACGTGGTGGCCGGCTCCATGGCCAAGCGCTTCGGCCTGCCCGAGGGCCAGCAGCTGCCGCGCTCGATCATCGAATTCTATTACAAGAACGATGCCCTGGAAGACCCGATGGTCACCGAAGAGCACGTGACGGCGTTCAACTGGGCCAATACCCAGGAGATCGACGACATCCTGGCGACCACGCTGCGCGTCAACGACTTCCTGAGCGGCATGTTCGCCGCCGTCGGCATCACACTGGTCGACTTCAAGATCGAATACGGCCGCCTGTTCGAAGGCGACTTTTCGCGCGTTATCCTGGCTGACGAGATCAGCCCGGATTCGTGCCGCCTGTGGGACGCGGCGACCAATGAGAAGCTGGACAAGGACCGCTTCCGCCGCGACATGGGCAATGTGATCGAATCCTACACCGAAGTCGCCAAGCGGCTCGGCATCATGGGCGACATGCCCAAGGTCATCGAAGGCGGAATGCAGTAATGAAGGCCCCAACCTTGAAAGCAAAGGTCCACGTTTTCTTGAAACCCGGTGTGCTGGACGTCCAGGGCAAGGCCGTCGAAGGCGCCCTGCATGGGCTCGGCTGGGACGGCGTCGCCAATGTCCGCGTCGGCAAGCTGCTGGAGTTCGACCTGGACGGTTCCGATCCGGAAGCGGCCAAGGGCGAGCTGAAGGCCATGTGCGAGAAGCTTTTGGCCAACACGGTCATCGAATCCTACAAGGTCGAGGTGGCCTAAGACCATGAAAGCCGCCGTCCTCGTCTTCCCCGGCTCCAACTGCGACCGCGACTGCAAGACTGCCGTCGAGACCTCCGTCAATGGCAAGGTCGAGATGGTGTGGCACCAGGAGACGGAGCTTCCGTCGGGCCTGGACCTGATCGTCATCCCCGGCGGTTTCTCGTATGGCGACTACCTGCGCTGTGGCGCCATGGCGTCGCAGTCGCCGGTTATGGCGGCGGTCAAGCGCGAAGCCGAGCGTGGCGTGTCGGTGTTGGGGATCTGCAACGGTTTCCAGATCCTGTGTGAGTCGGGCCTGCTGCCGGGCGCCCTGCTGCGCAATTCCGGCCTTAAATATGTCTGCAAGCCGATCGAACTGACGATTGAGAACCGCACAACGCGCTTTACCAGCGCCTATGGCAACAAGCAGACTGTGTGGATGACACAGGGGAATGGCGACGGCAATTTCTTCGCCGACGCCGAGACGTTGAAGTCGATCGAGGACAACGACCAGGTCGTTTTCCGTTATGTTGAGAACCCCAACGGGTCGATGAACAACATCGCCGGCATCATCAACAAGGCCGGCAATGTGCTGGGCATGATGCCTCACCCCGACCGCGCCTTCGAGGAAGCGCTTGGCTCGGCCGACGGCGCCCCGATGTTCAAGAGTCTCGTTCGCGCCGCCCAGGCGGCTTGACGGTTGGTCTGAGGGCCGGCCGAACGCCTGGATTGACATTCCCGCCGGGCGGTGCCTGTATGCCTGCGTTGTTGCAGGAGTAACGGATATGTGGCGTCGTCTTGTTGTGGTGGCCGGTCTGGCCCTGCTGGCTTCCGGTTGTATGCCGCAAAAGGCGCCCACCACGTTGGGGTACCACAAACAGTCCTGCAGCTTCGCCTATATCGGCCTGAAAGGGATCGAGTGCGGCACCATGGTGGTCGAGGAGACCCGCGGCAAGGCCAATGGCCGAACCGTCGCCCTGCCCGTCGTCATTGTCCGTGCCCAGGCCGCCGACAAGAAGGCCGATCCGGTCATCTTCCTGCATGGTGGTCCGGGTGGCGAGGTTGTCTCGGGCCTGCCCTTCCGCCTCCGCCGCAAGCCCAGCCTGGTCACCGACGACCGCGACTGGATTTTCTTCGATCAGCGCGGCACCGGCAAATCGACGCCATCATTGGATTGCGGCGAAGCGCCCCTGTCCGATGCCGGGGTCACCAGCGACGCCGGCGTCGCCGAATTGCAGGCTTGCGGCCGCAAGCTGGCGGCCCAGGGCATCGACCTGACGCAATACAATTCCGCGGTCATCGCCCAGGATATCCGCGACATCCGCCAGGCTTTGGGCGTCAAGACCTATAACCTTTACGGTGGGTCCTATGGCACGCGCGTCGCCATGGCAGTGATGCAGCACGATCCGGCCGATCTGCGCGCCGTTGTGCTGAATTCGACCTGGCCGCCGGAAGCCAACGCGACCGCGCCCCTCCCCGGCCTGGTGTCGCGTGAAGTCCGTCAGGTTCTGGCCTATTGCGCCGCGGACAGCGTCTGCAATGGCAAATATCCCGACCTGGCGGCGCGGTTCGATACCCGCCTGCGCCAATGGCTCACCACCTCCGTCAGCGACAAGGACCAGACCTACACGGCCGACGCCGTCGGGGCCTTTCTGCTGGACCAGATCTACAGCCCGGACGGCGCCAGCGCCTTGCCCACGACCATCGATAAGCTGCTCACGGGGGACTACAAGGCGTTGGGTAAGTTCGTGAAGGCCCAGGCCGGCTATACCGAAGGCCAGTTCTTCACCACCCTGTGCCGGGAGGAGTTCGGTTTCGAAGACCCGGCGGCTCTGGATGCCGTGGATGCCAATGACCCGATTGCCGTGGCTGTGGCGCGTGATACCCGCCGCTTCTTCGCCGTCTGCCAGGCCTTCGCGACCGGCAAGGGCGACGCGGTGGAGAATCAGGCTCTCGTCAGCGATATTCCGACCCTGATGCTGTCGGCCGATATCGATGCGGGTTGCCCGGCCGAGTTGTCGGAGGAGACGGTGAAGGGCCTGAGCAAGGGCCGGAACTACTTCTTCCCCAACCGCACCCACACCATCGCCGGCGGCAGCACCTGCGCCAAGGCATTGGTGGCGCAGTTCCTGAAAACGGCCGACGCCAATGTCGACGCCAGTTGCATCAAGACCGACAGGCCGAAATTTCCGTTCGTATATGACGGCAAGTAGCTCGCCCCTACTTGTCGGAAAGGGCGAATTGTTAGCGAAGCCGCGAAGTGACACATCGCGCAGTCGCGGTGGAGTGTCTTTGCGTACGTCGATACGATCAAACTATTGAAAGTAAAGTAAGAAACCCCACCACCGCACCTCTCTCGCTTCGCCCTTCGGTCGTTGACCTCAGGCCTCCACTCGTTCGAGCGGTCCCCCTCCCCGACAAGCGGGGAGGAGAAAGAAAAGTGACTCCGCGACGATATGTGAATCACGTAGCAGGTTGCCAGGAAGCGGGGCGGTATAAGAGGGCTAAAATTGTTTCTGCGGCGCTTCGCTCCTTGAGCGGATTTTTCGTCGCGCTAACGCTTCGCGCCTTGAGCGCGGGGGCTGAATCCGCTAAACGGCGCGCCATGAGCACCACCACATCCCCCGCCCCGAAGTCCATGGCCGACAAGGCCGCCGAATACGGCCTGAAGCCTGACGAATATCAGGTCGTTCTCGACCGGCTGGGCCGCGAGCCCAATGACGTCGAACTGGGCGTGTTCAGCGTCATGTGGTCCGAGCACTGCTCTTACAAATCGTCGCGCCTGCATCTGCGCAAGTTCCCGGTGACCGGTCCCCGCGTCATCTGCGGCCCCGGCGAAAACGCCGGCGTCATCGATATCGACGACGGCCAGGCGTGCATCTTCAAGATGGAATCGCACAACCACCCGTCCTTCATTGAACCCTATCAGGGGGCGGCGACCGGTGTCGGCGGCATCATGCGCGACGTCTTCACCATGGGCGCGCGTCCGGTCGCCCTGCTCAACGCCCTGCGTTTCGGTGAACCCGGCCACCCCAAGACCCGCCGTCTGGTCGAAGGTGTGGTCTCCGGCATCGGCGGCTACGGCAACTGCGTCGGCGTGCCTACCGTGGCCGGTGAGACCAATTTCCACAGCGGCTACAACGGCAATATCCTGGTCAACGCCATGTGCGTCGGCCTGGCCGATGCCGACAAGATCTTCTATTCCGCCGCGCCAGAGCCCGGCCTGCCCGTGGTCTATTTCGGCTCCAAGACCGGCCGCGACGGCATCCACGGCGCCACCATGTCGTCGGCCGAATTTTCCGAAGATTCGGAAGAAAAGCGCCCGACCGTCCAGGTCGGCGACCCCTTTGCGGAAAAGCTGCTGATCGAAGCCACGCTCGAACTGATGGCGTCCGGCGCCGTCGCCGCCATCCAGGACATGGGTGCCGCGGGCCTTACTTCCAGTTCTGTGGAAATGGCCGGCAAAGGCGGTTTGGGCATCACGCTCGACCTCGACAAGGTGCCCCAGCGCGAAGTCAATATGACCGCCTACGAGATGATGCTGTCGGAGAGCCAGGAGCGTATGCTGGCCATACTGAAGCCCGGCCGCGAGGCTGATGGCCAGCGTATCTTTGAGAAGTGGGGCCTGGATGCCGCCGTCATCGGCGAGACCAATACCTCGGGCCATATCGTCCTGCTGCACCATGGCGAAGTCGTCTGCGACCTGCCGCTGTCGCCGCTGTCGGACGATGCGCCGCTGTACGACCGCCCGTGGGTCGAGCCGGCCCAAGAGCCGCAACTGCATGCTTCCGAGGTGCCCGTGGCCCCTGTTGGTGATGCCTTGCTTAAGATCATGAGCTGCCCGGACATGGCGTCCAAGCGCTGGCTGTGGGAACAGTATGACCGCCACGTCATGGCCGACACCCTGTCGGATTCGTCGACCGGCCACGATGCCGGCATGGTTCGCGTGCACGGCACGAAGAAGGCCCTGGCCGTCACCTCGGACTGCACGCCGCGTTATGTCAAGGCCAACCCCTATGAAGGCGGCAAGCAGGCCGTGGCCGAGGCCTGGCGCAACCTGACCGCCGTCGGCGCCGAGCCGATCGCCATCACCGACAACCTGAACTTCGGCAATCCGGAAAAGCCCGAGATCATGGGCCAGATCGTCCGCGCCATCGACGGCATGGCCGAGGCTTGCCGCGAACTGGCCTTCCCGGTCGTGTCGGGCAACGTGTCGCTATACAACGAAACCAATGGGATCGCGATTCCGCCGACCCCAACCGTCGGCGCGGTGGGCCTGCTGAAGGATTACGACCAGCGCGTGGGCTTCAACAAGGTCCGTCCTGGCCAGGTTCTGTTGCTGGTCGGTGAGACCAAGGGCGAGATGGGTTCGACCCTGTATTTGCGCGAAGTCTTCGGGTTGGAAATCGGCGCGCCGCCGAAGGTCGACCTGGAAAGCGAAAAGGCCAATGGTGTTTTGGTCCGCAGGCTGATCAAGACCGGCGTAGCCAAGGGCGTTCACGACCTGTCGGACGGCGGCCTGCTGTGCGCGGCGGCCGATATGGCTTTGGCGTCGAAGGTCGGGTTGGAGCTGAAGAACCCGAGCGACCTGGACGACCATATCTTCGCCTTTGCAGAGGATCAGGCGCGTTACCTGGTGGCGGTCGACGAAGCCGCGGCGCATCTGGTCATCGCCCAGGCGGCCGAGGCTGAGGTGCCGGTGGCCGTGGTCGGTGTAGCGACGGGTACGGACCTGATCTATGCCGGGTTGTGCGTCAGCCTGGACCGCTTGCGCGAAACCAATGAGGCGTGGCTGCCGGCCTATATGGCTGGGAAGGCGTAACAAAAGATCATAAAATACAATAATTTCTAATCCCTCCCCGTTATACGGGGAGCGGGGCGCCCCGTGGCGTGGATCATTTGCGATTAGCAAATGAGACGGTGGGGGATTGGGCCCGCCGTCGTCTTCCTATTTTTCAGTCTTCATTATAGCTTTTTCAAATGAAGCCTAAATATGGATTAGCTCGACATCTGCGGCGTGCTTCGACTCTGCCAGAGCATCTTCTTTGGGAGAGGCTCAAGACTCGCGGCATCGGCAATCCGGTGTTTCGCCGTCAGCAGGCCTTCGGTCCCTATATCCTGGACTTTTATTGTTACCGAGCAAAGTTGGTCGTCGAGATCGACGGCAGTGATCACCATAGTAATGAAGCTCAGAAGCGTGATGCCCAGCGGGACGAATGGTTGGCAGAGCAAGGATTGCAAGTGTATCGGATTGAGGCCTTCAATGTTCTACGCGATCCCGATGGCGTCGCTGAGGACGTCATACAAGTGGCGCTCGCGAGGTTCGGAGCCTAGAAATCCCCCACCGTCTCATTTGCTTCCAGCAAATGATCCACCTCCCCGTATAACGGGGAGGGATTTTTTAGTTAACTCAACCTGTTGGTGCTACTCCACCATTGCCACGCCGGTGAGTTCCCAGCGGCAGTTGCGTAGCCGGTAGTTCAACTGCAACTCGTCATTGGTATTGGCGTTGACAAACACCGTCGCCAGGCCGTTGCGGCTGTCGATCTGTTTGTCGATCGGCCCACGGTGGAATTTCGCGCCCAAGGCACCGCGCTGGCCATTACAGGTGAAAAGCGCGCAGAAACGGCCGCTCTTGTTCGTGAACTGGGTCTGCAACGCACGGTAACCCACCTCCTCGCCCTCCGGGTTGAAGGCCAGGCCATCGTCGCTGACCACGGCCAGAAGCGCAGTCGCATCGCCACTCTGCACCGCTGCCAGGGTCTGGGCGACGGCAGCGTCCAGTTCGGCCGCCGCATCGCGCGGACAGGTCTGGGCCGAGGCCTGGCCCAGAAGGGCCAGGGTCATCAGCAGTCCGACAAACAATCCCATACCGGTCGTCCTTGTCATGCCACGCCTCCCGCGAAAGCGTTAACTATAGCGCGGAAACCCGCCCCGTCAAAACAGCTTAATCCCATACGGCTGAACCAGACATGAACCCCTGTTGTCCGAAATATCGCACCGCGGAAAAATGCGGAATTTGGCTATGCTTTCCCGGCCCCTCTTAACCCTCTCATTACCATATCCATGCTAGCCGGTTGAGAGATGGCGAATTTCAACGACATGGCGGCAAGGCGTTTGAATATGCGGAACCGGGCGCATAGCACCCGCCGTGAGCGGACAGGGAGGTAGGGTCATGCGTTACCGTCCCTTCGGCCGTTCGGGCCTTGCCCTGTCGACCATCGGCCTGCGTCTCAACTCCGAGAAGCTGCGCAAGAACCACAGCCTGCTGCAAAAGCTGATCCTGACCGCGCTCGAAAACGGCATCAATACCTTCCATTTCGACAGCACCGACCCCAAGCTGCTGAAGGCCGCCAACGAGGTTTTCAGCGTCGTCGAACGCAAGCTGCTGTTCATCGCCCTGAGCGCCCACGAGCCCGGCGCCGTGACCGACGCCGCCGCTTATCAGTTCGCCCCCTTGCGGGAGCGCCTGAAGGCGGTCATCCGCGAGGCCGGCCTGCACTGGATCGACCTGCTGCTTTTCGGCCAGCCCGGCGCGGCCGTGCTCCCCGACGACAGCATGGATTTTCTGCGCACCTTGCAGAGGTCGCGCATGCTGCGTTATATCGGCGTCCAGGCCGAGACCGAAGACCTGGGCGATCTCATCCGCGGCGGCCAGTTCAACGTGCTGGCGACCAGCTACGATATCGATTCGAGCTGGGACAAGCGTCGTCAGATCGATTTCGCCATCCAGCGCGAGATGAATGTCTTCGCTACAGCCTTCTTTCCGAACAGCTACCGCAAGGCGTCGGATGTCGTCCCACCCGAAGCCCGCCGCGGCTGGTTCGGCGGCAAGGTCAAAAACCCGCTGGCCGGCGCCGGCACCCACGCCTTCCTACACCAGACCCATGGCTGGACACCCGAGGAACTGTGCCTGGGCCATTGCCTGTCCCAGCCCAGCCTGGCCTGCATCTTTGTCGAGCCCGAGGACACCGATCATCTGGAAGCCCTGGCCGACGTGCCGGAGCGCCACATGCCCCCCTCTGTTCCGGCGCAGATCGAGATGGCGCGTTTCCACGCCAAGCAAGCTTAGAGCGCGTTTCGATCCGGAAGAATCGGATCGGCGCTCCAAGCTTTTTCTTTTGCGCGCATCTTAATCCCAAAAGTGCGTCACACTTTTGGGGATGCGCTCTAACCACTGGAAAAGTCGCGGCACGGGGCCTATATAGACGCAAGTTGAGAGATTTGCCTTCCAGGAGCCCCGCCGTGAGCGACACCGACGTCCAGACCTTCATCGACCAGACCATCAAGGGCAACGATGTCGTCCTGTTCATGAAGGGCGTTCCCGAACAGCCGCGCTGCGGTTTCTCCAGCCTGGTCGTCCAGGTCCTGGACCACCTCGGTGTCGAATATGTCGGCGTCGACGTGCTGCAGGACGACGAACTGCGCGACGGCATCAAGACCTATTCCGACTGGCCGACCATTCCGCAACTGTACATCAAGAACGAATTCATCGGCGGCGCCGATATCGTGCGCGAGATGTTCCAGTCGGGCGAACTGAAGACCGCCCTGTCGGAAAAGGGCCTTCTGCCGGCCTGAGCCGACTTTTCAAGATTCGCAAGCTGAGCTATCGTCGTCCGCTTGATACCGGAGGGGGCGATTATGAGGACCTGGCTGACGACGGCTGCGACCGTGGGCGGACTGCTGATGGCAGGCGGCGCCATGGCCGCCGATACCTGGGTGCGCGCCGAGAGCGACCACTTCGTCGTCTACAGCAATGCCCGCGGTACCGCGGCCGAAGGCTACCTGAAGCGCCTGGAGCAGTACCGTTATGTGCTGGGCGCCATGTACAACATGGCGGATGACACAGCGCCGGAACAGAAGCTCAACGTCTATTTCGTCAACGACTTCGGTGACCTGAGACGCGCTTGGCCGACGATAAAGCCCGAGGTTCTGGGGTTCGTCACGCCCTGCGCCGACGGCATGAACGCCTATGCCCTGTATGACGGCGAGCGGCTCAGCAACGCCAAAGTGACGCAGCAGGAAGAAAACACCAGCCAGACCGTTATCTTCCACGAATACGCCCATCAGTTCATGCACCTGCGGTCGCGGGACGCCTTTCCGCGCTGGTTCATGGAAGGCTTCGCTGAATTCTACGGCACGGCGGTGATCAAGGACGACCAGGCCGTGGTCGGCATGGCCTGGTCCGACCGCGTCTATCAGCTGATGAGCCCCCGCACCTCGCTCGACTACACGGCCATGCTGCGCGACGACTACGAGGTCACGCGCAAGATGGACGATTTCCATGCCAAGTCCTGGCTGCTGACGCACTGGATTCTGTCCGATCCGGCGCGAGTCGAGACTTTCTTCGCCTATGTCGAGGCGCGTAACGCCGGCGAAGACCCGGTCGCGGCGTTTGAAAAGGCTTTCGGCCTGACCATGAAGCAGCTCAAGGGCACGTTGACCAAATATCTGAACGGCAAGGATTTGCGGGCCACACTCTATAAGCTGGACGGCATGCCCCAGCCGGCGGTGACCGTGACCACCCTGCCCGCTTCCGCCGACAAGCTGATCATGTGGGATTCACGGTCGTCGACCTGCACCAATGGCAATTACCAGGACCTGCTGAAGAGCATAACCGACGAGGCCGCGAAATATCCCGGCGACGCCTATGCCCAGGGCGTTAAGGCGCGCGCCGATATCATGCTCGGTGATGAGGCCCTGGCGCTGGACTACTACACCGCCTACACGACGGCGCATCCGGACGATGGCGCAGGTTTCCACTGGCTGGGCAAGACTCTGTTGTTCATGGCGCACCATGACAAGCTGGCCCCCGGCGAAACGAAGGAGAGCCAGATTAAGAAGGCGCGCACAGCCTTCATGAAGGCCTACAAGCTGGCGCCGACCGATCCGGTCAACCTGTTCTACTTTTCGCAAACCGCCGCGCCGGGGCCCGGCTATCCGGATGACAATTCGCTGAACGCCGCCGTCGAGGCGCATCAACTGTCCCCCGGCATCAGCACCTATGCCCGCAACGCCGCCGTCATGTTGCTGAACAAGGGGCGGCTGGAGGAGGCCGCCGACATGCTGGTGCCGATCGCCAACGACCCGCATGGCGGTAGTTCGGCGGAGAGCGCCCGAACTATCATCAAGGCTATCAAGGGCGGTGCGACGCGCGACGAAGCTCTGGCCTTGCTCAAGGCCGAGGACGCGCCGGCAACGGACGGCAACTGACGCCAGATGGCCGGTGGAGCGCCGGTGACGGAAACACCCGCGGGCCAAATCCCCCACCGTCTCATTTGCTTCCAGCAAATGATCCACCTCCCCGTATAACGGGGAGGGATAAGTTATTGGCAAACTTAAACTTTCAAATTTTTGGCTGGGCCTAAAGAAAAACCCCGGAAGCGAACTTCCGGGGTTTTCCAATGGCACGGACCGTTTTTGTCGTGATGGCTGGGCGAAAATGCCTGGCTTTCGAGTAACGGAGCGGAGCGTACTTGAGTACGTGAGCACCGTAACGCAGAAAGACGGGCATTTGCAGCCTGCCAGCGCGTCAAAAACCTTACGACGAGTAGTATTCGACGATGAGGTGCGGTTCCATCTTGACCGGGTACGGCACTTCGGCCAGTTCCGGCAGACGGATCAGGCGCGCCTTCTGGCCCTTGGCGTCCAGTTCGATATAGTCCGGCACGTCGCGTTCCGGCGACTGCAGGGCTTCCAGAACCAGGGCCATGTTGCGCGAACGCTCACGGACCTCGACGACGTCTTCCGGCTTGACGCGGTACGACGGAATGTTGACGCGCTTGCCGTTGACCAGGACGTGGCCGTGGTTGACGAACTGACGCGCCGCCCAGACGGTCGGCACGAACTTGGCGCGGTAGACCAGGGCGTCCAGACGGGTTTCCAGCAGGGCGATCAGGTTCTCGGAGGTGTTGCCCTTGCGGCGCGACGCCTCTTCGTAGGTGCGCAGGAACTGCTTTTCGGTGATGTTACCGTAGTAACCCTTCAGCTTCTGCTTGGCACGCAGCTGGATACCGAAATCGGAAATCTTCTGCTTGCGGCGCTGGCCGTGCTGGCCGGGGCCGTAGGAGCGCTTGTTGACGGGGGACTTGGGACGGCCCCACAGGTTTTCACCCATGACGCGGTCGAGCTTGTACTTGGCGCTGTGGCGCTTCGACATAGTCTAACCTTATTATAACCCCGGCTGGCGTCCGCCCGAATGCGAACGCGATTGCAACGGCAGCGTGGGATTAAACCGTAATGAAGGGCGCGGACTTACAGGGCAAACCGGGGAAAGTCAAGCCGCAGACCTGGGCCGAATAGCGCAAATTGTTAAGGCGACTATGTTAATCAGGCAAAACGACCCTGTAGAAAGTACGCGTCATGACGATCAAAGCCAAGATCCTTTGCCTGGTGGCGGCCTTTGCCCTGCTGGCGGTGATCATCACCGCCCTCAGCCTGAAGACGATGAGCGACTATAACCGCATCATCGCCGACTATCGCCATAACGCCGAAAACGCCTTCCGCGGTGAACGCCTGAACCGGATGGTGGCCACAATCGTCATTGAGATCCGCGGCGTCTATCTGGCGAATTCGCGCGAGGAAGAACTGGTCCAGGCCGACCGCTTGGACAAGCGCGTGGGTGAGTTGGACGCCTTCCTGAACGCGTGGCCGGTTGCCGGCGGCGAGCTGCCGGAACTGACGCAGGTGCGCGATAAAAGCCAGTTCCTCGTCAAGGGCGGATATTGGGTGGCGAAGATGACGCGCGAGCGTGGCCGCGCCGTGGCCCAAGGCATGGCAGACAAGCCCGAATATCGCGCCGAACGCGAGGCGCTGCAGGTCCGGATCGACACCATGGTGTCCGGGCTGGATGCGAAACTGGCCACCAGCCAGGCCGAGTTGAAGCGGTTCGAGGAGAAGCGCCAGTTTCAGTTCCTGATGACGGCAGCGTCCGGCATTCTGATTCTGCTGGGTGGGTCTCTGTGGATCGCGATCGACTCGATCGCCGCGCCGCTGGCCCGGGTGCGCGAGTCGATGGTGCGCATTTCCGAGGGCGCCTACGACACCGAAATTCCGGACGCATCGCGTGGCGAGATCGGCGAACTGTGGACGGCGCTGGGCATCCTCAAGGATCGCGCCGCCGAGGCCGAAAAACTGTCACGCCAACGGCTTGAGGAAGAGCATCGCTTACGCGAACTGGTGCTGGATTAGGGCGTTCCGGCCGCCACTTCAATCCTGACCGATTGCACTGGCGCATTGGCGAGCTGGATCGTGTAGATCCCCGGCGTTAGCGGAAACACCACCTTTTTGCGCAGGGATGTGCAGGCTGGACCGTGGCCGTGGCTGGTCGACTCGACCACCTGGCCGTCGCGGACAACATCGACCCAGGCGCGGCTGTCCAGCGCGATGCTGTAGTCGCCCGCAGCCTTGACCGTCAGCATCAGAAGCCCACCGAAACTGCCGGATACGACCTCCTTGGGCGCGGGGTCGTACAAGGTTTCCGCCGCCGGCGACAGTTGCACCTGATAGGCGGTGCCGATCTCGATCTGTGGCTGGTCAGCGGGCCTGGCGGCGGCGGTGACCGCCGAAGGGGCGGTCCAGGACTGCCATGCCGCCGGAAGCTTGCTGTCGTCGTTCTGGGTGCAGGCCTCGTCGGCAAAGGCGGCGGGCGCGGCTATCAGCAGGGCCAGAGCAATAAGTGCGGTCTTCATCATTCAGTTCCTCTCCCTAGCGCCTTACATTATGGAACAGGACCTTGTCGATTCTGCGTTCGTCCATATCGACCACCTCGATCTTGAAGCCGGCGATATGCACCACCTCCCCTTCCACCGGGAATCGGCCCAACTCGTTCAGGATCAGGCCGGCGATGGTGTGGTAGTCAGCGCCGGCTTCAAATTCTTCTCCCAGCGCATCCGACAGGTCGACCAGGTTGGCGCGGCCGTCGACCAGAAAGGAACCGTCGTCGCGGCGGATGATCTTCAGCGTCTCATCGTCATGACTTTCGTCGAAGTCGCCGGCCATCATTTCCAGCAGGTCGGTCGGGGTGATCAGGCCTTCGAAGCCACCATACTCATTGACCACGAACGCGACGTGCAAGGTCGATTGCTTGAACCTGTCCAGGGCCCGCAGCAGCGACGTCGTCACAGGCAGGAAGATCGGTTCCTGGACCATGGCGCGCAGATCCAAAGTGCCTCCGGCCAGCAAGGTATCGGCAATATCGCGCTTGTGCACCACACCGATGGGAGTCTCCATGTCCTGGCCTTCAACGACCACAAAGCGTGAATAAGGACACGCTCGAATGGCGGTACGAATCCCCGCCTCGTCATCATCCAGAGACACGCGATAAACTTCGGTGCGCGTCGTCATGGCCACCCGCACGGGACGGTCGCCGAGGCGCATCACCTCGGTCATGATGGCCGCCTCGCCCGGCTCGATCAGCCCGGCGCCCATGCCCTCGGCCAGGGTGGTTTCCACCTCTTCCTGGGTGATGGCTTCGCCCTTGCTATCACGGATGCCCATCAGGTGCAGGGCCAGCGAAGTCGAAGCGGTCAGAAGGGTCACGAACGGCCCCATGATCATCGCCATCAGATTCAACGGCCGCGACACGGCGCCGGCGATGGTTTCCGGAAACAGCATGGCCAGACGCTTGGGCAGCAGCTCTCCGACGATCAGCGACAGATAGGTCAGCAGGACCACCACAATGCCGGTGGCAATGGCGTTGGAATAGGGCGCCAAGCCGGGCACACCTTCCAGAATCTTATCCAGCTCGCCGGCGATGGTCGCCTGGCCGTAGGCGCCGGCCAGGATGCCGATCAGGGTGATGCCGACCTGGACTGCCGACAGGAAGCGGTTCGGATCGTCCGCCAGCCGCAGCGCCGCCGCCGCTCCCTTGTTGCCGCGGTCGGCGCGGCTCTGGAGCTTGGCACGGCGCGATGACACCACGGCCAGTTCGGACATGGAAAACAGGCCGTTCAGGACCACCAGAAGGAGGACGACGGCACAGGCAAAGAGCAGCATTGCGGGGAGATCCGGGACGAGGCCTGACGCGGCCCCGCCGGAAAGGTAAAGGGTTCCGTTCGCAGCCGCAATACAGGCTACGGTCCGAACCCTGACAACTGCGTGATTATTTCAGCCGTTGCGCGTGGAAGGCGATGTGGTCGTCGATAAAGCTCTGGATGAAATAATAGCTGTGGTCGTAGCCGTCGTGATAGCGCACCGTGACCTTCTGGCCGGCCGCGGCGGCAGCCTGCTCCAGGAGTTCGGTCTTGAGCTGGCCTTCGAGGAACGGGTCATGAAGACCCTGGTCGATCAGGATGTCGTCGAACGCCTTGCCCATGCCCTTGGCCAGCAGAACCGAGGCGTCGTAACGCTCCCACGCCGAGCGGTCGTGGCCGAGATAGTTGCTCAGGCCCTTTTCGCCCCACGGCGCGTGCATGGCCGACGAGATGGGTGAAAAGGCCGAGACCGAGCGGTACAGGTGGGCGTGGTTCATGGCCAGGGTCAGGGCGCCATGCCCCCCCATGGAGTGGCCGAAGATGCCGCGTTTGCCCGGTGCGGCCGGAAAGTTGGCCTCGATCGCCTCGATCAGGTCACGCGTGACGTAGGTTTCCATCTGGTAGTGGGCCTTCCACGGCGATTGCAGCGCATCGACATAGAAGCCGGCACCCTGGCCCAGATCGCTGGCCGGGTCGTTGGCGACGCCCTCGCCGCGCGGCGAGGTGTCGGGCGCCACGATGATCAGGCCCAGTTCGGAGGCCTTGCGGTAGGCGCCGGCCTTTTCGGTGAAGTTGTTGGCGGTGCAGGTCAGGCCCGACAGCCAGTACAGGGCCGGAAAGGGTGCATCGGTGCGCGCTTCCGCGACGTCGGGCACGAAGACCGTGGCCGACATCGGGGTAGAGGTGGCGGCGCTGTCGTGCCGAATGAAATAAAGAATGCCGTCGTAAAGACGATGCTGCGAAATAAAGTCCACTGAATACATGCCTCAGATCCGTGTCAGTTGACGTTCACGTAAGCGCCAACTGTAACACCCGGAGTGATAGAAATCGGACGCCTAATTCAGCGGCCGGATGGTAAATTTCGGTAAGTGGGAGGGGACGCCTGCCGTGTTACACGGTTTTCAATAAGTTTCAGAGCTGCGCAAGATCGAAAAGCATCTTTCGCCTATCCATCATATTGAAGTGCATCTTCGACATCTGAAACGAACTTGTCATACATCACCTTGAACGTGTCGTGTAACATGCCGGGCTGACAAAAAAATACCTGCTCACGACCGTTAAACAGCACTTGAAAAGAGGGTGTTCCGTCCATGTTCAGGGGGTTAATTATCTGGATTTGGCCAGGATTAATACGAAAAGTACCGAAGGAAACTAACTTCATTGACGGATTCCTTGAGTTGTAAATTCGGTGCTAGCATCATGGTCTAGCTTGAAGCGCTTCCGCCTGCCCCGTTTACGGGGAAGGTGGATCATTGCGAAGCAATGAGACGGAAGGGGCATTCCACTGGCTGCAACACCCCTCCCACCGCTTCGCGGTCCCCCCTCCCCGTAAACGGGGCGGGAGAAGAAAGTTAAATCGCTCCGATCTGCTTGGATTTTTCTGCGTTGCCCTCATTATTTCCGCCTAGTGATACTTAGAACACCACCACGGAACGGATGCTTTCGCCGGCATGCATCAGGTCAAAGGCTTCGTTGATGCGCTCCAGCGGGAAGGTGTGGGTGATCATCGGGTCGATCTCGATCTTGCCGTCCATGTACCAATCGACGATCTTCGGCACATCGGTGCGGCCGCGCGCGCCGCCGAAGGCCGAGCCTTTCCAGACGCGGCCGGTGACCAATTGGAACGGACGGGTACGGATTTCGGCGCCTGACGGCGCCACGCCGATGATGATGCTTTCGCCCCAACCGCGGTGGCAGGCTTCCAAGGCCGTGCGCATGACATCGACATTGCCGGTGCAGTCGAAGGTGTAGTCGGCGCCGCCGCCCGTCAGTTCGACCAGGTGCGCCACCAGATCGCCGGAGATTTTGGTGGGGTTGACGAAGTGGGTCATGCCGAAGCGTTTGCCCCATTCGGCCTTGGAGTCGTTGATATCGACACCGACGATGCGGTCGGCGCCCACCATCTTCAGCCCCTGGATGACGTTCAGCCCAATGCCGCCCAGGCCGAAGACCACGGCATTGGCGCCGGGTTCGACGCCGGCCGTATTGACCACGGCGCCGACACCGGTGGTGACGCCGCAGCCGATATAGCAGGCCTTGTCGAACGGCGCGTCGTCACGGATCTTGGCGAGCGCGATTTCCGGCAGGACGGTGTGGTTGGCGAAGGTCGAGCAGCCCATATAGTGATGGATGGCCTGGCCCTTATAGGAAAAGCGCGAGCTGCCGTCCGGCATCAGCCCCTTGCCCTGGGTGGCGCGGATGGCGGTGCACAGGTTGGTCTTACGTGACAGGCACGACTTACACTGGCGGCATTCCGGCGTGTAAAGCGGGATGACATGGTCGCCGGGCTTCAGGCTGGTGACGCCCGCGCCGACCTCGACCACGACGCCGGCGCCTTCATGGCCCAGGATCGAGGGGAACAGCCCCTCCGAATCGAAACCGTCCAGGGTGTAGGCGTCGGTATGGCAGATTCCGGTCGCCTTCATTTCGACCAGGACCTCGCCGGCGCGCGGCCCTTCAAGATCGACCTCGACGATTTCGAGCGGCTTTTTGGCCTCAAACGCAACAGCGGCGCGGGTTTTCATGGGCAGATCTCCGGGTTGTTCGCCTTTCTGGCGCTTTTCGCCGGGCGCCGCAACCGGAAAACTTGCGGAATTTGGCCAGGGTTGTCTGAGAAAACCTTGCGTTAACCGTGTGTTGGTAAACCTTGGCGATTACGTTTCCTCTGCCGCAACCCCATCAAGTAAAGGCGTACCTTATGACCATCAAGGCCCGCATCCTGGCGCTCGTCGCCTGTTTCGCCATCATGGCGTCCCTGATCACCGGGCTGGGCCTGGTGACCATCACCGATTATAACCAGATGCTGATGAAGACCGACCGGGCGCACGAAGACGCCTATCGCGGTGAGCATCTGAATCGTCTGGTGACGGCCGCCGTGATGGAATCACGCGGTGTGTACATGTCCAAGGACCTGACCGAATCGGCCAAGTATGCCGACAATGTCGACACGCAGCTCGACAAGATCGATGCGCTGCTGAAATCGTGGAAGGCCGACATCAAGCCGGGCGATCTTCCCGAATTCACCGAAGTGGAAACCCAGGCCGGCGAATTCCTCACCCTGCGCCGCGAACTGGCCCGCCTGGGCCGCGAACAGTCGCCCGAAGCCGCCAGCGCGCTGGGCAATAACGACGCCAACCGCGCCAACCGCAAGGCCTTCCAAGCCGGCATCGACGCCATGGTCAAGCATATCCAGTCCAACCTGGAAGCCTCCAGGGCCGACATGGCCAAGTACAAGCACGACCGCATCTGGCAGTTCCTGGTGGTCGCGGCCGCCGGTGTCATCGTCCTGATCGCGGGATCGTTGTGGCTGGCCGTGCGCTCGATCTCCAGGCCGTTGCAGCACGTCAGCACCAGCGTCATGCGCATCTCGGAAGGGGCCTACGACACCGACATTCCCGATGCCCGTGGCAAGGACGAGGTTTCGTCGCTGTGGCGCTCCATCCGCACCCTGCGCGACCGCGCGGCCGAAGCCGAATCCCTCAAGGCCCAGCAGGCCGAGGAGGAAAGCCGCATCGCCGCCAACATGGCCGCCGAACGCAACCGCATCGCCACCGAGTTCGAACAGAATATGGGCGACCTGGCCAAGCGGTTCGCTTCGGGATCGCGCACTGTGGCCGATGCCGCCCGCGGCCTGACCCACAATGCCGACGACGCCTCCCACCGCGCCCAGTCGGTCAGCCATGCCGCCATCGACGCCGCCAACAACGTCCAGAGCGTCGCCGCCGCCACGGAGGAACTGTCGGCCAGCGTCAACGAGATCAACCAGCAGGTCACGCGCACCTCGCAGGTGACGCAACACGCGGTCACCGAAGCCCAACGCTCCGAAGCCGCCATCGCCACCCTGTCGGCCGCCGCCGGCCAGATCGGCGAGGTCATCAACCTTATCCAGGCGATCGCCGCCCAGACCAACCTGCTGGCGCTCAACGCCACGATCGAATCGGCCCGCGCCGGCGAGGCCGGCAAGGGCTTTGCCGTCGTCGCCTCCGAGGTCAAGCAACTGGCCCAGCAGACCGCCCGCGCCACCGACGATATCCGCGCCAAGATCGGTGAGATCCAGACGGCCACGGCGACGACGGTCGGCTCGATCGGCGCCATCGTGAAGACGATCGAGCAGATCGGCGAACTGACTACGGCCATTGCGGCTTCGGTCGAGCAGCAGGGCGCGGCGACCAACGAGATCGCCAACAACACCAATCTGGCGGCCACCGGCACGCGCGACGTCACCGGCCATATCACCGGCGTCGGCAAGGCCGCCGAAGCCACCGGTCAGGCGGCGCAGTCGCTGCTGTCGCTGTCGAACGACCTGGAACGCCGGTCGGAAGACATGCAGGCAGAAGTGTTCGACTTCGTCAGCCGCCTGCGTTCGGCCTAAGTCACGGCTTTAAAAGCCAAATTTTTGAAGCCGGCGGTTCCGATGGGGCGCCGGCTTTTTCACGCGCCTTGACAAGTTCCCGTTCCTTCGTAAACGATTACAAAAATCATATAAACGAGGAACCGCTATGAAGGACTTCAACCGCCGGACCCTGCTGGGCGGGGCGCTCGCCTCATCGGCCGCTTTGGGCGCGGCAGCCTCTGCCAAGGCAGCCCCTTCCGACACGGTTCGCGTCGGCGTCATCGGCGTCAAGGGCATGGGGTGGTCCAATCTGAAGGCCCACCTGGAAGTTCCCGGCGTCGAGGTCGTCACCCTGTGCGATGTCGATGACAACGTCCTGGCCGCCCGGGCCACCGAATTCCAGACCCTGACCGGCAAGGCGCCGCGCATCGAGCGCGACTACCGCCGGCTGCTGGACGACAAGGATATCGACTCGGTCATCATCGGCACGCCCGATCACTGGCACTGCCTGATGGCGGTCGACGCCTGCTCGGCCGGCAAGGCCGTCTATGTCGAAAAGCCGCTGGGCAATTCGATCGCCGAATGCCAGGCCATGGTCGCCGCCAAGCAGCGCCACAACAGCGTCGTCCAGGTCGGCCAGTGGCAGCGCAGCAACCAGCACTGGGCCGACGCCATCGCCTACGTCCATTCCGGCAAGCTGGGCCGCGTGCGCATGGCCAAGGCCTGGGCCTACCTGCCGTGGGTGAAGACCCTGGCGGTCCAGCCCGACAGCCCGCCACCGGCGGGGGTCAATTACGACATGTGGCTGGGGCCGGCGCGCAAGCGGCCGTTCAATCCCAACCGCTTTCACTTCAATTTCCGTTGGTTCTGGGACTATGCCGGTGGCTTTATGTCCGACTGGGGTGTCCACCTGATGGATATGGCCCTGCTGGGCATGAAGGCGCAGACGCCGGCCTCCGTGATGTCAATCGGGGGCGCCTATGCCTATCCGGGTGCCGCGATGGAAACGCCGGACACCCAGTCTGCCTTGTTCGATTTCGGCGACTTTTCCATCCAGTGGGAGCACAGTACCGGCATCGGTGTCGGCCCCTATTCCGGCCGCGACCATGGCGTCGCCTTTATCGGCGAGTACGGCACGCTGGTGGTTGATCGCGGCCAGTGGATGGTCATACCGGAAATGAAGGATAGCGTGGCACGCACCGAGGCCGTTGCGCCGATCAAAGCCGCCGACAACGGGCTGAACAAGCACGCCGCCAACCTGATCGACTGTATCAAGGATCGTTCGAAAGCCCTGAACTGCGGCATTGAAACGGCGGCCAACACGGCGGTTGTCTGCCAGATGGGCAATATCGCCTATCGCACCGGCGGCAAGGTCCAGTGGGACGCGCAAGCCAACCGCTTCGACGTGGCGGCGGCCAACGCCTTGATGACGCCAACCTATCGTGCGCCGTGGAAACTGCCCAAGGCCTAACTTACAAAAACAGACGAGGAACCGCCATGAAGGACTTCAACCGCCGGACCCTGCTGGGTGGCGCACTCGCCTCCTCTGCCGCTTTGGGCGTAGCCTCGGTCAAAGCGGCCCCGTCCGACACGGTCCGCGTCGGCGTCATCGGCGTCAAGGGCATGGGCTGGGCCAATATGAAGGCCCATCTGGAGGTGCCCGGCGTCGAGGTCGTCACCCTGTGCGACATCGACGATAATGTCCTCGGGCCCCGCGCCAACGAGTTCAAGACGATGACCGGCAAGGCGCCGCGCATCGAGCGCGACTATCGCCGGCTGCTGGACGACAAGGATATCGACTCAGTCATCATCGCCACGCCCGACCACTGGCACTGTCTGATGACGGTAGATGCCTGTTCGGCGGGCAAGGCGATGTATGTCGAAAAGCCGCTGGGCAATTCGATCGCCGAATGCCAAGCCATGGTCGCCGCCAAGCAGCGCCACAACAGCGTCGTCCAGGTCGGCCAATGGCAGCGCAGCAACCAGCACTGGGCCGATGCCATCGCCTTCGTCCATTCCGGCAAGCTGGGACGAGTGCGCATGGCCAAGGCCTGGGCCTACCTGCCCAATGCGCCACTGTTGGCCGCCAAGCCGGACGCCCCTGTGCCGGCCGGGGTCAATTACGACATGTGGCTGGGGCCGGCGCCCAAGCGGCCGTTCAATCCCAATCGGTTCCACTATACGTTCCGCTGGTTCTGGGACTACGGCGGCGGCACCATGACCGACTGGGGCGTCCACCTGATGGACATGGCGATCCTGGGCATGAAGGCCGGGGCGCCCAAGTCGGTGATGTCGGCGGGCGGCATGTACGCCTTCCCGACCTCGGCCGCCGAAACGCCGGATACCCAGACGGCCTTCTTCGATTATGGCGATTTTTCCATCCAATGGGAGCACAGCCTGGCCATCGGCAACGGCAATTACGGCCGCCAGACCGCCGTGGCGTTTATCGGCGAGAACGGCACCCTGGTCGTCGACCGCGGCAACTGGATGGTGGTGCCTGAGAAGTCCGGTGAGACCTTCAAGATGGCCGAGGTACCGATCACGCCGGTGTCCGACAAGGGCTTGAGCAAGCATGCCGCCAACCTGATCGCCTGTATCAAGGACCGGTCGCTGAAGCCGAACTGCACGATCGAAGAGGCGGCGAACACGGCGATCATCTGCCAGATGGGCAATATCGCCCATCGAACCGGCAGCAAGATCACCTGGGACGCAGCCAGGAACAGCTTCGATGTGGCGGAGGCCAATAAGCTGGTGACACCGACCTATCGCGCGCCGTGGAAGCTGCCGTCGAGGGCTTAGCCAGAACAGAATCCCCTCTCCCCGTTCTTTTGCCTGCCGGCGAGGCCGGGGAGAGGTTAGGGTGAGGGGCTCTTTCTGACACTTCCGTCGCGGCTGGGCTTTCAGAAAAGCCCCTCACCCGATCGCGTTCACTTCGCTCCGCTCTCGTCCTCTCCCCGCAGGCGGGGAGAGGTAAAAGATAGGCCGCCTCCCCCTCTTTCCTAAGCCATGAATCCCAGGTTCGAGTTTGAGAAGCGGCCGATGTTCGGCATGATGGTCGCAATCTCGCTGGCCGGGACGCCGAACCACCGCGCCAGGGTCGCCGCATACTGATCCACCGAGGTCGTCGGGATCAGCCGCCCCTGTCCGGCATCCGTATCCGTGTCCAGATCCACCGTCGGCATCTTGCCGACAACCCGCCGGCCGCGCACTGCGCCACCAACTACAAAGTGGTGCGAGCCCCAACCGTGGTCGCTGCCGCGGCCGTTGTGCTGCAAGGCACGCCCGAAGTCCGACGCCGTAAAGGTCGTCACGTTCGAGGCCAGCCCCATCTCCTCCGTCGCCTTGTACAGCGCCGTAATCGCGCCATCCAGCTCGGTCAGGCGCTCGCCCTGCTCCGTCAGCAGATTGTCGTGGAAGTCATAACCGCCGGCGGCAATGAAATAGATCTGGCGGCGCTGACCCAGCTGCTGCTGGATCGAAATCAGCCGCGCCACCATACGCGCCTGGGCGCCGAGATAGTTGTTCGGGAACGGCGTGGTCAGGGTCGGCGCCGCTTCCAGCGCCCGCGACAGCTTCTGTTCCGATTCGACCGCGCGGTTGTAGATGGCTGAAAACCCGCGCGAGATCATATGGCCGTTCTGGCGCAACAGCATCGAACGGATGTTTTCCGTCGCCTGGGGGGCCTGCCATAGCGGCCCCCAGCTGTTGATCGGGTCGATGCGGATGGGGCCCCACGGCGTAATCTGATACTGGATCGTCGAGCTTCCGGCCTGGATCGCGTTGTTGCCGGCGATAGACATGGCGATCGAGATGGCGTTGGGCGAGTTGAAGCCCGGCGCCATCATATCGCCGATCCGTCCCAGCCAACCGGTGCGCGACGCCTTGTCCGGCAGGCCCGACTGCCACTGACCGGTCTGGTCGGAGTGCGAGAACAGCTGGAACGGCAGGGGCCGGCTGTTGCCCTCGTACTGGGCGCGGGTGACAGGATAGGCCAGGGTCCCGACATTGGCGATGATGGCGGCCTTGCCCTGGCCGAACAGGCCGCGAATGCCGCGCAGGTGCGGCGACAGGCCGAGCGCCGGGCCCGTATAGGATACCGGATTGATGGTCAGCAGGTTGTTACGCGGAATGGCCAGGGTCGGCCGCGCCAGCTGGTAGCGGGCATAGGCGTTGACATCGTAGGGAATGACGGTGTTCGACTGGTCGTTGCCGCCATATAGAAACACACAGACCAGGGCCTTATAGTCGTTGGCCGTCTGGGCCGCCGCGCCCCCGGCTGCCGCCAGTTGCGTCAGGAAGGCCGATCCGCCGGCGGCGCCGGCCATCTGCAGCGCCAGGCGCCGGCTGATCCCCTTGTGAATGGCCGGGGCAGCCACGGGCTTATCGTTCGTATCGTCGCTCATGGCCCTACCTCTGCATCTGGAATTGCGGGGAAATCATCGTCATGGCGACGCACAGGGCGACGCGGATGAAGCGGCCGTTCTCGGCATTCAGCGGAAAGTCTTCCACCGCTTCCTGGATCAGGGCCCGCGACTCGCGGTCGAGCTGACGGCCGGTCAGCAGCAGGTTGACCCGGTCGACCAGTCGCGGCGGATCATCGGCCAGGGGCAGTTCCTCGGCATAGCTGGCGGCGATGTGGTTCTCGTCCCAGCCATGGCCGTAGAAGGCCGTCGAAAAGGCGAAATTGGCCCAACCGGTGACCGTGGTTTCGTGGGCGATCTGGAATTCCGGCGCCACCAGGCCGGAATCGGCGATCTCGCCCTGGGGGGCGTAGTCCGGCCGGAACCAGTTGAACACCGACGGCGCCCGCAGCGGGTTCTGGCCGATGCTCCAGACCGTGTCTTCCAGGTTCCAGATGGGATAGATGCCGGTGGCCGACCGGGCGCCGAAGGCGCGCAGCCAGCTGCCGAAGCGGATGATCGGCTCGCGGATCTTGCCGCCGCGGTCGGACATCAGCGAGGTTTCGCTGGTCGCCTCCATATCGGTCAGGATGGCGCGGATCACGGCGCGCATGTCGCCGCGCACGCCTTCGCCGTTGTTGTTGAACTTCTGGGCAACGCGGCTGACATATTCCGGCGACGGGTTGGATGTCACCAGACGCTGGATCAGCTGCTTGCCGATGAACGGCCCGACATTGGGATGGTTGAACAGGGTGTCGAGCGCGATGCGTACCGTGTCGGCGGCGCCGGTATTGGCGGGGATGACCACCTTGCGGATGATGCGCTTTTCACTGACCGAAGCGAACTGCTGGTACGGCCGCATCGGGATATCCCAGCGCACGGTCTCGACCTCGTCGATCGGCCAGCCGTACCAGCGGTTGATACTGTCGTCCGGCCCGCCCCAGCTCCAGCCGGTGAACACTTTGGCCATGCCGGAAATGTCTTTTTGCGTATAGGTCGGGATGTCCTTGCCCAGGGTCGACTTGCGCCGGCTGCCGTCGATATTCAGCTCCCATAGGCCGATGGTGAACAGCTGCATGACCTCGCGGGCGAAGTTCTCGTCGGGGATACGGCCGGTGGCGGCGTCCTCCTTTTCGTTGCGGATGTGCGACAGGTAATGCCCCATGGCCGGGTGCAGGGCGACGCCTTCCAGAAGCTGACGGAAATTGCCGAAACAGCGGTCGGCCAGCATGTCGAGATAGCCGGCCAGGGCGTGGGCATTGCCTTCCAGCGGGCTGTTGACCTCCGACACGACGAAGAGCTCGGTCAGGGTGAAGGCGATGCGCTGACGCAGGGAGTCGGCATCTTCGGCCACCTGCTGCCACAGGCTTTCCAGGAAGGCGTTGACGTACATACGGTCGCAGGTCGAACAGCCCAGCGGCCCGCCACGGGTGACGTAGCCGAAATGGGTGTCGCGGCGCGACGCGATGAACTGCTGGTTCAGCCAGCCATCATAGCCCAGGGACTGGACCGAGCGGATCTCGGCCATGGTCGGGCCGAAGGTGGCGTGGCTGAGGAAGCGGGCGGCCTGGTTTTCGGTCGGGGGCTGGCCCCCGCCGGTAGGACCGCTCAGACCGCCAAGTCCGAAGGCGTTCATGAGGGCATTGCCACCGGAGGCCGAGCCGGCCGCTGTCCCGCCGCCTCCCCCGCCACTGCTGGCGCCGCCGCAGGCCGTCAGAAGCGCGGTTGACGCCGCAAGCCCCAGGCCTGAAAACAGTTTGTCGCGCTTTCGGCGGGTGGATTTGGCTTCGGGCGCAGGCGCCGTTTCGGCCTCGCCCGTCGTGATGACTTCCGGATGTTCGTCGGCCATGGTGTCCCCGCAGATTTCAACCCGCCGGGAGCTTGCCCAGCCTGAGTCTGACAGCGGGTTAACATCTATGCTCAATAAATTCTGAAGACAGTCACGACCGTGTGATAACGCCGTTCGAACAATTGCGAAAAAATTTCGAACCGGATGTAGGATGGCGCTCCGGCCGTTCGTCATGTTGACAGAGCCGGCCGGAATGACATGGTGTCGCCGGCCAAATCAAAACGGAGAGAGCAAGATGAAAGTCATGGTGATTGTCAAGGCAACGGCGGATTCCGAAGCCGGCATCATGCCCACCACCGAACTGCTGACGGCGATGGGAGCCTATAACGAAGAGCTGGTCAATGCCGGCATCATGCTGGCCGGCGAAGGGCTGAAGCCGTCGAAGGAAGGCGCCCGGGTCCTGTTTTCGGGTGACAAGCGGATCGTCAGCGACGGCCCGTTCACCGAGACCAAGGAACTGATCGCCGGCTTCTGGCTGTGGCAGGTCAAGGACCTGGACGAGGCCATTGCCTGGGTCAGGCGCTGCCCCAATCCGATGCTGACCGACAGCGAGATCGAAATCCGCCCCATCTTCGACTCTGCTGACTTCGCCGAACAGGATCCGACAGGCGAAATCCTGGCCAAGGAAGCCGAACTGCGCGAGCGCCTGGGTACGAACTGATGGCCACGCCCACCATCACCGCCTTCGAACGGTCGCCTGATCGCGGCCGGGGCCTGGCGCGCGACATGCGCGTGCGCTGGGCCCTGGAAGAGGTCGGCCAGCCCTATGAGGTGCGTCTGGTTTCGTTCAAGGCGATGAAAGAACCGGCGCACATGGCGCTGAATCCGTTCGGTCAGATACCGACCTATGAGGATGGCGACCTGGCCTTGTTCGAGACCGGCGCGATCATCTTTCATATCGCGCAAACGCACCCCGGCCTGTTGCCGGACGACGCGAAGGCCCGCGCGCGCGCCGTCACCTGGATGTTCGCCGCGCTGAACACCATGGAGCTACCGATCCTGGAGCGGACCTACGCCCCGTTCACCGACGGCGACAAGCCCTGGTACGCCGAGCGCCTGCCCGGACTCGACGAGCGCGTCCGCGTACGGTTGAAGCAACTGTCGGCACATCTCGGTGACAGTGATTGGCTGGACGGTGGCTTCAGCGCCGCCGACCTGCTGATGGTCACCATACTGCGCCGTCTGGAAAGCACGGGGCTACTGGACGAATTTCCCAACCTCGTCGCCTATATTGCCCGTGGAGTCGCCCGAGCGGCCTATCAGCGCGCTTTCGCGGCACAGTACGCCGTGTTCGAAGCCGCATCGGCGGGGTGACGGCAATCCGACTTGAACATTGTTCAAATCGGTGCTATCCAGTTGGAACAGCTGGGGGCAAGGATGAAATTTCCGACGAGTTTGATTATTGTGCTGGTCAACACCGCGATCCTGTTCGCGGTGAATATCTGGGTCTACGCGCAGGGTGGTTCACCCTCCAGCTACTCCCTGATCTGGGACGCTATCGTCGCTTCTGGCTGGTGGCTCGGGACGGTTACCGTCATCGCCATATGCCTGGGGGTGGTCGCGCTCGCCGAAAAGGGACCACGCCGTCAGCTCGCCCCCTTTGCCTGGGGCTTCCTCATCTCTTTGCCGATACTGGTGGTCGCCTTTTTACCCGCCTGGTTCGCCGGCATTGAGATCGGCGGCAAACTGTCCGGGTATTAATCGTCCGACAGACAGCTGTGTCCACCGCGCAGGTCCTGTACCCACAGCGGTTCGGTGTAGCGATCGCCGACGCGGAAGCCCGGGGCGCAGTTCAGCGGGCTGCCCGAAGCGTCTCGCGCGCCGTCGGACATATCCAGCGACAGGCCGAACGACTGCGACGTGCCACCGCGACGGCCGTAGCCCTGACCGTAATAATCGCGACGGCCATAGCCCGGGTAACCGTCATAGCCATAGCCCCAGCCGCCGTTTTCGCCATAGTCTGTCTGACTGTAGGACAGGCCCAGCAGGCCGTCGTCGCCGACCGGGATCAGGGTATAGACATAGCCGCTGCGGTAGCCGCCGGTGCCGATGCTGACCCCGGCGCCGCCGTGGATCTTGCGTTTGCCGTCACCGTCGCTGTCGCCCCAGAGACCTTCGCCGCGAGCTTCGCGTTCGATCTTCGGCGCATGATTCAGCCAGGCGATGATCTGATCGTCGGTGGTGATGGGTTTCGCGGTCGTGTCGGTGGTTCCGGTCGCAGCGATCTCCGCCTGGCTCGGCAGCTTGGCGCGGGTATTGGCCGAGACCAGTTCATCACTGTCCTGCGCCAGGGCGGCGCACGGCAGGGCCAGCATCAGGCCGACAGCAAGGACAAGACGGGACGCAACCATGAACAGGACCTCCGATCCGGCCACCATGGACCGGGTCTGTATCCGAATTATGGCCGGACTGTATCCGATGTGCAAGCCGCGCATTTTTGATCTAAGGTGACGGCAAGAGGCCCGCCATGAAGTTCGACACCACCCTGCTCCAGCCCGAAGGCCGCTCGGTCACCGGCATCGTCGTTCCGCCCGAAGCGGTCGAGTCGCTGGGCGCCGGCAAGAAGCCGCCCGTCGCCGTCACGGTCAATGGCTATGCCTATCGCACGACCGTCGCGGTCATGGGCGGCAAGTATATGATCCCCTTCGCGTCCGAGCACCGCGCCGCCTCCGGCATCCAGGGCGGCGACGCCATCGCGGTCGAGATCGTGCTCGACACCGCGCCGCGGGTGGTCGAAATCCCGGACGACTTCCAGGCCGCCCTGGACGCCGCCGGGGTCGACGAGGCCTTCGACAAGCTGGCCTTCAGCCACCGCAAGGAACATGTCCGCGCCATCGAGGATGCGAAAACACCCGAAACCCGCGCCCGCCGCATCGACAAGGCAATCGCCGTGCTGATGGGCAAATAGCCATGACACAGGGGGCAAACATGACTCAGGGCTACCGTTGGCTGGCGCTGGATATACTGCGCGGCCTGTCCATCATCTTCATGCTGCTGAACCTCAATCCCGGTGCCTGGGACCAACAGTTCGGCTTTCTGGTCCATGCCAAGTGGGAAGGCGGCACCTTTATCGACATGGTGGCGCCGGTCTTCCTGTTCTGTATCGGCGTCGCCATTCCTCTGTCGCTGCGGCGGCGGATCGAGGCTGGCGAAAGCAACGGCCAAATGGCGAAACATATTCTGATCCGTGCCGGTATCCTGGTGCTGCTGGGGTTGTTCCTCAATGCCTATCCGGCCTTCGACTGGGCCCATATGCGCATTCCGGGCGTGCTGCAGCGGATCGGGGTCTGCTACGGCGCGGTCGCCCTGTTCGTGCTGTTCACCGCCCGCCGCGACAATGGCTTCCGGCTGAACGCCACGGCGGTCGGCATTGCCTTTGCCGTGGTCCTGCTGTCGTGGGCGGCGCTGCTGCTGTTCGTCCCGGTCCCTGGTTTCGGGGCGCCGCGCTTCGATCCAGTGGGAAGCTGGCCGGCCTATGTCGACCGCCTGCTGCTGACCACCGATCACATGTTTCCGTGGTGGCCGGTCGACGGCAAGGTGGTGTTCGATCCCGACGGCCTGCTCAGCACCTGGCCGGTGTGCGCCAATGTCCTGTTCGGCGCCCTGGTCGGCCATGGCCGCATGACCGGGATCAAGGCGCCGGTGCTGAAGATGCTGTTGGCCGGCGGCCTGCTGATGGCAGCGGCCATCGGCCTGAATGCGGTGGTCCCGATCATCAAGAACATCTGGACGCCGACCTTCGCCCTGTTCACCACGGGCTTTGCCCTGCTGTCGCTGGGCATATTGACCGTGCTGGTCGAAAAGCTGAAAGCGGGACCGGCCTTATTCCCGGCCCAGGTCTACGGTTCCAATCCTCTGCTAGCCTATATGCTGAGTTTCCTGGTGGCGCCGTTAATCGATCTGAACTGGCTGAAGCCTCCGGCAGTATCGCTGCGTGGCGCCGGCCAGGCGCTCTTTGCCCAGGCCTTCGAGCCGAAACTGGCGTCTCTGTGTTTCGCCCTGGTGATGGTGACGGCGATCTTCGTGCCGCTGTGGGTGTGCTGGCGGAACAAATGGTTCCTGAAACTATAGGAACGGCCGCCCGGCCAGGGCTTCGGTAAAGGTCCAGAGGCAGAAGGCGGTGTAGGCGACGGTCCCGGCGATCACGGCGCTCCAGCGCAGAACAGGCGGCAGACCGCCCACCAAAAGCGCACCCAGAGGCAAGACCTGATGGATATGCAGGCTGAAGAAGTGCGCCACCCGAAGGTCGCCGCCGGCGCGGTTCCAGCCGAACAGCGGAAAGCTGCCGCCAACGGCGCCGACGGAATGGCCTTCGGTCATCGACATATAACCCGCCGTAACAACCACCAGGATCACCGAAAACATCGGCGCCACCGCCAGGGCGAAGCGCATGTGCCCGGGCGTTCCGGCTACCGGATGGCGCACGATCTCATAGGCCACCGGCACCAAGGTCAGCATGATCGTCACCGCCGCCACACCCATCAGGGTGTACATAAGCCCGTGAAAAGCGTCGGACACAAAGAAATGCGACGGTTGCGCCTGGGCGGCCTGGAAGACGATATAGCCGAGTTCGAACGCTGCCGGCGCGATCAGGCCCCACTGGACAAACGCCATAGGCCATTTCGATTGCCGCTGCGGCTGGACGAAGTGCAGGTATACGGCCTGGGTCGCGGCGAAGATGGCCAGGGACAGGGCGAACTTGGCCGGTTTGATCCAGACATTTATGCCCTCAACCAGGCGGAAATCGAAAGCCTGGGCGACTGAGAAGGCGAGGAAACAGGCAGCGAGAACGACCGCTGTGGCCGTCAGGGTTTTCTGGGCGGAGGTCATGTCACGCCACTTTCGAACCGAAGGCGCGCAGGACGACGTAGAGCAACAGGCCAGCGGGACCGAACATGAAGGTCAGGCCCAGGCACGGCACGATCAGCCAGCCATTAACGCGGCGTTCGGCGCTGTCCTCGACGATCCAGGCGCCGACGAACAGGTCGAAGGCCAGGTAGTGCAGCCAACCCGCCGTCAGGGCGAAGTCGTTGGCAAACAGGGCCTTGACCTGGGCCAGGGAAGAATAGCCGCCATTCGTGAAGGCATCGCGTCCCATGATCATCAGGCCGATATAGGCGGCGCCGAACACGATGGCCGCGGTCAGCCGCACCAGGGTGACCGAGCGGCTGCGGAACGGCCGGACGGCCAGCCCCGCGATCAGCACGGCCCAACCGGCCATGGCCAGCAGGTTTCCAAGGTTGAACAGGGTTTCGGGCATGTTATCCTCCTGATTGCGCCGACCATCTAATCACTGTATAGATGACGCATAAAGCACAATCTAAACACCGTCAAGTTAAATCTTAACACTGTTAAAATGCCACCCAAACCCTATCACCATGGCGACCTGCGCCAGGCCCTTATCGACGCCACCGAAGAGATTCTGACCGAACGCGGTATGGAGGGCTTTTCGATGCGCGAAGCCGCCCGGCGCGCAGGCGTGTCTCCGGCGGCACCAGCGCACCATTTCGGCGATGCCCGCGGCCTGCTGACCGCCGTGGCGACCGGGGCCTTCCTCGACCTGCAGGAGGCTTTGCGTGCCGCCAATGCGCAGGGTGGCGAGAGCAAGCCGCTTCACGCCCAGGGCCGCGCCTATATCGACTTTGGCCTTGCCAACCCGGCCCGCTTCGATCTGATGTGGCGATGCGAAGCATTGAACCGCGGCGATCCGGCCTATTTGGCAGCCAGCGCCGGCGCCTTCTCTCTGCTGCACGAAGCGGTGACCGGCCTCCCGGTCCGTCCGGAGCAGCTTTGCGATGACAACAAACCGGGTATCGATGTCCGCGCCGTTTCGGCGTGGTCTTTGGTCCACGGTTTCACCACCCTGGCCCGCCAGGGCAATGTCGATCCCCACATGCCCGGGCTGATTGACGGGGTGTTGGCCGCGCTGGCGGTGTAACCTTGCCGACGGGCGAAAATACCGCCATGAGAGGTTTATGCTCGCGCGCCTGACACAGTATCCCTGGCTGACCGCCGTCGTCATCGGCATGACGGTGTTGCGCCTGATCACGGCGTCCCAGGTCGGGCTGGTGCCGGACGAAGCCTATTACTGGCTGTGGGCCCAGCATCCCGACCTCGGCTATTACGATCACCCGCCGATGGTGGCGTGGTGGATCATGGCCACTACCAATTATTTTTTCGATTCCGGCTTTTTTGTCCGGTTAAGTTTCGTCTTGAGTTTCCTGGGGTTGTCATGGCTGACGTATGACTCTGCGCGGGTGCTGTTTGACACCGCTATCGCCCGGCGCGCTGTGTTGTGGCTGAATGCCTGCCTGCTGCTCAGCATAGGTTCGGTCGTCGCAACACCCGACCCGCCGTCGGTGTTGATGTGGGCCGGTGGACTTTGGGCGCTGGCGCGGCTGCTAACCTCCAACAAGGGCTGGTGGTGGCTGGTCTTCGGCCTGTTCGCTGGCCTGGGCGTCGAAGCCAAGTACACCAACCTGTTCCTGGGCCTGGGCGTCGCTGCCTGGATGGTGATGGACAAGCCGGCACGCCGGTGGCTGCTGACGCCGTGGCCGTATCTCGGCGGCCTGGTGGCCTTGGCGGCGATGGCGCCGAACCTGATGTGGAACCTGAACCACGATTGGACGACCGTCGAAAAGCAGTTCGGCCGTATCGGCGCGCAGGATTTCACGCTGAAGTTCCTGATCGAATTCATCCTGTCGCAGCCCCTGCTGCTCAATCCGCTGATCTTCGTGTTTGCGGCCCTTGGCGTACTGGCAGCCTTTCAGAACAGCGAATCGCGCCTGAAACTGCTGGTCGCCCTGCCCCTGCCGCTGTTCGCCTACCTGCTGGTCCACGTCTTTCACGACCGCATCCAGGGCAACTGGACCGCGCCGGTGTTTCCCGGGCTTGTGTTGCTGGGCGCGGTCGTCGCAGAGGGGATCGAGGGTAAAGGCTGGAACCGCGCGCGCTGGCTGGCGGCGCCGCTGGGGATCGCCCTGAGTGTGGGGGCACTGGTGTTCCTGGCCCTGACGCCTCGCTTGCCCGGCATGGGCGGTCTCTCGGAGGGATGGCAACGACTCGCCAATGAAATTCCGCGTCACCCAGGACCTCGGGTGAAGTGGATCGCGACCACCGATTATAACACCCACGCCGAACTGGCATATGTCGGCAAACAGTCGGTGTATTACAATCCCGAACCTTTTTTTCCCTTGGCATGCTGCAGTTTTCATTGGATGCAGCCGACTCTGTACGCCATGGCCGAACGCGAACGCTACCCCTGGCAAAGCTCGCCACCGGCCGGGCAGTCTAAGGGTTTTCCGTGGCAAGGCCCGCCGCCTGAAGGGCTGGCCCTGATCGTGGTCGCTGCCGACAAACCGGTCGATATCGGCAAGTGTTTTTCCAAGGTCCAGGACGTCGGCACAGCGTCACGCACCGAAAAGCCCGGCAAGAAGTCGAGCTATCGATTGTATACGGGGACTTTGAAAGATCCAAACTGCGACCTGGCGGATTAGATCTCCGCCAGCCGTTCACGCAGGAATTCGCGCTGAGCTTCATGCTGGCTGAGACCGACGGCGCGTTCATAGGCCGTTCGCGCCTCGTCCGGCCGGCCCAGGGTTTTCAGCACGTGGCCGCGCGCTACCCACCACGGCTGATAGTCTTTCAGCCGCACCGTATCCAGCCCGTCCAGCACCGCCAGCCCGTCAGCGGCCCGGCCGTCCTCGGTCAGGGCAACGGCGTAGTTGGTCCATGCCGCCAACGACGGCGCGATCTTCAACAGGGCCTCGTACAGACCGATAACCCCTTTCCAGTCCGAACCGCCCGCCACCGCGCTGCGGACGTGGACCGACTGGATCAGGGCTTCGAGCTGGAACCGGCCCGGTGTGCGCCTGGTTCCGGCGGCGTTCAGCATGCGGTTGGCAACTTCGATCCGACCCCAGTCCCATAACGCGAAATCCTGGTCGCCGAGGCGAACATAGCGGCCGCCGACATAGTGGGCCGCCTTGCGCGCCTGGCAATACAGCATCAGGGCCAGCAGCCCGTTTAGTTCCGGCGTCAGTGGCACCAGGCCATGCAAGGCCAGGCCCAGGTCGATCGCTTCGTCGGCCAGGCCGCGCCCCTCGCCGCCGTCGAAATCCACCCAGCCCAGGCCATAGGTAGCATAGATGGCATTGAGCAGGGCCGGCAGGCGCGCGGCATAGGCGTCGCTATCGGGCACTTCGAAAGCGATGCCGGCGTCGCGGATCTTGGTCTTGGCGCGGCTGAGGCGCTGGCCCATGGCCGACGGTTTGACCAGGAAGCTGGAAGCGATGCGTTCGGCCGAAAGGCCCAGAACGGTCTGCAGCATCAGCGGCGTTCGGACCGTTTCGTCGATCGCCGGATGGGTGCAGACGAACATCAGCTTCAGCCGGTCATCGGGAAAAACCGGCTCGTTGGTATTTCTTTCCTGCATGAGAAGCTCCACGGTGGCTTCGGCTTCGCTGCGCACCCTGGCGCGGCGCCAGGAATCTTTCAGGCGGTTGCGGGCAATGACCAGCAGCCAGGCTTCCGGCCGGTCGGGTACGCCGCGGACGGGCCAGACCTCCAGGGCCCGCAGGAACGCGGCCGCCAGCGCCTCTTCGGCGGCCGCGATGTCGCGCGTCCGGGCGGCGAGATAGGCGACCAGCCGGCCATAGGCCGTCCGGGCAGCCTTTTCCGCTTCGGTGCGCGCGTCCATCCTACATCTCGAGTTGCGGGCGAACTTCGACGCAGCAACCGGCTCTGACCGGCACGCGGGCGGCCCATTTCAGGGCTTCATCGAGGCTGGGGACGTCGATCAGATAGAAGCCGCCCAGCATTTCTCGGATCTCGGCGAAGGGGCCATCCTGAACGGTGTGGTCTCCGTCGCCGATACGCACGGTGGTGGCGGTGTCGGGTCCCTGCAGCCCGGCGCCGCCGGTCATGACGCCGGCATCGATCAGGGTCTGGGTAAAGGCCGGCCAGGCGGCGGCGTAGTCCGGATCGTTGCGGTACGCGTCCCAATCTTCGGCGTGTTCATAGATCAGCAGAGCGTATTTCATGGTCGTGGTTCCTTGTCTGGATGAGCGCTTCAGCGCGGCTCATGACATCGACGCACGACCTTGCCCTATTTCGACAGGGGGCGAAAATTTTTTTGAAACCACGGATGAACACGGGTTTCCGGTCCATCCGTGGTTCAGAATGCTTACGCCAGAACGGCTTCCAGCGAGATCGGCACAGCCGACAAGGCCTTGGACACCGGACAACCGGCCTTGGCACCGGCCGCGATCTCGTCGAACTGATCCTGGGAAATGCCCGGGATGACGGCCGTCAGCTTCAGCTTGATGGCGGTGATCGAGAAACCGCCTTCGCCTGGCTGCAGGTCGACGCTGGCTTCGGTATCGATGCTGGTCGCGGTAAAGCCGGCATTGGCCAGGGCAAAGGCCAGGGCCATCGAGAAACAACCCGAATGGGCGGCGGCGATCAGTTCTTCCGGATTGGTGCCGGCCTGGCCGTCAGCGTTTTCGAAACGCAGCTTGAACGAATAGGGCTGGCTGCTGAGTACGCCGCTCTGGGTGGTCAGGGTGCCTTCGCCGGACTTGCCATCGCCTGCCCAGTGGGCTTTCGCGGTACGGATCATGGGATATCTCCTCTCACAGGATAAAAACAGGAAGCGTGGCGGTTGTAGCCACGCCGTCAGATCAGGCAAATAAAGTTTTCGTAGGATTTACCACGCGTGCGGTTGTCGGCGATGGCGGCAACGGCGTCGACCACGACCTCCTTCGCGCCGGTAACCTCTGCGATGTGGGCCCTGATCTGCCCCAGCTGCTCGTCACTCGCCGGGGCGTCGAACACGATTCGCAGGACAAAGCGCTCGAAATTCTCCTGGATCAGCTGACGGTGGGTATGGGCCGCAATCTTCATCAGCTTTACGCCCGAGAGGTTCGGCCAGAACAGGCTGCCGTCCGGACGTTTGAACATGTTGCGCAGACGCCCCGTAACCCGCTCCAGCGACCGCAGGCCCGGCGTCGCCTTATCCGGCTTGCCCCAGATGGCGTAATCGCCCGGCGCATAGCGGATCAGTGGCGTGGCATGGGCATAGTAGGGGGTGATGATCACCGGATGCGGATGGGCGCGCTTCGCGACAGGCGGTTCCTCTATCCACAGGTTTTCCTCGCACACCTTCATGTCGCCCTTCGGCCCCTGGATGGCCACGGGGCCGGCTTCGGAACAGGAATAGAGGTTGATCAGGTGCCCTTTATAGGCCGCACGAATGGCGGTCAGGGTTTCGTCGCGGCAGGTTTCCCCCGTCAGCACGATCGCGTCGACGCCCGACAGGCAAGCGCCACCATCCACCTGCACCCAGCTATGCACGATGTTGGGGTAGGAGATGATCAGGCGCGGCCGGATTTGGGCGACCTCGCGGCATTGATCCGGCGGGGCCAAGGTAAAGTCGACGAAATGCACCGCGCCATGCCGGGTTTTCAAGGGCTCACCGCCTTCGCGGCTGCCGACGTCGCCTGTCACCGCCTTGGACATGGCCACCGGTTTCAGACTTTTCAGGCCGCGCCAGGCCAGGGCGCGTTCGGTCAGGCCTTCCGAGACATAGCGGCTGATGCTGGTGCGTATGAACGGCAGCGGCGTGCCCGTCGAGCCCGTCGTCTGCCCCGGTGACAGCGGCGCCATGAACGCCGGGACCTGCGACGCCGCCAGGCCGAGGCGGTTGGCATAGGCCTCTTCGCGTGTCAGGACCGGAACCTGCTCCCAGCCGGCCATGTCGAACCGGTCGCCGTCGAACAGCGGATCCAGCCGCCCGGTGTCGCGGTAGAAGGGCACCCGCACCCGGGCGTGCCGGCACAGCTTTTCCAGCAGGCCATGCTGATAGGGAACGACCACCTCACGCGGCATGGCCTGCGTCTTCAGGAAGGTCTCGAACATCTGGCGGCCCTGTGGCGTCATGCTTCTCTTGAACTTTCCCCAGGCGGTTGCACAGTGGTGGCCGCGGATGTATGGATAGGCGGTATTTTTCCCCCCGCGTCGTTTTATCCGATTCTTCTGGAGCTCTCCTCCATGTTCAAGACCAAACCCGTATTTCTGTCCACCCTGGCCGTCACAGTCTCCGTGCTGGCCCTGTCCGCGGCTCCCGTCCTGGCCGACGACCTCAGCGGCACCCGTATCGGTGTCCATGCTGGTTATCTGTGGGGCGATATCGAGCCCAGCGGTTTCGATGACTTCGGTGACGACCATATCGAAGGCTACGAATCCGACGCCGAGGTCGGCGGGGTCGAAATCCGCCACGACTGGCAGAATGGCGACACCGTGTTCGGCCTGTACGCCGCCTGGACCGGCACCAATGCCGAAGGCGGCACTACGATCGAAAAGACTACGGTCGATTCCGAAGGCGTCGACATCTCGACCGACCACGGCTTCGATACCGAACTGGGCTGGCTGGCCTCGGCCGGCGGCCGTTTCGGCACAGTGATCAACGGTAATACCCTGATCTATGCCCAAGTCGGCGCCGCTTCCGGCCGGTTGAAGATCATCGAAACCGGCGACGGCGCCGGGGCCGAACGTCATGTTACCGCCTTTGGCTATACCGCCGGCGTCGGCATCGACTATCAGATCAGCGAGCGCTGGTCGGTCGGCATGGCGCTGCAACGCTTCGAACTCAGCGACGTCGAATTCGAGCCGGACGCCTTTGCCGCCGGCAAGATCAAGGTGAAGGGCAATATCGCCACCGCAACCGTCGGCTTCCGATTCTGAATCTGCCGTTTTATCTGTAAAACAGCCTCTATTTGCACACTCCGTCCGGTTCCCAGCCGGACGGAGTGTTGCTTTTTGCGACACGCCCGTGCGGAACGGGCCAGGCGAATGCAAAACTTTGCAAATTTCCGCCGAAGCCGAATATCGTCACAAAACCGAATAAATTAAAGGACTAGATGGACGTGACGGTGGGTAAGCCCTGCCCCGCATAACGCTGTCTGTGGCGCAAAATCATCAGAAATTCAACAAGCGTATAAAATTTCAATGACCGTTGATTTTTGCCCTTTACAGGCCGCGGTCCTTTCGACATCGTTGCAGCTGTAACGCCAGTATAAAAATCGGCCACCTTCACTCCAGGGAGTGTTTCACTCATGAAATCCGTCTTCAAGCGCGCGCTGATCGCCAGCGCGGCTCTTACTGTTACGTCTTTAGGCCTCGCCGCCCCGGCCTTCGCCCAGGACTCCGCCCCCGAAGCCGCGGCTGCGGACGACGGCGTCGTGGTCGTCACCGCCCGCCGCCGTGACGAAACCCTGAAAGCCGTCCCCATTGCCGTAAGTTCCTTTACGGCCGAAAAGCTGGGCCGTACCGGTGCGCCCGACATTACCTCGCTGCAACAGCAGACGCCCAACCTGACGCTTCAGGTCGCCCGCGGCTCCAACTCGACCCTGATCGCCTTTATCCGCGGCGTCGGCCAGCAGGATCCGCTGTGGGGCTTCGAGCCCGGCGTTGGCCTCTATGTCGACGACGTCTATATCGCCCGCCCGCAAGGCGCCGTGCTCGACATCTATGACATCCAGCGCATCGAAGTGCTGCGCGGGCCGCAAGGCACGCTGTACGGCCGCAACACCATCGGCGGCGCGGTCAAGTATGTCACCAAGCCGTTGGGTCATGAGACGGCCCTCACCGCCAAGGCGGTCCTGGGTTCGTACAACAACCAGGATATCACCCTGTCCGGTGCCCTGCCGCTGGGCGACACCTTCACGGTCGGCGCCGCGGTGGCCAGCCTGAAGCATGACGGCTACGGCACGAACCTGAACACAGGCGCCGAGCACTACAATAAGGACGTCCTGGCTTACCGCCTCAGCGCCGACTGGACCCCGACGGACGACTTCACCGCCCGTTTCAATTACGACAACTACACCGACAACTCGGCGCCGCGCCACGGCCACCGCGAAACGACCGCCAAGAACGCCTTCGGCGGTACGCTCTATACCGGCGCCAATGCTCATCTCGGCCTGCCGACCGAAAGCATCTACGACACCTATGCCGGCATCGGCGACGACAACAAGGTGGTCAGTGACGGCGCTTCGGCGACGCTGGAGTACCGGGTGAACGACACCTGGACCGTCAAGTCGATCACCGCCGTGCGCAAGGGCCATACCGACACCGTTATCGACTTCGACGGCACGCCGCGCGATGCCCTGGACGTGCAGGCCTATTACGGCGACAGCCAGGCCAGCCAGGAATTCCAGGTCCTCTATTCGGGCGAACACTGGAGCACGGTCGCCGGTCTCTACTACCTCAATAGCACGGCCGAAGGCGCCTTCGACACCCGCCTGGGCACCTATGACGCCTATGCCGCGCTGGGGCCGATCTATGCCAAGTTCGCCAACGGCCTGACCGCTTTGACCGCCGGCAAGGTCCGCACCCAGTCGTGGGCGGCCTTCTTCGACTCATCGATCCGCGTCAACGACAAGCTCAGCTTCTCGGTCGGCGGCCGCTATACCGAGGACCACAAGACCGGCTCGGTGTATAAGGCCAACTATTACGGCCGCCGCAGCCCGGCCTTCGGCGGCACCACCTTCCTGACCGCCAGTCCGGACCTGAAGACAAGTTACGCCAACGACCGCACCTTCTCAGCCTTCACGCCGCGGGTGTCGGTGTCCTACAACTTCACCGGCGACCTGACCGGCTATGTGTCGGCGTCCAGCGGCTTCAAATCCGGCGGCTTCGACATGCGTGGTGACGCCTCGGTCACCCCCAGCACGGTCAACGGCTACAAGCCGGAATATGTCGTCACCCAGGAAATCGGCCTGAAGGGGTCGATGTTCGGCAAGCGTCTGAACTTCGCCGCCGACATCTTCTCGTCGAAATATACCGACGTGCAGATCACCCGCCAGACCACGGTCGGCAGCACGGTGGCCTCGCAGGTCGAAAACGCCGGCAAGGCCCATATGAGCGGCGCCGAGTTCGAAGGCACCTTCCGCTTCTCGCCCAACCTGACGGCCTCGGCGACGATCGGCTATATCGACGCCAAGTATGACGAATTCCTCAGCTACAACGTCACCACCGGCGTCACCACCAACATCGCCGGCGCCGCCAAGTTCCAAAACACGCCGGAATGGACCAACAGCTTCGGCCTGACCTGGCGTTCGCAGGTCGCCGGCGGCCAACTGGTGATCGCGCCGCAAGCGTCGTACCGTTCCGACCAGCAGCAGTTCGAATTCGCCCTGCCCGCCCTGGATCAGCCAGCCTTCTGGCTCTACGACCTGGGCGCTTCGTGGACGGCGCCAAGCGGCCATTACAAGGTCGGCGTCTATGGCCGCAACCTGACCGACGAGCAATATCGTGTCGGCGGCTACAACTTCCCGGCCAATGGCTTCGGGAACTCGGTGACAGCCTTCTACGGTCCGCCGAAGACCTTCCTGGTCTCCTTAGAGTACAAGTACTAAATCCTCACGCCTTGACAACTTTCGGCGGCTCATCCCTTGGTGAGCCGCCGTTTTTATAAACGCACAGGAAACATCATGTCCGAAGCGACACCGACCCAGAGCCAGGGCGCACCCGGCCGGCACTTCATCCTGCTCCTGCTGATCCTGGTCTATATTCTCAACTTCCTCGACCGCCAGATCATCAGCATCCTGGCCGTGCCGATCAAGGAGGAGTTCGGCATCAGCGATTCCCAACTGGGCTGGCTGCTGGGCCTGGCCTTCGGTTCGGTCTATTCGGTGCTGGCCATTCCCGCGGCGTGGCTGGCCGACCGGTTTTCGCGCGTCTGGATCATGACCGGGGCCCTGGCCATCTGGTCGGGCTTCACCGCCTTCTGCGGCCTGGCGGCCAATTACGGTCAACTTTTCATTGCGCGTATGGGCGTCGGGGTCGGTGAAGCTGGCGGGGTCGCCCCAGCCTATTCGCTGATTTCGGACATGTTCCCACCGAAATCCCGCGCCCGGGCCCTGGCCATCTATTCCTTCGGCATCCCGGTTGGTGCGGCCGCCGGCGTGCTGTTCGGCGGCATGATCGCCAAGGCGATCGACTGGCGCTACGCCTTCATCATCATCGGAGCGGTCGGGTTGCTGGTCGCGCCCGTGTTCAAGCTGCTGGTCAAGGAGCCGCCGCGACCGGCCAATGCCGTCAAGGCGCCGCCAATCTGGGAAGTCGCCGGCATTGCGTTCAAAAAGCCGTCCTTCTGGCTGTTGTCATTCGGCGCCGGCTGTTCGTCCCTGGTTGGTTACGGCCTGATGGCGTGGTTGCCGTCCTTCCTGGTGCGGTCGTTGAAGTTCGATCTGACCCAGACCTCGCAATATCTGGCCGCTATCCTGTTCTTCGGCGGCGTCGCCGGCATGTTCATGGGCGGTTTTCTAGCCGACAAGCTGGGCCAGAAGTCCAAGGCCGCCTACGCCCTGATCCCGGCTTCGGCCTTTGTGGTGTCGGCACCGCTTTATGCCGTCGGCACCCTGGCAAATGCGCCGGAAGTGACCTTCGTGCTGTTCATGGCCGCCCAGGCCCTGGGTCTGGTGTGGCTGGGGCCGATCCTGACGGCGGTCCAGCACCTGGGGCCGGCGCGGTCGCGCAGCCAGATGTCGGCCCTGTTCCTGTTGATCAACAACCTGATCGGGCTGGGTGTCGGGCCGTACTTTTTCGGCAAGATGTCGGATGTGCTGAAGCCGGAATACGGCACCGACTCGATCAAATGGGCCTTCATCAGCGGCCTGGGCTTTTATGTGCTGGCGGCGCTGCTGCTGGTGCTGGCGTCACGGCAGTTGAAGAAGGACTGGGTGGAATAGGGCAAAAAGAACCCTTCGGCCAGGGGGGAGCCGAAGGGTTCGTTTTCCGATAATCAGGGACGCCCTCTCTGTCCCAAACCCCGGAAATCTCGCGGTAGATCTACGCTTCGTCGTTATCCGGGAACACCGGCAAAACCATGGCCGCCGGAGACAAGGCGAAAGCCAGGTGAATACCTTGGAAAAACCGGAACATGGATGTCATCCGAACAGCGAAGCGATGAGCCAAGGTTAGAAGCCACGGCGACTCCGCGAAATGTGACTCGCGGGCTGAAAAATCAGGATTGCATAAGACGACGGACATAGCGCCCAGTCGCGTTAGACCAAAACGGCGCGCATTGACATATGATGTATGACGTGTGACGTAAATGCGCAAAACAGGAAACGCCCCATGTCCCGCCTTCTCGCCCTTGCCGTTGCGGCGCTGACGATTGCCGCGCCGGCCTATGCCCAGACGAAGTGGGACAAGCCTGCCACGACCTTCCATGTGTCGCCGAGAGGCGATGACCGCAATGACGGTTCCGCGGCCAAGCCGTTCCGCACCGTGACGCGGGCCAAGGACGCCGTGCGCACCAAGAGCGCCACGTCGGACGTGACGGTCTCTTTGGGTGACGGCACATACCTGTTGGACACACCTCTGATCCTGACCGAGGCCGATGGCGGCCAGAACGGCTTTACCGTTACTTGGCAGGCGGCCGATGGAGCGAAACCCGTGCTATCGGGCGGTTTGACCGTCACCGGTTGGAAGCCGTACCGCAACGGAATCTATGTCGCCGGCACGCCCAAGGGCCAGGAGTCGCGCCAGCTTTGGGTCAATGACCGACTGGCCGAGGTGGCCCAGGTCGAGATCGACCGCAAGACCGTCACGTTCAGCGAAACGGGCCTGACGATAACCAAGCCGCCATTGAACCTGGCGGCCCTACCCGGTCAGAATCGCATCGAAGTCGAAAGCCAGGGCTATTTCACCGCCCGCTTCTCGCCGGTCCAGTCGGTCAGCGGCACCACGCTCACCATGCAACAGCCGGCGTGGGCCAACAATATCTGGGGCTGGGACACCATCCCCAATCCCTTCCACCCGGAAGACGCCCACCTGTACCTGCGCAACAGCCTGGCCTTCCTGACCCAACCCGGCCAGTGGTTCCTCGATCCCGGCGCCGGCAAGCTCTATTACAAGCCGCGCGCTGGCGAGGACATGAAGACCGTCAAGGTCGTCCTGCCACGGCTAGAGGTCCTGGTCGCCATCGCCGGCACCAGGGACAAACCGGTTCACGATCTCACCTTCAAGGGCCTGCGCTTTTCACACACCTCGTGGCTGGGGCCGTCGTCAAATCAGGGTCTGGCCAGCCAGCAGAGCGGCACCTTCATCACCGGCAAGGCGGCTGCCTATCCGGAAGACGTCCTGAACCGGTGCAAGACCGGCTGTGCAGAGTTCGAGACCGTGCGCAACCAGTGGAACCAGACGCCGGCCGCCGTGCAGGTTTCGGCCGCCCAGCACATCGTCTTCGAAGGCAATGTCTTTGCCCACCTGGGCCAGTATGCCCTGGGGATCGGCAATGACGACAATGCCCACCTAACCGGCCAGGGCCTGGCCGCCGTCGATATCGTGGTGAAGGGTAATGTCTTCACCGATCTGGCCGGCGGGGCCATTTCGGCCGGCGGGGTGCGGCCCGACGCCCATCACCCGTCCGATGCGCGCCTGACCAACCGCCAGCACATCTTCGAGAACAACCTGATCCAGAACGTCAGCCAGGAGTACAAGGACAATAGCGCCATTATCGCCACCTACATCTGGAACAATGTCATCCTGCATAACGACATTTCCGGTGCGCCCTATGACGCGATCGATGTCGGCTATGGCTGGGGCTATGTCGATGCCGGCGGCAATCCCAACTACCGCACGCGGATGCGCGGCTATGACCAGTGGCGGGGCGGCGGCGGCAATCCGGTCTATGACACGCCGACAACGCACAAGGACGTCTTTGTCGGCTTCAACCGGGTCTATAAGGTCAAGCAACTGTTTCTGGATGGGGGAGCTATCTACAATCTGGGCGCATGCCCCGACTGCGTTTTTGCCGAAAACCATGTCTTCGATATCGGCCCGAGGGTGGCGCTCTATTTCGACGAAGGCTCACGCGGTCTGCTGATCCGCAACAATGTCGTTGAAGACGCGTCGAAGTGGCTGAACGTCAATACGGCGCGCTCGGCCCTGCCCCTGCGCACCTCGACGAACAATACGGCGCGCGGAAACTGGCACAACACCACCGAACTGGGCGGGATCTGGTCGGCCTATCAGGAAGACCTGATCCTCGATGACCACTACGTCCCTGACAAGGCCTGGCCGGCAGAAGCGAAACAGGTCATGGCCAATGCCGGCATCCAGGACGATATCGTCCTGCCGGACTATATGGGTGTCAAAGCGCGCGCCAGACCGGCGGACCTGCCGCCGTCCGATGGTTCGCCGACGGCGGAGAAGAAACGCAAATGATCCGTCGCTGCCTTCTTTCGGGTGGACTTGCCCTGCTGGCCTCCCCCGCCTTGGCCCAGAGCACCGGCATCTTCAATGTCCGCGACTTTGGGGCGCGCGGCGACGGTGCTACGCTGGATACAGACGCCATCCGCGCTGCCGTCAAGGCCGCCCATGCAGCCGGCGGCGGAACGGTGCTGCTGCCAGCGGGCCGATACTTAAGTTTCTCCATCCGCCTGCTCGACAAGGTGACGCTGTGGCTGGGCGAAGGTTGCGTGCTGGAAGCCGCCGATCCGGACATCCACAAAGGCGCCTACGACCTCGCCGAAACCGACTGGCCGGAACAGTTCCAAGATTTCGGAATTACACAATTTCACTGTTCGCTGATCTATGCCGATGGTGCCCGCGATGTCGCCGTCATCGGCCGCGGTCTTATACACGGCAAGGGTTTGCGACGTGAAGATCCCGGCGCACGCTGGCACGGCGTCAAGGACTGGCAGCCTGGTCCGCGGCTCAACGACCCGAAGGAACAGGCCATCCAGGGGCAGGGCATCCGCGCTATAGGATTCAAGAATTCGAGAAATGTCCTGGTGCGCGATGTTACGGTTTTGCAGGGCGGCCACTTCAGCGTCCACCTGCTGGGGTGCACAAATGCGACGATCGAAAACGTGATGGTCGATACCGACCGCGACGGCATCGATATCGACTGCTGCCGGGATGTGCGGGTGCGCGACTGCATCGTCAATGCGCCCAAGGACGACGCCATCGTACTCAAGTCGTCCTATGCGTTGAATGAAAAGATCATCACCGAGAATGTCTTGGTGACCGGCTGCAAGACCTCGGGCTTTGCGATGGGATCGGTGCTGGACGGAACCTACAAGCCGTCGGACTACAGTTCGACCGATGGCATCGGCGTTCTGGGGCGGATCAAGCTGGGGACCGAGTCCAACGGCGGCTTCCGCAATATCCTGATCAGCGACTGCCAGTGCGACACCACGCGCGGCATCCTGATGGGCGTGGTCGATGGCGGTGTGCTCGAGGACGTCCTGGTCAGCAACATCACCCTGCGCAATCCGGTCAACCATCCTCTGTTCGTGCGCCAGGCCGCGCGGTTGCGTGGACCGAAGGGCATTGTGCCGGGCGCCTGCCGCCGGGTGGCCTTTTCCAACATCCACGTCACCGGCGCCAACGGCCGCTATCCCTGCGGCGTGGCCGGCATTGCCGATGCGCCGGTCGAGGACGTCACCTTCCGCGATATCCATGTGATGAGCGGCGGCGGCGGCACAGCCGAGGACGCCAGTCGCGAGGTGCCTTATCGCCGCGAAATCAGCTTGGAAGTGACCTTCATGGGCGCCCTGCCCGCCTTCGGGTTCTACGCACGGCACGCCAACAACATCAGTCTACGCGACGTGACGTTCGAAACGACGGCCCCGGATGCCCGTCCGGCCATGGTTTTCGACAGTGTCCAGACCGCCCGCGTTACCGGAATGGTCGCGCCGGTGCGCACTATCAACAGTTCCGGCATTACGCTGGACGGCAAGGCCTTGTAACTGCTAACGGAACTCCGAAAGAGGAGCTTCCCCGTGTACCTGATCGTCGGCCTCGGCAACCCCGGTTCGCAATACGCCAAAAACCGGCACAATATCGGCTTCATGGTTGCCGACGAGATCATTCGCGCGCCGGACTTCGGACCCGAGAAGAAGCAGTTCGACGCCATCACCGCCGAAGGCAAGATCGAGACCGGCAAGGGCCCGGATAAGGTGCTGGTGATCAAGCCCCAGACCTTTATGAACCTGTCGGGCAACAGCGTCGTCAAGGCGATGCAGTTCTACAAGATCAAGCCCGAACAGGTCATCGTCTTCCACGACGAACTGGACCTCGCCCAGGGTCGGATGCGCATGAAAATGGGGGGCGGCCATGCCGGCCACAACGGGCTGCGCTCGATCATGGGCCATATCGGACCGAACTTTATACGCGGACGGCTGGGTATCGGTCATCCCGGCGTCCGCGAGATGGTGCACAACTGGGTGCTGGGCGATTTCGGCAAGGGCGAACAGGTTTGGGTCGATGCCCTGACCGATGCCTGCGCCCGGGCGTTGCCGATGCTGTTCACCGGCCTGCCCGACGCTTCGGAGCGTTACACCACCGAAGTCATGCGCCTGGCGCCCGCGCCCAAGCCGGTGAAGCCAGACGGTACGGCCTGAACCGATAAAAAGGTTTCCTCAGAACGCCCGCGGTGTTAGGGAAGCGCACCTTTTTTATCGAGACCTTCCATGGCCCTGAAAGTCGCTATCGTCGGCCTGCCCAATGTCGGCAAGTCCACCCTGTTCAACGCGCTGACGCAAACCGCTGCCGCCCAGGCCGCCAACTATCCGTTCTGCACCATCGAGCCGAATGTCGGCGACGTCGCCGTGCCGGAGCCGCGCCTGGACGTGCTGGCCAAGATCGCCGGTTCCAAGGAAATCATCCCCGCCCGCATCAACTTCGTCGATGTCGCCGGCCTGGTCCGCGGCGCTTCCAAGGGCGAAGGCCTGGGCAACCAGTTCCTGGCCAATATCCGTGACTGCGACGCCATCGCCTTCGTCGCGCGCTGCTTCGTCGACACCGACATCACCCACGTCGAAGGCCGGATCGATCCAATCTCAGACCTGGAAATCATCGACACCGAGTTGATGCTGGCCGACCTGGAATCGCTGGAAAAGCGTCTGCCGGCCCTGGAAAAACGCGCCAAGTCGGGCGGCGACAAGGATGCCGCCATCACGGTCGAGCTGATCAATGCCGCCCTGACCGAACTGCGTGCCGGCCGCCCGGCGCGCGTCGCCTACGAGAAGGGCAAGATCAGCAAGGAAGACACCAAGGCGTGGAACATGCTGCAGCTGCTGACCAGCAAGCCGGCTCTCTATGTCTGCAATGTCGAAGAAGGCTCCGCCGGCACCGGTAACGACCTGTCCGAAGCGGTCGCGGCCCGAGCCAAGACCGACCACGCCAACAGCGTCGTCATCTCCGCCCAGATCGAGTCGGAAATCGCCATGCTGGATCCGGCAGAGCGCGCGGAGTTCCTGGAAACCCTGGAGCTGGACGAACCCGGCCTTAACCGGCTGATCCGCGAGGCCTACAAGCTGCTGGGCCTGCAGTCCTATTTCACGGTCGGCCCGAAGGAAGCTCACGCCTGGACGATCCCGCTCGGCTGCACGGCGCCCCAGGCCGCCGGCGTCATCCACACGGACTTCGAAAAAGGCTTCATCCGCGCCGAAACCATGGCTTATGACGATTACGTCAAGTTCAACGGTGAAGCCGGCGCGCGTGAAAACGGCAAGTTCCGTCAGGAAGGCAAGGAATATATCGTCAAGGACGGCGACATCCTGAACTTCCGCTTCAACGTCTGATCCGCATCACCCTTTGAAAAGGTGGCAGGTCGTCGTATCGACCTGAGAGTTCGCCGCGACCGATTTGAGGTGAAGCTCGTAGGGCTCCGACGACCAGCCGGTCGCACGGATCGAATAGACTTCGAATTTCGGTGTCTCCCAAGTCAGGCCGTAGGGTAAGGCGCTTTCGCGTTGGACCTTAAAGCCTTCGAGAACGAATCCGACACCGTCGCTGTCGTTGACGAACGTATAGCCGGAGACCTCATAGACGCGGCTGTAGGTTGAGCCGTCAGCGGAGAAGCCCGTGCCGGCCATTCCCGTGACGGGCTGATCGCGGGCAAGATTGACCATCACCATGCCCCGCATACGAACATAGCCGCTGTCGAACAGGTCGCTGGCGACGTCGGCCTCGCATTGCCACTTCTTGCCGGAAACGTAGGCGAACAGGTCGTCGACGGTTTGGGCCTGAGCACCAGAGGTGGAAAGTGTCAGCGCAAGCAGGGTCAGGGCGGTACGAAAGGCTTTCATGGCCGAACTCCGGGAAGAATGATTCCGCTCGAACTTGCCAGACTATCCATTTTTCGAAAAGCGACCGTGTGGACCTTTCAGTATTTGTAACGGGGCCCAATGGGTGTCCGAATTCGAACACCGGCTCTGGCCAAGGCGAAGAATCCGGGGTAGCATGGAGCCTTCGCAAAGAGGGGGGCTTCATGCGACATTTCCTTATTCTGGGGGCAGCGCTGTGCGCGGTCCTGGTGTCCTGCGACCGAATCCAGTCCTGGCAGCACGAACTCAACGGTATTTCGGCATCATCCACATCCGCAATTCCGGCATCGAGCTTTCGGACAACCACGGCGATCACCGAATCCGAGGAAGCGCGGCGCCTGGCGGCCTACCCGACCCTTGCCGTGCGCGAAGGCGACATCCTGAAGGTCTTTCACAACGGCAAGCTGATCGCCAGCGAGAAGACAGTACCGTGCGATGGCGACGGCAATGCCGATACCTGCCGGCAGCCAAGGTTTTGGGGCATGGTCAACCTGCTGTCGTCCGACACGGGCAAGATCGAACCCTATGCTGTGCTCGACATCGGCTTCTGGGAAAGCGGCGGCTACTATATTCCACTCGGCAAGGGCCGGAACTTCATGCTGACCGGTGAACCCGAGGCGTCACCAGACGGCCGCTGGCTGGCCAGTGGACTGGAAGAGGTCACAGTCTACGACGAGGATACCGAACTACGAATCTACGATTGGGCCGGCGGTGGCAAACCCGTCGTGTTCGGCCCGTGGTGCCGGCCGAATGGATGGAGCGACAACCACACCTTCACCGCCTTATGCCAGGACAACAGTTTCGCGACCTTCGAGGCCAGGGCCGACCGCGACGATCAGGATCGATGGAGGTTGACGACGACGCGCATCCTGTCGGTGTCCAACGGTCCCGGCGCCAAAGCCCCAAGATCAGCCTTCGAAGGGGTGGCGCTGGAGCGCGAGCCCTAGTTTGCGGCACCGTCGATGCGGTGGGTCTCCGCCTTGACGAAGGCGCGTGACATCCCGGGGACTACGATGTGCTATTCATCCGGCTTGAGCCGGCAGGTTACCCGGTAACCGAATCCCTTGTCGTCTTCGATAATGCCATCAAGTATGGGGTTGTCGTCGGTGGTCTGGAAGGTCAGCTTGATGCGTCCGGTCCACATTGTCATGCCGGACGGCAGTTCGTCGGACTTGGCCACCACGCCATCCTTAAGATAGAATCCCGGCTTGCCGTCCTCAAAAGTGCCAAAGCCGGTAAGCCGGGTCTGAACGGTACGCAAACCGTCTTCGAAGGGCAAAATGGTCAGGGTTGAGCCCTTCATATCCCATTGGTCGTTCGTCATCTGGTAGACGACGTCGGTTGTGATTTCGGCCATGGCCTCGCCCTCGGCGGCGACCAGTTTGGCCGTTCCGCTGCACTCGAACAGCTTCAGCTGCATGCTGGTAACATATTCACCTGCCTCGGGCAGGGTCATGGCCATCACGACATCTTCGGCGTGGGCGGCCGTACCGGCCAATCCAAGGAGGGCTGCCGTCATCACTACAGGACGCATCATGCGCGATATCCCCGGATCCAGGCCCGGCACGTGACGGCCACGTCCGATCGCCCGTATGGTCTTCATCGCAGGCTAACATGACCGGGTGATCGTGATAAGCCGCTGCGCAAGCCTGTCAGTATTTGTAATCCAGGCTCAGCGAGCACAGAAAAACCCGCCGGATGACCCGGCGGGTTTAACTTATTGGCTCGGAGACGTCGCGGGGTGGCGAGTCGAAAACCGTTATCGCAGGGAGATGACGGTTTGCAGACCGCCAGATCGTGACGTCAGTGCTTACCTTTCCAGACCTGGCGGTAGGCCAGATAGGTGATCCCGAAGAAAATCGCCAGGTACAGCAGCACGGCGATACCGGTCTGCTTGCGCTCGGTGGCGTGCGGCTCAGCGGTCCAGGCCAGGAAGGTGGCCACGGCGTGTGCCTGGTTCTTCAGGGTCGAGGGCGTGCCGTCGTCGAACGTCACACGACCATCGGTCAGCGGGGGGGCCATGGCCAGGACGCCGCCATGCGGCACCTTGTGCGCGTCACCCGACCACTGGGCCTTCAGGTCGCCCGGGAAGTAGACATTGTAGTGCTGGCCCGGCGCGACGGTCAAACCGACCGGCTCGGGCTCGTAGCCCTGCAGCAGGGAATAGATGTAGTGCGGGCCGTGGTGACGGGCCTTGGCCATGACCGACAGGTCGGGCGGCAGAGCGCCACCATTGCTGGCCTTGGCCGCGTCGTCGTTCTTGAACGGGCTGGGGAAACGGTCCGAGGTCGTCGCCTTGCGGGTCGTCTCGTCACCGGTTTCCGGATCGATTTCCGCCACTTCGAACTCGGACGCGATCTGCTTCACGACCGGGTTGTCATTGGGGTTGTCTTTGTATTTCTCGTCGAAGAAGGGCCCGCCCTTCTGACCGAGGTTACGGAACGACATCAGCTTCATGCTGTGGCAGCTGGAGCAGACTTCGCGATAGACCTTGTAGCCGCGCTGCAATTCCGCCTGATCGAAGGCGCCAAAGGGGCCTTCGAAGCTGAATTCGGCCTTAAGCAGCGGCTTGGCATGGCCACCCGAGGCCAGGGCCGGGGCACCGGCCACCAGGCCGGTGACGACGGCCAGACCGGCCAGGACCTTGAGGGATTTCGTCATAAGAGAAGACATGTGACTGCGCCCTCAGTGCTTGGAGTGGTCAGCGAGCACGGCTTCGGAGATCGAAGCCGGCACCGGCAGAGGATCTTCCTTCAGGCCGATCCATGGCATGATGATCAGGAAGAACGAGAAGTAGTAGGCGGTCAGAATCTGCGACAGGGTCACGACCTTCAGGCCGATGGCGGTACCGTGGCTGTCCGCGCCCAATTGGAAGACCAGGTCTTCCGGCAGTTGGCCGCCGCACCAGCCCAGAAGGCAGCAGGTGATGACGAACAGGACGAAGAACCAGCGCATGACCGGACGGTAGCGCATCGACTTGACCTTCGACGTATCCAGCCACGGCAGGGCGAAGATGACGGCGATGGCCGCGAACATCGCGATGACGCCGATCAGCTTGTCCGGAATGGCGCGCAGGATGGCGTAGAAGGGCAGCATGTACCATTCGGGCACGATGTGCGCCGGGGTCTGCAGCGGGTTGGCCTTCACGTAGTTGTCGGCGTGGCCCAGGGCGTCCGGCATGAAGAAGACGAAGACCGAGAACAGCATCAGGAACAGGATCATGCCGACGCCGTCCTTGACGGTGGCGTAAGGCGTGAACGGAACCGTGTCTTCCTTGGACTTGATCTCGACGCCGGTCGGGTTGTTCTGGCCGCAGACGTGCAGCGCCCATATGTGCAGGACCACAACGCCGGCGATGACGAACGGCAGCAGGTAGTGCAGCGAGAAGAAGCGGTTCAGGGTCGGCTGGTCGACCGAGAAGCCGCCCTGCAACCAGGTCAGGATCGACGGGCCGACGAGCGGAATGGCGCCGATCAGGTTGGTGATAACGACCGCGCCGTAGTAGGACATCTGGCCCCACGGCAGGACGTAACCCATGAAGGCGGTGGCGATCATCAGGAAGTAGATGACGCAGCCCAGCAGCCACAGGACTTCGCGGGGCGCCTTGTAGGAGCCGTAGTAGAGACCGCGGAACATGTGGATATAGACGGCGAAGAAGAACATCGACGCGCCGTTGGAGTGGATGAACTGGATCATCCACCCGCCGTTGACGTCGCGACGGATGCGCTCAAGGCTGTCGAAGGCGTGGTCGACGTGCGGCACATAGTGCATGGCCAGGATGACGCCGGTGATGATCTGGATACCGAGGCAGAGCGACAGGATGCCGCCGAAGGTCCACCAGTAGTTCAGGTTCTTCGGGGTCGGATAGTCGACAAAGCTGTCATAGGCCAGGCGCAGGATCGGCAGACGGGCGTCAAGCCACTTTTCGATGCCGGTCTTCGGCGAATAGGTCGAAGGATGATCGCTCATGCTTAGCCCACCTTGATCTTGGTGTCGGAGATGAAGGCGTATTCCGGAACCTCGAGGTTCTTGGGCGCCGGGCCCTTACGGATACGGCCGGAGGTGTCGTAGTCCGAGCCATGGCACGGGCAGAACCAGCCGCCGAACTCGGAACCGCCCATGTTGGGCACGCAACCCAGGTGGGTACAGACGCCGACCAGGATCAGATACTGTTCCTTGCCCTTCTTGACGCGATCGGCGTCGGGCTGCGGGTCGCGGAAGCCGGACACGTCGGCCGTCTGGGCTTCCTGGATTTCCTTGGCCGTGCGGTGACGCACGAACAGAGGCTTGCCGCGCCACTTGACGACGACCTGGCCGCCTTCGGGCACCTTGCTGACGTCGTATTCGATCGAGGCCAGGGCGAGCGTATCGGCCGCCGGGTTCATCTGGCCGATCAGCGGTATGGCTGTCGCCGCGGCCGCGCCGACGGCGGCCGCACCGGCCGCTATGTAGATAAAGTCACGGCGTGACGGATCATCATGACCCTCAACCGTCCCGTTCACAGGTTCGCTCACCATGCCACCTCTTCAATACCGCCGCGGACAGGCAGCGACCGCCGCGCCCGCGCAAAACTTCCCGGCACTCAATGCCTGATTCCCTTAACAAAGTAACCAGACTCGCGGCCCATAAGGCCGCCCGTGAACGCCGATTGCGTCTATAACCACAATTGCGCTGCGGATTCAAACCACCAAAACGCTTTGGAGGCCATTTTCTTGACAATAATGGCGCCGTGGCCGATGTCGGCAGGGTCTGCCCTTCCCTTCTTGAGTCCCTTCGCATGCGCCTGGCCCTGTATCAGCCGGATATCCCTCAGAATCTCGGCGCCGCCATCCGTCTGACGGGAGCACTGGAGGTCGCGCTCGATATCATCGAGCCGTGCGGATTTCCCTTGAATGACAAGGCGATACGGCGTTCGGCGATGGATTACGGCGACTGCGCCATAGTGTCGCACCACGCCGGATGGAGCGATTTCCTGGCTTCGGTGCGGCTCAATCCGGCGGCGCGCCTGGTGCTATTCACCACCCGATCGGCAGCGCCCTACTGCGATTTTGCCTTTGAACCGGAGGATGTCCTGCTAATGGGACGCGAAAGCGCCGGCGTGCCTGACGAGGTCCACGCGGCGGCCGATCACCGGCTGTTCATCCCGATTTCGGCCCGGGCGCGGTCGATCAATGTCATTACCGCCGCCGCCATGGGTCTGGGCGAAGCGCTGCGGCAGACGTCAGGGTTTCCCAGGCGCGTTCTCTGATACCTCCCCGCGCGAAGAGCGCAGGGAGGTATCAGATTTTACAACCCCTCGACCTTCTGTTTTCCGTCTTTGGGCATCTCGGTAAACGGGGTTGGCGGGGGGGCCATCGGCGACAGGGTCTCCTGGCTGAATCCGATCAGGTCGTCGACGGCCTGGGTCACGGCCAGGTTATAGCCTTCCACCGTCATCGACATGTCATTTCGGCGGATCGGCACTTCGCGGGTGATGTATTTCGTGGCCACCACCGTCCGGTCCGACTGGCGCGACAGGCGGGCATCCAGGCCCACCACCACCACCGGCTTGCCGCGAACATAACGCGTCTCGAACCCACGCACCGCGACATCCAGCCGGTAGGCCGCCGCCGAACGGCCGCGCGGCTCCAGCCGGACATTGCCACCGCTGCGGGCGTACCCGGCCTGAACGGCCTCGGTGAACAACTCACGGGCGCCTGCCGCCCAGCGCGCCTTTTCGACATAGGCGATCTCGTTGTTTTCCACGGTCATAATGCCGTCGCCGGCACTGCCGGGCGGAAACACGACCGGCCCCAGCGACAAGGCGACGGGAACGCCCTGCCGCGCCGCCGGCGCGGCTTCAAGCAGGCCGGCGTCGTAGCCGAAGCGATACATCTGCACAGGATCGGTCTTGGGCAGGAGGCTGATGCAACTGCTCAGGCCCAGAGCGGCGATCGCAAGAACTGGCGCGAGAACCGGTAAGAGGAAGCGTCTCATTCGCTGACCTTTCTTTGCTTGGCGGCCGGCTTGGTGACCAGTCCCTGCGGATTCTGCTGGACGGTCTCGACCAGGCTCTTCAGCGATTCCGACGCCTCGTTCAGGTTTTCCAGGCTTTCCTGCATCTGCGGGAGGGTCTGGGTGTTGATCTGGTCGGCCGGCTGCTTGATCGAATCGGCCAGGACGGCGACGCGATCGGCCGCAGTGGCCAGCTTTTCGGTGGCCGAATTGATCTTCTCCAGCGTCTCGGGCAATTGCTGCGCCATCACGCCGTCGGTCGAATTGGCCAGTTTGGTCACCGCATCGGCTGCCTGGCCGGCGCTGATGATGGCTTCGTGGGCATCGTCCAGCATCTGCTGACGGTTTTCGATGTCGGCGGTGATGCTCTGCAGATTGTCGAGCGTGTCCGAGAAGGTTTTGATGTTGCGGTCCGACAGGAGGCGGTTGACGCGGTCCAGGCTCTCATAGGTTTTTTCGATTACCGAGCCCGAGCCCTGCAGCAGCTTGGCCAGGGCGCTTTCTTCGGAACGAATGACCGGCGGCGGTCCACCAGGCTTGCGTTTCAGCAGCGGCGAACTGGCCGTGCCCGGCGAGATCTGCATGTACAGCAGGCCGGTGATACCCTGGGGCTGGAGGGTGGCGACGGAATCGACGCGGATCGGGGTTTCGCTGTCCAGCTTGATGCGGGCGAAAACCTGGCTGGTATTGGCTTTGCCCAGGCGCAGCGACGTCACCTCACCGACCTTGATGCCGTTGAAGTGGACCTCAGCGCCTTTGTTCAGCCAGTCGACCGACTGGTTGAACTCGACGTCGTAAACGCCGTATTCCTGGTTGACGTCGAACTTGATGAACCAGAAGGTGAAGCCGAGCAGAATCAGCGCCATCACGAAGGTGACGAGACCGACAAAGGCATAATGCGCCTGACGTTCCATGGGCGTGTCTCCCTATCCTTTCACCCGCCCCCGCGGACCATGAAAATATTCATGAATCCAGGGGTGATCGGATTTTTCCAGCACCTCGATACGGTCCTTCACCACGACGTGACGGTCGGCCAGAACGGCGATCTCATCACAGATGGCGTAGAGACTATCAAGGTCGTGCGTAATCATAAAGACCGTAAGCCCCAGGCTGTCAGCCAAACCACGGATCAATTCGTCGAAGGCGGCTGCCCCGATCGGGTCCAAACCCGCCGTCGGCTCATCCAGGAAGATCAGTTCGGCGTCGACCGCCAGAGCCCGCGCCAGGGCGGTGCGCTTGATCATCCCGCCTGACAGTTCCGACGGCATCAGGTCGGCGGCGCGCAGCGGCAGGCCGACCATGGACATCTTCAGCAGCGCCACCTGGCGGGCCTCACGCGGGTTCAGCCGGGTGAACTCCAGGATCGGCGTCATGATGTTTTCGGCGACAGAAAGCGTCGAGAACAGCGCCCCGCCCTGGAACAGCACGCCGGTCTTGGCGCGCAGTGCCTTGCCTTCGGCAGGCTTGGCGTCCATCAGCTTCTGGCCGAACAGGTGGATGTCGCCACTTTGGGGCCGGTGCAGACCCAGGACGGAGTTGAGCAAGACCGTCTTGCCTGAACCGGAGCCACCGACCACGCCCAGCACTTCGCCGCGCTTGACCACCAGGTCCAGATCTTCGTGGATGACGTGGTCGCCAAAGCGGTTGTTCAGCTTTTCGATGACGACGGGATCGTCGCCCTGGCCGTTCTTCGGCTTGGCGACATGGTTCAGGCTCAGCTTCTCACGCTGCTTGCCAGTTTCTTGGCCGCTGCCTTCGGTCGATTCTGGGTTCGTTTCGAGGGGGGCTTCGGGTTCTTCGGTCATCACATGGTGAACCCGTTGAACAGGACGGCGAACATCGCGTCCAGCATGAAGACCAGGAAGATCGACTGCACCACCGCCGTAGTCACCTGACGTCCCAGCGAAAGGACGTCATCCTTGACCTGCATGCCCTGCCAGCAGCCGACAATGGCAATGGTGGCCGCAAACAGGGGCGGACGGACAATGCCGACAAAGAAATTGTAGAACGGAACATAGTCCTGCAGGCGCTGCAGGAAGACCGCCGGCCCGGCACCCAGCGCGCTCCAGATGGCCAGCATCCCGCCGAACATCATGCCGAGCGTCGAAAGAAAGGTGATAAAGGTCGACATGACCACCAGCCCGATCAGGCGCGGAACGATCAGGGCCTCATACGGATCGATCCCCATGACGCGCATGGCATCGATCTCCTGATTCATTTTCATGGCCCCGACTTCGGCGGCGAAGGCCGAGGCCGACCGGCCGGCCAGCAGGACCGCGGTGACCAGGGGGGCAAATTCCCGCAGGGCAAAGATGGCCACCATGTCGACGGCGAAGATACCGCTGCCGAACTGGTTCAGTTGCAGCACGCCGATAAAACCCAGCACGCCGCCGATAAAGAAGCTGGTCATCAGGACGATGGGAATGGCTTCGATCCCCGCCCGCTGCATGACATTGACCAGGGCCGCCCAGCGCATGCTGCCCGGCCTGGCCAGGGACATCATCAGCTGGGTGATGATGTGGCCCATGAACACGGCCTGGGCGATAAACCCGTTCTTGAAGCGCATGGCCAGCTTGCCCAGCTTGACCAGGGCGAAATAGAACGGATGGAGCCACATCTTGGGCGGCTCGGGATTTTCCTGAACATAGTCGGCAATCGGCGCGGCGTGGCTGCCGACAATGCCATAGAGCCTGGCGTAATTGTCCTGGCCGGTGAAAACCTCACCCTGCAGCCGGTCGCCGACGGCGGTGCGCAAGAGGTAGGCGCCGGCTGTGTCGAGCCCCTCGATGTGGCTGCCATCGACGGTGATGTGTTCGTAGGATTTCAGTGCCTGGCGCAGGCGATCGCCCAGGCCCTCGGTGCGGGTGACGATCCAGTTTCCCGTCGGCCGCAGCACGGCCGTGCCCCCCTCACCGGCATCTACCGCGAAGTCAGCCTTCAAGGATTTGGTTTTTGCCTTCGGCATCAGGGATCAGGACTCTTTCGCAAGCCTTTTAGGGGCTAACCTCTTAGATGAGGTAAACGCATAAAAAGGCAAGAGTGTAGCGAAATGCACACGTCTGACCGCCTATAGGGCGATTCCGTGTTCCGCCTAAGCCTGCGGTACCAACCGGATACGATAAATGCCCTTCAGGCCTTCGAGGTCGACGGGCTTGCCCTTGCGCACCACCTCGATCCTGCCCTCACGTACCAGGCTAAGGATGACGGCGCGCACCTTGGGCAATTCGCGCTGCCAGTTTTCGGCGCTCATCGCCTTGGCGACGTCATTGGGGCTGATGGACTCACCGCTTCGCACCTGCGATAAGAGCGTCAAAAGTGTCTCTTGCGCCAATTGGGACATGAATGCGAACTCCGGAGTGCGTACAATGCGTCAGTTAACAACCGTTACCGAAGGCCCTTTTGCCGGATGGCAGAGGGCTGAGCCCGGGGACACGTTCAACGGTCTGATCGGCGCCTATTATTACGACACGTCCGATCCCGCCAGAGTCAAAGTCGGTTTCCAGGCGGAAAAGCGTCATTTGAACGGTGGCGGCAGCGTTCACGGCGGCTGTCTGCTGACCCTGGCCGATACGTCGCTGTTCGTTTTCGCCATGCCGCATCTGGGGGACGGTGCGGCGGTGACTCTGCAACTGGACGCCCAGTTTCAGTCGCCGGGCCGTGAGGGCGACATCATCATCGCCACGGGTGAGATCACCCGCGCAGGCCAGACGGTGATCTTCGGCCGTGGAGAGTTGCGCTGCGGTGACAAGCTGCTGCTGAGTTTTACCGGGATTTTGGCGCGAAAGAAGCTCAAGCCGCAAGGTGATGCTTGAAGTCAATTAGCCGGGCTCCGGCCTCCCGTCCTCGTCCCAATACTCCCATTTTCCCAAAGCTTGACAACCCTCATAACTTCCGACGGCGGCAACTTGGCCATTTGGGTGGTAATCCTTCCAAACTCCCTGTTCCTCCCCATCTGTATAACTACCCTCCGAGGCGAGCGCACCATTAGGATGGTATGCCACAAACAACCCATGCCTGATCCATCGCTGGCCATCGGCGGCAAGATAGCGTGAGTACCTGAAACGGATGCTACCGTCTTCATAGGGAATTTCTGCGATGTTCAAATCTGCCATCGTGGTGCCTAAATCTCCAAGGCTTTTGCCCGTTCACGAAGGGCGCCGAGCCATCGCGCCACGTTTTCCAGCGACTTGTCCGGCCGGAAGCGCGCGATGCGGGCAAAATCGAACGCGCACACGCAGGCGATATCGGCAATGGTCAGCCGCCCGGCGGTGATGAACTCGCGATCCGCCAGATGCACGTCCAGGCCGATGCAATAGGCCGCCGCATTCTCGAACATATAGTCGCCGACCGCCGGATTGGGGTCCTCCAGAATGACCAGCGGCGCCGCCTTCATCCGCGTGCCCAGCATTAGGGGCGTGGCCAGGCGCTGCTCGAGACGGCGGGTCCACATCTCAATATCGGCGATCTCACGCGCATCATGACCGAACAGGTTCGGCTCGGGGTACAGGCTTTCGAGATAGCGTCCGATGGCCACCGACTCGGCGATCACGCCGCCGTCGTCCAGCTCCAGTACCGGCAAATGCGGCGAACCCGCCTTAGCGATCACCGGATGGGTGCGCTGTTCCAGCTTCATGATATCGACCTGGACCAGCTCGATATCAGTGATGCCCTTTTCGGCCATCACCCAGCGTACGCGCCGTGGATTGGGCGCATAATCGGTCGTGTACAGCTTCATGGCGAGCCTCCGTTTCGGAGGAGCTTACAGCCCGTAGATGGCGTTCGGCAAGGCCCCGACAATGGCCGCCGACAGGACGGTGGCCAGGAAACCCGCGGCCAGGGCCTTCCAGATCATGTTGAGGATTTCCGGCCGGCGCTCCGGCATCAAAGCGCCATAACCGGCCACGGTGATCCCGACCGAACCGACATTGGCAAAGCCGCACAGGGCATAGGTCAAAAGGATGCGGGTACGCTCCGACATATCACCGACCGGAACCGCGGCCAGTTTCAGGTAGGCGACGAACTCAGTCAGCACCATCTTGATGCCCAGGAACCGCCCGGCGACCGAGGCTTCATCGGCGGGCACGCCCATCAGCCAGGCCAGGGGCGTGAACAGCCAGCCCAGAATGCGTTCGATGGTGATCGGCTCGCCGCCGACATGGTAGAAACCACTCAGCGCCGCATTGCCCAGCGCCACCAGGGCGACCATGACGATCAGGATGGCGGCGATGTGCATCGCGACATTCATGCCGTCCGTCGTGCCCTTGGCGATGGCGTCGATGGCGCTGTCGTATTTCAGCGATGAATTGTAGTCGACCTTCTCGTGTTTATGGTTGACCAGTTCCGGCACGATGATGCGCGACAGCAGCACGCCGGCCGGCGCCGAAACGATCGAAGCGGCCAGGATGTGACCGGCGGCATTGGGCAGGACGTCGTTGAGGATCAGCACATAGGCGACCATGGTCGAACCCGACACATTGGCCATGCCGATGACCAGCATGACGAACAGCTCCGACCGGGTCAGTTTGTCGAGATAGGCGCGGATGATGATCAGGCTTTCGACGTTGCCGACAAAGATGCCAGCGGCGACGCCCAGGGCCGAAGCGCCGCCCAGGCCGACGCCTTTTTCGAAGATAATTCCGAAGAAGCGAATGATGACCTTCAGCACGCCGATGTGCCACAGAAAGGCCGCGAGCGCACCGATGACAAGGATCAGCGGCAGTACGCGCAGGGCGAAGACGAACAGCGCCCCTTCATTGGCGATTGCATAGGGCTGGGCGCCACCGCCGAGATAACCGAAGACGAACTGCATGCCTTCCGCCGTCGCGTCGGACAAGGCCTGCATGCCGTTGGAAATACCGTCCAGAACGCCGCGGGATTGCGGGATGGCGAACAGAAGCAGGATCAGCGCGACCTGGATAGCGATGGCGCCGACGGCCAGCAGGATAGGAAAGCGCTTCTTGTTTTCCGACAGGCCCCAGCAGATGGCCAGAATGACAGCGATGCCAAGCAGGCTCTGCAGGTTTTCAAGGCCATAGTGGAACATGTACGCGATCCTTGTTTACGGAAAGGGAACCATATTCCGTAGCAGCCGTAACCTTTGCAAGCGATTTATTCCACTCAGGACCCGGCGTGTGTTTTGCGCCACGCCGCGTCCAGCACGGTGTCGAAGATCACCCGACGGTCGGCCGGCGTCTGGGTCCCGCCCATCGCCGATTGGACCCGCTCCATATTGGTCAGGACATAGGCCTGGCTGCGCGCCGCCTTGACCGCCAGTTCATAGGACGATTCCGTATCGCCCAGCTTCAGCATCACGCCGGCCAGCAGGTTGTTGACACGAATGGCCAGGCTGGAATTGGGGCTCAGGGGCTCGATGATCTTCGCCGCCTGTTCCAGGTCGGTCCGGGCGCCTGCGAAGTCTTCGCCGTCGATCTTCATCACCGCGCGCAGCATCAGAGAGTCGGCCGTGCGCGAAGAGGTCGGCGCCGCCGCCAGCCGCGTCTCAAGCACTTCGTCGATCAGCGCCCGCGCTTCGGCGGTATCGCCGGCCTTGAACCTCACATTCGCCAGCACGGTCATGATGCTGAGCGAGCGGTCGAACTTGCGGTCGTGCTGCTTCAGGATGATGGCCAGGGCGGCCTCGGAGGCCTCGATCGATTTGCGGTACTCACCCAGGTAATTGTAGGTATTGGCGAGGTCGTTATAGATCGACGACAGCGACAGGTCGCCGTTAGGGCCCATGGTCTCAAAGACGGCGACAGCCTTGAGCTGAATATCGCGCGCCTCTTCCCAACGGCCGGAAAAAACATAGGTCAGGCCCAGGTTCTGATAGGCCCGCCCCAGGATGTGCGGCAACGGCGGTGTCGCGTTTTCCGCAATGCGCAGGGCGCGACGGAAATGGGCTTCAGCTTCGTCATAGCGGCCCATGCGCCGCAGGGCGTCGCCCAGAACGCCCAGAGTATCGGCCAGATCGGAGTGGCCGGCGCCCTGCATCCGTTCGCGGATTTCGAGGGCCTTTTCGGCGCGGCTTCGCGCGCCTTCGTAGTCACCCAGGGTGATCAGCGTATCGGCATGGTCGGTCAGGATACCCGCCAGCGCGACGTTGGGCGTAGCGTCCGGCGCCCCCATGATCGCCGCAGCTTTCTCGAAGATGGGCAGGGAGCCGAGGTAATCGCCTTTGAATTTGAGCGCCAGGGCGACCATATACCAGGCCGCGCCGGCGTCGGCTTTTTCATCCGGCGTCGAAGCCAGCCGCTCCATGTTCTCGGCCGACTCCCGGGTCATGGCAATGGCACGGTCGGGTTGGGAATCGAAATAGGCGTTGGCCAGGGCGGCCTGGGCGGCATAGGTCTTGAAATGATCCTTGCCCAGGGTGGCCAGCCGGTGATCATAGGCCGCCTGGCAGGGCTCGGCGGAACCGGAACCGGTGAGCGACACCGAGGCCTGGCACATAGCGTCCAGGGCGTTGCCGATCTCAAGCGGGTTCTTACCCTTTCGCGCCAATGCCAGCGCCTCCTGAGCCGTGGCCAGGGCGACATCCAGCTTTCCGGCGTTGGTTTCGGCTTCGTAACGGGCGATCAGGTCGGCGACGGTCGGGGCCTTAGTCGGGGCCTGGGCCGCGGCCACGCCAGCCAGGACAGCGAAAGCCACCAGCCCCGCGGCCATGCCTTTTGCGACAGGTATCATGATCCGCCCTCCTCCAGCCACGTCCGCCGCAGTAACACCCGGCACACCCGCGCTGTCAACAGTCTGAATAACAAGATTATTCCACCTTGACAGGTCAAGGCGCGCGGCCGCATTGTCCCGGCAAAACAGGGAGGGGCTTGCCCATGGATGCCGTGAAACGCTTGCTGCTGCCCATGATCGCGGCTCTGACCGCCGCCCTGGCTTTCACCCTGCCCGCCGCGGCGCAGGAACCCGCGCCCACGCCACTCGAAGAGTCCTTCGAAGCGGCGCAATGGGCCGACCTGTCAGTGACCGCCCAGGCCCTGGCCCGCGCCGCCGGCCGCAACTCGGCCACATCGCCCGAGCTGAAGACCCTGATCGACCGGCTGGAGACGGCAAAGAAAGAATATGAAGCCCTCGACCAGGCCGCCAATGCGGCGCGCGGCGGCGCCAGCGAGGCGGCCAAATTCAAGGCGAAAACCCTGGCCGAGGCCGCCGATCAGGCCCATGCCGAGGTCGAAACCCTGTCGGCGGAACTGGCACAAAAATATCCCGCATACGACTCGTTGGTTGCCCCCTTTCCGATCGGATTGAAACAGACGCAGGGTTTGCTGCGCCCCGACGAAGCCCTGGTGATGATCCACCCGACGCCGAACGGCACCTATATCTTCGCCCTGCGCAACGGTGACGCGCAGTGGTTCCGCACCGACGCCACCACCGACTCGTTGCGCCCCGACGTCGATGCCATGCGTTTTGCGCTGGATCCCGGCCGCGAAGCCCTGCGCGGCGCCGCCAGCCATCCCGGCGGACTGCCGACCCAGTTCACCTTCTCGCGTCAGACAGCCTACCGCCTGTATCAACAGGTCTTCGCCCCGGCCCAGCCGGTGATCAAGGACGCCAAGGTCGTCTATATCGTTGCCTCCGGCCCGCTGTCGCACCTGCCGCTATCGGTGCTGGTGACCACGCCACCCAAGGGCAACGACCTGGACGTCAGGGCGCTGCGCAAGACCGACTGGCTGATCAAGTCCTATGCCCTAGCCACCCTGCCGTCGGTCAACAGCCTGAAATTCCTGCGTCAGGCACGTAATGACGCCGCGCCGGGCCGCGGCTTCCTGGGCTTCGGCTCGCCCGACCTGGCGACGGACGGCAAGACCCGCGACCTCGTGCCCCTGCCCGGCGCCCAGACCGAACTGCTGGCCATGGCCAAGCTGATGAACGCCGACACCGGCAAACAGGTCTATACCGGCGCCCAGGCGACCGAAAAGGCCGTACGCGAAAACGACCTGTCCAATGTACGCATCATCGCCTTCGCCACCCATGCGGTGCGCGCCGGCGAAGTGGAGGGCATGGACGAACCCGCCCTGGTCCTGACCGAGGGCGGTGTGTCCGGTGACGCCAATAATGACGGCTTCCTGACGGCGTCCGAAGCGGCCAACCTGCGCCTGAACGCAGACTGGGTCATCCTGTCCGCCTGCAACACCGCCTCCGGCCGCAAGAAGGCCGGCGACGACAACGACGAGGTCCTGTCGGGTCTGGCGCGCGGTTTCCTGGCCTCCGGCGCCCACAGCCTGATCGTGTCGCACTGGCGCGTATCGGACCAGGCCGCCGCCCAGCTGACCTCGGCGGCGGTGGGCTACTATGTCGGCGGCAAGGGCCGCGCCGAAGCGCTGCAGACAGCGATGCTGGACATGCTGGCCAGGGGCGACGCCACCCCGGCCAACTGGGCCGCCATGGTCGTGGTCGGCGAAGCGCGCTGACCCTCGATTACGGCTCTATGCCCTTCAGCGAATAGGCTTCGACAAAGCCGTATCTGGCGATGGCCGACCGGACATCGCGACGCGCCTTGACCGTCGCATCGATCGCGTTCATGCGCTTTTCCTGGAGCGTCAAGGCCGGGTCTTCGTCGTAATCCTGCAAGTCGACCAGCGTCTCACTACGGGTTTCGACATCCTTCAACTGGGCGATGACGGCTTTCGCAAGGGCGTCGAAATCGCCGGCGCAACGCAGGCCTTCCAGATAGAGGCCCGGGCCGTCCACCTCGTGGTCCTTCATGTAACCCAGCCACTGATCGCGTTCGCTCACCTTACCCTGCTGGGCATAGGCGCAGACCCGGATCTCTGCCGCCACCATGGCGCCGTAGCCGCTGACCTGATCCGGAGCGATGGCATCGGCTTCCATCAACGCGGCCTCCGGCTTTTCGATGGCGACATAGTAGACACCCAGATTCAGCGCCTGGCTGACCGAGTCGCTTTCCGTGCCTGCCGCCTTGGCCTTGACCTTGCCCTCGGTAACCTCGTTCCACCGGCCAAGTCCGCGCAGGGCGTTGGCCCGGGCTTCGACGGCCCATTGGTAGTGGTCATCGAGGTCGCTGAAGGCGGGCTGGTCCTTTGGGGCGGCATCCACTTTCGAGAGGGCCGCATCCATCACGGCCAAGGCTTCATCGTAGCGCCGTTCCTTCATGAGATAGTCCGCCAGCATGGTCTGCCCTTCGATCAGGTCGGGGTGAGCCGCGACTTTTGAACGAACCTTCGAACGTTCATGGCGGTAAGCGGCGCTATAGTCGCCGCTGGACGGCAGGTCGCCGACAAAGGCGCGGTACCGCTTGTCGGCGCGAATCCGGATCACATAGTGAGCATCCGTCAGACCTGCCAGAACCTTGCGGGCCGCATCGGGCTTGCCGTCCGCCACGTGCAGCTCGAACAGTTGCCACCACAGAAACTGCGCCGTGCTCAAGGCCTCTCCCGGCTCGTAGGCGGCCTGCCACAGAGCCATGAGCAGCCGGCGATAGGGCCCCTTGTCGTCCTGTTTTTTAGCTTCACGCACGACACTGAGCAGGAAGGGGTAGGACATGTCTTTTGCCTCAGCCGGATCGACCTCCAGCATCTTGACCAAGGCCTCAGCCGCGACATCATAGCGGCGGGTGCGCACAGCCGCGCCGGCCAGGTAGACCCAGTAATCGCCCTCGGTCTTGGCTTCGGGATAGACCTCCCCCATACGCAGGCGGTGCTGATAGGCGCTTTCGTACTTGGCCATCCTCTGGTCCAGGACCGCGGCCATCCAGTGGGCCAGGTAATGGTCCTTCGCCGTCAGGCTGGTGAACCCCGGATCCTTCATGATGGCGTCCAGTTCCGCTGCCAGCGCCGCGACGCCGTCGTCCGGAGCCTCCCACATGACCTTATAAACCGCTGCCATACGTTCGCCGAGATCGGCGGGTGCGATTTGCGGCGCCGGTACAGGCTTGACCACGGTATCGGATGCGACGACGGAACCGGCCGCCGCCCAGCAGCAAACGGCGATGGTGGCAGCGAGAAGAAATCGACCTGGCATAAAATCCCCCTTGATGGCGCAACCATAGTCCGGCAACCGTAAATTGTCACCAGCGCTTGAATCTGGCCCCGCCCGCCAAGTCGATCTATAGAAGGTCCGACCTCTATCGAAAGTTCACAATGAAATCGCTTTTTGCCGCAGCCTGCCTGACGGTCGCCGCCCTGCCCGCCGCCGCGGTCACTCCCGGCTACACACCGCTCGGCGCCGGCGATCCGATTGGGCGCATCTACGACTATACCCGCAGCAACCGCGACGGTTCCCTGCCGGAACACATCGTTGTCTTCCGCAGGAGCATGACCGAAGTGGCGGTGTTCAAGGCGATCGAGGCCTGCACCACCGCCGCCTATGTCACCTCGGAGCTGAATCCGCAGACGCTCGAAGCCACCACCCTATATGCCGGGAAGCTGAACCGCGACGGTACCCAGCGCGTGTTCGGCCGAATGGATATCGACCCGGCCACCCGCATCATCTCGGCGAAGATCGACCTGCCCGGCCATCAACTCAGCGACACGGCGACCGCGCCCAACGCACCGTGGCATCTGTTCGACTACGATCTGGCCACCCTGACTGTAACCCTGCCGCACCTGACAGATCCGAAGGCGGGTTTCAGCTTCGGCATGGCCCTGGTCAAGACCGACGATATGAGCGATTTCCTGACCTATATGGGCCGCACCGACGTCCGCTACGCCGGCGAGGAAACCCATAATGGCCAGGCCACGCGCCGCTATGAGGTCGGCGGCCCGGCCTTCGGCGACAAGGGTGGTCCCCTGTGGCTGGACGCCAAGGACGGCCATATCGTCGATGCCGAGTTCGGCATTCCCAACCACGCCGAATATAGCGACTTCAAGCTCAAGCTGAATCGCGTCAGCGATGGCGGCGAGGCCGAGTGGAACAGCCTTTTGCGAGCGCATTACACCGGTTGTCCGAAGTAAGTGGGCCGATAATAGAAACAATCCGCAACGCAAAACGGCTTTACATTTCGCCGTGATTGGTGAGGATGACCCGGTTCGCGCCTCCTTCCGGAAGAATCGAAAGCCATGAGCCTGGCCACAGGTCATAACGACGCCACCGTCCGCCATCTCCTGGTCGTCGACGATGACGACCGCATCCGTACCCTGCTCAAGGAATTCCTGAGCCGCCAGGGTTTCCGTGTCACAGCCGCCGCCCATGCCGACGCCGCCAAGCGCATGCTGCAGTTGCTCGACTTCGACCTGCTGATCCTGGACGTCATGATGCCGGGCGAAGACGGTTTCTCGCTGTCGAAATGGGTGCGCGCCAACTCCAACGTCCCCATCCTGATCCTGACGGCGCGCGGCCTGCCCGACGACCGCATCATGGGCCTGTCGCTGGGCGCCGACGATTACCTGTCGAAACCCTTCGAGCCGCAGGAACTGCTGCTGCGCATCGAAGCCATCCTGCGCCGTACCGGTGTGAAACCCGCCCTGCCCAAGGCCATCACCATGGGCGCCTTCAATTTCGACCTGGAGCGGTCGGAACTGACCAAGAGCGGGACCCTGGTCCGCCTGACCGAAGCTGAGTCGCAACTCCTGCGCTACCTGGCCGAACGCGCCAATGTGCCGGTCGACAGGATGGACCTGGCCAAGGACAGCGTCGACACCACAGGCCGCGCCGTCGACGTCCAGGTGACGCGCCTGCGCCGCAAAATCGAGCAGGACCCCAAGAATCCGCGCTACCTCCAGACCGTCCGTGGCAAGGGCTATATGCTGGCCCCCGACTGAGATGCGCCTGCCCAAGCTTCGTCTTCTCCCCAAGGTCTTCAAACGCAATTTCCCGCGTACGCTTATGGCGCGGGTGTTGCTGATCATCGTCCTGCCCATCGCCATCATGCAGGTCCTGATCACCTGGGTCTTTTTCGACCTGCACTGGGAAACCGTCACCGAGCGCTTGTCCGAAGGCCTGGCCGGCGACATCGCCTGGGCCGTGCGGGCCTACGAGGAAGAGCCCACCGACGCCAACCTCGCCAAGATCAAATCCCATGCCGACGAGATGCAGTTGTCCATCACCCTGAAAAAGGGTGATGGCCTGCCCGAAGCCCTGCGCCCGGCCATCTTCGTCGCCCTGGACCGCACGATCGATCGCGCCCTGAACGAGCGCCTGGATGATCCCTACTGGTTCGACGCCACCCGCTATCCCGGCTTTGTCGACATCCGCGTCCAGGTCGAGGGTGGCGTCCTGCGCTTCATCGCGCCCAAGGAACGCGCCTTCGCCACCACCGGCTATATCTTCATCTTCTGGGTATTGGGGGCAACCTGGTTGCTAACCACGGTGGCCATGCTGTTCATCCGCAACCAGGTCCGCGCCATCGAACGCCTGTCCGAAGCCGCCGAGAAGTTCGGCCGCGGCGAAGACGACCCCAATTTCAAGCCCTACGGCGCCAAGGAGGTCCGGGCCGCCGCCGAGGCCTTCCAGAAGATGAAGGCGCGCATCCAGCGCCAGATCGAACAGCGCACCACCCTGCTGGCTTCGGTCAGCCACGACCTGCGCACGCCCCTGACCCGCCTCAAGCTGGAACTGGCCATGGCCGAGCAGGACGAGGCCAATGGACGGATGAAGCAGGACGTGTCGGAAATGGCCTATATGATTGACGAGTACCTGGCCTTCGCCCGTGGCGAGATGGCCGAGGACCGCGACATGGTCTCGGTGTCGGCCCTGATGGAGACTATCACTGGCAATATCAAACGCGCCGGGCATGCCCTGAAGACAAACTATCTTGACAAGGATCTGCGCATCGTCGTTCGCGAAATGGCCATCCAGCGCGCGGTCACCAACCTGATCCTCAACGGCTTTCACTACGGTAAAAGCGTCGCCTTTTCCGCCGAAATTGCCGATGAGGATGGCAAGCGTATGCTGCACCTGGTCGTGGATGACGACGGGCCGGGCATCGCGCCTGACCGGCGCGAAGATGCGTTCAAGCCGTTCAACCGCCTGGACGACTCGCGCAACCAGAACATTCAGGGCGTCGGGCTGGGGCTGGCGATCGCCCGCGACATCGTTCGCGGCCACGGTGGCGACCTGACTTTGGATACCAGCCGGATGGGCGGCCTGCGCGCCGTCGTCGCCCTGCCGCTGGAATAGACAAAAAATGCCGTGCATTGGGCGTAAATCTTGCTATTAGCCTGCTGAAAGCAATAGACGGGACAGACGATGCGATTCAAGAACATTTATGACAGATTTGCGACAGTCTCCGCCGTCGCCATTACTGCAACACTTCTGTCCGCCTGCGTGACGTTACATCCGGAGCTGACATCGGACTCGCTACTTGTCGCCAACGGCACGGGCACACCTGTACTGGCTTCGGGTGAAACCGTCGCTGTCGGGACCGCTGGCCTGGATGCCGCCGACGATCCGGAAATCTGGGTCGATCCGATGGACAAGTCCCGCGCCCTGATCCTGGGCACCGACAAGAAGGCCGGCCTGTACGCCTATAATCTGGACGGCACGGTGCGCGATTTCGTACCGCACGGCCCGCTCAACAATGTCGATTTGCGCACCGTCTATGGTGAAAGCGGTTCCTTTACGCTGATCGCGGCGTCCGACCGGGCGAAGAACGGCGCCGCCCTGTTCACCCTGACCGACGACCTGAAGCTCAAGCCCTCGGGTTTCCTGCCTATGGCGACCTCGGAAGCCTACGGCCTGTGCATGGGCACGACGGCGGACGGCATTACAGTCATCATCATCGGCAAGAATGGCGATGTCGTTCAGGCCGTTTATGGCGAAACCGAAGCCGGACCGTCTGGCGAGATTGTCCGCCGTTTCGACGTGGGCAGCCAGGCCGAGGGCTGCGTCGTCGATGACCGCACCGGCGCGCTGTACATCGCCGAAGAGGCCAAGGGTATCTGGCGCTACAGTGTCGAACCGGGCACGGGTGCGACGCGTGTTCTGCTGCAGGGCGCGCCGTCCGATATCCTGGCGCCTGATGTCGAAGGCCTGGCCCTGCTGGTCGATGAAGATTCGGGCCTGAGCTATCTGATCGCCTCGTCCCAGGGCGACAGCGCCTTTGCCGTCTGGCAGGTGGCGGGCGAAACAGCTACCTACAAGGGCCGGTTCTCGGTGTTTCCGGGCAATGGCTTCGATGCCGTGACGGGCACGGACGGCGTGGCGGCCCTGGGCGGCCAGGTCGGGCCGTACGCTGAGGGTGTCGTGGTGATGCAGGACGATTCCGACATGGACGGCGAAGCGCCCACCGGCGCCCGCGCCCGTCAGAACTTCAAGATCGTGTCATGGACTGAGGTCAAAAAGGCCTTGAAGGTTCAGTAAAAGCCTCCGGCGGGCAGGCTCTTGGACCCTGCACCCGAAACCTAACCCAGTTCCTTCGACCGCTTATGCGCCGCCTGGACCGCCGCCAACACCAGTTCGTCCAGGCCGGAACCTTCGGCGCACAAAACCTTCAGAGCCGCTTCGGTCGTGCCCCCAGGAGAGGCCACCTTACGAATCAGGTCGTCAGGCTCTTCGCCCGTCTGATCCAGCAGTCGCGCTGCCGAAATCAGCGTCCCACGCGCCAGGTCCCGCGCATGCATCCGCGACAGGCCCGTCTCGCGGCCGGCCTTTTCCAACGCCCGCACAAAAGCATAGACATAGGCCGGGCCCGAGCCCGATACCGCGGTTGCCGAATCCATCAGGCCTTCGTCGCTCAGGATCACCGTCGTCGCCATCGGTCCGAACAGGCCCTTCGCAGCGGCAAGGCCTTGTTCCGTAGCGGAAAAGATCGACGCCACGCCCTTGCCCGTCGCCACGCCGGTCGTCGGCATGACCCGCGCCACCGCATGGCCGGCAAAGGCCTGCTCCAGGCTGGCCGTCTGCACCCCGGCCATGACCGAGATAAGCACCGTATCCGGCCCCAGATTACCACCGAGAAGCTCCGCCACCGCGTGCCAGCCCTGGGGCTTGACCGCCAGGATCACCGTCTTCGCCGCGCTCCACGTCTCGGGGGACGGATTGAGCTGAGCGCCGTCGGCAGCATAGGCCTTGGCCTCGTCACCCGGCTTCAGGTCAACGATCATCAGGTCCGACGGCGCGGCATGGCCCGCGATACGGATACCCTTCAGGATAGACGACCCCAGCGCTCCGGCGCCGATCAGCAGGACCGGCTTCGGCAGAACATCAACCATTACGCTTCACCTTGCGTCTCGAACAAACAGGCGGCAAAGGCATCACGCGCCGTCAGCGCGCCCTTGAACCAGAAATCGAACGCCGGATAGAAGCGGTCAACCGCTTCGGCGGCGCTGTTGATCATGTGGGCGCTGGCCACCACCGACGCCCGCTCCAGCGGATTGACCGCCTGGGTATGACGGAACACCACGTCGTACAGTCCAAAGCCTGCTACGCCGCCTTCCGGATCGCGGAAAGCCTCGAAATGGCCGAACCAGACATGCTGATTGACCAGGCACAGCAATTCATACAGGCCCGGCAACCGGTCTTCGGTCAACGCCTTGCCTGCGCCCGATTCGACATCCAGCGAGCAGCACAGCTGCAGGCATTCGCCCTCCGGCCGCCACGAGAACCACATCTCATAGGTCCGCCAGTCGCCGCTCAGAGCAAAGCCCAGGTCCCCCTCGGGCGTGCGCTCAAATTCCAGCCCTTCCTCGGTAAGGATGGATTCCACCACATCGAGCGGATCGAAGGTCGCGTCGCTGTCGTAGGTCTGCGGCGTGGTCATGGGTACCCCTGAAATCCTTGTGTTCTAGTCGACCGGCAGGTCGACGTCGGGCTTCACGCCCTTGCCCTTCGGCTTAATAGAAGTTTCAGTCGCGCTAACGCTTCGCTCCTTGAGCAATGCCGCGACCTGAGCTTTCAAATCAGCGATTTCCGCTTTCAACGCCTCGAGTTCGTCGCGGCGGACCAGATCCATATCGGCAACAAAACGGTCGGCCTGGGAACGGAAGGCCGTCTTGGCCTCTTCACCGGCTGCCTGGGCCAGGGACATGGCCGAGGTGGTCATCTTGGCCAGTTCGTCGAGGAACGGATTTTGGCTTTGCATGGCGAGGGGCCTCCAGAAAATGCTGATGCATTCAATATAGAGGCTTCTCCCTCGGTCGACAAAGTTTTTCCATGATTCTAAGCCCTTTGTCTCTCTTTTGTGGCGACTTGTCACAGGTTAGTGCTAAACAGCCGCCACGCAATTTGGGGAGACGTGCCTAATGACCCTGCCGGATATCAATCCCGTCCTGTTTCAGCTTGGACCGGTCGCCATCCGCTGGTACGCCCTTGCCTATATTGCCGGGATCGTCCTGGGGTGGCTGTATCTGGGCCGTCTCATACGCCAGGAAAACCTGTGGGCGCCGCGCACCGCCCCCGTCAATTCCGACCAGCTCGACGACCTGGTCGTGTGGATGACCCTGGGCGTTATACTGGGCGGCCGGATCGGCTTCCTGCTGTTCTACGACATGAAAATCCTGTGGAGCCATCCTCTCGATGCCTTCAAGATCTGGGAAGGCGGCATGTCCTTCCATGGCGGGTTTATCGGCGTGGTGGCGGCGACGCTTCTGTACAGTTACGTCAAGAAGTTCACCCTGCCGCAGACCCTCAATCTGGGCGACCTGCTGGCGTGCGCCGCGCCGATCGGCCTGTTTTTCGGCCGTATTGCCAACTTCATCAATGGCGAGCTGTGGGGCCGCGAAACGTCATCTCCCTTCGGGATGATCTTCTGCAACACCTACACCTGCAGCGGCGGGATCACGCCGCGTCACCCCAGCCAGCTTTATGAGGCCGCCACGGAAGGCCTGATCCTGTTCGCCGTCGCCTGGTACCTGGCCCATGTCCGCAAGGAATTCAAACGCCCGGGCCTGATCGCCGGTGTGTTTATCGCCGGCTACGGCATCTTCCGCATCCTGATCGAAAACGTACGCGAGCCGGATGAGCAGATGTGGGACTTCTTCAAGGCCGTCATCACCATGGGCCAGACCCTGTCCATCCTGATGGTCATCGCCGGCGCGGCCTTTATCTGGAATGCCGTGCGCAAGGATAACCCAAATCCCGCCAAAAATGTCGCTTAAGCAGCGCCTGATCGAACAGATCACCCTGGAAGGCCCGATGAATGTGGCCGACTATATGGCGCGCTGCCTGCTGGACCCGATCGACGGCTACTATACCCGCCACGTCCGTATCGGCGCCGATGGCGACTTCCTGACCGCGCCGATGGTGTCCCAGATGTTCGGCGAGATGATCGGCGTCTGGGTGGCGCAGATGTGGCAGGCCCTGGGGGCTCCCGCAGAGTTTCGCCTCGTCGAGATCGGCGGCGGCGACGGCACCCTGATGTCGGACATCGTGCGCGTGGCGAAGCGCGTGCCGGGCCTGTTCGACGCCGCGCGGGTGATGATGGTCGAGCCGTCGCCGCGCCTGCGCGCCCTGCAGGGCCAAACCCTGGCGGGTGTCGTCTTCGTGCCCGATGTGAATGCCGTCCCGACCGAACTGCCGGTGATTGTCATCGCCAACGAGGTGCTGGATTGCCTGCCGGCCCGGCAGTTCGTCCGCACCGAAGACGGCTGGGCGGAACGCTGCGTCGGCGTGGTCGACGATGACCTCGCTTTTGGACTGACCCCCACAGAGTACAAACCTGCCATCGACGCCGCCCCCGGACAGATTGTAGAGGTTTCGGCCGCGCAACAGCATTTCGCCGCCCAGTTGGGCGCTCTGCTGAAAGCGGCCACCGGCGCCGCCCTGCTGATTGACTACGGCCGTGATCAGGCGGAAGCCGGTGACACGCTTCAGGCGTTGTACAACCACCACAACACCGACCCGCTGACCGCGCCGGGCGAGCATGACCTGACGGTCTGGGCGGATTTTCCCGCGGCCACTGACGTTGGAAAAACATTTGTAAAACTTAGTAAAATCAAAACGCAATCCGAATTTTTGCATAGGCTCGGCATCTTGTCTCGTCGCGAAGCCTTGCAGGCAGCTCACCCCTCCCACGCCGAAAAACTGCGGCGGCAATACGACCGTTTGACCGCACCTGACCAGATGGGCACGTTGTTCAAGGTAATTGGCATGGCCTGGCCGGCCGCCCTGCCCCTTTTCGCGCTTGAAGACTGACCGTCTGGGGTCTACATCGCCGCCATGGCCGCACTTCCTCCCCGCATCCTGCACCCGCTGCTTGACCTTCCCGGCATCCAGCATGGCTTTTTTACCCGCCAGGGCGGGGCGTCGTCCGGCGTCTATGACTCGCTGAACATAGGCCTGGGTTCGAAGGACGATCCCGCCCTGGTTCAGGAAAACCGCCGCCGCGTTGCCGCCGCCTTCGATCGACCGGCCGACCACCTGCTCAGCCTTTATCAGATCCACTCCGCCACGGCGCTCGACGTCTCCGGTCCGTGGACGACCGACCGCCCCGAAGCCGACGGCCTGGTTACCACCACCCCCGGCCTGATCCTGTCGGCCCTGTCGGCCGACTGCGCCCCGCTGCTGTTCGCCGATCCCGATAGTCGCGTCGTCGGATCGTGCCACGCAGGCTGGAAAGGCGCGCTTTACGGTATGATCGAGGCTACGCTCGACCTGATGCAGGCCAAGGGCGCCGATCTGGCGAACATCCGCTGCGTCATTGGCCCCTGTATCGCGCAGGCGTCATACGAGGTCGGGGCCGACTATGCCGGGATTTTTGCCGACCACGATCCCGACAGCCCGCCCTATTTTGTGGCAGGGGCTACGGCTGACAAGCGCATGTTCGACCTCCCAGGCTATTGCCTGATGCGGCTGAAACGCGCCGGCGTGACGCAATGCGCCGCCACCGGCCACGACACGTGCGCCGATGAAGCCCTGTTCTTTTCCAACCGGCGCAATTTCAAGCGGCAGTTGCCGGACTATGGTCGCCTGATCTCGGCCATCATGCTCAGAGCATAAAATTACATAATTGCGACGTTTCGCCCTTGAACCCTGTCGAACCCCTGCTAAAAGCCGCGCAAGTTATTAACGGGACATCGCCATGAAACTGCTCGCCGCCAACTCCAACCGGACCCTGGCCCAAGCCATCGGCGACTATCTCGACATGCCCTTGACCAAGGCGCGCGTGCAACGGTTTGCCGACAAGGAAATCTTCGTCACCATCGACGAAAACGTCCGCGGCGAAGACGTCTTCGTCATCCAGTCGACCAGCTATCCCGCCAACGACAACCTGATGGAACTGCTGATCTGCATCGACGCCCTGACGCGGGCCTCGGCGCGACGCATCACCGCCGTCATCCCGTATTTCGGCTATGCCCGCCAGGACCGCAAGACCGGCGGCCGCACTCCGATCTCGGCCAAGCTGGTGGCCAATATCATCACCCGCGCCGGCGCCCACCGTGTCCTGACCATGGATCTGCACGCCGGCCAGATCCAGGGCTTCTTCGATATCCCGACCGACAACCTGGTCGCCATTCCCTTTATGGCCAAGGATATCCAGGCCAACTACCAGGCCCCCCAGGAATTGATGATCGTCTCGCCTGACGTCGGCGGCGTTGTCCGCGCCCGCGCCCTGGCCGACCGCCTGGGCGGCGACCTGGCCATTGTCGACAAGCGCCGCCCGCGCGCCGGTGAATCCGAAGTCATGAACATCATCGGCGACGTCACCGGCCGCAACTGCATCCTGTTCGACGACATCGTCGATTCCGCCGGCACCCTGTGCAACGCCGCCAAGGCCCTGATGGACCGGGGTGCTTCGTCGGTCTCGGCCTATGTCTCGCACGGCGTGCTGTCGGGCGAAGCGATGAACCGGGTCGACAAGTCGGTGCTCAAGGAACTGGTCATCACCGACTCCATTGAGGCGACCGACATCATCCGCGACCATGCCAAGATCCGCATCGTCGGCGTCGCGCCGCTGATCGGTGAAGCCATCCGCCGCATTGCTAACGAAGAGTCCGTGTCGAAGCTGTTCGATTGAAAAAACGACAGAATCGCCATCAAAACTTTTTGATCACCTGCCGATAAAGAAGCCATAAATATCGCGGGTGCGGTAAGCTTTTGTCTTTCCACGATTTTGTAGTGCACGCTTCCGGCGAGGCGTCGCAGTTTGGCGACTTTGCGGCCACAATTTGGGCAAATTTTTTATCGATCACTTATGGCCAAGGCGTTCGCCTTGTGATGTAAAGACTTTGACGTCGGCGGGCGTCACGTTTCACAACAAAATCAGCATATTCTCCGAAGACGCGATGATCTCTGGACGCGCCTTCGGCACCTCGGGTAAAAAAGGGAGTAGCGTATGAAAATGGCAGTTGCGAAGGGCTCTGGCCTCAGCCTGGTTGCCCTCACTGTCGCCTTGGTTCTGGCCGGCTGCGCCACCGATGCGCCGCCACCACCGCCACCTCCCCCGGCCCCCGCCCCGGCCGGTCCTCCGGTTGCCTTGGCGACCCAGGTTTCCGACGCCGCCGCGGTCTATGTCGACTACATCACCACGGCGCGCAACATGCGGGCCAATTTCAGCGATGCTCAGGTCGTCCAGACCAAGCTCCAGGAAGGTGCGACCTACCAGCCGGACCAGCTGGCACGTGGCGTCGTCGCCTATGCCGCCATCGTCGCCATGCAGGAGCCCAGCTTCCGCTCGTCCCTGCGCGCCTACGCCGCCGATGAAACGGCGCGTGCAGAGCTGGTACGCAGGCTGACCTCCGACTACAATTACGCCGCCAGCCTGCCGTCAGCCGATATCGCCGCCCGCCGCGTCATCCTGGCACTGAGCTCGGACGGCCAGTCGGTCTACAATTCCGGCGCCGGCGTCAAACGCGCCGCCTATGACGTTCAACGCCAGAAGTGGTCCAAGGAAAAGGTCGCCGACCGCGATGGCCGCCTGGCCCAGACCAAGCAAAATTCGGTCGCCCTGCGCAGCGTCCACAGCGACGAAAGCTCCCGCCTGCTGGCCGCCGCCCTGACCGGCACCGGCCTGACCACCCAGGCGACGACCGGTCAGTCGACTGGTGGCTATGTCATCCAGGGCGATGGCGTCACCTTCACACCCGAGACCGAGACGGCCGCCACCACGACGGACGATCAAAGCGCCGTCACCGTGCCGGCGACCAAGAAATTGGCTAGCGCGCCGGCGGCGACCGACTCAGCGGTGCCGGCAGCGACCTTCGCCTCGACGACCAATGTCTTCGACCGCCCGGACCTGTTCAACACGCCCTATACCGGCGCCGTCAACCGCGCCCTGACCATCGCCGCCCTGGCCATATTGGGCGAAGCCGGCGACAGCCGCACCGAATACCTCAACTACCTGCTGGATGAGGTCGAGGGCGAACGCTGCTTCGACATGAGCAAGCTGAACCTGTATCAGTGCCTGGCTGTGGCGACGCCGCATTTCGAGGACGTCTTCTGCCTGGGTCAGCACGTGCTGATGGATACCGGCCAGTGCCTGGGCAAGATGTCGAGCAATGCGCTCAGCTTTGAGCCGGCCAAGATCGCTGCGACCTACGCCACCGCCGAGCCCTATATCAAGCCGGCTCCGGTCAAGAAGCCGGCCAAGAAGAAGGCGACCGGCAAGCACAAGAAGCGCAGATAAGGGAATCCCGCGAAGCTGCGGCCGTATGCATTTTCCCGGTTTTGCCGGTTGCATACGGCAGCGGCTTCGTGTATCACCCGCGCTCTTAAAAGTTTCCCTGCCGTGCCCAGGATGGATGCGCGGCCTTTTTATGTTCGAGGAAGAGGCTGATGGCCGAGATTGTTCTGGATGTCGAAGTGCGTGAACGCACCGGTACGGGCGGCGCCCGTGCAACCCGCAACGAAGGCAAGCTGCCGGGCGTTCTGTATGGTGGCGACAAGGGCCCCGTGCCGATCGCCGTCAACCTGAACGCCTTCCGCAAGTCGCTGTCGACCGGCAAGCTGAACGGCCACCTGGTCACTCTGAAGTACGGCGACGAGACCCAGAAGGTCATCGCCAAGTCGATCGACTTCCACCCGGTCACCGACGTGCCGGTCCACTTCGACCTGTACCGCGTCGACGAGCATGCCAAGATCCGCATCTCGGTTCCGGTGCACTTCAAGAACCACGAACTGTCGCCCGGCCTGAAGAAGGGCGGCGCCCTGAACGTGGCTTTCCACGAACTGGAAATCCAGGTTCCGGCCGACCACATCCCGGAAGACATCATCGTCGACCTGACGGGCCTGGAAATCGGCCAGTCGGTTCACATCTCCGACCTGAAGCTGCCGTCGGACGTGACCGCGGTTGCCAAGGGCGTGACGGTTGTGGCCTCGGTCACCGCTTCGGGGGCCAGCAAGAGCAGCGACGCCGAAGGCGCCGAAGCCTAAGCTTCCAGGCATTTCTGATACTGAAAACCCCGCGTCATCGACGCGGGGTTTTTGTTTTTAGCGGGTCTATTTCAAACTCGTCGGGCGGCGCTTTTTCCAGCTACCCTGGATGTGCTCGCGCATGGCCCGGGCCGCGCCCTCTCCGTCACGCTTCATGATGGCGTCATAGACCTGTTTGTGCGCCGCGTGGGTATCGCGGACATGGTCGACGTTCAGCTTGCCGGAATAGTTGATGTTTTTCAGCGCCTTGCCCTGGATCGAATTGATGATCGCCTCGGACAGGCGGTCCCCCGAGATGCGCATGATGATGTCGTGGAACTTCACATCCTCATGGACATAGCCCGCCGGCGTCCCCAGCAGACCGTCCAGTTTTTCCAATTGCGCCGTCAGTTCAGCGGCATCGTCCGCCGTCAGCCGTTCCGCCGCCTTGGCCGCCATTGAGGCCTCCAAAGCCGTGCGGATTTCGATCAGGTTGTCGAGGTAGTTGAGGCCGTCGTCGCGTTGGAACAGGGCTGCCAACACCATAGGGTCCAGCAGGCTCCAGTGCGCCGAATCCTGGACGATCGTGCCCCTGCCCTGCTGCGAAACCACAAGCCCTTTTTCGGTCAGAGCGGTGGTCGCTTCGCGGATCACGGTGCGGCTGACCTCGAACATGTCGCACAGCACGTTTTCTGGCGGCAGGGCCGAGCCCGCCGGATAGACCTCGGTGACGATAGCGGTCACCAGGTCCTCGACGACGGCGGCGGCCAGGCGGGGACGGCGGCGGGCATTGCGGGCGGAAAGAGCAGCGGAAGCGGTCAAGCGCGATAGTCCTTATGAAGTCAACGAATCCCGGGCGTTCACAGGCTTCGCGTGGCCAGTATGGGACGAACGCCCCACCGGCGCAAGTAGCGCTTGTCATGCCGGATGCCACATGATAGCATCATCATACATATTATCAATTTGAGTCACAAAGCGCCCGCGTATGAAGATCACCGGCTACCGCAGCCTCACCACCGTCAATAACTGGGGCCGGCCGATCGGCGATGTCAACGGCATCGTCAAATCCGGCGTCACGGACGTGCCGATCCTGTTGCTGACCACCGATTCGGGCCTGACCGGGGTCGGTTTGGGCGCCCATGGCGATATTGAGCGGATTTTTCCGGCGGTCGAAGGTGAAGATCCGCGCGCCGTCACCGCACTGTACGATCGCATGCTGGCTCACGTGTTCAAAAGTGGCCATGCCGGCGCGACCTTCGGGGCGATCGGCGCGGTCGACATGGCGCTTTGGGACCTGAAGGCCAAGATGGCCGACGAGCCGCTGTGGCGGACCCTGGGCGCCCGTGACCGGTTCGTACCGGGCTATGCTTCGGGCTTGTGCCAAGGGCTGGCTGATGATCAACTGGTTGATTTGTATAGCCAATGGGCCGACCTGGGCTTTACCGGCGCCAAGCTGAAAGGCGGCCGCGACCTCGACCGCGACCTGCGCCGGTTGATGGCCGTGCGCGACATCCTGGAGCGCAACACGCCGCGACCGGCCATGATGTTCGACGTCAACGAATCGTGGTCGCGTAAGCAGGCCATTCGCCATCTCGCCGAAATCGAGCGTCACATCGACCTGACCTGGATCGAGGAGCCGGTGCGGCGCTGGGACGCCGAAGGCCATGCCACCATTGCTCGCGCGTCGAAATGCGCCGTAGCGACCGGTGAGAATTTGACGGGGCTGGATCAGTATCTGCCCTTGTTCGAAGCCAAGGCCGTCGACATCGTGCAGGCCGGAATGGTGTGGGGTGTCACCCATTTCCTGCGGGTCGCCAACGCCGCCCACGCCCATAATCTGCCAGTCTCGCCAGTGGGTTATAACTGTAATCCGGTCGCTCATGCCGCCGCGGCCGTGCCCAACCTGCTAACCGTCGAAGTTCAGGATTTCAAGCCGCCTGTCGGGTTGAAGCTGGACCAGCAACTGGCGGATGGCGGCATCGTTTTGGGCGATACGCCGGGCCTGGGCATCGAAGTCGACGAGGCCCTGATCCTCAGCGAACGCCAGTCCGGGCAATGGTCTGTGCCCGGCGGACCGCATGTCCGGCCGGCGCGGGCCGGGCTGCGCCTGGTGCCCGAAGCCTGAACCATGCAGACCACCCGCCTCCCCCATGATGGGCCCGAGATTTCCGTGCTGGCGCTGGGCGCCGCCTCGCTGGGCAGCGTCTATTCCGAGGTGTCTCAGGCCAATGCCGACGCTACGGTGCAGACTGCGCTGGGCCTGGGCGTGTCGCTGATCGATGTCGCGCCCTATTACGGTTTGACCAAGGCGGAAACGGCGTTGGGCCTTGCTTTGCAGGGGGTTGAGCGCAGTCGCTATACCCTGGCGACCAAGGTCGGCCGCTATGGCGACAAAGCTTGGGACTTCTCGCGCGACGCCACATTGCGCAGTCTCGGTGAGTCGCTGGGGCGGTTGAAATGCGGCCATGTTGATGTCCTGCAATGCCACGATATCGAGCACGGCGACCTGAAACAGTTGGTCGACGAAGCCCTCCCTGCCCTGCGTGAGTTGAAGGCGCAAGGTGTGATCCGCTATGTCGGAATTACGGGTTATGACTTGGCCGTGTTGGAAAAGATCGCGGTCGAGCAGCAGGTCGATACGGTCATGGCCTATTGCAGTTTTACCATGCAGGATCAAAGACTTGGTCCGGTGGCGCAGCGGTTGAAAAGCCATGATATCGCCGTGTTCAATGCTTCGCCTCTGGGTATGGGATTACTGACGCGGAAAGGCCCGCCCGACTGGCATCCGGGTCATGAGACGGTCCATAAGGCGGCGGCGGAAGCGGCGCGAATTTGCGCCGAGGCGGGGTCGGATATTTCGCGGCTGGCGGTGCAGTGGGCATTGCAAAAGGCGGCGGAGCAAGGGATTGCGTCGACCGTCATAGGGTCGTCCAGCGCTGTTAATATGAGCGATAACGTGGCGGCATTGAATGTGCCGATTGATGCGGAATTGCTGGCGCGGGTCGAGGCTGTGCTGGCGCCGGTTCGGGATCTGGGGTGGGATGTGTTGCCCGGAAATGGCGGCAAGGCGGGGTCATGATCGACGCGCACACGCACTTCTGGGACCCGGCACGGCTGAGTTACGACTGGCTGAAACATGTGCCCGAAATCGCTCATGCCCACCTGCCGGAACACTTCGCGTATGCTGGAAGTGTTATTTTCGTCCAATCGGACTGTAGGCCCGATCAGGCTTTGCAGGAGGTCGATTGGATCCGACAGTTCGCAATAACGGGAACTGTAGCTTACGCGCCGTTGGAACTGGGTGCTGAGGTTCGTCCGTATCTGGCTGAGTTGGTTCGGCGGCCGTCGGTAAAGGGTGTTCGCCGTAATGCCCAGAATGAGGCCGACGGCTTTATGTTGGGCGCCTATACGGACGGCGTGGCCGCGGCAGCGGATGCCGGGTTAAGCATCGACATGTGCATCCGGGCGCACCAGATGGCGGAACTGGCCACTGTGTTGAAGGCCGTGCCGGAGGCGACGGTCATTCTCGACCATCTCGGCAAGCCCAATATCGCCGGTAGCGAATTCGATAGCTGGGAATCGCAGTTGAGCCGACTCGCGGAATTTCCAAACCTTTATTGCAAGCTGTCGGGGTTGCCGACCCAGGCCGACTGGAAGAGTTGGAAGCCGGAGCAATTGCTGCCGTACCTGGCGCATGCGATCGAGGTGTTCGGGCCGGAACGGTGTCTGTTCGGCGGCGACTGGCCTGTCGTGAATCTGGCCGGCGGTTATGAGCCATGGCGGAAGACGGTCGAGGCGGCGGTGGCCGGACTAAACGAAGACCAACAAGAACGGATCTGGTCGGGTACGGCCCGCGCCGTCTATAAATTATAACAAAGGAGACGCCATGACCGAACATGCACAGGGCGCCCGGCGCTGGACCTTGCTGATCTCGCTGCTGGTCAATAATTTCGTCTTGCTGGCGCTGTATTGCGGCGTGTTGGGCGTGCTGTTGCCCAACCAGATCGCCGCCATCGATCCCGACAACAAGACCGACAACCTGGCTTTGGTGTTTGCGGTGACCTCGATCTTCTCGACCCTGGCGACGCCGATCGCCGGTGCGCTGTCGGACCGGACACGGTCGCGCTGGGGCCGGCGGTCGCCGTGGATCGCCATCGGGGCATTGGTCGGCGCAGCGGCTCTGTTCGGCGTGTCGTTCATGACCTCGCTGGTGGCGATCACCGTGTTGTGGGTAATGGCCGCCATCGCGTTGAATTCGATGCAGCCGGCCTTGACGACTGTGGTGGCGGATCGTTTCCCCAAACAGGCGCGCGGCGTGGCTTCGGGCTTTGTCGGCGCCGGCATGACGGCCGGGATCGCGGCGGGCACCTGGGTGGCGGGACAGTTGGCCGATGATATGGTCGCGGCCTATGGTCTGTTCGCGGCGGCGATTGCCGCCTGTTGTATCGTGTTTGTAATTGTGAACCGTGAGGCGCCGTCGACAGGGCTGGTCGTAGAAAAATTCGACTTCGGCAGTTTCTTCGCCGGGTTCGCCCGGCCGTTCAAGTCGCTCGACTTCACCTGGGCGTTTGCGGGGCGGTTCACCATCTATCTGGGGTATCAGGGGATTGCCACCTATCTGCTGTTTATCCTGCAGGACTATATCAAGCTGTCGACCGGCGACGCCAACAAGATCATCGGCAATATCGCCGTCATCAACTTCGTTTTTGTCGTATTGTCGTCGCTGGTGGGCGGGTTGGCCAGCGACTGGCTGGGGCGGCGCAAGCCGTTCGTCTTCTTCGCCAGCCTGGTGATGGCGGCCGCCATGGCCGTGCCGTTGTTCCTGCCGACGATCGAGGGCATGTATGTTTATGCGGCATTGATAGGCATCGGGTATGGGGCGTTTATGAGCATCGACATGGCTTTGATGACCCAGGTCTTGCCCAAGACCGTTCAGGGTGACGCCGGTAAGGATTTGGGTGTTTTGACCACGGCGATCAATATCCCGCAGATCATCAGTCCGATCATGGCGGCTGTGTTGTTGAAGATGTCTGGCACCGACTATCGGGTGTTGTTCGTGGCGGCCATCGTCTTTGTGTTTGCCGGGTCGTTCTTTGTGTTGCCGATTCGATCCGTGAAGTAAGGAAGATACCCCTCCGCCGGCTTCGCCGGCACCTCCCCACTTCGTGGAGAGGAGGACTTATACCAACGACGGTTGGTTTTGACTCTTAAGAAAGGGCCCCTCCGCCAAACCCCATAAATGGAGAGGAAGACTTATATTTCAGCCGCAGAGTCAGATGACTCTGCGGCTTTTTCGTGCTTGGAGCTTTATTAACTCAGACAATTCATGTTTGATAGCATCATTTTTCATCATCAAATGATGTGTTTTCTCATTTTCAGATCACGATTGTGTTGAATCGATCACAGCGGAAGACGCCCGTTATCGTTGCAGGCCAAACCCTTTGGTGATATAGGAATGCGTTTTCCTCTCCCTCACCGTCAATCTTTTCGCGTCCGTTGACATGAGGTGATCCAAGGGGCTTAATCGTCTTTGAGGCATGAGCCGGTCCACCGGCCAGACAAGAATAAGAACGGTTACAGGGACTTACCAACTTACACTGGGCATCAAACCGGCTTTCACGGTCGGACTCTCCCATCCAGGCACCAGGATGCGAAAAGAAGCGGCATATTGTCAGACATATGATGATCATTTGACACACATATTACCATGCCGTAAAAACGGGTCATCAGCGCTCAAAATAGGGCGTAGACATAAGGAAGGAAACTCATGTCCCGGAAACTGATTCTACTGGCCGCCACAGCCATGACCGTCGCTACGCTGGCGCCTCACATGGCCGCCGCGCAGGACACCACAACCACCGCCGCCCCTGCCGCCGAAGACACTGTCGTCGAAGTTCGCGGTATCCGCCGCGGCATCCGCCAGTCGCTGGATATCAAGCGCCAGTCGATCGGCGTCGTCGACTCGATCGCCTCGGAAGACCTGGGCAAGCTGCCCGACCAGAACGTCGCCGAGTCGCTGCAACGCATCCCCGGCGTCACCATCGAACGTAACCGCGGCGAAGGCCGCTACGTCTCGGTCCGCGGCTTCGGCCCCAAGTTCAACGCCGTCACCGTCAATGGCCGCACCCTGGCCACCGACAATAACGGCCGTGAATTCTCCTTCGACGTCATCCCGTCGGAGGTCATCTCGGGCGCCGATGTCTACAAGTCGCCCCAGGCCAATGTGAACGGTGCCTCGATCGGCGCCACCATCGACGTGCGCACCCTGCGCCCGCTGGATCAGCCCAAGGCCTTCTCCGCCGCCGCCTCGATCGGCAGCACCTACGCCGAACTGGCCGACAGCTGGAACCCGGAAGCCGCAGGTGTGGTGAGCTGGCGTAATGACGCCCGCAACTTCGGTGTCGCGGTTGCCGCCACTTTCGCCGACCAGGAGGTCCGCGACGACGAATTCAACATCGGCGCCGGCCACGTCAAGCGCTCGTCGACCGACAGCTATTACAATGCCGGCGGTGTTGCCGGCGCGCGTATCGGTCCGAACGTCGCCCCCTTCTCCGGCATTTCGATGCCGTCCAACCTGTCGCCCTTCTTCTTCGTGCGGCAAAAGTCGATGGCCGGGTTGAACGGCGCGTTGCAGTGGAAGCCGACCGAACGCCTGACCATCGGCGTCGACGCCCTCTATGCCAAGGCCGAGATCACCGAAGACCAGACCGGCCTGGCCTATGACTTTTCGGGCGGCACGCTGGTCGAACAGGTCGTCCAGGGCAAGGAAGCGGTGTATCAGCGCTACCAGGGCGGTTTCGTCGACCAGATCCTGCAGCACGACACCCGCAACGTCACCACTACCTTGTTGGGCGTCAACGCCAATTACCGCGCCACCGATACCCTGACCCTGTCGTTCGACCTGTCGTCTTCGAAGGCGGAGCGCCGCGGCAAGGAAAACAACCACTTCACCACCATTCGCCGCAAGAACATGAACCTGTGGTTCGACCGCCGAAATGGTTCGCCGATCTATGACTACGGCTTTACGTCGCCGAATTACGACAACGCGTCGACCAACCCGGCCGGCATCACCGCCCACTACTACATCTGGGGCGGCGGCTCGGACATCGACGACAAGATCGACGAAGCCAAGTTCGACGCCAAGTGGGCGCCCGAAGGCGATGTCACCCTGTTTGCCGGCATCGCATCGCAAAAGCGCGTGAAGACCATCACCGCCTTCTCTACCCCCGGCGGCGAACAATGCGCCTATTGCGGTTCCGACCGGGTACTGCCGCAGTCGCTGTTCTTCAACACCGACATGAACTTCTTCGCCAGCCACGACGGCAATATCATCCGTGACTGGGTCGGCTATGATCCCCTGGCGGTGATCAAGCAGGTCGACGCCTTCGCCGCCCAGGACGGCAAGGCCTTCGATCCGGGCCGCTTCGATGCCGCCGGTTCGTCGGTCGTCGATGAGAAGGTCACGCTGGCCTACATCATGAGCGATATCCGCACGGACCTGGGCGGCATGCCGCTGTCGGTCAATGCCGGTATCCGCGTCGAAGACACCAAGTACACCTCGTCCGGCGCCTCGCGCACCGTGCTGTCGGCCGTGCCGAACGGTGCTGGCCAGAACATCATCACCTTGTCGCCGGTCATCCCGGTCAGCTTCGAAGGCAAGTATACCGACATCCTGCCGTCGCTGAACGCCAAGCTGGGCGTCACGGATGATCTGCTGCTGCGCTTTGCCGCCTCACGCGTCATCACCCGTCCGACGCTGTCCGACCTGTCGCCGCGCCAGACCATCCAGACCAACCCGGGCAACGAGACCATCCGCCGCGGTAATCCGGACCTGCAGCCCTTCCGCGCCTCGCAGATCGAAGGCGGTGTGGAATGGTACTTCGACCATCTGTCGCTGCTGTCGTTCGCCGCCTTCTACAAGAATATCGACAGCTTCGTGACCTTGACCACGACGCCGCAAAAGGTCGACCAGGTGACCTTCCAGGTGACCGTGCCGACCAACGGCAAGGGCGCCACGGTGAAGGGTTTCGAACTGGGTTACCGCCAGGTGTTCGGCAACCTGCCGGCGCCGTGGGACGGCCTGGGCGTGCAGACCTCGTTCACCTATGCCGAGTCGAACGCCAACTACACCAATGCGGTGGCCAATGTGTCCTACGGCCTGGAAGGGTTGTCGAAGTACAGCTACAGCCTGATCGGTTTCTATGAAAAGGGTCCGGTCCAGGCCCGCCTCGCCTATACCTGGCGCGACAAGTTCCTGGCGGTGGCTTCGGGCCGCAACGGCGAGCCGGAATATTTCGACGCCTACGGCCAGCTGGATGCCGGCGTTTCGTACGACGTGACGAGCAACTTCACGGTCTATCTGGACGGTCTGAACCTGACGGATACGAACGAGTTCATCTACTCGGTCACGCCTGACCGCACCAAGGAATACCGCACCACCGGCAAGCGGATCTCCGCGGGTGTCCGGTACCGGTTCTAAGTCCTGCCTGCTGTTATGTAACCCTGCCGGACCCGCATTTACCCGTTTGGGGGCCCGGGCGACAGTAAGCGTCTTGACCCGCAGTTCCTTCACCCGGAACTGCGGGTTCTTTTTATGGCTTGCCAGCGAGGCCGACAGATTGGCGGAAATACGGCTATGGCAGATGAACACACCGTTGGCGCAGGGGTGATGTTGAGCTATTTCAATGGCCGGTTGCCTGACCAACGAATCGAAGCTATGTTCCACATATGTTCACACCTTGCGACCGCTGGCTATTGTTCCTCACAACACCCAAACGACTAACTCCATGAAGCCGGTCCATATTGCCCTGCCTGACAATGTCATCAACCCGCACAGCGTGGTGATAAGGTCTGAACAGGCGGCCATGCCTGAACGGGCGCGGCATTATCCGGAGCTGCGTTACATGGGTTCGAAAACCCGTCTGCTGCCTTGGATTTTCGAGGTGCTTAGTCTGTATGATTTTGAAAGCGCGCTGGACCCATTCTCTGGAACAGGTAGCGTGTCCTATCTGCTAAAATCGATGGGACGCCGAGTTGCGTCGTCCGATTTTCTCAATTTCACGAGCACCGTCGCCCGTGCGACGATTGAGAATAACCACGTCCATCTCGAAGAACCGGCTGTCAAGCGCCTCCTAGCCCCCTACCCTGATGGTAGTCGTTTCATAGAGACGACGTTCAAAGGCGTCTTTTACAAGCCGGATGACTTGCGCTTCCTCGATCGCGTGTCGGGCAATATCCGGCAACTTCAAAATCCTCATCAGCGAGCGCTTGCTTACGCAGCCTTGTTCCGGTCCTGTCTGAAACGCCAACCGCGCGGGGTTTTCACAATTTCCGGCGACCTGTCTCACTACGACGACGGTCGTCGGGATCTTCGATTGTCCCTGGAGGAACACTTCCTGGAGCAAGTCGAAGTGTATAACGCTGCCGTATTTGACAACGGCCGGAAGAATCAATCCTTACAGTCGGACGTTTTTGACCTTCCACGGGAAAAAGTCGATCTGGTGTATCTGGATCCTCCGTATGTTCCCCGTTCCGATGACAATTGCTACGTCAAGCGCTATCACTTTCTCGAAGGACTATCCCAGTACTGGGAAGATTTACCGATAGATACATCTACAAAGGTGAAGAAAATCGCCAAGAAATATACGCCCTTCAGTTATCGACGAACGGCTGTAGATGCTTTTGATAGTATGTTTGAGCGTTTCAAGGATAGCAAAATTGCCTTGTCATACAGCTCAAATGGCTATCCGGATCTCAACATACTTGAAAGTCTGATGCAAAAGCATAAGAAAAGAGTGCGCACTTTCGAAAAGCCGCATCGCTATCACTTCGGCACGCATAAAGGCGTTGAGCGGGCTTCCGTCACAGAATATCTAATCGTCGGCTCCTGAATGCTGCAGAAATACCAGACGCTCGAGGAAGTGGTAGACGGCTTGAGTCCGCTAAATGTCGACTGGATGGACGAGATTGCAGCCAGCGCGATCGCGCGGCTAAGTGACTTGCCCAAAAAGGAGAGTTATGGACGCGAAGACATAGCCGCCCTTCTCAGTGGCAATTTTGACGAAGGCATACTCTGTGCCCGCCTGTTTTTGGCTCTGTCGAAAGATAGTATGGAAACTGAGCTCAAAAGCGAGCTGGGAGCAGGCGGAATAGGTGTCAAGCGCTATCAGTCAGAGCCTGAAGATTACCTCGCCGCACTGGAGCGGCTGCGCCTTCCCGAAGCCATGGCCAGCACCATCAACTACAGGCCCGTGTGGAGCGATATTCTTGCCGAACGTTTGCGGTCGGGCCGCGGCTCAGCCATTTCCGGTCAGCGGCGCGGCCGTGGATTGGAGGATTTCGCCGAAGCGATGGTCCGGGAAGTCTTCGAAGACCAATACGAAACCCGTTGTTCCTTTACAGGAGCAGACAACAAGACTGCCAAGTGCGACGTAGCTGTCCCCGACCGGATGCGGCCACGGATCGTTATTGAGGTGAAAGGGTATGGCGCGACAGGCTCCAAAATGACAGATATTATCGGCGACCTCGATGCCATCATCGATGCTATGCGCCGGGACACCTGGTTGCTCTTTGTCACCGACGGCATGACCTGGAAGTCGCGTCTCTCCGATTTGAAGAAAATCGTTGAACGTCAAAATCAAGGCAAAATTGCACGCATTTACACGACCAGCATGCGCGAGGAATTTCTCGCCGATTTGCGCAGCCTGAAACACATCATTGGTTAAGGCGGCTCCAACGTCTCAGACGTAAAGCTTTGGGGACTGGAATACAGGGTACGAGGACAGGAGCGCTATTCCCCACAAATTCGAAACCTGTGCTCGGCGGACTTGGAATGCCTTGGCGTTGTAGTCGTCTACTTTAGGGCCGGTTCATGCGACCAAGGCTCGAGTTCGATCGCAATATGGCTCGCCGTCATGAAACCTTGAACGCCCCAGGCTCCGTCCAAATCGAGTCGGTACACATCACCGGTCTTAGTGATTTCCAGGCCCATCAAGGCGTTCTGGTGGTTCCAGCCTTCAAGTTCGACGTCCTGGACGCCGGATAAGGTGAAGGTCACAAGACAGTGCAGGTCCAGGCGAAAATAGCCCTTCTCGTCCGTGTCGGCGTTCATTCGGAACGCACGGAGGCGAATAACGGAAGGCAACGGATCGCGACGCAGGTCGATGCTGACGACTTCGGAATCGTGGAACCCGGGCACATGCCCAAACCATTGAACAACCGGCGTCCAGTCAATTTCGTTCGTTTCTGTCACGCGGTTCCCTATGTCCGTTTTCCCAAATGATACCCACGCTCGCGAAAGCTATACTTTCGCTGCGCTTGCGCCGTAAACGGGATGGCAAATAAAGGTCAAGCCGAATTATGGTTGGCCTGAGACTTCGATGGTACCAAGACGTTTCCATCTCCGCAATTGGCGCCAGGAGGCTCAATACTGGTGCAAACGTGCATGGCAGGCTATTCATGCGCAGACGCGCACATTGATTGCAGCCACATGGGCAGTGTTTGATGAAGGTAAAGTCTTTCAGCGATTGGATCGTGGCCGCTCTCTATTGGCCGGTTGTAATCGCCGCGACTGCGGAGGTTGTGGGACTGCCGGTATGGCTCCTGTCCAACGGGCCTGATCGAGACCTTCTTTGGCTGGCGGTCAAGGGGCAGTTCGGTCTCGCCGCGATCCTGTTTGTACTGGCTTTATGCGACGGTGAAACACGTCGCGCCGTCAACCGCAATAATGCCATAGCTCACAGCGAGCGAAAGTCGCTCCCATGGTGGCGACACATCTTCCACCGCATCGGAGACCGCCGACTGCAGATATGCGCATTCAGCCTCTGGTGCGTTGTCATTATCACCATGTTTGTCAGGGATGAGGTTTATCGGACCTTGGCAGGCAGTGGCTTTTTCGTAACTCTTTTGATGATCCTGCTTACCCTCAAGTACCATCTGCCCGACGAGGACACGCAGCCAGTATAGCCGCGGCGCACGCGCGACATTCTGGCCGGCCGTGACGGTCAGGCTTTGTTGGCCGAGGGCAAGGTCTTCCAGCCCCACGGATCGCCGGACCGGGTTATGTAGTGCGAAACGACATAGCCCCAGGGGACGGCGGCATAGATAATGACCACAAGGCCGCACGCGAAGGCCGTCTCAGCCGTGGCTTTGTCCATCGCTCCACTCAGCCACAGAGGTATGGCCACCACAATCAGCCAGATCGTCTTCCAGACGATTTCCCAGAGCAGCAACGGCAGCATAAGGAGCGGATAGCGCAGGCCAAATGCGGACAAGGCGGTCAGCGCCCCCATCATGCAAATCACCACGCCTTCATTCATCCCCCACGCCTTGTCATGATGCAGGATCAGCGGCCAGATGTTCAGCCCCTGCGCCACGGTAATCAGAAGATAGATCGCCCGCAGCAGATACAGACGGAACCCGGACACATTGCTCATTATATTTCCCCTGGTACTTTCTTTGGGATTTGGATCGCCGCGACAAGCGGCGGTTATTCGACGTCTTTCAGGACCTTTTCGACCGCGGCCAGTTTCGTCTGGATCGCCGTCAGGGTATCGCCATAGGTCGAAAGTGTTTTCGCTGCGTCGGTCTGGGCAGCGATCGCCTGTGCCGCCAGCGCGCGATAGGCTTCATCCTGGGCAAGGCGAACACGCGCCTGAAGGATTTCGGAGACGTATTTCATAAAGAAAATTAGAACACCTGCCGCGGCGGGAAAGAAGAAGGCGGCATAAAAAACGTTTTCGGACATGGGAACCTCTAGGTTTCGGAATTGGATGTAAGGGAAAGCGCGGCCTGAGCTATTGTCTGCGGCGTTAGGACGAGGGCAAAATCGGTGACTTCGTAGTAGTTCAGCGCCTTGCCATCGCTCGACAGCTCAAGCTTGCTGGTGATCAGGCCGCTGCTTTCCAGTTTTTGGAGATGGAGGTGCATCAAGGGCCGGCTGATGCCGGCGTCCCGCGCCATCTGGCTGACGAAGTTTCGCCCGCCGGACGCCAGCGCCGCGATGATGCGCAACCGATGCGGATTGGCGAGCGCCGCCAGGGCTGCGAGTACCTGATCGCCATCAAGGACAGGCTTGTTTTCCGGCACAGGCACTATTTCACCACCATCGGCGGAAGGGCTTTGAGATCGACCTCCATGGCCGCCAGCTTCTCATCGGTGATGTAACCCTTCGAGTGCTTCTGGATTTGCCGCAGTGTCATCCCCCGCGCCATCCATAGCTGGCCGCTGTTGGCCACATACGGCAGATGCCTGACAAAGATCGCCTTGGCGGCCGGATTATCCAGCAACTGCCCGATCTTCGTGGTCTCAACGGACCATGCGACGGCTTTTACCGTTGCGGCGGCGATCGCCGGAGCGACCGGCAGCAGGACCGGAACGGACGTCAGCACAAGGGCAATCGAGAAGAGGGCTCGGCGTTTCATGAGGCTTCTACCTGTGAATGTCTGAGACGCTGTGCTGTGTGTTTGCGGCCCACAGCGCCACGGCGCGTCAGCCCTCACGACACACAACAAGTTGTCATGTGTAAGAAATATCTTACACATGAAAGCCTGTCAATAGACATTCCGTCTCGTGACAACGAGCGGTCGCAAAAAGTGGCAGAGCCACGATCCGGCATTTTCGCAGGGCGATGGACCTTCGCAAATTTATGTAGCGGCAATCTTACCAGAGGCCTTATCCGGCAACGGTTCGAGCACTATCGAAATATGACTGGCGGTTATGATGCCATCAACGCCGTAGGCCCCCTCCATACTGAGTTGGTGGGCGTCACTGACCTTCGGGATTTCCAAGCCCATCAGGGCATTCTGGTGGTTCCAGCCTTCAAGTTCGACCTCCCGAACGCCCTAATAGCCGAGCCCATGTTTCTTCACTTCATCTCGTAGAGCCGGGCATTGTCGATCTTCAGCTTCGGCAGTTCGGCTAAAACGGCTATCCGGGCGGTAGCGACATCGGGCACGATGCAAAAGATTTCCATGCTGCCGGAACCGGTCGATCCTCCGTCGACATGACCGAGACCAAGCCACCCAAGGCAATTGTCGAAGTAGGTTTGAAGCTTGTGACGGACATCGATGTCATCTTCGGCGCCGAAGCCGTCGATCGGCAACTCGATAACCAGTTGTCGATGGCGGGAGCGCGGCAGGGATGAAAATCCGGCCTGGCGCGCTCGGCGCTTTATGGCCTCCACGATTTTGTTTCCGGCCGTCAGGCTGTCGTAGTGATGAAGCAGGCTATCCCCTTCATGGCCGCACACGCCCCAATGTTCCGTAAGCTCACCGTCATGGGCCCAGGCTTCTTGATAGTGCAAGGCTTCGCCGTCGCGACGATACAGCTTGAAGGGACGCGGGCTTTCCGGCTCCCGTTTGGGCAGGCTTGCCGCGACGGCGGCGACGTTCTGCGGCAGCACCAGGATCGCGTCGGTCGACACGGCGAGGCCGATTGGCGGCTCTACGTCGAAGGCGATGGCCGGCCTGAGGCTGTCCTCGCTATACATCAGCTTCACCGGCTTCAGAGGCTTCAGATTGTCGGGCGGTGATCCAGAAACCGTCTCCTCCAGATGGTCGATCAGGCCCAGAATGGCTGTGCGCTCCGCCTCAGGCAGGCGCGTCTTCGCCACGCGTCCGATGGCGTCTTTCATGGCCGCAGCATAGCTCTGCGTTCGATGGTGCCAGTCCGGAACGACCCATCGATCGTAGTCGGCATTGGCGGCTATATAATATGTGCCCGTCGGTTTGTCATAGCTACCACGCCCGGGGTGCTGATCGCCTGCCAAAGGATTGCTGAGGCGAATGGAGACGACAAGGTTTCCGATGCGGCTGAGGCGAGTTGGCGCGTTGGCTGAGGCGTCGCCAAAGGCCTGTTCGACTTGGTCGAGCGCATCCCTCGTGTCGGGAAAGTAGGTGAAATTTCTTATGTCCAGCATCATTCCCCCTTTGGCAGCATGACCGAGCGTTCACCCATAAACGAGGCGAGCCAAGACAGGTCAAGCCAAACTTAAGAAGACCCCTCCGTCTCGACGCGTTTCGGCCCATAAGGGGCCTCACTTGCTCGCCACCTCCCCATCTTCGATAGGGAGGAGAAGAAAGAAAAGCCATTCGCGCTAACGGTTAAAGGCCAATGCCGTTTGTATAGTACGGGCCTAATTTAGCGGCGAGTAGTCCGTCGGTCTCATCTCGACCGAAACAACGCCGCCGGTGGCGGTGAGGATCGGGCCGTCCACCTGGCTGTCGGCGGCGACCTTCTTCCATGCCTCGTCAGCGCCAAAGGCGGCCCAGGCCGCGTTGCGCGCGGCCTTGTCGGGGTAGGCCATCAGGTAGACCAGCTTGTTGTCCATAGCCGGCTGGTCAGCGGTCGGGCGCCAGTAGAGCATGTTGGTCATGCCGTGTTTCGCGAAGAGGCCCAGCGTATGGTCGCGGAAGCGGGTGTGGAGATTTTCCAGCTTGCCGGGATTGGTGGTGTAGGTCCGTAGCTCGAAATAACGCGGTGGCGCGGCCGAGGTGAGGTCGAGGGCCGGAGAGTAGTCGGTCGGCACCAGGAACAGGCTTTCGATTTTGCTCGTGAGCGCGCCGTGGGCCTCGCTGGCGCCGCGCACTTCGCTCCATTCGGGGGCGGTGGCGAAGGCGCTCCATGCGGCGTCGCGCGCGGCGCGGTCCTTGTAGCCCATGAGATAGATAAGGCGGTGGTCGTCGGGATTTTCGGGATGGAAGAAGGCGATCGGCGTCATGCCGTGCTTGCGGAAAAGCCCGATCGTGTGATCGCGGAAGCGGGCGTCGAGCTCGGACATCTTGCCGTCGGCGGCCGTGTAGATGCGAAGTTCGTACAGGCCGACCTGAGGCGACGGGACGCTCTCACCGCGGGTGGCGCAGGCGGCAAAAAGGGCGATGGCCGCGACGATAATGATGGCGGCGGCGTGGCGCACGAAACGACCGCGACGTGGTTGGGTAAGGGACGTCATTTCCACCTGTCTTTCGGCCCGCATATGGGCCTTTGGTGGCCTGGACCGTCATCAGGGTTTCTAACGCAAAACCTGCACGCCGCATACAGGCTCGGTATCAGGCTGCAAAACGACCGGAATGTTCCGCCTCAAGGTCGGACGACAGCAGAATGATCAGGAAATTATCGCGCCGTGACGCCAGGTCCAACACCCGGGCCAGCCGCGAAACGACATCCTTGAGATCCGCGTATCCGAAGATATAGGCCATCAGGTTGAATTCAACATACCCGGTAAGCATTTCGATGCGGCGGCCGGAAAAGAAGCTGGGCCAGGTGGCGCGGCTGATGTCCACGAAAACCTGCGTGATGGCCGGATACGGGGCGCGCTCCGCGTCCAGGTCCGCCAGCAGCTGGGCAATAAGATTCTTTGTCACGGCATTCACCTGCACGGTAAAACAGAGTTAGGCCGGTGCAAGATTGGCGCCGGCGGTCAAGGATGATTTGCGCGAAAGATGGGCGGACAAAAACCCGTCAGCCGTCGCATCGCAGCCAGTTACCCTAAAATGGAGGCGCTTTATTACCAGGAACTTAAGAGATTCTTACGGTGCGGTCGTGATCGGTGTTCGCGGGCCACGATTTTGCAATTTGCCCTGTCACAAGGTAGAGCTGACCGCGTCTGTTTCCAGTCTGGCGCAAGATGCGTTTTGGCAGTATCAAAACCCCGTTCCAGATTGTTGTTTTGACGCGCAATTTTCCGAAAAGTGCTGCACACTTTATCGGATTGCGCTTTAGAGAGTCTGCCCAATATGCCGTCCTATGTTCGTACCCGCCTGCTGGCTGCGCGTGAATTTGCCATCGAGGAACTGGCCGAACTTCGGATGCATCATCCGGCCTATGACCAGGCGATCATCGAAAGCCTGCGCAAGATCATTCCGTTCGACTATTTCTTCTTCAGCGGGGTCGATCTCGACAATTGCCACACCGGCGCCAACATGGTGCTCATGAGCGACATGCCTGCGGCCGGGATCGCCGCCTATCACGCCTCCGGCCTGGTGCGCGCCGACCCGCTGCTGACCCTTGTGACCGCGGACAGGCCCGACCTGTCGTGGTTCGATGTGCCGGCGGATGTGAAGGCACGACCGGAGGTTCGCGCCTTGATGCGGTTGCTGGACGACCATCATATTCCGCCGCGGGTTATATTTTCACAATGGAATGCCGCGGGGGAACTTTATGGGACCGCCGGATACGCCCGCGCGGCGGCGTTCTCCGAAGAGGAAATGACGATTCTGAGCTGGTTTTCCCGCAGGTTTCACCTGGATTTGTGTGAGCCGGTGCTGGATGGCTTCAATCAGCAGATCGGGCTGACCTCCGGGGAGAAGGCCTGCCTGGACCTGGCCTCCCGCGGGCTGACGAGCGAAGAGATCGGCGAAAAGCTGGACCTCACGACCGAAACCGTGAACAGCTACATGAAGCTCATTACCCGCAAGCTGGGCGCGCGCAATCGCGGGCAGGCCATTGCCGATGCCTTGCGGCTGAACCTGATTCGATAGGGCCCAGTTTACCGGCCGCAGGGTTTGCAGAATTTTACAATGCGCCGACGCAGATCGTAATTTATCCTGAATATATTCGCATTTGCAATTTTTGCACGCAGACATACTTCGCTAAGCTTGCATTCACTATGCCCGTCAATGAATGTTACAACGGCGTAAGCATCAATTTACAAACGATTAGGAATTTACCCCCCATTTTCGAAGGCCGCGTTGGCAAGGCGCCGGCAGGGTTGAAAAAGGCGACGGGGCAAAATGTTTCGATTTCTGGACGGCTTTAACGCGAGTTTGAGCGTTGTCACACGTATGCGCGTTCTCAGCGTCATCGTGCTGGTCCCCGTTTGTGTGACGGCGTGGTTCCTTATCCAGGCGCACATGGCGGTTATGACGTTTGCTTCCAGCGAGCTGACGGGCACCGAAGCGCTGGTGCCACTGTGGAAGATGGTTGCGGCCGGCGCGACGGACGACTCCGTTCCGGCTTCGGACCTTGCGGCGCTGAAAAGTTTCGCGGACAAGCACGCCGATATAGCCGATGCCGGCGCGGTCTCCGAATTGGAAAACGCCAGTGGCCAGGCGCTCATGCAGGCTGGACACGACCTTATCCATCGGGTTGCCGACGGCTCCAATCTGACTCTCGATCCCGACCTCGACAGCTTTTACATGATGTACGTGCTGACGGCTAAGCTGCCCGACGTCATGATGGAAGGCTACAAACTCCGTAGCGCCGCGCCAGGAACGTCCGGGGACAGCAGCGCATTCCACAGCGCCGTCGGCGAGGTCATGGAAGACGCGGAAAGGTCCTCCAAGGGCCGGATGTACGGCAAGCCCGACGCAGACTTCGAAGCAAAGCTGGCGGCGTTTGACGCGGCAGCCAAGGCGTTCGAGACCGATAAGGGCGACGAGGGCTGGACGCGACTGGTCGCGGCTTCGGGCGAGCTTTTCGTCAGCGGCAACGCCGAACTCAGCGCTTTGTTGAACGCACGGATGGCGCGGACGAAAGCAACCATGTCGCTGCAACTCGGCTTTTCGTTCCTCGCCCTCCTGACGGCGGTGGGGCTTAGCCAGTTGATCGGCACCGGGCTGGCCAGGCGGCTGACCATTCTGTCCGGCCTGATGCAGAAGCTGACGCGCGGCGAGGACGTCGCGACCGTTCCCTTTCAGTCGGACCGGCATGAAACCGGCGTGATCGTACAGACGCTGTCGGCCTTCAAGGACACACTCGCCCAAACCGAACGGATGCGTTTGATCCAGCACGAAACCGAAGAGGCCGGTATCAATGCTCGACGTACCGCTATGTTGAACCTGGCTGACGAATTCGAGCGGACGCTGGGAACGGTCGTCGAGCGTCTGGCGCTATCGGCTCAAAGTCTGACCGGTTCCGCAGGCGAGTTGACCAGCGACGCCGATACGACGTCGCGTCGCAGCGCCGCGGCCGCGTTGCAACTGGAAGCCACCAGCATGAATGTTCAGTCGGTGGCTAGCGCGACCGAGGAAATGTCCGCATCTTCACAAACCATTGCCGCGCAGGCGCACATCGCCGCAGAGGCTGCCGACGTCGCTGCCGGTGAGGCCGAAGCCGCCATGCGCGTGGTTGACGAAATGAAGGTGGCGGCGGACCGCATCGGGAGTGCCGTCAGTCTGATTTCTACCATCACTTCGCAGACCAATCTGCTGGCGCTTAATGCAACGATCGAAGCCGCCCGAGCCGGCGAGGCCGGACGGGGCTTTTCCATTGTGGCGGCCGAGGTCAAGGCTCTGGCCGCGCAAACTGCCCGTGCCACGCAGGAAATCAACCTCCAGGTCAAGGGCGTGCAGGACGCGACAGCCCACGCGGCGGAGGTCATGGTCATCGTGTCCGATGGCGTTCTGCGGCTAAAAGAGATTTCGCAGGGCATCCTGGATTCCGTCGGTCAGCAATCCGCCGCCGTCAACGAGATATCGCAATCGACCCAGGAGGTTGCAACCTCGACGCGGGACATCGCCGATACGGTCGGGGACTTGTCCAAAATCGCCGGGCATACCGGTTTGAAGGCCGGCGAGGCACTCAACGAAATTCACCGTCTGTCTTCGCAGATGCAGGATTTGCAAGGCGCAGCCGGTGGCTTCCTCAACGGGATTCGCGCCGCATGACGGACAAATTCATACCTTCGACATCCTCCCCGGACACCGAGCCTCATCCGGTCGACGTCCACGTGGGCCAAAGGGTTCGCCTGCGCAGAAAGGCGCTGGGCGTCTCGCAGCAAGGTCTGGCGGCCCGTCTGGGGGTCAGTTTTCAGCAGTTGCAGAAATATGAGCGCGGCGTCAATCGCATCAGTGCGTCAAAACTTTATGAGATCAGCAAGGCGCTAGGTGTGCCGATTGACTATTGCTTCGAGGGGCTAACCCGCGGTTCAGCGCCCCTCACCACGGCATCGGATATGGAAACCAACACTGTTCTAACCGAGGAAGCGCAACTGCTCGACCACTTCCGCGGCCTGAAGGCCGAAGAGAGAAAATTTGTCATGAACGCCGTGCGGCGCATCTCTCGCCGAAAGGGCTAAGCCCAGAGCGAGCTGCATTCCCGCGTAAACGTGCTTTGCTTTCGGCGGACGCAGCCCATCCGAGGGCCACCTTTCGAAGTCTTCGCCGAATCCGGTCTTGCGCACCTCCAAATCTTCAGATAAATACTGAACCAAATGGTTCAGCATGTGACTCTCCTCGATGCCTCGTTCGCCGCGCTGTCGGATCACACCCGCCGTGGCGTGCTGGAGCAGCTCGGCCGGTCGGATGCCTCGATCACCGATCTGGCCGACCGGTTTCACATGACCCTGACGGGGATGAAAAAGCACGTCAGCGTCCTGGAAAAGGCCGGGCTGGTCACCACCGAAAAGGTCGGGCGCGTGCGGACCTGCCGGCTGGGGGGGCGCGCCATGGCGGAAGAAGCGGCCTGGATCGAGCGTCACCGCCAGATTTGGGCGCAACGGTTCGACGCGCTGGATGAGATTGTCGAAGAATTAAAGCAAGCGGAGAGACACCATGACCGACAAGGATAACCGCACGACAGCTGAACGGATCTCGGATCGCGAGTTCGTCGTAACGCGGACCGTCAACGGCCCGGCGCATATCGTCTTCAAGGCGTGGAGCGATCCCGAACTGTTCAAACGGTGGTGGACGCCCAAGTCGTTCGGCATGACCATATTGTCGTGCGAAATGGATGTGCGGACCGGCGGCGGCTACCGCCTGGTGATCAGTCACCCTGCCATGGGAGAGCCGATGGCCTTCTTCGGCAAGTATCTGGATGTCGTGCCGAACGAACGCATCGTCTGGACCAATGAAGAAGGCGACGAAGAGGGCGCCGTGACGACGGTGACATTTGAAAGCGGGGGCGATCTGACCCTGGTCACCTGGCACGACCTGTATCCGACCAAGGAAGCACTCGATGAGGCCCTGGTGTCCGGCGCCACAAGCGGGTTCGACGAACAGTTCGGTCAGCTGGAAGAGGTGCTGGGGACGTTCGGGACCGAGGCCTAGGTTCGGAGACCAGCAAACAAGTGCATGACGTGGTTCAAGGCGCGTCGTATAGTCTGAGGCATGACCCACCGGCGAAAAGCAAAGGGGAAACAGGATGCGGACGACAGGATGGGTGGCGGTCTTATGTTGTCTGGGCGGTTGCGCGACCGGGCCAGGGGACGCCGCCAAAGGCTTTCATGGGCTGTTCCTGCATGATGCCTGCGTCGGCGAGAATACAGCGCAGCCCGATACCTGTCTGCACGACCGGCGTCATGAGAGCTCGTTCGTCTTCGGCGGCAAGACCGGCGCCAGTTATGACGTGACCCTGCGCGTGCGCGGTCTCTTCGAGCCGACGACGATGGACGGCGGCGCGGTGGTCGATCCGGCGCATCCGTATTGGTATACGGGAGGACAGACCCGCACGCCGGATTATTCGCAATGGCGCATCGATGTGTCATCACCGCAGCAGAGTTATACGCTGAACAACTATCCGTCGGTGTCGCATACGATCTACAAGGAAGACTTTGAGGCGGTCATTCGGGTGGATGCGGGGGCGACCGTCACGGTCCTCGCCATCGACGGCAATGACCGGCAGATCGATAATGGCGCGGAGGGCCGGGCCGACCGACAGCAGGTGATCGAAGGCGTAACGGATACGCCCCTGCCCGGCCAGATGGTCAGGCTTGATGTGGTACGGGTGGAAGCACGATAAGCAGCGATGCCCGTTATTCGCTAGCTGAAAGATACCCCTCCGCCGGCTTCGCCGGCACCTCCCCACTTCGTGGAGAGGAGGGAGGTGGAGAGGAGGGAGCTTGTGCTTCAAGCTGCGATGGTCCTGCCATCAGCTGTCATAAAACTGTCATAAATCTAATCGACTCTTTGGGGCCGACCTGTCAAAGAAGCGCACCTTTCGTCGCCACGAGACGCACATGTTCGACGCTTCGACACAGACCGAAAAGCTGGCCCCCGCCCGGCAGGACCGACCACCGTCCAATGTCTGGATGTCGGGCGCCATCTTCCTGGTGCCGATCGTCCTGGGCCTGCTCTATGTCGGGTATAGCGTCCACGAAGACGCGCTGCGCATCGGCCAGCCCATCGCCATCGGGGCCTTCCTGTTCCTGGGGGTGGCGCTGCTGATCGCCTTCGGATTCGAGTTCGTCAACGGGTTTCATGATACGGCCAACGCCGTCGCCACCGTCATCTATACCCACTCCATGAAGCCGTTGACCGCCGTCGTCTGGTCGGGCGTCTTCAACTTTCTGGGCGTGATGGCATCGACCGGCGCCGTGGCCTACGGCCTGGTCCTGCTGCTGCCGGTCGAGCTTATCCTGGCCGTCGGCACGGCGGCCGGCTATGCCATGATTTTCGCCCTGCTGATTTCGGCCATCATCTGGAACCTGGGCACATGGGCGCTGGGGATTCCCAACTCGTCGTCGCATGCCCTGATCGGGTCGATCATGGGCGTCGGCATCGCCAACCAGCTGATGACTTCGGTCGTCAACGCCACCTCGGGCATCGACTGGAGCCAGGCCGCCAAGATCGGCAAGGCGTTGGTGTTTTCGCCGCTGATCGGGTTTGCCGCCGCGGGCCTGCTGCTCATCTGCATGAAGCTGCTTATCCGCATTCCCAAGCTTTACGAGGCTCCGGTTGGCGATGCACCGCCGCCGTTCTGGATCCGCGCAACGCTGATCGCCGCCTGCACCGGCGTGTCCTTCGCGCACGGCGGCAATGACGGCCAGAAGGGCATGGGCCTGATCATGATCATCCTGATCGGCGTAGCGCCCGCCACCTATGCGCTGAACCGTGGCCTGCCGGATGCGCGCCAGCCGGCCTACATGGCGACACTTCAGGCCGGCGAAGCCACCTTCACCGCCCATGCCAAGGGCACAAGCGTGCCGACGCTCGACATCGCCCGCAGCGCCGTCAATGCCGCGGTGCGCAACCGGCGGATCGACACGCCCGATCTGTTCGCCTGCCTGGCCATGATGACCGGCCAGATCGAGACGCAACTTCGCGCGCACGGTTCTTTGAAGAACGTGCCGACAGCGGAAATGTCTCAACTGCGCAACGACATGTACCTGGTCAACAGTGCGCTGGGGATCGTCAAGTCCAGCAAAACCGCCTTGCCCGCCGCCGAGGTCCGGGCGCTGGAGGGGCTGCAGGGGACGCTGAACGACATGACGCGCTACATACCGGACTGGGTCAAGGTCGCCACCGCCCTGGCACTGGGGCTGGGGACCATGGTCGGCTGGCGGCGGATCGTCGTCACGGTGGGCGAAAAGATCGGCAATTCGCGCATGACGTATGGCCAGGGGGCCGCCGCCGGCATCGTTTCCGCCGTGACCATCTTCGCCGCCGAGCGCCTGGGGCTTCCGGTATCGACGACCCACATCCTCTCGGGCGGCATAGCCGGTACCATGACAGCCAACCGCGCCGGGCTGCAGTGGGGCACGATCCGCGGCATCGCCCTGGCGTGGGTGCTGACCCTGCCGGCGACCATCGTCATTTCGGGCCTGCTGTACGTCCTGTTCCGGTATCTGTTCTGATGAATATGCCTTATCTCCAGGTCGGCGCCCTGCCCTATCGCGCGGACAGCGATGGCGGCGTCGAACTGCTCCTGGTCACGTCGCGCGGGACCGGACGCTGGATCATCCCCAAGGGCTGGCCGATGGAAGGGCTGAGCGATGCCCAGGCCGCCGCGCGCGAGGCCTATGAAGAAGCCGGGCTGATCGGGGAGATCGATGAGACGCCGGTCGGCAGCTTTACCTATGACAAGGTGCGCAAGGGGGTGGAGGCGCCTTCCCTGGTGAAGGTCGATGTCTATCTGCTGCGGGTCGAGCGGCAGTTGGCGTACTGGCCCGAAGCCGGCCAGCGCACCTTCGTGTGGGTGTCACCCGAGCAGGGGCTGACGATGCTCAGCGACGCCGGTTTGCGGGATTTGGTCGGCGGATTGCAGTTTCCGCTGACTTAGAGCGCGTTTCGACCCGGAAGAATCGGATCGGCGCTCTAAGTTTCTGTTTTGACGCGCATCTTTATCCAAAAAGTGCGTCACACTTTTTGGGATGCGCTCTAAAAGCAGGGCCTCCGGCGGCAAGGGGGCTAGCCCCCTTGACCCGAAACTTCGCGCCGGTGCCACGACCAGCCCAGGGTCATGCCGGCGGCGGCCAGCAGGATCACAGCCGCGCCCAGCCACTGCGTCCAGACAAGGCGGTGGCCGAAGGCGAGATAGTCGACGATGATCGCCACCACCGGGTAGATGAACGATAAAGTGCCGGCCAGGGTCGTTGGCAGCCTCTGCAAGGCGCCATAGAACAGGACGAACATCACCCCGGTGTGCAGGGCGCCCAGCGACACCACCATCGTCCAGGCCTGAGGGTTCATCGGGTTGTCGAACCGGGCGAACGGCAGGAACACCATCGTCCCGACCACCACCTGGATCAGCACGATCAGGTGCGGCGGAACGCCCTTCAGCTGTTTGGCCACCAGGGCGACCACGGCGTACAGGAACGCTGCGCTGGCGGCCAAAGCGATACCCAACAGATAATCGCTGCCGGCCTCACCGGGCTTGCCTTGCGCGATCAGAAGCACGCCGGCAAAGGCGGCGACCATCCAGCCCAGTTTGGACGCGGTCACCTTCTCGCCCAGAAACAAGGTGCTCAGGGCCACCAGCATGAAGGGCTGGGTGTTGTAGACTGCCGTAGATACCGAAATCGAGGCGCGGGAATAGGATTCGAACAGCAGCAGCCAGTTGCACACCACGGCAACGCCTCCGCCAGCCGCCAGGGCGGCCTGGCGCCAGGTGATGACGCCGGGCTTGAGCAGCCCCATGGCCAGGCACACCACCGTCAGGGTCACGGCGGCAAACAGCGAGCGCCAGAAGACCAGTTGCGGAATCGGCAGGCCCGATTGCACCACGAACCAGCCGATCGTTCCCGAAATCATCATCGCCGCCGTCATCTCGGCCGTGCCGCGCGTCTTCATATCCATAGCCAACTCCTTGAGCCACAGAATCTATAAGGTCAAGCCCATCACATCCATGGACAAGATTAGGCCAATTCGACATAATGCCTAATGATGTAAGCTTATGGATGCCTATTACCTATGATCGACGATATCGACCGCCGTCTGGTTTCCGTCCTGGCCGAAGATGCCCGCCTGTCCGTCAAGGACCTGGCTGCGCGGGTCGGGCTGTCGTCGCCCAGCGTGTCGGAGCGGTTGCGGCGGCTGGAGGAACGCGGAGTCATTCAGGGCTTTACGGTCGATGTCGCGCTGGAGTCGTTGGGCTATAGCCTGCAGGCCATCGTCCGGATCAAGCCCCTCCCCGGCAAGCTGTATATCGTCCAGAATCTGTTGGCCGAAATCCCCGAAGTCATCGAATGCGACAAGGTGACCGGGGATGACTGCTTTATTGCGCGGCTGGTTTTGCGGTCGATCGCACAACTGGACCAGATCCTGGACCGGATCACCGACAAGGCCGAAACCAGCACGTCGATCGTGAAGTCCCAACCGGTCAAACGCCGCTTGCCGCCGCTGTAGAACACCGCGATAGTGTCGCCATGGGAGGGCCCCGATGAGCGCATTCGAATTCTTTTTCAGCTTTTATGGCCTGTTGCTGGGGTTGTCGGTGGCGGTGCTGGCTACGGGTGCGGCGCGCGCCTTCAAGCACAGGCGGACGCAGCGCGTCGGATGGCTGACGCCGCTGCTGGCGGTGTTCGTGGCGCTGGATATCGCGACTTTCTGGGACGCCGCCTGGGTCAATTTCAGGACCTTGCCGTTCAGCTACGGCTTGCTGGTCGGGGGACTGGTCGTTGCGGTCGTGTACTTTATCGCCGCCGCCTTGGTTTTCCCCGACGAGAGCGACACGCCGGTCCCCCTGGACGAACATTTCTGGGCGAACAAGCGCTCGATTTTGTATCTGCTGATCGTGGCCAACCTGCTGGGGGGCGGGGCGCAAATAGCGGTTAATTTGACCCGTGACAACGCCGAGGCGCTGGCCACAGCCTATGGCGTTTCTTTGTCGATCTATGTCATCCTGATCGGCGCGGCTGCCTGGACAAAGCGGCGTTGGCTGATTGCCGCCGCGGTCGGGCTGCACATTGCGCTGTATCTCTACATCGCCGTCATGTCCGTCGCCTCACCGCCGCCTCCGGATACGGCGCTTGGCAAGGCCACAGCTGAGGCTCTGCCGTAATTTTAGGCCAGGCCGGCTTGACTTGGGAAGCTGTGACACCTAGAACAAATCATCATACGTATTATGTATAGGATGTGAGCTATGGGTCGTCTGAGCGGCAAAACCGCCCTTGTCACCGCGGCCGCCCAGGGCATGGGCCGGGCCGCTGCCGAAGCCTTTCTGCGCGAAGGCGCCACCGTCATTGCCACCGATGTGCGGCTGGATCTGCTGGAGGGTTTGGACGGCGCGGCGTTGCGGGCTTTGGATGTGACCGATCCGGCAGCGGTCGCCGCCATCGCGGCGGAGTTTCCCGATATCGACGTGCTGTATAACTGCGCCGGGGTGGTCCATGCCGGGACCATTCTGGACTGTTCCGATGCGGACTGGGAGTTTGCCTTTGTTTTGAACGTGACGGCGCAGTTTCGCATGATCCGGGCCGTCTTGCCCGGCATGCTGGCGCGCGGTTCGGGCTCGATCATCAACATGGCGTCGGTGGCGGCCTTGAAAGGCGTGGCGAACCGGCTGGCTTATGGGGCGTCGAAAGCCGCCGTCATCGGATTGACCAAGGCTGTGGCGGCGGACCACGTCAAGCAGGGCATCCGGTGTAACGCCATCTGTCCAGGGACGATCGATACGCCGTCTTTGCAACAGCGGATGCGGGATACCGGCGATTATGAAAAGGGCCGGGCGGTGTTCCTGTCGCGGCAGCCTTCGGGGCGGCTGGGCACTGCGGAAGAGTTGGCGGCGTTCGCGGTTTACCTGGCGTCGGACGAATCCACCTTTACCACCGGCCAGGCGCATATTATCGACGGCGGTTGGCTCAATTAAAGAAAGAAGGGTTGTCCACAGATAAGCCAGATAAGCCAGATGATCCGCGCCGGTGGCACGGACGGCTCTGAATTCTAAAGCTTTTTACTGACGCGCAAGGCGCGTCGATACGTGATTGGCAGGATTGGGCGTGAGAAACGCTGTCTATCTGGCTTATCTGGCTTATCTGTGGACAACCCTTCCTACAGCCGAAACCACAAACTCCTCAGTCCACAGGACCTCTCTATGAAACTGCTCCGCTTTGGCCCTACGGGCTCCGAGAAACCCGGCCTGCTCGACGGCGATGGCCAGATCCGCGACCTTAGCGGCCATGTCGATGATATAGCCGGCGGTGTGCTGTCGCCCGACGGGTTGGCGAAGATCGCCGCTATCGATCCGAGTTCACTGCCGCTGGCGCCGGAAGGCTCGCGCTATGGGCCGTGCGTTGGCCGTGTCGGCAAGTTCATCTGTATCGGGTTGAACTATGCCGACCATGCCGCCGAATCCAATCTGCCCGTGCCGGATGAGCCCGTCATCTTCATGAAGGCGACCTCGGCCATCGTCGGCCCCAATGACGAGGTGTTGAAGCCGCGCGGATCTACCAAGCTGGACTGGGAAGTCGAACTGGGCGTCGTCATCGGCACCAAGGCCTCCTACGTTTCCGAAGCCGAGGCGCTGGACTATGTCGCCGGCTATTGCACCATCAACGACGTGTCGGAGCGCAACTTCCAGATCGAACGCGGCGGCACCTGGGACAAGGGCAAGGGCTGCGATACCTTCGGCCCGATCGGCCCATGGCTGGTCACGAAAGATGAGGCCGGCGACGTCAACAACCTGTCGATGTGGCTGGATGTCAACGGCAAGCGGTTTCAGAATGGCAACACAGCAACCATGGTGTTCAAGCCGGCCTTCCTGGTCCATTACGTGTCGCAGTTCATGTCGCTGCATCCGGGCGATGTCATCTCCACAGGTACGCCGCCGGGCGTCGGGTTGGGCCAGAAGCCGGATCCGATCTATCTCAATGTCGGCGATGTCATGGAACTGGGCATCCAAGGGCTGGGGAGTCAGAAGCAAACGGTCGGAGCGGCCTGAGAAATCTTCGCTGACAGTAAACCCCTCCCACCGCTTCGCGGTCCCCCCTCCCCGTGAAGAACGGGGCGGGAGAAGAAAGTAAGAACCACTCAAATCTAAAAGGGCATCTTTGGGTGCCCTTTTTTATTGCGTCAGGTTTCTTTCCGTGCAAAATTCATCATACATCATATAAAAATAATCGGAGGAAGCCTATGCCGCGTATCGCTTGCCTGTTGTTGTCCGCGTCCCTCCTGGCTCTTGCCGCCCCGGCGCTGGCGGATATTCGCATCCATGTGTCACCTTCGGGTTCAGATAGTGGTGACGGCAGCGCGTCGCGGCCATTCCGCACCCTGCCCCGCGCTCAGGACGCCGTACGTGCCGTCAACGCCAAGGACGATGTCATCGTGACCTTGGCCGACGGGGTTTACGTGCTGGATAAGCCGTTGAATTTCCGCACGGCTGATGGTGGTCAGGGCAAGTTTACTGTGACCTGGCAGGCGGCATCCAAGGCCGACCCGCTGATTTCCGGCGGCATGACGGTCAACGGTTTCACGCTGTTTGATGCCGACAAGAACGTCTATGTCGCTGACACACCCAAGGGGCTTGATTCGCGTCAGTTGTGGATCAACGGCGTCACGGCCGAACGGCCCAAGATCGAGCTGAAGCGCGAGGATGTCGAGTTCACGCCGACCAGCCTGATCCTCAAGGATGCAGAGCATGGCTATATCGCCAAGCTGAAGCAGCCAAACCGGTTGGAGGTCGAATATACCGGCTTTTTCACCGACCGTTATGCCCCGGTGAAGGCGATCGACGGCGATACGCTGATCATGCAGCAGCCGTCGTGGGACAATAATACGTTCGGGTATGACACGATTTCGAGCCCGATCTTTCCGGACGATTCGCGGCTGTTCCTGGTCAATGCGCCGGAGTTATTCGGGGTGACCAATCAGTGGCACTCCAATTCTTACCAGTGGTACATCGATCCAGACGCCGGCAAGCTCTATATCCGCATTCCGCCCGACGCGGATGTTGCGACGTTGAGCGTGGTGTTGCCGCGGTTGGATCACCTAATCAGCATTGGTGGGACTTTGGATGCGCCGGTGAAGAACCTGAGTTTCAAGGGTTTGCATCTGTCGCATACCTCGTGGATGGGGCCGTCTCTGCCGACCGGGTATGCCAGCCAGCAGAGCGGCGCCTATCTGGTCGAGACCGCTGCGTCGCGGCCGGTCGATGCCTATAGGAGCTGCGGGTGGGGTTGCGTCGAGTTCGAGACCCTGCGTCAGAGGTGGAGCCAGATGCCAGCGGCGGTGCAGGTCTCGGCGGCGAAGAATGTGGTTTTTGACGGGATGAGCTTCACGCATCTGGGCCAGATCGCGCTGGGGATCGGCAATGACGACAATGCTCACGCCTCGGGTCAGGGCTTGGCGGCCGACGGCGTTACGGTGCGTAATTCGCGGTTTTCGATGCTGGGTGGCGGCGCGGTCATGGCCGGGGGCGTGCGGGAGCCGGCGCACCATCCGGACGATCCGCGGTTGGTCAATCGGAATATTGTGATTGAAAACAATGTTATAACGAATGTGTCACAGGACTATAAAGAGAATGCCGCGGTGCTGACGACCTATGTCGATGGCGCGAAGATCGTGCACAACGATATTTCCGAAGCGCCGTATGATGCGATCGATATCGGCTGGGGCTGGGGTTACAACGACGCCGGCGGCAATCCGAACTATCGCGAAAACCAGCGCGGTTACGAAGTCAACAAGGTCTATGACACGCCGACGACCTTGAGGAATACGATCGTCGCCAACAACCGGGTGCACGGTGTGAAGACCTGGTACAAGGACGGTGGGGCGATCTACAATCTGTCGGCCAATCCGGGCGGCGAAATCCGCGAGAACCATATCTCCGATATCGGCGGCGCCATCGGCATCTATGTCGATGAGGGTTCGAAGCATCTGCGGATCGAGCGCAATGTGGTGGAGACGCGTGGGTGGTGGCTGAACGCCAATACGGTGGGCAAGCAGTATAAGCGCGGGATCACCACCGACAATGTGGCGACCGGGAACTGGCACGACAGCAACCAGGTCGGCGGGCGGTGGAATGCCGAGTCGGGCAATAGTGTCGCTCAGGACAACCTGGTCACTGATAAGGACTGGCCGGCGGAAGCGCGCAAGGTGATGGAAAAGGCCGGGGCCGATCTGCCGGCAGCGCGGGAGAAGCCGCAGGTCAAACCGCAGCAGCAGAGCCAGGCGGAGACCTGTAACGGTCCGGGTAATCCCACTGACTACCCGGGCGGCAAGTGTCCCAAGTTCCACGTGCCGAGGAGCAAGCCGTAAACGCTTACGGTGGAATCAAACCACGGAAGGCACCGAAACCCCGCTGCGCGGCGACACGAAAGGCACGGAATTCCGGTAGCTGAATCTCCCGCGCGAAGCGCAATAATTGATATTGCCTCAAGTCATACTCCGTCCGTTCCTTCAACCGGAATTCCGTGACTTCCGTGCACGCCGCCACAGGCGGCGCTTCAGTGTTTTCCGTGTTCCTCTTAGAAGCCTCCGGTTTATCTGAGGCATTTAAGAGGAACACGGAACACACGGAGGCCGCTGCGCGGCGACACTGAAAACACGGAATTCAGGACACTCCGATACATGTGCGTCGTATCTTGCCCAAGGCAGGAAGGCGCTTCGCGCGGGCGTTTCAGCTACTGGAATTCAGTGCCTTTCGTGTCGCCGCGCAGCGGGGTTTCGGTGCCTTCCGTGGTAAAATTACACCGGCCTTGCTGATTATAAATTCCGGTTCACGCGCTCAGCCAGCAGGGTTTCGTTGATCTGGTCGATGCGCGTCACGCCGGTCAGGGCCATGGCCGTGCGCATCTCCTTGTCGATCAGGCCCAGCAGGTTGGTCACCGCCGCTTCGCCGCCCGTCGCCAAGGCGTAGATATAGGCCCGGCCCAGCAACACGCCCTTGGCGCCCAAAGCCAGCATCCGCACCACATCCAGCCCCGTCCGTACGCCGGAATCGGCCAAGATGGTCAGCTCGTCGCCCACCGCGTCGGCAATCGCCGGCAGGGCGCGCGTCGTCGACAGGGCGCCATCCAGTTGCCGGCCGCCATGGTTCGACACCACGATGCCGTCGGCGCCGAAACGGACGGCATCGCGTGCGTCTTCCGGATCGAGAATGCCCTTGATGATCATCGGGCCTTTCCAGAAATCGCGGATCCATTCCAGATCCTGCCACGAAATCGACGGATCGAAATTGGCCCCCAGCCAGCCGATATAGTCTTCCAGGCCCGTCGCCTTGCCCAGGTAGTCCGAAACATTGCCCAGATCGTGCGGCGTGCCGTTGACCCCGACATCCCACGCCCACTGCGGCTTGAACATCGCCTGGACCATCCGCCGGATCGGGCCGAAATCGCCGCTCATGCCCGAATGTTTGTCGCGATAGCGCGCGCCCGGCACCGGCATGTCGACGGTAAAGATCAGCTTGGTCACGCCCAGGCTCTGGGCACGTTCCAAGGCGTGCTTCATGAAGCCGCGGTCCTTCAGGACATAGAGCTGGAACCAGACATTGTGGCCGGACTTCTCGACAATCTCCTTCAGCGGGCACAGCGACACGGTCGAGATGATGTAGGGAATGTTGGCCTTTTTGGCCGCCTTGGCCACCTGGACCTCGCCGCGGCGGGCATACATGCCGCCCAGTCCGACCGGGGCGAGCGCCACCGGCATGGCCAGTTTTTCGCCGAACAGTTCGGTTTCCAGCGACAGGTCGGCGACGTTTTTCAGGATGCGCTGGCGCAGGGCCAGGCGCGACAGGTCGTCGACATTCGATCGCAGGGTCATTTCGGCGTAGGAGCCGCCGTCGAGATAGTCGAACAGGAAGCGCGGCAGCTTGCGCCGGGCGGCTTCGCGGTAGTCGGTGGCGGCGGAAATGATCATAGCAATCCCCTGTCGGCATCCAGGTGCAGGGTCAGGTCGGCCCGCACCGGCATTTCGCGCAGGATATAGCGGGTAAGGCGTTCATAGTGTTGGATAAAACGCGCGATTTCGGCGTCGGACATGACTTTTTTACCGGTGCGGCCCTCGTTTTCCAACATGCGGGACAGGTCGTGCTCCTGCTGGGTCCGCCAGGCCTGGACGACCTCGAAACCGGGCGCCGCGAGGAGGATAAGGCGGTCGATTCGGGCGAACAGGTCGTGGTACGGCCCGGCCAGTTGGTTGTTGACATGACGCCGCCAGATAGCGTCCGGGTCTTCCTTGCGTTCCAAGGCGTTGACCGGCGTGTCGAGTTCACTGTCGAACTGGTAGTTCGCGCCGACGCACCAGCCTTCGAACAGGATGATATCGGGCGAGGTCACCACGGGCCAGTCTTCGATGGGAAAAGGCCGATCGCTGGCCTTGTCGAAGCGCGGCAGGGCGGTCGGTTTACCGGCCAGCAGGCTATCGAAGGTTTGCATGCCCAGTTCGATGTCATGCGTGCCGGGGACACCGCGCGTGGCGAACAGCGGGTGGACATGTGTGGGCCGGTCTTCCGGCGCCAGGTACAGGTCGTCGAGCGAGATCAGGGCGACCTTCAGGCCTTCGGCTTCGAGCTGGGTTTTCAGGCCCAGGGACAGGGTCGACTTACCCGAGCCCTGGGCGCCACAGATGCCCAGGACGAACGGCCGGCCCGGCGTGCTCCATAGCACGACGGCGGCGTGGACACGGTCAAGCGACCCGGTCACCGACGGCCTCGCCGGCAAAGAACTGATCGACATTGCGTGCCGCCCGCATGCCCATGGCTTCGCGGGTCTCGACCGTGGCCGAGCCCAGGTGCGGCAGCAGCACGGCATTGTCCAGCGGCAACAGGGCGTCGTGGACGATGGGCTCGCGTTCGTAGACATCCAGGCCCGCCGCCCAGATGGTGCCGGCGGCCAGGGCCTCGGCGAGGTCGTCTTCCTTGACCACCGAACCGCGCGCCGTGTTGATCAGGATGGCCGAGCGCTTCATCAGGCTGAGCAGGCGGTGATTGACCATGTGGTGGGTTTCCGGCCCGCCCGGCGTGTGCAGCGACAGGACGTCGGCCTGGGCCGCCAGTTCGTCCAGCGAGGCGACGTAGCGCGCGCCGTGGGCGGCTTCGATGTCGGGGGCGGCCTGGCGGCGGCTGTAATAGGCGATCTCCATGCCCAGGGCCGTGCGCGCCTTGTGCGCTGTCGCCTGGGCGATGCGGCCGAACCCGACCAGGCCCAGGGTCTTGCCCTGCAGCGACTGGCCCATCAAGGCAGTGGTGCCCCAGCCTTTCCAGCCGCCGGAGCGCAGTTGCCGCTCGGCTTCCGAAGCGCGCCGCGACGTCATCAGCATTAGCATCAGGGCGATATCGGCGGTGGCTTCGGTCAGGACGTCGGGGGTGTTGGACACGACGATGCCGGCGGATTTGGCGGCGTCGATGTTGATGTGTTCGTAGCCGGCGCCGAAATTGCCGATCATCCTGACGCGGGTATTGGGGGTAGCGAAGACCTCCGGTGTCAGCTTGTCGGTGACGGTCGGGCACAGGGCGTCGTATTGCGTCATGGCCTCGGCAAGTTGCGCCGGCGTCAGGGGCGCGGCATCATTGACGGTGACGTCGTAGCGCGACTGCATATAGGCCTGCGCGCCGGCGGGCCAGGGACGGGTGATGAGGATCTTCGGCTTGGTCATGGGAGCTCGGTCGGGAAATGGGGAGCGTGTCGACGCAGACAGTGAAGATACCCCTCCACCGCTTCGCGGTCCCCCTCCCCAGCCTCGCCGGCAGGCAACGTGGAGAGGAGAGTTTGTTCTCTATCGTCTCTTGAAGAGCGGTGCACGCTTTTCCTTGAAGGCAGCGCGGCCTTCGCGGGCATCTTCGGTAGCGAAACAGATGGTCTGCAGGTCGCGTTCGTACTCCACCGCCTTTTCATACGGCATGGTGTGGGCAGCGCGCAGGTTCAGCTTACCGGTCTCGGCTGCGATGGGGGCGCGGGAAGCGACGGTTTGCGCAATCGCCCGGGCGCGCGGCAGCAGGTCGGCCAACTCGACCACTTCGGACACCAGGCCCCATTGCTCGGCCTTCTGGGCCGTGATCGGGTCGCCTGTCAAAATCATCAGCGCCGCATTGGACGCGCCGACCGAATGGACCAGGCCGGCCGCCATGCCGCCGCCGCCGATCCAGCCCAGCTTGATTTCCGGCGCGGCGAATTGGGCATTGGTCGAAGCGACGCGGATGTCGCACGACATGGCCGTTTCCAGCCCGCCGCCGAAGGCGTAGCCGTTGACCGCTGCGATGGTCGGTTTCAGGCACAGCCGGATAGCATCGCAATAGTCGTCGCGGTTACGGAACTGCCACGGCGTTTCGTAGTCGTCCAGGGTGCGGATATCCGAGCCGGCGCAGAAGGCGCGCTCGCCTGCCCCGGTGACGATGATGCAGCGGATGGTGTCCGACGCATTGCAGGTCGCGATGGCGTCTTCCAGGGCGTGGGCCATGTCGGGTGTCATGGCGTTCAGCTTGGCGGGACGGTTGATGGTGATGACGGCCACGTGGCCGTCCACCTCAAACAACAATTCATCACTCATAGGGTGGCCTCATACAGGGCGTTTACATCGTCGATCAGGTTGCGCGTCCGACCGTCGTAAAGCGCGTCACGCAGGCGCTGCGAGGCCGCGGTCTGAAACCGGATGGCGCCGTCATGGCGCGGGCGGACATAGGCGGCTTCCAGGGTGTCGAAGGTGTTGCGGTAGAAGTCGCCCCAGCGCCCATTGACGCCGTCATCGCGCCAGGCAGCGCGCAGCGAGGGTTGGCCATCATGGGCCGGAATAAACGCGATCTGGGCGTCCGGCGACATCAGCCAGCGCAGGTGATCCAGCAGTTCCGGCGTCAGTTCACATTTTTTGGAAATACCGATACCGGTGCCGCCCAGGGTGCTGCCGATACCGCCGGGACCTGACGGCGCATTGGCGAAGCGCAGGCGGGTGGCATAGTTGACATAGCCATAGACCAGCGGACACAGGGCGATGTCGTCGTGGTCGCAGAGGTATTGCAGGATGGCGATCGGGTTGGCGTCGCGAAGTCTGGCCGGGCTTTTGGCGGCAAGCCGGGCCAGCAGGTCGAAGGCCTCTTCGCCGGTATCGTGGCTGACGAAGCTGCGCCCGCCACAGCGGTCGCCCAGGCTGGCGCAGATCGACTGAAACGTCAGGGCGGCATGCGGTCCCGACAGCGACATGACCAGGGACGGCGCCGCCAGAACATCCTTCCAGGTTACCGGAACTGTCTCCATCAAGTCGGCGCGGCAGGCCATGACCTGGGTCGCCGCGTCCAGCGGCAAGGCCCAATGGCGGCCAGCATAGTGGTAGCTGGCCAGGGAGGGACCGATACAGTCGCGCGCCCAGCCGGCGATCTCTTCGGCGGTGAACACGTCTTCGAGCGGCTGCAAACAATCGGCGGCGACCGCTTCTCCGACATGGGGATGGTCCAGCACGACCAGATCGTAACGCGCGCACAGGTCGGCAATGGGGTGGGTTTCGAACCCTTCCAGACTGTGTTTGTCCCAGGTCAGGTCGAGGCGTTTCGACGCCGCGTCCAGCGCATTGAAGCCGCGCGGGTGGTCCCAAGTCAGGCCCTTAAGCATGTTGCAGTTCGGGCGCCTGGCGCACGGCACCGCTGCTCAACAGGGCGTCGATTTCGGCGTCGCTCTTGCCCAGGCTTTTGAGGACTTCGCGGCTATGTTCACCGATGCGCGGAGCGCCGCGTTCGATGGCCGAGGGCGTCTTGGAGAATTTGATCGGAAAGCCCGGCACCTTGACCCGGCCTTCGGTCGGGTGGTCGTATTCGACGAAGGTGCCGTTGTGGGCGATCTGGGGGTCGTTGACCAGGTCCTCATAGCCATAGACCGGCCCGGCCCAGATATCGACGGCACGGAACAGGGCCAGCCATTCCTCGGTCGTCTTGGCCATCAATCCTGCCTGGGTGCGGGCATAGATTTCGTCGCGATAGGTCCAGGAATCGGTCTGGTCCTGCAGGTGCTCAAAGAAGGGATCGCCCAGCAGTTCGCCCAGCAGCTTCAGCGGCGCCATGGCGATCGTGAGGTAAGAATCTTTGGTGCGGAACACGCCGTACGGGGCGCGGATATAGCAGTGGGCGTGCGGTTCGGCCGAACGCGCCTGGGGCTTGTGCCCGACGGTGAAGACCGACAGTTCCTGCATCTGAATGGTGGTGATGGCGTCGAGCATATTGACCTCGACCTTTTGTCCCTCCCCCGTCCGTTCGCGGTGAAACAGGGCCGCCAGGGCGCCTTCGAAGGCGGAATAGGCGGTGATGGCGTCGACCAGGTACTGGCCTGCCGGCGACGGCGGTTCACCGGCCCGGCCCGCCGACATCATGGCGCCGGACATGGATTGCAGCAGCAGATCTTGGCCGGGATAGTTCTTGTACGGGCCGTCTTCGCCATAGCCCGACATGGAGACATAGATCAGGCGCGGATTGATGGCCGAGAGAGTCTCGTAATCGACCCCCAGACGCGCCGCCACGCCGGGGCGATAGTTTTGCAGGAAGACATCCGCGGTCTTGACCAGTTCCAGTAGCAAAGCCTTGCCGTCGGGCGCTTTCAGATCGACGGCAAGGGAGCGTTTGTTGCGGTTCAGCGACAGGAAGGAGACATTGATCTCCTTGCCCCAGGCGCCGCCGGCCGGTGCGTGGCGCTGCCATTCGCCGGTGGTCGGCTCGACCTTGATAACGTCGGCGCCCATATCACCCAGGCGCTGGGCGGCAAACGGCCCGGCCATGGCGATGGAACAGTCGAGAACGCGGATACCTTTGAGAACGGACATCTTCATTTTTCCTTGGTCGCGCATCTATTCCAAAAAGTGCAATCGACGTTTCACGCCACTTTTTGGGATGCGCTCAGTGCATAACCCAGCCGCCATCGACATTCAGCGTCTGGCCGGTGATGAAACCCGTGTCTTCGGAGGCGAGGAAGGCGATGGCATTGGCGATGTCGCCGACATGGCCGCGCCGTTTCACCGCCTGGTGGTCGAGGACGAATTTGGTGTAGCCGTCGGGATCGGGATGGATCTTTTCGGCGTCGGTCGGGAAAGCACCCGGCGAGATGGCATTGACCGTAATCCCGTAAGCGCCGAATTCGCGCGCCCACGCCCGGGTCAGCCCGACCAGGGCGCCTTTCGAGGCGACATAGGGCGACAGCAGGGCCCAGCCGCCATAGAAGGTCACGCTGGCGACATTGACGATCCGGCCGAAACCGCGTGCCTTCATGCCGGGCAGCGCTTCCTGCACGGCGACGATGCCGGCGTCGACATTGACCCGCTGGACCAGCTGATGCTCTTCGACCGTATAGTCTTCGAACGGCTTGGATGGATAGATGGCGGCATTGTTGACGACGATGTCGAAGCCGCCGGTCTCTTCCAGCTTTTGCTTCAATCCGGCGCGAAAGCCGTCCAGGTCCGACATGTCGCTGTGCAGCAGCACCAGCCGGCCATTGGTGATCGGCGCCGCGGCCGAGGTCAGGGCGGCGATTTTCGCATCGTCATGGTCGACGGCCACCACCGTGGCGCCGCGTTCCAGGAAGCGCAGGGTGGTCTGGAGCCCCAGCCCGCCGGCCGCGCCGGTATAGAGGATGGTCTTGCCGTGCATGTTCATCCCTCCCGGACGATCTTGGGAAAAAGACCGGAGGGGACCGGGTAGTCCGCCTCCGGCGCAGGTGTGACGTCCGCGATGCGGGAGCAATAGGTGCGGACGGCGTCGGCATCAGGGAGGATGCGTAAGGTCGTGTCGTAGCGGCGTTCCTGCCCGTGTTCGAGCCAGATCAGCTCATCGCGTTCACGGGCGAATTGTTTGCCGTAGACATGGTTGGTGGAGGGCTCGATGCCCAAAGCGTAGTGGCCGGCCTGCAGGTTCTGCCATTCGTACATGGCCGGAAACTGCGACTTCAGGGTTTCGACCGCGAAGCCGAAACCGATGGCGTCATTGACCAGGGCGACCCTGACCTTGCCGTCGGCGTCCGGCGCCATGTCGTGCTGCCAGACCTGTTCGTGGAAGTTCATCTGCGGCGCCGGCAAGGTGCGATAGCCGACATTTTGATTTTGGTAGGTGTCGGCGTGGGCGGCCCAGACGACATCACGGATCGGCGCGACGTAGCGGGCGCCTTCAGCCAGGATCGGGTGGCCGACATTGATGTGATAGCAGTACATGTGCGGCGTGCGGTAAAAGCCGTGATTGACCACCCGGTCAGTCAGGCGGATATCGTCACCGCCGACGGTGGCTTCGATGCGGCGGATCAGGTGCAGGTCTTCGCCGAACACGGTCGATTGCGCCACGATGCCTTCGGCCCACAGGATGCATTCATCGCCGTCCCACGCCTCGCCGTAGCCGGTCAGGCGCGCCGGAATGGTGCTAACGCGGCCGTGCAGCGACGACTTCACCGTCTTTTTGGGGCCGTAGTGATATTGCGCCGCGTCGTCTTCATCCATGAACAGGATGTGGTCCAGGCCGCAGGTCACGATCAGGCCGGACATGGCGCGGAACCAGGCCAGTCCGCCCTCGCCTTCGTACTGATGCAGGGCCGGGTTCTGGAAGCCCGACGGCGAATGCCAGCCGACGGCGCGGCCATTGTGTTCGCAGTCGGCAATGTCCATGGCGCGATCGACCATGACGGTGAAGCGCAGGCCGCTGCCGGTGCGGAATTCCAGCATGCGCACGCCGCGTTCGACCCCGTCGTCCAGGGTCATCAGGCGGACACCGGCGAACTGCGACAACTGCCCGGTGTGGGCCGCCAGTTCGCGACGGGTATAGGTGCGCTGATACAACTGCGCCATGTGAATTCCGAAGTCCCTGTAGGCTTATATTTTGCTGGTTACGAGTCATAGACGCATCGATGATGATGTCAATAGATCATCATACATCATACGTGTAATTTTTAATGAGGTGTGTGTAGATGTGATATTTTATTCCGTAAATTCAATATTATAGTCGTGATACGATGCGACGCACGCGGTTTCAGACGGGATCGATCACGATAAATCCGCTTGACAGACCGCCGGCGACGCGATGTATTTTGATGTATAACAGCGCTACATCAGAACCGGCGCGAACCTCCCGGAGGAGACCCATTTGGCCGATCGCGCCACCCTGATCGACATCGCCCGCCAGGCCGGTGTGTCGACCGCCACGGTCGACCGCGTGTTGAACCGCCGCCCCGGCGTGCGCGACCGTACCCGCGACATCGTCTTCCAGACCGCCACCAAGCTGGGCTACATCGCCCAGTCGCCCGATGCCGGGATCAGCCGGGCGCCCGTGGCGCTCGATTTCCTGCTGCCCAGCGGCAGCAACAGCTTCATGCAGAACCTGGCTACTGCCCTGGAAGAGGTTGCCGCGGATCGCGGCGATATCGAGTTGCGGCTGCACTTCATCCAGGGCTTCGATCCTTATGCGTTGGCGGATACGTTGTTGAAGCTGGCCGGGAAATCGCGGGGAGTCGGGGTCATCGCCCTGGACCATCCGCTGGTGCGCGAAGCGCTGCGCCAGGTGCGTAATGCCGGCACCCATGTGGTGACGCTGATTTCCGACATCTCCAACGTGCCGCGCGAATCCTATGTCGGCATCGACAACCGCGCCGCCGGGCGTTTGAGTGGGTATTTGCTGGGGCGTCTGCTGCCCAAGGGGCCGGCCAAGCTGGCCCTGTTTGCCGGATCGCTGTCCTATCGCGGCCACGAAGAGCGCGAGATGGGCTTCCGCCACATCCTGCGCGAGGACTATCCCGGCCTGTCGATCGTCGAACTGCGCGAAGTCCAGGACAATGACGAACGCGCCTATGAGGAATGCCGGCTGTTGCTGCGGCAATACTCGGAACTGGCGGGGATCTACAATATCGGCGCCGGTAATCGCGGCATCGCCAAGGCTTTGGAAGAGACCGGCATGGCGCGCAAGGTCGTCTTCATCGGCCATGAATTGACCGAACATACGCGGCGGTTTCTGCTGAACGGCGTGATGGATGCGGTGATCGACCAGAACCCGCGGGTCGAGGCGCGCGAGGCGATCGATCAACTGGCGCGGATCGTGCGCGGCGAGGCCTTGAAGTCGCATATCCCGATCCGGGTGCAGGCCATCTTCAAGGAGAACATTCCCGAATGACGAGTTCAAAATGAAAGGGGGGCGCAAAGTCTTTGCCGTCGACCTGTACGACGATGGCGACCGGATTGAACGGTACAAGGCATGGCACGCGGCTGGGGTTGTGCCGGCGGCCGTGACGGCGGCTATCCGGGCGGACGATATCCGCGAGCTGGAAATCTGGCTGGTCGGCGACCGCATGGTGTTGATCATGGAACAGGGGCCGGACTTCGATCCCGTGGCCAAGGCTGAACGGGATGGCGATAATCCGGACGTCGCGGCCTGGGATGCGCTGATGCGGACGTTTCAAAAGCCTTTGCCGTTCGGTCCCGAGGGATCAACCTGGCTGGAGATGGAACGGATCTATAGTCTGGCCGAGCAGGTTTAGTTCAATATGGCCGTCCTGTGTATCCGGACAGGCCCAATACATAACCGAGGAAATGCCACATGAAGCTGTCCCGCCGCGGGTTGATGACCGCCGCCGCCCTCACCTCCGTTGCCTCTGCCGCGCCCGCCCTGGCCCAGACCGGGCTGACCGTGCACAGGCTGCAGGCCAACAGCCTGACCAATCCGCTCGGGCTAGACGATCCTGCTGTGCGGCTGTCGTGGCAACTGGCCTCGCCCCAGCGCAAGACGCTGCAGGTGAAGTACCGTGTGCGGGTAGCGTCTTCGAATGAAGTGCTGGCCGGCGGTCAGGCCGACCTGTGGGATTCCGGCGAGGTCGAGTCGGACAAATGCTTCGATGTGACCTATGCCGGTAAGCCATTGGCGTCGCGTCAGAGAGTCTTCTGGGATGTCCTGGTCACCGACAACCACGGCAACACGTCGCGCAGCGCGCCAGCCACCTGGGAAATGGCGTTGCTGCAGCCATCGGATTGGTCGGCCAAATGGATCGCCGCCGAGGACGAAGGCTCACGCGCCGACCGCGAAACCGGCCTAAACTGGGTCGCCGGCAGCCGCGCGCCCAACCAGGCACCGCGTCAGTTTCGTCTGAAGTTCAGCTTGCCGGAAGCGGCTGAGACGACCTTGGTCACCATCGCCAACAACAGCTACCGCCTGTGGGTCGATGGCAAGCCCGTCTCACTGCCTGATGACAGCGCTCCGCGTTTTGGCAAGAGCGAGGTGGCGGAATCGACCGTGTCGCTGGGCAAGGGCGAACATGTCGTCGCCATCGAGGTCAAGGATCCCGACGGCTTCCTGGCCATGTATCAACCCGAAAACGCCATGGCGATCCTGATTCGCGCCCGGTTCAAGGACGGTCGCACCCAGCGGTTTTCGAGCGTCGGGACGCGCACGGCTTTGGTCAGCGATGCCGGATGGATGTTGCCGGCGTTCGACGACGCGACATGGGCGATGGCCAAGACAGCCGACTACCAGATGGAGGCCCTGCCCGGCAAAGGCGCCTATCTGCTGCGCAAGGCGTTTTCGGCCGATAAGCCGGTAGCGCGGGCACGGTTGTACGCCTCGGCGCTGGGCGGTTATGAAACCTGGATCAATGGTCAACGGGTCGGTGATGCCCTGCTGACGCCGGAGAGCACGGACTTCCGCGAAAGCGTGTTATACCAAACGTATGACGTTGCAAAATTGGTGAAAGCGGGCTCTGCCAATGCCATCGGCGCCATTGTCGGCGACGGATGGTATGGTAGCTACAATGCACCGGCCGGACGTTTTGCCTACGGGCCGCCGCCGTTGCGCTACCTGGCGCAGCTCGAAATCACCTATACCGACGGCAGTCAAACGGTCGTTGTGACGGATGAATCGTGGCGGATTACACCCTCGCCTATCGTGATGAGCGAAATCTATAATGGCGAGACCTATGACGCCCGCAAGGAGATCGCCGGGTGGTCCGAGGGTGGGCTTGACGAGTCCGGATGGAAGGCTGTGGGGTTGGCGCCTCTGCCAGTCGGGGCGCTGAAGGCGCAGGACTCGCAGCCCATCCGTCAAACCCAGTCCCGTGTCAGCAACAGCATTTCCGAGCCTAAGCCTGGAGTCTATGTCTATGACTTCGGGCAGAACTTCGCCGGCTGGGTAAGGCTGATCGCGCGCGGCAAGGCCGGCGATACCGTCACCCTGAAATTCGCCGAATACCTGCTGCCGTCGGGCGAGGTCGACCAAGCCAATCTGCGCGCCGCCAAATGCACCGACACCTATATTTTGAAAGGCGGCGACTACGAACGGTGGGAACCGCGCTTCACCTATCATGGCTTCCGCTATGTCCAGGTCGAAGGCTATCCCGGCACGCCCAATGCCAAGGATATCGTCGGCCAGGTCATCCACAGCGACCTGCCCGAAACCGGCCATCTGCGCATCGGCAATCCGGTGATCCAGCAGTTGTGGCAGAATACGTTGTGGTCGCAGCGTTCCAACTTTGTCGGTTTGCCGACCGATTGCCCGCAACGCGACGAGCGGTTGGGATGGATGGGTGATGCCGGCGTGTTCTGGGATGCCGCGGCCTTCAATATGAACGTAGTCGCCTTTACGCGGCGGTTCATGAACGATGTCCGTGACGCCCAAACCAAGGACGGCGCTTTCCCCGATTTCGCGCCCAATGCCTGGGACGAAGCCTGGGGTGAGCATGGCGCTTCGCCCGGCTGGTCCGATGCCGGCGTTATCCTGCCGTGGACGGTGTGGCGGCGCTATGGCGACACCAGCGTCATCGATGAGAACTGGGACGCCATGATGCGCTATATGCGCTTCCTTGAGATCAATAACCCGGAGTATCTGTGGCTGAACAAGCGCGGCCACGACTATGCCGACTGGGTGGCGCTGGACGCCAAGGAGCCCGGCGATCCGACCACGCCGAAGGACCTGGTCGCTACGGCCATGTGGAAGATGTCGCTGGATATGATGGCCGCGATGGCGCAGGCGAGCGGGCGGACGGCCGAGGCGGCAGGATATCGCGCGACGGCTTCGAAGGTACGCGCGGCCTATGTGAAGGCGTTCGTGCGGGCGGACGGGACGGTCGGCAACGGATCGCATACCGGCTATATCCTTAGTTTGAAATATGACCTGGTGCCAGCGGGCCAGCGCGCGGCGACGGCGGCGCATCTGGTCGCCGAAATCAAGCGCCGCGGCATGTTGCTGACCACGGGCTTTCTGGGCACGCCGAGCAGCCTGGATGTGCTGGCCGACGCGGGGTATTCCGACATCGTCTATAACCTGCTGCTGCGGACCGAGTTCCCGTCGTGGGGCTACATGGTGGCCAAGGGCGCCACGACGATCTGGGAGCGTTGGAACGGCGATGTCGGCGACGTGTCGATGAATTCGTTCAACCACTATGCGTTGGGTGCCGTGACAGGGTTCGTCTTCCGGCGGATTGCCGGGATCGATCCGGTGGAACCGGGCTTCCGGCGGTTCCGTTTCGATCCCGTGCTGGACGGGCGGGTGACGACGGGCGGCGGCGATTACGACAGTGTGTTGGGCCGGATCTCGACCCAGTGGGAACAGACCGCCGGCGGTTTCAACCTTTCGCTCACTGTGCCCGCCAATGCCATCGCCGAAGTGGTTTTGCCTGGTACCTCCGTCACCGAAAGCGGCAAGGGTTTGCCGCGCGAGGTCAAGGTGCTGAGCCGCAAGGATGGCAAGGTGACCTTGGAAGTTGGGTCGGGGGAATATCGCTTCACCGCCAAAGCCTAGCGCCGTCAGAACCCCCTCTCCCTGTTCTTTCACGGGGAGAGGTTAGGGTGAGGGGCTTGGTCAGCGTCGGTGCACGGTCGCCTTCTGAAGGCCCCTCACCCGATCGCGTTCACTTCGCTCCGCTCTCGTCCTCTCCCCGCAGGCGGGGAGAGGGGATTTTTGAGCCTCATCCGATCTTGTCGGTATAGCTCCACATCACTTGGTCGGTAATGTCGCCGGCAGTGGCTTCGATGACGTTGTCGCCGTCCTTTAGCTCGATCTTCCAGGTGGCCATGTGGTCCACCACCGGCTGGACGGCGAGATCGACACCGTTCAGGCGCAGGCGCACTTCAGCCGCATTGGAATAGACCTTTACCGTCACCTTGCGGACGCGCTTGGGCGTGTCGCGCGAGCTGGTGATATGTACCATCGGCTTGTCCGACCAGTTGGCCTGGTACCAGTAATAGGCGTCCTTGCGTACCTTGCGGTCCTCGGTCACCAGGCCCTTGTCGTTGATCGCCGGACGGTCGCCTTCGTTGCGGCGGAAGGATGGAAAATCGAACGCCACCCAGATGAAGTTCGACCACAGGTACGGCCGCGCCTTCAAAACCTTCCAGTTGGCCTCGTGATAGGCCGACTGATACTGCTCCGGGTGCCAGTAGGCCTGCGGGACGGTGCGTTTGGGCAGGTCCTCCTGATGCAGGATCGAGGCGCCGGCGCCGTATTCCGAAATCCCGATGACGCGGTTGGGCAGCTTGGCATGGACTTCATCGGCCCACTTGCCGATGTCCTCGAACTCGCCCCAGTACCAGCCGAAATATTTGTTGTAGGACACGATGTCGCTGTGCAGGGCAACCGGATCGTCGTCGGCCAGGCAGCAGTGGGCGTAGGCGGTCGGGCGCGAGGTATCCATGGCCTTGGCGGTGGATTGCAAGGCCGCCAGGACCGGGTTGGGATCGGGATCGTTGGAGCGGATCTCATTGCCCAGCCCCCACACCACGACCGAAGGGTGGTTATAGTTCTGGGCGATCAGTTCCTGCATCTGCTGGACGGCATTGGCCTTGAAGGCGTCCGAGGCGTCGATGAAGTCGACCAGGGGCGCTTCGGTGCTGATCAGGATGCCGCGGCGGTCGGCCTCTTCGTAGACGCGCGGATGATGCTGCATATGGGCCAGGCGCAGGGCGGTGACGCCCATCTCGTCCATGATCTGCATGTCCTCGTCGATCTCGGCGTCGGACACGGCCGTGCCCTTGCCGTAGCGGCCCGGCTGCTGCATGTTGGCGCCATACACGGCATAGGGTTTGCCGTTCAGTAAAACGCCATTTTTGACGTCGATGGTGAAGGTGCGCACGCCCAAGGGGACAGTCACTGTGTCGCTGCCGGTCTCGATTTTGACGGTGTAGAGGTAGGGGGCACTGCGGCCGGCCCAAAGGCGCGGCTTTTTCACGGTCAGGTTGGTTTCGGTCGGGACGGTCGTGTTGGCGGCGACGGTAAAGGTGGTGGTCGACTGCGCCACGGTCTTGCCGGAAGCATCGAGGATGGTGGTGCGCACCTTGACCGGCGCCGACGTCGCCGTATCGTTGCGGATCAGGCTTTTGACGTGGATGTCGGCCGAGGCGTTTGTGATGGTCTTCGTGGTGGCGTAGACGCCCGGTCCGCCATGGTCCATCAGGTCGACATGGATGCCATCGGCGGTGACCAGCCAGACATTGCGATACAGGCCACCGAAGACGTTGAAATCGCCGGTCAGCGGCGCGATGTGGTTGACGCGGGTATTGTCGACCTTGACGGCCAGGACATTGCGGCCGCTCTTCAACGCGTCGGTGATGTCGAAGCGGAAGGTGGCATAGCCGCCGTCGTGACGGCCGACGGATTTGCCGTTGAGATAGGCTTCGGTGATGAGGGCGGCGCCTTCGAATTGCAGGAAGTAGCGCTTGCCTGGCTGGGGCGTGACAGTCAGATCGCGGCGGTACCAGGCCGGGCCCCGGTAGTAGACGCCCTCCTCTTCGCCGCGCGCCTTGTCGCCACCGGCGCCGGCATCCGACGCATTGTAGGTGTGCGGCAGCTCGATCGCCTGCCAAGTGTCGGCTTGGAAGTTCGGATCGGAGGCTGTGGGGACATCGCCTTTGTGGAACATCCAGGCAGCGTTGAGCGAGGCCTTCTCGCGGGCTATGGCGGCGTTCGGCAAAGCGAGAGCCAGGGTTAGCAGCAAGCCGAGGAGAAGTTTGGGCATCGGGCATTTCCTGTGATTTTAAATACATCATACATGTGATGATTTGAATCGCAAGCCTGGAAGCATGTGAGCCGCCTCTCTGATCGTAACTACCCCACCACCGCACCTCACTCGCTTCGACCTTCGGTCTTTGACCTCAGGTCTCCACTCACTCGAGCGGTCCCCCTCCCCAACAAGTGGGGAGGAGCAAGGAAATGTGTTTCGGTTCAGATAATTGGATGAGGAGCTACTGCAGGTTCACAAACAGGCCGCCGTCGGTCAGGACCGAGGCGCCGGTGACGTAGCTGCTCAGGTCCGAGGCCAGGAAGACAACCACCTTGGCGATGTCGTCCGGGTGGCCCAGGCGGCCCAGCGGGATGCGCTTTTCCATGTAGGCGCGCTTGGCCGGATCGGCCAGGTCGTCCTTGTTGATATCGGTCGCAACCGTCCCCGGCATGACCGAGTTACAGCGGATGCCGTGCCGGCCCAGCGCAATCGCCGTCGATTGCATCAGCGAATGCACCCCGGCTTTGGTCGGGGTGTAGTGGGTTTGCAGTTCGCCGCCGACCAGGGCCGAGATCGATGACACCGCGATGATCGAGCCCCCCCCGCCTTGTTCGACCATCTGGTTGGCAGCCGCCTGGCACATGTAATAGGCGCCGGTATAGTTGACGTTCAGGGTGCGCAGGAAGACATCCTGCGGCATGTCGAGGAAGCTGTGGAACGGGCAGATGCCGGCATTGGACACAAAGGCTGTCACCCCGCCCAGGGCCGCGGCTGCGCCCTTGACGAAGGCCGGGGCCGACGCGGCATCGGCGACGTCGCCGTCATAGACAAAGGCCTTGCGCCCCAGGGCTTCGATTTCGGCGACGACGTCTGCGGTCGCTTCGGCGTCCTTATAGACGTTCAGGCCGACATCGGCGCCGTGACGGGCGCACATGATCGCCGTCGCCCGGCCGATACCGCGCGACGCCCCTGTGATCAGAACCTTTTGTCCTTCCAAAAGCATTTTACTTCCCCGATTATTTTAAGTGTTTCTCGCTCCAGCCGAATTCGGCGGAGATGGCGCGCACCGTGGCCAGAACGTCCTGGGTCAGGGCCTTCATGCGCGCGTCGTCCATATATTGCGCCGCCGATGACACGCTGATCGAGCCGATGATGCGGTTGGCGGCGTCACGGATCGGGGCTGCGACGCAGCGGATCCGGTCTTCGTTTTCTTCCAGGTCCAGGGCATAGCCAGCCTGCCCGTAGGCCTTCATGCGGTCGAGCCAGTCGCCTTCCGATACCCGATAGCCGGGAAAGTCGCGTGATTCTCGGGCATAGAGGTCGCGCAGGAAGCTTTCGGGTTCGTCCAGCAGCAGGGCCTTGCCGATGCCGGTCGATCGCAGGGGCTGGCGTTCGCCAATGCGCGAGCTGATTTCGATGCGCCGGGTGCCCAGGACCTTGTCGAGATAGAGAGCGCGGCCGTTGTCGAGGATGCCGAGATGGACGGTGTCGCCGGTCTGTTTGGCAAGATTGACCAGTTCGTCGTGGGCGACCCGGGCCAGGTTCATCTGGCGCGAGGCGAGATAGCCCAGTTCCAGCAGGCGCGGCCCCAGGCTGTAGCCGACCCGCGGCGTGAAGTTGAGAAAGCGCTGTTCGACCAGGGTGGTGGCCAGGCGGTGAGTGGTCGAGCGGGTCAGGCCAAGGGCTTCGGACAGTTCCGGCAGGTTCTTGCCGCTGTCGGCCACCGCCATGAGCACGTCCAGGCCGCGCACAAGGGTCTGCGCGCCGGCGAGCGACTTCGGTCCACTCGCCTCCTCGCTGCCCTCCGGCAAATTGTCCGTTGACGCTGCTGGTTTCATTCTTTAGAACTCATATTTAAATTGTGGGACGAACACAATGCCCAATCATAAAGGTGGGGCCGAATCCCAAAGATATGTCCCAAATGGTGAGACTATGTCAAAATATTCTAAAATCAAGCAAATTCGCGCATCTGTGATCAAGGGCGGCGAAGGCGGCGGCGGTGCCGATTATCACGACCAGGGCGAAGGCCATTGGATCGACAATCATATCGCTACCTCGATGGGACGCTACCCGGAATATCGCCAGAGTCGCAAGTCGTTTGGGATCAACGTTTTGGGAACGCTGGTCGTCGAGATCGAATGCGAGGACGGCACAACGGGATTCGCCGTCACCACCGGCGGCGAGCCGGCCGCCTATCTTGTCGAAAAGCACTTCGCGCGTTTCCTGGAAGGCCGCGATCCGTTCGATTACGAGACCATCTGGGACCAGATGTATTTCGCCTCGCAATATTACGGCCGCAAGGGCATTGTGGTGAACGCCATTTCCGGCGTCGACCTGGCCTTGTGGGACCTGATGGGGCGCCTGCGCGGCGAACCGGTCTATCATATGCTGGGCGGCGCCGTGCGTAATGAGTTGCAGTTCTACGCCACCGGCGCGCGGCCGGACCTCGCCAAGCAGATGGGTTTTATCGGCGGAAAACTTCCGTTATTACACGGGCCGGTCGAAGGCGACGAAGGTCTGAAGAAGAATGTCGCCATCCTGGCCGATATGCGCGCCAAGTGCGGCGACGACTTCTGGCTGATGTATGACTGCTGGATGGCGCTGGATGTGAACTATGCCACCAAGCTGGCCCATGCCTGTGCGCCGCATGGGTTGAAGTGGATCGAAGAAGCGATTTCGCCGGACGATTACTGGGGCTACGCCCAGCTTAAGAAGAATGTTCCGGCCGGGATGCTGGTCACCACCGGGGAGCACGAAGCCACCCGCTGGGGCTTCCGCATGCTGATGGAAATGGATTGCTGCGACCTGATCCAGCCCGACGTCGGCTGGTGCGGTGGGGTGACCGAACTGCTGAAGATCTCGGCCATGGCCGACGCCCGCGGCATTATGGTGGTGCCGCACGGATCGTCGGTCTATTCGTATCACTTCGTCATTACGCGCCACAACTCGCCGTTTGCGGAGTTCCTGATGATGGCGCCCAAGGCCGACCATGTCGCGCCGATGTTCCATCCTCAGTTGTTGGGTGAGCCCGTGCCGGTCAATGGCCGCCTGAACGTCTCGGCGCTGGACAAGCCCGGCTTCGGCGTCGAGCTCAATCCGGACGTCAAGCTGTACCGGCCCTATACGCACTAACCTCCCCTCCTCACGGACTTTAAGACTATGAAACTCTGCCGTTATGGCCCCAAGGGCTCCGAAAAACCCGGCGTCGTCGATTCCGACGGCAACATCCGCGACCTGTCGGGCGTCATCTCCGACCTGACCCCCGACACGGTCCGTCTGTCTCAACTCGCCAAGCTGACCGCGCTGGACATCGCGTCGCTGCCGGTCGTTGGTGGTTCGCCGCGTTACGGCGTGCCGGTCAACCACATCGGCAAGATCATCGCCGTCGGCCTGAACTATGCCGACCACGCCGCCGAATCCAACCTGCCCGTCCCGCCCGAGCCGATCTTCTTCACCAAGGCCATCACCTCGCTGACCGGCCCCAATGATGAGGTCATGAAGCCGCGCGACGCCACCAAGATGGATTGGGAAGTCGAGCTGGGCGTGATCATCGGCAAGACCTGCCGCTATGTCGAAGAGTCCGAAGCCCTGTCTCATGTCGCCGGCTACGTGCTGGTCAATGACGTGTCGGAACGCGCCTTCCAGAAGGAGCGCGGTTCGCAGTGGGTCAAGGGCAAGGGTTGCGACACGTTTGCGCCCACCGGTCCGTGGCTGGTCACGCCGGACGAGGTCGGCGACGTCCATAACCTGGACATGTTCCTGGACGTCAACGGCCAGCGCATGCAGACCGGCAATACCAAGACGCTGATCTTCAATGTCGCCCACTGCATTTCGTATATTTCGCGCTTTATCACCCTGCAGCCGGGCGACCTGGTCATCACCGGCACCCCGCCCGGCGTCGGCGAAGGCAAGAAGCCGAACCCGATCTATCTCAACGCCGGCGACACCATGCATCTAGGCGTCTCGAAGCTGGGTGAACAACGCCAGACCGTGGTGCCGTTCTCGCTCGAAGGCCAGGAGATCGTGGGATGATCTACGCAGGACGTTTTGCGGGCCGCAGCGCCATCATCACCGGCGCCGCCTCAGGCCTGGGCAAGGCTGCGGCCGCGCGCATCACCGCCGAGGGCGGCCGGGTCGTGTTGTGGGACCTGAACGCCGAGGCTTTGGAAGCGGCGAAGGCCGAGACCGGCGCCGTGGGCGTGGTGGCCGTGGATGTGTCGGATCATGCTGCGGTCGCCGCCGCGGCCAAGACCAGCCATGAGATGCTGGGCAAGATCGACATCCTGATCAACTCGGCCGGGATCACCGGCGCCACCGTGCCGCTGTGGGAGTTCCCTTTGGATTCCTGGCAGAAGGTGATGGATATCAACCTGAACGGCCTGTTCTATTGCTGCCGTGAGGTTATCCCCTTCCTGATCGACAACGGCTACGGCCGTATCGTCAATGTTGCTTCGGTGGCCGGCAAGGAAGGCAATCCCAACGCTTCGGCCTATTCGGCATCGAAGGCGGGTGTGATCGGTTTGACCAAGTCTTTGGGCAAGGAACTGGCGACCAAGGGCGTCATCGTCAATGCTTTGACTCCGGCGACGTTTGAATCGCCGATCCTGGCGCAATTGCCGCCGAGCCAGGTCGACTATATGCGGTCGAAGATCCCGATGGGCCGGTTGGGTATCGTGGATGAGTCGGCGGCGACGGTGTGCTTCATGGCGTCGGAAGAGTGCTCGTTTACGACGGCGTCGACCTTCGACACGTCGGGCGGGCGGACCACTTTCTAAGGATCAATCTCCCTGATCCGAAAACTGACCCGGCGGGGCAACTCGCCGGGTTATTTTTATGGATTGAGTGGCCTGGTCGGCGTCCGGTGCATAATCGTCTTCTTAAGGCCCCTCACCCGATCGCGTTCACTTCGTTCCGCTCTCGTCCTCTCCCCGCTTTGGCGGGGAGAGGGGATTTAGAATGGCGTCGGGCTATGGAATTGCGTCATCTCGCCGGTCAGTGGATGCGGTACGGCCAGGCGTTCAGCGTGCAGCAGCATCCGTGGCGCCGGAAGGTCGGGACGGTACAGCTCATCCCCGACAATCGGATGGCCGATGGCCAGCATATGCACCCGCAACTGATGCGACCTGCCAGTCACCGGTTCCAGTTCGACGCGGGAGGTCGTGTCGTCGCGGCTTATCGTGCGATAGCGGGTCAGGGACGGTTTGCCGATGGCGTGGTCGACCTTCTGGCGCGGGCGGTTGGGCCAGTCGGTGATCAAAGGCAAATCGACTTCGCCTGTATCAGGCAAGTGCCCATGGACGACGGCAATATAGAGTTTCTCGGTCCGGCGGTTTTCAAACGCCAGCGACAAGGCGCGTTGAGCATCGGCGCCGCGGCCTAGCACGATCAGGCCAGAAGTCGCCATGTCCAGGCGATGCACGGTCAGGGCATCGGCATAGGTTTCGCGCACACGGGCTACGAGGCAGTCTTGCCGGTCTGGTCCCCGGCCCGGCACGCTGAGCAGACCCGCCGGCTTGTCGGCGACCACCATGGCGTCATCGGCGTAAAGAATCATCGCGCGCGACAGAGCCAGATATTGGCATGACCGCACTGCGGATCGCCGGCGACATGGTGCACCAGATCGAAGCCATTTTCGTCCAGCAAGGCGCGATACGCCGCGGCATCCAGACTGCCGTGGTACAGGGGTTCGCCGCGCCATTCGCCGACGTGGCCGCCGTGGACAATGCCAGAGGTGAACATCAAGGCTGTCCCAGGCTTCGCATGATTCCGAAAAATGGGAAATATTTTCATCTGATCGTCGGGCGTCAAATGGAACAGGCTGTGCCAGGCGATAATCCCGTCGAAGGCCTTGCCCAGATTAAGTTCACGCATATCCGACACCACCCAGTCGGCGGCGGGAAACTTGTCGCGGCAGATGGCGATCATGTTGGCGCCGGAGTCGACGCCGGTCAGGTCATATCCGCTCTCCAGGAAATGTCGCGCGATCGGGTCGCCTGACCCACAGCCGATATCGAGCACGCTTCCGCCTGCCGGCAGCAGGGCCGCGAACCGGTCCAGCCATGGTCGTTCGAACAGGTCGCGGCCGCGGTCAGCGTCCCAGTCGCGGGCCCGCCGGTCGTAGAGTTCGATGATGGCGTCGGCGGCGCTCACGGGAAATGCAGCAGCACCAGGGCGATCAGCGCCGGCAGAGCCTGGATGACCAGGATCGACTTCTTCACCGTAAACCCGCCGTACAGGCCGGCGACGATGACGCAGGTCAGCAGGAATATCTTGGCGTGGAAGTCGTTCGCCCATACCGCCAGCCCCAGGCCCACAGCGAGAAACCCGTTATAAAGGCCCTGATTGGCGGCCAGCTTCGCCGACTGTGCCGCGAATTCCGGCGTCAGGCCAAAGACTTTGCGGCCATACGGCGTGTTCCACAGGAACATCTCCAGCACCAGGAAGGCGCCGTGCAAGGCGGCCACGACCAGGACGGCGATATCGGCGATTTTCATGCCCCTACTCCTTCAGCAGGGTCTGCTCCCAGAACAGGAGACCCACCCAGAACTGATAGTCCTGATTCACCTTCTTGGCAAAACCGTGCCCTTCGTCCTGGCCGAGCAGGTGCCAGGCGGTGCCACCCTTGGCGCGAACGGCGGCGATGATCTGGTCGGCCTCGGAGGCCGGCACGCGCGGGTCATTGGCGCCGGTGACCACCATCAGCGGGATGTTGAACTTATCGACCGCGGTCAGGGGCGAGATCTCCAGCAGCTTGGCGCGCTGCTTGGGATCGCGCTCGTCGCCGTACTCGACGCGGCGCAGATCGCGACGGTAGCTCTGGGTGTTTTCCAGGAAGGTGACGAAGTTGGAGATGGCGACGACGCAGTTGGCGCCTTTCAGACGCGTGCCGTAGCGGATGGCGGAGGCGTAGCAGACATAGCCGCCATAGGAGCCGCCGGTGACGGCGACCCGGCCGTTGTCGAGGCTGGCGTCCTTGGCGAAATGGTCGAGGAAGGCGCCGATATCCTTGACCGAGTCCTCGCGCAGGAAGGGCCCGTTATCGAGGCCGACGAAGCGCTTGCCGAAGCCGGTCGAGCCGCGGACATTGGGATAGAAGACGGCGATGCCCAGTTCGTTGAGCAGGTAGTTGGTCCGCCCCAGGAAGCCCGGTGTAAACTGCGATTCCGGCCCGCCGTGGACATTGACGATCAACGGCCGCTTGCCCGGGAACTTCGCCGGATCGGGGCGATAGAGGAAGCCCGAAACCGGCTCGCCGTCGAAGGATTTGACCTCGACGAATTCCGGCTCGACGTTTTGGGTGACGTCCAGCCCGCCGGTTTCCGACTGGGTCCAGCGGGTGACGGCCAGGGTTTTCGGGTCGATGCTGTAGGCGTCGGCGGCGCTGCGGGCCGAGGTGAAGGTCAGGCCGATCGTGCCCCACGGCGCAATCTCGAGGCCGCCGGTATTGCCGGCCGGCAGGCCTTCGACCGTGCGCACCCCATCGGTCTTCAGGTCCATAACCTTGACCTTTTCGGCGCCCGCCTCGTTGATGGTGTAAACCAGGAAGCTGCCGTCATCGGCGATGTCGAAGCTCTGGATATCCCATTTCGGTTCGCGTGATTTCGGCGTGAACTTGCCGGTTTTGGTATCGAGTATGCCCAAGCGCTGGAAGTCGGAGCCCTCGTCCGAGGTGACCCAGAGTTGGCCGTCGGGTGCGAACTGGGCACCGCCGTACGAGATGTCCTTTTTGACATCGCCGATCGGGGTCATGGCGCCCGTATGTATGTCGAGCAGATAGAGGTTGGATTTGGTGACCGAGAGATATTCGGCCACGACGGCGGTCTTGCCGTCGGGCGCGAAGCCGCCGACGGCCCAACCGCCGCCCTTGACCTCGGTCACGAGGCGGTTGGAAGCCGGATCGCGCGGATCTACGATGTAAATATCGTTGTCGGTGCCGTTACGCCGCGTCGAGGTGTAGGCCAACCATTTCCCGTCCTTGGTCCACGTGTTGGCGGAATTGCGGCTCTTGCCGTCGCTAAGCAGGGTCAGACGGCCGTCCTTCAGGGTATAGATCTGGAAGAATTCATTGCCACCCGTGTCTTTCTGGACGACCAGTACATCGCCCTTCGGCGACCACGAACCGCTGACAGGTTCGGCTTCGAAGCTGATCTGGCGGCGGTCCATCATCGGCCCAGCCACCTGGTGCAGTTGCGCCGTATTGCCGAAGCGCGTGGTGATCAACATCGACTTGTCGTTCGGGTTCCACGACGCGAAACCGGCGGTGCGGTACTCCATATACGGCCGTGTAGTTGCCACCATGGCATCGGGTACGGCAGGGATACCATCGGCGACCAGGGCGGCGGGCTTTTCGGCATCGGCGATGGCCGGAGATAGCGGGCTCAGAACTGCCAGGACGGCCAGGGATACGATATATGCCAGTTTGCGCATGGGCTACTCCACCATTTTGTGGCCGTACTCTTACACCCGGTTACCGCATGCGCAATGGTTTGTTGCCGATGATACGGTTGGGATTGAGGATATCCAAGACGATGGCGGGCCCAATCCCCCACCGTCTCATTTGCTTCCAGCAAATGATCCACCTCCCCGTATAACGGGGAGGGATAAGCTATTATATTTTCGCGATTTTTAGGGATACGTTTCCCGCTTAGCTCTTCGCTGCCGAATAGGCGGGGCAGTCTCAAGGTGGATTAAGGTCTGGTTGTATCCATAGATTTCCGGGCTGTCTTATTCCCCGTCCAGTTCGGCAATAATACGCTCGACCGAATAGTCCTCAACGAAGGCCTCATTGCGCGCTTGTTCCGATCCCTCGGCGAGGTGGCTTCGCAAGGCCTCCAGCCGAGATTTACGCTCTTTCAGATTCTTTAAACCGTCGCGACTGACGTCCCTTGTCCTTGCCATGGTGCCATCTTCCATATCCAAAATCAGCATACTACGACTGCCGCCCTTCCATCCAGAGCCGCGTTGACGTCGATCTTCATCAACCCTTTCTGCGGTAACCTGTTGCTTGTGGCCGCGACGCGACCGACAGGGTTTCGATTCGAAATTGTGGTAGACGCCCGGCGAAACCCTGTTATGGTCCCCCCGTAAAACAGGGTTGGGTGCAGACATGTCCAAGAAAAAGGACACGGGGGCCACGCCCTCAGCTAAGCCGGCCGAAGCCGGAACGACGCCTTCGAAATCCCCAAAATCCAGATCGCTGCTCAAGGCCGCGGCCGAGGAAGTCCGCCTGACGCGACGGCTTCTGGTCAGTTTCCTGCTGGCCGGCGCGGCCTCCCCCGTGCTGGGCCAGGATGCCCGCAAGGCGGTCACCGCCGTCGACGCCCGCAAGATCACCCTGCCCAGGCGCAACGACCTGCAGGTGATGTCGCCCGACGCCTTCCGGCTGGCCGACAACCTGACCGAATTCACCCTGATCCGGCCGCGCGACCTAGTGGTGCTGAACATCCGCCTGGTCAATGCCACTATTTCCGGCAGCGGCAAGAACCGCAAGATCCGCCGCAACGGCAGCCGGGCGCTGATGATCGTCCAGCACCAGCCCCAGGCGATCATGGAAAGTACCTGGCCCGACACCAAGGGCCAGGCGATGCCCGACGTGCAGACCGACGAAACCGTCGCGGTCAATCCCGATCCCGGCGACAAGCTGCCGATCGCCAGGGGCGATACGGCGCGCGCCTATATCGCCGGCCCGTCTCGCCTGGCCTACATCATGCCGTCGGGAACCAGTGAGATCGATTTCACCGCCCAGGCCGTCCTCGATGCCTGTGCCTCGTGGCCGCTCAACCTAGACACCCGCGCCGGCACCGTCCCCGGCGACATGGTGGAACTGCACGCCTTCGACCAGATCCGCGATCGCCTCACCGTCATCGCCAACCAGCAGAAGGCCGCCCTGCACGCCTACCCGGCCGTCGAAGCGTTGCTCAAGCGCGCTGCCCGCAAGGTTGCCGAGGCCATCGCCAGTTCCGCCGATGCCGGCATCGTCCTGTCCGACGAGGTCATCGATGACCTGATCGACTACGAAATCAAGGCGACGCTCGACCCCGGCCAGATTTCCGCCGCCGAGGCCAAGGTCCTGCAGCCGATGACGTCGCGCAGCGGCCAGAAGTTCAAGCTCTATGTCAATGCCGAGGCGACAAAGCAACTGGCGCAAAACCGTCGCGTCACCCAGACGCGGGGCGGGCTGACCGGCAACGTCATGCGGGTCGAACAGAGCGAGGACCGCAAGCCGTTGGAGAACGGCAGCGTCAACCCCAACGCCACCGACATCGAAATTCCCTTCCGCCTGCACATGACGCCGCTATCGACGGCCGGGTTTACCCACGCCAGCGATGTCGTCGACCATGGCTCGCCGTTTACCGAACTGTGGCACACCCGCATGGGCACGCGCGTCAGCGACTGGGTGCTGGGCGACACGCCCCAGCCGCTGCGCGCCGTCCACACCGACGACGGCCAATTCGAGGTGGGTTTCTGTCTGGGCGATACCTTCCCCTGCCCGACCTGGCCGCTGGATCCGCGTGACCGCCGCGACCTGGTGGCGTTGATGTCGGCCCCCACGACGTTGGACGGCACGCCGCGCACGCCACTGCCCGCCACGGCGCGGCATCTGCGGCTGACCGCACTGGGCGGATCGATGGACGCCGAAGGCCTGTGGAACGACAACCTGGCGCTAGATAGCGACCTGGTGGCGTGGAAACACATCACCTCGATCGGACGTGACCAGTTCGTCCGCGTCATCTATGACGGCTTTCTCTACCCGTTCGGGCATGCCGCCTCGCTGATCAAGGTGTCCGAGCGCAAGTTCTCGGGCCAGAGCGATGGTGGCCGCGTCGCCGCCGTACTGCAGAAATATTACATCATCGTGCGCCAGCGCCTGCGCACCTTCCCCGGCGACGGCCAGATGTGGCAAGGCCGCGACTTCCCGTTCACGCGGGTCGAGATCACCACCAAACAGACGCCGGACATGCAGGCGCCAGTGATGATCGCCCCCCTGGGCGTCGGCTATTACGGCAGTGCCACCAACGCCTTCCAGACCTTCTGGCCGAAGCAAATGGCCGGCGGCAGCGATATCCTGTTCCATATGATCTTCAGCGACGCCGCCGGCCGCCAGACGGTGGCCGACATGCCGCTGATCTTCATCTCGGGCACGCGCAACCAGAAGGCATCGAGCGTCCAGCAGGTCAGCAACTACTACAACGGCAACGATGCGACGGTGATCGGGCGCCGCAAACTGGCGCTGGACCGGCAACTGATCCGTCTGACTCCGGCCGTCGATCCCGAGGGCGGAGCACTGGAGCCCGGCGAAAGCGACTATCACACGTCCGAACTGGTCTTCCGTGCCGCGCCGGCCAGCGGCGCGCCCGACGGTGCGCATTTCTATCCCGGTATCCTCAACGCCCAGATCGAGGTACCGGCGCTGAAAAACCTGCTGGGTCACGCTGCCAATCCGACGATCGGCTACCACCAGATCTTCCTCAGTCACGGGCTGGGCGGGGGCAATCCCGCCGAGGTGGTGTTCAGCTTTACCCCCCTGGCTGTACCGTCGGTGCAGGATAAGCCGACCGACAAGTTCGGCGGGCTGCTGGCCCCCAGCCTCAAGCCCGATGGATTGTCGCGCAAGCTGGGCGTGCTCAACGACGTGGGCAAGTATCTCGCGCCCGACGGTAACCTGCCGCTGGATGCGCTGAGCGGGATGAAGCTGCTGGGCGTGGTCGATATCAAGGATATCCTGAAACCTTTGCTGCTGACAGGCAAGGCCGCCGGCGTACCGCAACTGAAGACCGTCACCACCGGTACCGAGGTCACCACCACCTACGATTTGACCCAGGCCAATGTGGATACGCCATCCACGGGCCTTGGCCTGTTCGTCGCCAAGGATTATGGCGGCACAGCGGATAATCCGCAACTGCGCGTGGTGTCGACCGTCGTTGTCACCAAGGACGGTTCGCCACCCCAGGCCCGGGTCGAAGCGTCGCTGAAGGCGTTCAAGATCAACCTGTTCGGCTTCATCATCCTGAACTTCCAGTCGCTGAGCCTGACGGTCAAGCCGGGCAGCAAGCCCGAGGTCGATCCGATCTTCGACATCGACAACGGCGTCATGTTCGGCGGGCCGCTGGAATTCCTCAACGGTTTCCGCAGCTTCATCCCGATGGACGGTTTTTCCGATCCGCCCGGACTGGATGTCGGGCCGGGCGGGATATCGGCCAGCTATTCGCTGGGCCTGCCCGATATCGGGGTCGGCGCCCTGACCTTGCAAAACGTCAATCTGGGGGCCGGGTTCGACCTGCCGTTCAACGGCGACGGCCCGACCGCGCGCTTCAACTTCGCCGAACGCCACAACCCGTTCAACCTGACCGTCTCGATGCTGGGCGGCGGCGGCTTCTTTGCCATCCGCGTCGGCTCCGGCGGGGTGCAGGAACTGGAAGCCGCGCTGGAGTTCGGCGCCCAGGTGTCGATCGATCTCGGCGTCGCCTCCGGCGGAGTCTATGTCAAGGCCGGCTTCTACTTCCACTGGATCGGCCAGCCCGCCGACAAGCAGATGATCTCGTTCGAAGGCTATATCGAACTGGGCGGCCATCTGTCGGTGCTGGGGATCATCACCGTTTCGCTGACCTTCCACCTGGGCCTGACCTATGAAAAGACCTCGAACAAGACTCGCCTGTACGGCACAGCCACGCTGACGGTCGAGATCGATATTCTGTTCTTCAGCATCTCCCAGGACATTTCGGTCGAACGCCAGTTCGCCGGCTCCGACGCCGATCCGCTGTTCCTCGACTTCGTGCCGAAGAAGCAGATGTGGGCGGATTACTGTTCGGCGTTTGCATAAGGGGCACATGACCATGGCTATCCGAGAACAGGTCCTGTGGACCCTCTGCCCCCAGGGGCGCAACGCCGCCGGCGACCTTCGGGTCAGCCTGCACATCGCCCCGCGCATCGAGGTGACGTCGGGCCAGCCGCGCATCACCGACCTGCCCGATTCCTGGGCCATCTGGACCAAGGTCGTCGGCAACGCCGGCTTCGGCATCCAGCTGGATGGCCAGGGCCCGCCCATCACCGCCGGGGTCAAGGTGCTGTCGCAACCGCGCAACGACGTCTTCAACGCCCTCTTCCCCAAGACCACGCCGATCAAGCCCTATGTCTTCAAGAACCTGAAGGGCAAGACCATCCTCAGCTATCCGACGGCGCAACTGGCGAACCAGATCGAAACCCTGTACGGCAAGCTGGGCTTTGCCACCGGCGACGACCTGCCCAAGGCCGGCGACCTGGTGCAGGCGCGCTGGCCCTATACCGATCCGTCCTTCCGCCGCAAGCCGCGGCCGACGACCGAGCAACTGCTGGGCAACTATCGCACCCGCGGCCCGGAACTGCTGTCCAAAACGCCGGAAGGCCTGCTGGACGTGTTTTCGCTGTATCACCGGCCGCTGCTGAAGGAAGAGACCCACAGCTACGCCAAGAAGGGGCCGAATGATCCGCTCGAAAACGCCAGTTGGACCGGGCACAAGAAGCCGCCGAAACTGCCCAATGCCGACCGTCTGACCGCCGATACCGACCTGCACCGCGTCGCTTCCGCCGTCACCAACTATCCCGACCTGGCGCGGTGGTGCGGGCTGATCGTCGATTTCGAGATCCCGGCCGGCAATTTGCCGACGACCGGCGTCGTGCGTCTGTCGGCCTTCGTGTCGCGCGCCAATAACGGCCAGGCCGATGTCCGCGATATCTTCCCGATCACGCGCTGCACGCTGGGCGAGCACGACTTCCTGGCCGAGGCCAATCCGGCGAAGATGACGGGCGGCTTCGTCACCCTGGCCAATGCCGGGCTGGACCTGATCCAGCTCGATGTCGACGGCGCCGGCCACAAGACGATCTCGCTGGGCGCCAGCCTGCCTACGATGCGGGCGACCGAGTTCAATGACGACCTGTTCAACGACAAGCCGCTGGAGCCCGAGGCGGCCGCGCCGTCGCTGCGCACCGCCGGCCTGATGCTGGCCAAGTCGCGCCGCCACGCTGACATCAGCGAAAAGGCCATCAAGACCGACGGCATGGATGCTGCCGTACGCGCCAACCATCCGCCGGCGGATCTCGATGCCTCGGACCTGACGCGCGGCTTCCGCGTCGATATCCTGGACGTCACCCGCCCGGCCCAGACCTGGCGATCGCTGCATGCCCGCCAGTCGCAGTATGTCTTCCGCAACGGCGCCGCCTTTACCGACCAGGTGCTCCAGGCCATGCATTGGGAACGCGATGGCGCCAGGGTCATCGGCGCGTCCGCCAAGGTCCAGGAGGGCTTTTCCGGCACCTCCCTGACCTCCAGCCCGGACGACAGCGTCCCTAATGTCTACAAGCTGCATGAAGGCCTGTTCGTGTGGCGCGGCTGGTCGCTGAGCGCGCCCGAGCCGTTCAAGGTCCTGGTCAATGACCCGGGCGATCTGTCGGGCCTCGAAGAAGACGAGCAGCACGCCAAGATGGGCGCCAAGGAAGGCGCCGAGGTGCCGCCCGCCCTGCCTTTGGATGCGCGGTTCGCGCCGGCGCCGGGCACCCTGCCGGCCCTGCGCTTCGGCCGCAAATACCGGGCACGGCTGCGGGTCGTCGACCTGACCGGCCAGTCTAAGCCGGTCGAAGCCGGCGCCCCGGCCGCGGCCCTGTCGCCCGAGGTCACCTATCGCCGCTATGAGCCGATCGAGGCGCCGGTCCTGACCCTGGTCGCGCCCGGCATCACTATGGGCACCGAACCGGTGCCGTTCAGCGAGGTCCAGTCCAAGCCTGAACAGGGCGAAAGCATGGGCCGTCTGGCGCTGCGAACCTATTGGGACAAGCCCGAGCGCAACACCAAGTCGGTGACGCGCAACCTGGCGCCACCGCGCGTCACCCAGCGCTTCGCCGAAACCCACGGCGTCTGCGACAAGGCCTGGCGGCCCGATCCGGACAAATACGAAATCCTGGGCAAGCAGGACCATGGCTTTGCCGAAACCGGCATGCCGTCGGCCGACTGGCTGAACGCCGATCCGGAGACGACGACACCGTTCGAGGGCAAGCCGACCACCTACGCCGTGGCGCCTAAGGGCTTCGCTCTGCCCTACCTGCCCGACCCCTATGCCGCCGCCATCCGCGCCCGACTGCGCAGCCTGGGCGAAAAGGGCTGGACGGATGTGTTCATACCGCTCTACGACGTCGTCAATAACGGCTTTCCCAAGGGCTGGCCCGACTCTTCGCATCCGATCCTCATCGAGGGCCGGGAGGATATCACCACTTTCGAATACGATAACGCGAACCGTACCCTGAAGGTGCCTATGCCCAAGGCCTGCCGCCAGAGGGTGCGGCTGAGCTGTATCCTGGCGCCGGACAATCTCGACAAGATGGCCGTGTGGCCGCTGATCCTGAAGGAGGCCAACGGCAAGACCATCGACCGGGTCAAGCAGTTGATCCTGGAAGGCAAGCATTGGATGTTCACGCCGTGGCGCGAGATCGAACTGGTCCACGCCACCCAGAAGCCACTCAAGATCCCGGCCTTCAATGCTATCAAGATCAGCCGTGGCAAGGGCCAGCGCGACGCCACCATCAACACCCTGACCACGCCTTTGTCGGGCCCGTCGACGGTGCGCCTGGACCTGGATGCGACCTGGAGCGAGCCGGACGACAATGCCCAGGAAATCGCCGCCAAGTCGAAGCCGGTCGTGCGGCCGCATGCCCAGTATGTGGTGCAGTTGCCGACGTCGCGCGGCGACGGCTTCTTTGGCGATTACAGCCGCGAGGGCCTGGTCCATACCCTGCCCGATACGCGTTATCGCCGCATCAGCTACACCATGACCGCCGTGTCGCGGTTCAAGGAGTTCTTTGAGAAATCCCTGCGCGACGACGAAAAGGCCATGTCGGTGACGTCGGTGGAAAAGGTCCAGTGGATCAATAATGCCGCGCCGCCGCCGCCGCCGCAGGTGGTCTATGTCATCCCGACCTTCGGCTGGCTGGCCGACAAGCAGGTCAAGGCGACCCGGCGGACGGCCGGTTTGCGCGTCTATCTCGACAGGCCGTGGATGACGACCGGCTATAACGAAATGCTGGCCGTGATCCTGCCGGCCAGCGACCTGCCGGCGACGACCGGCAACCTGCCGCAGGTTACCCAGTGGGGTCGCGATCCGATCCGCATCAGCGCCGATATCAATGCCGTCAGTCCGCCTTTGTCGAGCTTCGTGCTGGCGCGGACCAGCGGTCCGATCCCGGCGCCGGGCACGGACTTCGCGGCGATCGAGGGCAGCGACCTGGCACCCAACGCGTTTGGCGGCCGCACCAATGTGGCGGTGCCGGGCCAGGACGGGTTGTATACGGTCGCGCCCCATGCCTGCGGCTTCGATAGCGACCGGCAACTGTGGTACGCCGACATTGCCATCCGCATCCCCAAGGGCAGCTACTTCCCGTTCGTGCGGCTGTCGGTAGCGCGCTATCAGCCGACGTCGGAGCCGGGCTGTCACCTGTCGTCGAGTGTGACCTGCGACTTCATGCAGTTGTCGGCTGACCGCATCCTGGTCATCCTACCGGTCGGCAAGGCCGGCGGCTATGCCGTCTTCCTGTACGGCGACGAACCGACCGATGTGAAAGGCGACGAGAAGGCCCGCATCGGCGATATCGAGTTGCGCGTCCAGGTGCGCGATGGCGAGAGCGACGAGGTCCTGGGCTGGCGCGACGTCGGTAATCCCAAGCTGCGATCCGATGGCGGCGTGGCGATGAAACGGACCGGGACACGCGAGAATATCGAGGTCAGCGACGCCGCCGACATGGCCGCCAGCCGCCTGGCTACGGCCAGCCTGAAGACGACATCCGGTAAGGGCAAGCCGGGGTCGACGCAGTTTGCCGAAACGGCCGAGTTGCCGGCGGCCGCACCGGCCGGCGTGGCGCCGGGCGCTGCGGCGGGCGTGCGCGTTCCGCAGAACCTGATCTGGCAGACCTTTATCGAGGCCCCCGCGGCGCCGAACAAGGGCTACCGCCGGATCCTGGTCACCGAGACCGAGGTCTATCCGAGCCAGGTCCTGAACCACGAGGAACCGCCGGCCCTGGCGTCGCGGATCGTCTACGCGGAAGGGCTGGAATTCTAGTTCTACGCCGTCGCACGGTGAATCCGTACTTGTTCAAATCCGGCTGGCGAGGTACTTCCCGTTTCCTGGCCAGCTTGAGGATGTGTGGGTTTCGCTATGGTCGACTACGCCGATTTTCTGTTTCCAACGGCCTTGTCTGTGACGCCGACAAAACTGAACCGTATTCTGTTCATCGGTTCCTGCCTGACGGAACACTATATCAGAGCCTTGAAGACGGAACGGCCGGAGGTGAACTCCGACTTCATCCTCTTTAACAATCTGGGCCAGTTTCCAGCGGAGCCGCCTCGACCGATCGGCGAGTACGACCTGCAATATGTCCAGATTCCTCTGCGCAGCGTCCTGACCGACGCCGTGGTGGAGATGCCGCGCCTCAATGACGCCGCCTTTGCCGCCGAGTTGATGGATCGCGCCGGCACTATGCTGGAGATGATGCTCGACAAGGCCCTGACCTATAATCGCCAGCACGGCACCCTGACCCTGGTGTCCAATTTCATCGTGCCCCAGGGACACGCGGCCCCCAGCCTTACCGACCATGACACCGAAAGGGACCTGGTCTGGCTCGTCAAAAAGCTGAATGAAAAGCTGGCGGACGTCGTCCGGGGGTTCGGCAATGCCTATGTCGCCGATGTTGAAGCCATCGCCGCGACCATGGGCAAGATCACCTTCCTGGACGATACCATCTCCTTCTATTCGCATGGATCGCTGATGTTCCCCGACTGGTCGGGGCATGAGAACAATCCCTTCTGGACCCAGCCCGAGCCCGGCCGCATCGAGATGGTTCCACCGATGACCGACATGTTCCCGGTCGCGTCCGAAAAATTCATGAAGGCCGTTTTCGCCCAGATCGATTACCTGTACCGCATCGTCAGCCAGGTCGATCAGGTGAAGGTCGTCATTTTCGACCTCGACAACACGTTGTGGCGCGGCCAGATCGGCGATCACTATGTGCCGGGTGAACCCTGGCCCTATTCCGACGGCTGGCCGATCGGTGTGTGGGAAAGCGTGCACCACCTGCGCGCCCGCGGCATCATGGTCGCCGTAAGCTCCAAAAACGACGAAGCCCTGGTGCGTGAACGCTGGTCCAACGCGGTCAATCCTCCGTTCCTGTCGCTGGACGACTTTGTCTCGGTCCAGATCAACTGGCATGCGAAGGCCGAAAACATCGCCCGGATTCTCAGCGATCTCAGTCTGACGCCGAAAAGCGCGGTGTTCGTCGATGACAATCCAGTGGAACGCGCCGCCTGCATGGAGGCCCTGCCGGGGCTTCGCACCATCGGGTCGAATCCGTTCCAGACGCGACGTCTGCTGCTGTGGGCGCCGGAAACCCAGGTCGCCCGGCTGACGGTGGAATCGAGCCGTCGCGAAAGCATGATGCGGGCTCAGATCGACCGCAAGACGCAGGCGAAGGACCTGAGCCGCGAGGCCTTCCTGCAGGGGCTGGGGACCGAGGTCACGTTGCTGGCCGTAGAGGGCGAAACCCAGAACGAATATTCGCGCGTCGTCGAACTGATCAACAAAACCAATCAGTTCAACACCAGCGGCAAGCGCTGGCAGAACGCTGAACTCACCGGATTTCTGGCCCAGGGCGGCAAGATTCAGGCCTTCAAGGTCAAGGACCGTTATGCCGACTATGGCCTGGTCGGCGTGATTTTGATCAATCGCACGAACATCGTGCAATATGTCATGAGCTGCCGGGTCCTGGGCATGGATATCGAGACCGTGGTGCTGGGCCAGATCGTTGCAAGGCTGCACGAAACCCGCCCGGGGGCAACGATCGTCGGCACGATTAACGAGACCGAGTCGAACCTGCCCTGCCGCGATCTGTACACAAGGGCCGGTTTCGAAATGAGTTCGCAGCCGGGGATTTTCCTGGCCAAACCCGACTATCGCGTGCCGGTGTTCAAGCACGTGACCGTCAAGACCGAGGTTACCGCCTGATCACCCCCGTTCGCTGAAGCTTCGGGGGAGTTGGGATTTGGACAGCAAAAAGCCCCAGCTTTTGGGCTGGGGCTTTTTCTGTTTTGGTTGCGGGAGCCAGATTTGAACTGACGACCTTCAGGTTATGAGCCTGACGAGCTACCGGGCTGCTCCATCCCGCGGCAATATGGTAAAAGGACCGGATAGCGATGTACGCGATCCGGTCCTTAAAACTTGTAATGAAGGGTTTTAGCAACTGCTCTTGGTAGACCTGGCGACGACCTACTCTCCCGCGACTTAAGACGAAGTACCATCGGCCCAGGAAGGCTTAACGACCGAGTTCGGAATGGGATCGGGTGGGGACCTTCCGGCATAGCCACCAGGTCAACCAAAAGCAGTTGCTGTAATTGAGAAGACATTGTCAGGACGTCCCGACTTAA
>NZ_AWGD01000032.1 GCF_000495795.1 Asticcacaulis sp. AC460
GTAGGACACCATCGACATCGCCGGGATGGGCGAGAAACCGAAGATGCGGTCCGGTCCAAAGGTCTTGACGGTGTAGGCGTTGGCGGCCGCGATGATTTCGTTGGCCTCCTCCCATGTTGCCCGGACAAAGCCGCCGGCGCCACGCATCTTGGTGTAGGAATCGCGTTTCTTCGGATCGGACTGTATAGACGCCCACGCTGCCACTGGAGACAGTTTCGCTCGAGCTTCGCGCCACATCTTCAGCAGGCGTGACCGGATCAAGGGATACTTCACACGGTTGGCGGAATAGAGGTACCAGCTATAGCTCGCGCCGCGCGCGCAGCCGCGGGGCTCGTGATTGGGCAGGTCCGGTCGTGTGCGCGGATAGTCGGTCTGCTGGGTTTCCCAGGTTACGATTCCGCCCTTGACGTAGATCTTCCAAGAACACGAGCCGGTACAGTTCACACCATGGGTCGAGCGGACGATTTTGTCGTGCCGCCAGCGGTCGCGATAGGCGTCTTCCCAGGTGCGGTCGTCGTCGTTGAGGACCCCGTGGCCCTTTGAGAAGAGTTCGGTCTTGCGCTTGAAGAAGGCGAGACGGTCGAGCGTATGTGACATGATTATTCCGCCGGGGACAGGTTGGTGCTCTTGCTGGCGTTCAGCAAGGACGTCTTGCGGGCGTAGACGGCCCAGTTGATCAGCGCGCAGCTGACGTAGAAGGCGAGGAAGCAGAAGAGTGCTGTGACGGGGGTGCCGGAGGCTTTCAGCGATTGGCCGAACGCCATCGGGATGAAGACGCCGCCATAGGCGCCGAATGCCGAGGTAAACCCGATGATCGCCGCGGCTTCCATTTCCGAGGCCTTAAGACGCTGGGCGGTATCCGCCTGCGGCATCAGGCGCGGCATGTCGGCGCGGACGATTGCCGGGATCATCTGGAAGGTCGAAGCATTGCCAACGCCTGTCCAGAAGAACAGCCACATGAAGGCCGCGAAGAAAACAGGGAAGGATGAGGCGCCGCCGAAGCCGCCGACGCCGTAGAGAACGCCGAGGACGCCGCCAATCAGGGCGATGAAGGTGACCTGGGTAACGTTCTCGCCACCCCACTTGTCGGACACCCAGCCCGTGAGCGCGCGGGAACTGGCGCCGACCAGTGGCCCGAGAAAGGCCAGCTGAAGGGCATTCACATCAGGGAAGAGGGTCTTCATCAGCAGCGGAAACGCCGCTGAAAAGCCAATGAACGAGCCGAAGGTGCCGAGATAGAGCCAGCACATGATCCAGTTGTGGCGGCGCTTGAAAACTACGGACTGGGCTTTGAACGAAGCCTTGGCGCTGGCGATGTCGTTCATGCCGAACCAGGCTGCGATTGCCGCGGCGACAATGAACGGCACCCAGATGAAGCCGGCGTTCTGTAGATAAAGCTGGCTTTCGATGCCCTTGTCATGGACAGCCTGGCCCGCGCCGAAGACCGGTGCGAACAGGCCACTGACAACGATGACTGGCACGACGAACTGCATCAGGCTGACGCCGAGGTTGCCGAAGCCGGCGTTGATAGCGAGCGCATTGCCCTTCTCTTTCTTGGGAAAAAAGAAGGCGATGTTGCTCATCGATGAGGCGAAGTTGCCGCCGCCAAATCCGCACAGCAGGGCCAAAACGACGAAGACAATATAGGGCGTGTTCGGGTTCTGCACTGCGATGCCGATGCCGATCGCGGGAACTGCCAGCGAAAGCGTCGTCAGTACCGTCCACAGCCGGCCGCCGAAGATGGGCACGACGAAGCTGTAGAAAATGCGAAGGGTTGCCCCGGAAAGTGCCGGCAAGGCAGTGAGCCAGAACAGCTGATCTGTCGTGAAGGCGAAACCAATCAGCTTCAGCTTGGCGACCACCATCGACCATACCATCCACACGGCAAACGCCAGGGTCAGGTTAGGCACGGAAAGCCACAGATTGCGCGCTGCGATACCGCGGCCGGTTTTCGACCAGAAGCCGGGATCTTCCGGGCTCCATTCTTTAAGCACATGATTGGCCATGTCAGCGTTTCCTTATTTGGCGGAAGGAGCCTGGCCCATTCCGGCCAGTTCGGGCAGTTCGGGAAGGTTCGCCATGCCGGGGAAGCGGGCCTGTTCCATCCGACGGATGGCGAAGTGCATCCAGAGGAGTGCGATGCCGACCAGGATGAAGAGCAGCATGAAGCAGCTGGTCCAGACGCCGGTGATATCGTTCAGGAAGCCAAAGGCGATCGGCAGGATGAAACCGCCCAGTCCCCCGATCATGCCAACCAGGCCGCCGATGGCGCCGATTCGGTCGGGGTAATAGACCGGGATATGCTTGTAGACCGCCGCCTTGCCGAGGCTCATAAAGAAGCCAAGTACGAAGACGATGACGGTGAAGGGGACAAGACTAGTCGCCAAACGGAAGCGAATTTCACCATGAACGCCGTCCACGACATAACTCGTCGGGGGATAGGCAAGCAGGAAACAGCAAACGAGGCTGATGCCGAAGGTCAGGTACATGACCTTGCGCGCGCCGATTTTGTCCGACAGCCAGCCACCGGCGGCGCGGAACAGCGAGGCGGGGATCGAATAGGCTGCGGCGAATAGGCCAGCGGTCTTCAGATCGAGCCCATAGACACCAACAAGGTAGTGCGGCAGCCAAAGGGCCAGGGCGACGAAGCCGCCGAACACGAAGAAGTAGTAAAGAGCGAAGCGCCAGACCTGCTGATTTTTCAGCGGCTCAAGCTGGGCCAACATTGGAACCGGCTTGGCCTTGACCTTTCGACGGGCCACCAGGTCGGGATCGTCGCGCGTAATGAAGAAGGTAATCAGGCCGATGACAGCAAGGCCAGCGGCCCAGCTCTGCGCCACGCCGGTCCAGCCATATACGGCCATGACAATGGGGGCGACGATCTTGGTAAAGGCGGAACCGATATTGCCGGCTCCAAAGATGCCGAGGACAGTGCCTTGTTTTTCCTTCGGGTAAAAACGCGATACGTACGGGACGCCTACGGCAAAGCCGCCGCCGGCAATACCGACACCCAAAGCTGCCAGGAGAAACTGCGGATAGGTCTCGGCGAAAGACAATAAGAACGTCGCCGCCGCCGCCGCCAGCATAACGATCAGGTTGACAACACGGCCGCCGTACTGGTCCGTCCATACGCCCAGGAAAACGCGCGACAACGCGCCCGTCAGTATGGGCGTTCCGGCCAGCAGACCAAATTGCGCTTCGGTTAGATTAAGATCCGTCTTGATCTTGACGCCGATGATGGCGAAAATTGTCCAGACCGCGAAGCAGGCGGTAAAGGACACTGTGCTTGCCCAGAGCGCCATGGAGGCGCCGGGAGCGTTGGTTTCTGAAGCTTTAGGCATGTCAAACCTGCGATTGGACGCCCTTTAGGACGCGCCTATCGATTACTTCATGGTGACACCACTACGCTTGACATTGATCAATTGATCCAGACACTGTCGTCATTCGGCGCAATTTCATCGCCAATGAATAAGAACACATGGCAAAAATACTGCATATTTAGCAAATATATGCTGCTCAGTTGATTATTATCAAGCAATTAGACTTTATATATGCTTACGAGAATTTGACTACGTATAAATACGTACGCACTTTCACTTGATTGACATTTATCAAGCTTGAACGCAGTTTGACGCGGTAACAGCATTAGCTGAAAGGTCTGAATATGAGAACCGCCGATCTTGAGCGTATCCGTACATTGCAGTTGTTCTCCGGAATGGCAGAAGCACGGTTCAATGAATTGACCTCCGGAGCCTATCTGCAGAATTTCCCCGGCGGCACGACGCTCATGTACGAAGGCGATCCGGTCGATTTTCTTTACATACTTATGGAAGGTTCGGTGGAACTGCAGGGGACCTGGAACGACAAAGAAACCACCCTCGCAATCCTTCGGCCGATCTCGACATTCATCCTTGCTGCTGTCGTACTGGATGCGAACGCGCTGATGTCGGCGCGGACACTCGAAAAGTCCCAGATACTGATGATTCCCGCTGAAGGTTTCCGGCGTATCATGAACGAAGACCCCATTTTTGCAGTGGCAGTGGCGCGGGAGGTTTCTGGCTGCTATCGCGGCCTGGTGCGTTCCATCAAAAACCAAAAGCTGCGCAATGGCGCCGAACGCCTGGCGAACTATCTGCTCACCCAGCAGGTCAGGCAGGGAGGAGCGGCCATCATTACGCTACCGCACGAAAAAAGGACGTTGGCCTCACTTCTTGGCATGACGGCAGAAAACCTGTCACGTGCATTTGCGTCGCTTGCGGACTATGGGGTCGAGGTCAACGGTCCTGAGGTTAAAATCACGCGGCCGGTACCATTGAAACGTCTGGCCAAGCCCAACCCGCTTCTCGATAATCACGCGCCTCCAGGTGCGGGCCTGACGGGGAAAGCTGCAAAGGAAATGTGGCCGCCTGCAAACTGCCTGTCCGGAGCCGCTTAATCGCGCCGTCTTTTCGGATGCAACAAATTCTCCAAGACCTTCCGAATAAGGTGACAGCTCCAGCGCGTAACATTCGTGCGCGGCGATGCAGTCATGCAGCGCCACGCACGCCGCTAAACGTCAGGGCTGCGCCAGCGTGGTTTCAGGAGTGCGGGACCATAAAGGATGCAAAAGCCACCAAAAGCACCGGTCCAAAGGAGCGACGAAACGACAAGACCTGGAAGGTAGAACTGGGGCGCGAAGCCTGCAAGCACGCGGACGGCAGCGGCAAGATTGACCAGCAGATAAAGGATTGTGGTGCCCTGGTCGGCGACGAGTGGCCTACCAGTGTGACCAAGGCTCGCACGGGTCATGACAGCTAAAGTCATCACACCGATGGCACCGGCAGTAAGCGCGTGCAAACCACTCTGTTGAGACACATCTGGTCCGAAGCCGGACGCAGTATGCAGGGTCGCCATGCCAAGGAGCAGCAATCCGATCGCCAGCCACGCATACCCTATGTGTAAAATCCAGACGAGCGGCTCACCGGAGGTAGACAGTCCCCGCCAACGCACCAGGCGAACCATATTCAAGCCGCCGGCCGCACAGAGAAGACATCCTGCCACGACATCCAGACGATCGCTTGCCCACACCACAAGCGAAGTTCCAGTCAAAATCACGATAAACAAGTCGAATTTGCTGAATGCGGCGGGAAGACTGGCAATTTTTTGCTTCTTTAGCCAGTTCGTCGTGAAACTTGGAATAATCCTGCCGCCGATAAGAGAAATGAGCGTGAGGATAACCGCAAGCGCGATGCGTATGGACGCCATGCCCGCTCCCGCGTGATAGGCGATGTTGCAAATAGCGAGCACGGTGATCATGACGGCAACCGGCAGATTGCGCCAGTTGCGGCCCGTTAGAATTTCACGCCACACAAGGGCCGCGAAAACAACCAGGAAAGCGCAATCCGCAGCCATCGCCGCAACCCCCGACCAGGCCGGAAGCACCATCGCCAGCCGGCCGAAATTCCACAGACTGAATAAGGCGAGTAACGGCAGTCCGGTGACGGGCAATCTTCCAGTCCAGTTCGGAACCGCCGTTAAAAGAAAGCCACCGACAATTCCACCGACATATCCGAACACCATCTCATGGGCATGCCAGCTCATCGAGACGCCCACGCCATGCCCGCTGTAAAACCAGATCCAAATCGGAACGATCAGGGCCGACCATGCGGAAGCCGCCAGGAAGAATGGCCTGAAGCCGGCGCTAAGGACGGGATGCCCGTCATAGGATCGCATTTGCTGCGCGCTCGTCGCCACATTAGCCTCCTTGAGTCGCTAAGACTTATCGAGTGATGATTTGGGAAGCGGGATCATGCCGGCATCGCCATATGACCCGGTGCACCATAAAGATAACCGTTTATAAGTGGTCCCGGCAGGCCGATCCCGGAGAGGCCCGACAAAAGTTCATGCGCCTCGATCCGCCCGCTCAAGAAGGCGGAAAAAGCCGCGGCGACAGCAAGCATATCGACATTGTGCGGACTGAGCCTGAGCGCGGTAACGCCCGCAGCCCGCAGGCTCGACACCTGAACGGCAGCAACATGAAGCCCGTGCGACATGGTCTGGACCCCGTTCATCGCCAGGAAGTCCGCGCCCTCGACCGTCGCAATCGTTCGACCATCGGGGTCCTTGTCACACACGAACTGGCAAGCGTCCTTGTGCAGGCCTTCGGCTCTTGCGTGGTAGCAGCGCCCCGACAGCGCCAAGGGAAGCCGCCCGAAAGCAAAAAGCTCGATTGGCAGGGTCGGAGACACCCTATGAAGGTGCGCAGTCGCGTCGAGTGACAGCTCGATATTCGGGCATAGCCGAACGCAGCCAAACGACAACATTTCCGCAAGGGCCGCTTCGTTATAGACGTTGAGATACGGGCCCACCGTAAAGGCCCGCCCCGAACGCGCGTAGACCGCGGACATATCGTTGATTTCGATTTCGCCATCGAAGTCGGCCAGTTCCCGCGTCAGTTTTTGTTCGCGCTCGGTGGCAGGCAAGGCCAGGGTAGACCAGACAACTGTTTTGCCGGCATCCGCCAGCCGATCTGCGGACCGAACCAGTGCAGGCTCGAGAAACGGCATACGTTTGGAGCAGACAACCTCTCCAAGATAGACGCGGTCAAAGACCGATTCGTCGGCGATTTCGGCGTAAAAGTGCTCGATCCGCTCGGCGGACCAATTGAATAGCAGGGGACCTAGAGCCAACTCCATCAGCGCCACGTCTTTCGATACGCACCTGCGGTTTCGCGCTGCCCTTCGGCAAGCCCGTCCAGGAGGGACGCAAATGGCGCCGTCGACTGGCCAGCCTCGATGGCATCAATGCTCTGTCGAAACGCATCAGCGACGCGGGAGACGTAGGCCTTTCCGCGTTGACGGCCTTCGATCTTGACGGCGGCAACGCCAATCTTTCGGAACGTTTCCAACAAATCCATCGCATTCAGGCTGACAGGGTCCTCGAAAAGGTGAGAGATCTTATCGTCGACGACGAAGCGTCCTTTACACAAGGTCGGATAGCCGGCCGCTTCGCCTGGCTCGAACCGGTCGATGGCGAAGGCGCCTAGCCTGGCCGCAACGGATGCGCCCGTCTGATGATAATTGACCGACTCCGGCGGTGAACACACGCCGGACAGATTCGGGGACCCAGGCGTTGCGTAGGACGAGAGCGCACAACGCCCCTCCGCCATAACGCAGAGTCCGCCATAGACGAAGGCTTCGACTTCAACATCAACCGCCCGCACAAGTTTCGCAATTTCTTCGACGCTCAAAACACGCGGAAGCACAACGCGCTTGATCCCGTAGGTTTGGACGTAGAAGCCAATGGCCTGTGCTGTCCCCGCCGCAGCCTGGACCGAGAGGTGCAATCGCAAGCCTGGCCAAGTATCCCGAGCATAGGCCAGCACGCCGATATCGGCGGCGATGATAGCGTCCACGCCCGCCTTGGCGGCCGTATCGACCGCTTCCTGCCAGGCAGCAACTCCGCCCGCCCGGGCGAATGTGTTAATTGCCAGCATAAGCCGTGCGCCCCTGTTGTGCATCCACCGCACGGCATCGGGAAGTTCGGCTGCATCGAGGTTCAGGCCGGGAAAATTGCGCGCATTGGTCTCGTCGTTCAAACCGCAATAGACGCTGTCGGCCCCGGCCTCGACAGCCGCGCGCATCATTGCAGCCGACCCGGCGGGACAGACGAGCTCAAGCTTCTGCTGCTTAACCGACATGGGCGAGCCGCGGTAACAGAATGCCCGTCAAGGCATCGAACGAACCGCTTAACGGAGATGGTAGACCAAGGATGTCACTGGGCTTCAGTTCGGCCGCTTCCAACGTGTTGTGCAGGGCCATGGCAGCATCCGTGGCGCCTTCGACGACAATCGCCCGGGAGAAAAAGCTGGAATCGGCGTCACATGATCCATCGAACAGACCAATGAGGGTAGCAAGCGGACCTGAAATCCGCACGCTGCTTGGACCGGGTGATTTGGCTGGGACAATTCTGACCGTCGCTTGCGTAGCGTCCGGCATGAGGCGGAAGGCGAACGGCAATTCATTGGGCGACAAGATATAGACGGCAGTGCGGAAACGGCCCAGGCGGCCAAACAACTCGGGGCGACGTTCCGCGAGCTTGCGGACCGCCTGAGTGAGCCGGTGCTCCAGCGGCCAACCGGCAAGGAAGACGATGTCGCGAAGCGGTGCGAAGCCGAGCGCGCCGTCGACGATTGCCGATATCATGTGGCCACCGTCGGGACAGGCTGGGAAGGTGAACATTGGGTCAGCATTGCGTCGGGTCCAGTCGCCCGGTTTCGCCGGGCAGGGTTAGTACATGAAATCGGAAACAAGGACGGTTTCGAAGATCTACAAGACATCATCGCTTAAAAGTGGCCGATTACCGGTCCGCAGGAGTCCGGCTCCAGGTGAACCAGATGCGCTGGCTGGCAGCCATTCGGCGGGATCAACAAGCCCGCCTTTCGCACCTCAAGCAAACAAGTTTATCAAACCTGCATCCCAAGTTTTTTTCTGAATCATGGCGGGGCAAGAGAACGCCCGCGCTTGCCTGCGCGGGCGTTCTCCGTGTGCGAACCGTTCGGATTAGATTACTTGTCGCAACACGGCGCGTCACAACAGGCGACAATCGCGTCACAGCAAGCCTTTATCGTTCCATCGAGGGCATTCGGTGCCGCCGCATAGGCGGCTGATGCCGACATAAGAACGAACAGGGTGGTAATGATAAAAGTACGTTTCATTGGAAAACTCCATTTAGAGGGATTGATTTGACAGATGTCTTGCTTTGCCAAAAGCTTCGTGGAGGGGGCGCTGCGGGTTTGGCCGCGCATCCGCTCCTCTCGAGTTTCAGCGTGTAAAACCGTGCGGGTTCCCTTTGCGGAATGTAAGTGAACTGCGGAGCGATTGCTGCGATCACGGCGCATGCCAGTATGCATCCATTCGCCTGGGGTCCCGAATCGTCCGGATGGCAGTGCCCATTTCCGTGCGCCGTAACGTGATCGACCCGGCTCGCAATCCCCTGGGACGCTTGTGCCGGGGCATTCACGCACAGACCCAGGGCCAGAATGCCTAACAATACCGCACAAACCGTGACGACCGTTATCTTCATCTGATGGCTCCGGACCAGGATCCAAGCCTGTCATGTCAACTGCGACAAAGACAGCCGGCAGAGCTCCGCAATGGCGGTCAAAAATATCAAGCGAACGCCTGAAATGGGTTTAGGGGGCAATTGACCACCTTCAATGCGTGCGCACGTCGCCCGGCGTATGCAGACGCTGAAGGAGTTTCAAAATGACGACACAAGATCAATTGGTCCGTGACATTGCCGTTGAGTTGCCCGGCGCCACGGCGGTATTTCGACGCCATAAGATCGATTTCTGCTGCAAAGGCGGCGTGCCGTTGAAGGAGGCGGCGGAACATCGCGGCGTAGATGTTGGCGCGGTTATCAGTGAACTCGATGCCCTTCAGGGTGAGGATGCGGATGCTCCGAGCGAAACGCACGATCTTATTCCCTACATCCTCACGCGCTATCACGAAGTGCATCTCAGGGAATTCCCGGAAGCCATTCGGATGGCAAGACGCGTCGAAGCCGTTCACCGTGAAGCTGCGGAATGTCCGCATGGCCTGGGGGACCTTCTCGCCCTGATGGCCCACGAGCTGGAAGAACATCAGCATAAGGAAGAGCAGATGCTGTTCCCGGCCATGCTCAATGATGCACCATTCGACCTCTCCTTCCCGATTGGCCGCATGCTGATGGACCATGAAGACCTCGGCGAACAACTGGAGACGCTCGGCCAGCTCACGACGGACTTCATTCCGCCCCCAGGCGCCTGCACGACCTGGCGCGCGCTGTATGCCGCCTGTCAAAAGCTCGATACCGATCTCCGGATGCACATGCATTTGGAAAACAACATCCTCTTTCCTCGCTTCAGCGGCGGGTCCTGATCATGGCGGGCATAAATGCCGACCTCCCCTTCTACCCCTTGAACATTGCCGTCCTAACGGTATCGGATACACGCAACGAGGAAACGGACTCGTCCGGAGGGCTTCTGGTCGAACGCCTGACCGCGGCCGGACATGTCCTGGCCGGTCGCGCGATAGTGACGGACGACGTTGCTGCCATTCAGGCCCAGGTCAATGCTTGGCTCGATGACGGTTGCGCGGATGTCATCCTGACAACCGGTGGGACTGGGTTTGCCCCGCGAGACCTGACTCCGGAAGCCATTCGCCCCTTGTGTCAAAGGGAGATGGAAGGGTTCAGCGTGGTCTTCCACACGGCCAGCCTTTCGACGGTCGGCGTCGCGACTCTGCAATCCCGAAGCTTTGCCGGCCAGGCGAGAGACACATTCATATTCTGCCTGCCGGGGTCCACCGGCGCTTGCCGCGACGGATGGGACCTGGTTCTTGCGCTGGAACTCGACAGTCGGTTCCGTCCATGTTCGCTCGTTGGTCAAATTCCCAGATATCGCGGCATCTGTCCTTGATCTGTCCCGCACGTACCACAGTTGGAGGCCGCCCGTCGGTCTATCGGTATGTGTAACTGGAGGTGGCGTCGGAATCCGCCACCTCCGCCTTTTTTATCGGCTTGAATCTATGTTTGCGACGTCGTCTTCCTCTCAAGACATTGCCGTCATCGGTGCCGGTGTCACGGGACTAACGGCGGCGCTTGCGCTCCAAATGGCCGGATACCGCGTCACCCTGCTCGATCGGCACCCCTTTCCTACTGAAAACACCAGCGCGATCGCCGGCGGGATGCTGGCGCCGTTCAGCGAATGTGAACTCCTGCCCAGCGATTATGTGAGGGCCGGGCTTAGAGGCATTGAACTGTGGAAAGTGCTTTTGGGGGACGCATACCCGGATTGCCTGTTTGAGAATGGCAGCCTGGTGGTTTGCGCCCCGGAATATGCCACGGAGTTTCAGTCTTTCGCCAACTCACTTGGCGACGACACCAATGCGTGGCAATTCGTGCACGCTGACACCATCAAAACACTCGAGCCGCATCTTGCCCAGTCTTTCGACAGCGGCGTGCTACTACCCCGGGAAGCACACCTGGTTCCTGACAAGACCCTGAAAGCACTCTTCGAGGCGTTCCAAGACTTGGACGGCAAATTTCGGGTTCGTTCCGCCGATCCTGCCCAATTGGCTCAGGAGTACGATCGTGTAATCGACTGCCGGGGTTTCGTGCCGGGAATCGACCAAGACCTATTCGCCGTTCAGGGCGAAATCGTCATCATTCACTGCCCGCACGTGCATCTCCAACGGCCGCTTCGGATAATTCGGCCTGATACGCCATTCTACATCGTGCCACGGCCGGGCGGTGAATTCGCCATCGGTGCCACGGCAATTGCCCATGCGGATGAGACCGAGTGGCGGGTCAGAGTATCGTCGGCGATGACCTTGCTAAAATTCGCGACAGACATAGTTCCGGCATTTTACGACGCACGTATCGTCGCCCTGCACAGCGGCTTACGCGCTGCTTATCCGAGCCTTCTCCCTGAAATCCGCAGCGAGGCCGACGGGCGCATATTGCGGCTGAATGGTCTCTATCGCCATGGTTATTTGCTGTCACCTGTCATGGCGGCATGCGTGGTAAACCTGATCCGTGGTGAGCCCGACTCGTATGCCAAGCTCTTCACCGGCCTTCTCAACGTTCCGCCGATCAGACTGCCCGAGGAGGCTGGTGGATCGGTATCAATCCAATGACGAGCCTGTATCCGGTCGTCTTGTCGGTACACGTATGCGCTGTGATACTTAGCGGCTCATATTTTGTGATTCGCGCCATTTCGGCTCTGCTTGGTGCCACGTGGCCTCGCGCTCGGCCGTTCCGAACCGCTTCCTATCTAATCGACTGCGTCCTGCTCATGGCTGGACTTACTTTGGTAGTCATTCTTCCGGCCGAGATTTTCGCAAACCAGTGGCTGAGCATCAAGCTTGGGCTCGTTGTTCTTTATATCGCCTTCGGAATGGCGGCCATGCGCTCTTCCCTGAAATTGCACGTACGGTGTCTGAGCTTGATAATGGCGGTGATTACCTACACCAATATTGTCGGCACCGCTTTGCTGCATCATCCGCTTGGGTGGGCTAGCAAATGGATTTGAGCGCCAACGAGTTACTGATGTTGTGCGCCCTGATTTTCATGGCCGCCGGGCTGTATTCGGCGGTCGGCCATGCAGGGGCATCGGGTTATCTGGCCGCAATGGCGTTGTTTGGGTTGTCTCCAGCGATCATGAAGCCAACGGCACTCGTGCTGAACATTCTTGTCGCGGGTTTCGCAACGGTCCGGTTACAAAGAGCGGGGCTGATCAACTGGAAGCTTCTTGCGCCCTTTGTCGTGACATCGGTTCCGCTAGCATTTATCGGCGGCGCAGTAAGACTTCCGGATCACTTGTATCGGGTGCTTATTGGAATGGTCCTGCTCGCTGCCGCCCTAAGGCTGTTCATCAAGCCGAAAGAGAACGAGCAACAGCTGATCCGAACCCCCTCCCCTTATACCGCTCTCTTGGTCGGCGGCGCCGTCGGTTTGCTGTCCGGCTTGAGCGGCACCGGCGGCGGAATATTTCTAACACCCCTTTTGCTTTTCTTTGGCTGGACAGGAACGCGCCAAGCCTCGGGCATCTCGGCACCATTTATTCTCGCGAATTCCGTTGCAGGTATTGCGGGCAATTTTCACTCGATAAGCTCTCTACCGAAGGAGTTGTCCTACATGGTGCCGTGCGCGCTTCTTGGCGCGATCTTGGGCACGCAATTTGCCATCAAATGGCTGCGACCTGAGGCAATACAGAGAGTACTAGCACTGGTACTTACAATCGCAGCCGCCAAGTTCGTGCTGACCTAGGCTCAGGACCCATTAATCTGGTTTGATATGTGAACACGTCCCGGCCGCGTAGTGAAGTCGAGGCGGGCCGTGTCGGCAGCATCCAGACGCTCGTCTCCCTATCTGCGGCTGGATACGGTGGCCGAAGCAGGCGGTGTGTTGCGTCCGAGATGCCAGCTTGCAAAGCGAACGGCGCAGAGAGCCGTTCAGGCGGCTAAGTTCAATGAATCGATCTCCGCGAATACGTCAGCCATGAAGTCCATGAACACTGTGGCACGGCGCGGCAGAAGCCGGTTTGCCACGAAGCTGTGGATCGGAGCAGGAGGCGCTTCATTGCCCGTCAGCACGCGTCGTAGAGGGCCGGTGACCGGCGTGGCGATGGCAACGGCGACGATGAAGGAGGTCAACACCCAGGTGATCTGGTCCTGGCAGGCATTGAGACTGCCCTGGATATGCGGCAGGGCGACATTGGCGATAGTGCCGTCAAGGGCCTGAATCACTGTGGCGAGCATGACCGACAGCGTGATCATGGGACGGTTGAGGCCATCGGGCTTGGTGGCGCACCAAGATACGTTTTCGAACATCAGCTATCGACCCGCCGGTGCAGGTCTTCCCGGAGCTCAGTCGCGGCTTGCAGCTTCAGCCGGTCAAGGCCCGCCGCCCTGACCAAACAGTCGACCAGGGTGGCGCCTTCGATCAACAGGTGGTGAGCCCAATCGCTTTGCGACAGGAGACCTGGCGACGATGGCGATGGCCTGACGCCACGCCCGCGCGGTGTTGTGCGGGACGGCGGCAAAGCGTTCGTCTAGGAAGGGTAACGGATCGGGCATGGCTATCCGGCGACTGCGACTGGGAACAATCCCAAGGTCTGCCGTACGACCAGCCCGCTCAAGTCCTTACGAGCGAAACCGGTATCTCAGCACATACATGATGCTGTTCTGTTCACGGCTCCGATACATTTGGGATTGGCTTGGCGAACACCTCGGCCGCAAGTGCTTCTCTGCTTGTGAATCTTGAAGGCCTTGCGACAATGTCGATTGCCTGGCTCGTGTTTCGAGAAAACGTGGACCGCAGGCTTTTACTGGGCGCATTCGCAATCCTGATTGGGGCCGTCGTTCTGTCATGGAAGGGCGACGCCAGACTTGACACAGGCGGCTTGCTGATCGCGGGTGCATGTCTTGCCTGGGGAATCGACAACAATCTCACGCGCAAACTCTCGTCGGCCGACCCGGTGAAACTGGCGATTATCAAGGGACTCGCCGCAGGCTCAGTCAATTTAGTATTGGCTCTCGCTATGGGCGCCAAATTGCCGGGCGCGGTCGTCCTGCTCGGCGCCGGCATCGTCGGATTTCTGGGCTACGGGGTGAGCCTTGTCCTGTTCGTGTTGGGCTTGCGTCATTTGGGCACAGCCCGAACCGGAGCCTATTTCTCGTTGGCGCCCTTCGTCGGCGCAATTCTGGCTGTTATGCTGCTGAAAGACCATATTTCCTTTCAGCTGATTACCGCCGGCGGATTCATGGCGCTTGGCCTTTGGCTGCACCTGACTGAGCGACATGAACATCTTCACGCTCACGAACCGGTGGAGCATGAACATCGCCACGTGCATGACGAACACCATCAGCACGCCCACGGGCCCGGTGATCCTGAAGGCGAACCCCATACCCACCGCCACCAGCAGCTGCCTCTAACGCATAAGCATCCTCATTTTCCTGACTTGCATCACCGACATGGACACGAGTGATTGAGGTGTCGTTTAAATGGCTTTTGCCGTCGAATACCGTGCCGCTGCTCGCAATTCGAAATTACTCGGGCATCGAATGCGCTTGAGACTCGTCAACAAGCTTCGGTCAATGCGCGTCAAAGTGCCATCGGTCACCGGCGCGTTCCACGCGAGCGGGCGGCCTAGACAGGGTGAGCGTTCAAACACTCCAGTCAAACTGCTATGGTGCCGGCAACGACCTTGGCTCAAGTGATCAGATCGGTTAAGGCTCATAGAATGGAATTTAAATGCGATCTGGTTAGTGTGAGCGCCATGAAGTTAAGCGAATACCAGTTCGACCCGATTGAGCGCGCTCACGAAAAGCAATCGCTTCGCGAGCGTGACGCTGTGCGCCTAGCTTCCGGCGAAGTCTCCGCCCTCGAATTACGTCGCGAAAATGGTATCGCTTCTCATTTGCCTCTGGGCCGCTACCAGATGGTGGAGATAGGTGGACGATCGATCCTGCGTAGCTGAGGCGCCTCGAGGCGAGGATATAGCTGACATTTCAAAATTGCCCCGTCGGCAACGAGCACAACATTCTGCTGATCCAAATTCCTCAATTTGTGGCTCCGTCAATCAGGTCGCTGATTTGCTGTGCAACATCGACGAGGTGTCCGTCGTCGAAATGCGTGTACCTAGCAGTGCTGTCCAGCCTGGTGTGGCCCAGCAGCCGCTGGATGGTCGGTAATGGAAGTGACAGACGGGCCGCCTGGCTTGCGTAGCTGTGCCGAAGGTCATGAAGCCGGATCACACCCAGCTTTGCTTCCCGTTTCATGCGACCCCAATAGGTATCGAGATCAATGCCTTTGCCATATCGCCCCATGAAGACAGGGTCCGTAGGCTTTCCACGTTTAATTCCGGCCAAAATATCTCTTGCCTGGGAACACAAATGGACAATGCGCGCGCCGGTCTTGCTGTCGTCGAGATAGATGCGTGAACCGCGCACTTCTCCCCATGTCAGTCCGACGATTTCGTCCTTCCGGCAGCCGGTCAGCATGATGAGCAATAGCGCCGCACAGTGCGCCGGGCGCCGTTCTCGGCTCGCCGAAATGGCCTGGCCCAGCCTGGCAAACTCATGCTCGTTTAGAAATCGCTCCATTTTGCGGCGCGGGTTCGCCTTGATCAGACGGCAAGGATTACTTCCCTCGGGCCGAAGTCCCCAATCCTCCGCCTTGCGCATGACCGCCTTCAAACGTTCAAAAGCCCGATTGACCGCACCGGGCGCGCCTCGGCGGGTACACTGCACCATCCATTTAGCGACATCTTCATGAGCGATTTCGTCGATACCTTTGTCTACAAAGGCATCGGCAAGATACAGGCGGCGATATTTGTCCTCGGTGTGTTGGCTGCTCGGCTTCCACTGACGCCACATGACCTTCCAGTAGTCATCGAGATAGTCCTGGAACATCGGCAGCTTCCGCGTTCGCTTCCGTTCGTCGGCCAGGTTCCGGTCCGGATCAGAATGATAAATGCAGCGCCGGGCGACGTCGAGCGCGGTCTGCATGTCGATGACATTAGCGTTGCCAATCGTGATCGTGCGATTGCCAGTTACCGCCGGGTACTGGACGATAAACATCTCGCGGCCGGTGGCGTATTCGCGAACTCCGAAACCAGGCTGCTCCTCGAACCAGACCGTCTGGCGCTCCGGTACGGAGTTTCGCCCGACGGCCGGGACCGCCTTCCGACGAGTCGCAGACCTTCGCATAGGAGGGCGGACCTGGCGGTCAGGTGCTATGGGAAGTTCAGACTTGGTAACCGTTAGCAGGCCGAACGCGGCCACTCTCGCACAAAGCTCGTCCATACTTTCGTAGCTAAATTCAGCAGCCGTCATTTTGCCACCCCATCAGCTTCACGATTGAGCCACCCAGTCTTTCTGCGGCATTCGCAATGCAACCATCTGACAGATGCGCATAGCGCTCTGTCGTCTCCGTCAGGGCGTGCCCAAGTAAACGGCCAATGGCATCGAGACTGATACCGTTTTGAATGGCGAGAGATGCATAGCTATGGCGCAGGTCGTGCAATCGTACATCTGGCAGGCCGGCTTTTTTGCGGAACTTCGACCAGAAATAGCTAAGGTTTGCCGTCTGCCCTTTCGTCCCTGTGAAGACGAGCTCGTCGTCGGCCCCACGCGGCAACGTCTCCAGGATCGCCTTCGCCTGCCGGCTCAGCAGGATGGATTTGGGTCCGGTCTTGCTATCCCTAAGCTCAAGCCGACTGTCGGATATTTCGCCCCAGGTCAGGTTGGCAACTTCGCTCGATCGGGCACCGGTATGGATCAACAGCCGGATTGCGGCGACCATGTAGATATCGGCGCATTCGGCCAGGCGGCAGTGCAGCCGCTTCAGTTCCGCAGTATTCAAGAAACGTTGCAGCGGCTCCCTTGCGTACCGTGGCACGCCACGCGCCGGGTTGGAGCCCAGCTTGCGCAGGCCAAGCCGTTCCGCATATTGCATGACCCCGCTAAGGAGAGCGACATCCCGATTAAAGGCCCCTGGGCGATCCGACATCTCATCGCGCCAACGCAAGACGTCATGTTTGCGGATGGCAGCGACCTGCATAGTTGCGAAGGCCGGGACGAGCACATTGTGGATGCTATGGACATTTGTCTTTTCGGTAGATGGCTTCCAGGCAAACGGCCGATCTTCGAAATACTGCTCGACCAGTTCGGAAAAGGTTGCGACCTTGGCGGCGATCTTCGATCGCTTTGGCCGGGTCGGCAGGCCGCGCAAGGCGACCTCCTTAAGCCGCTTGCGCGCCCTTTCCCTCGCGTCTTCAGCGGAAACCCGCTTTACATCGCCAATTGTCCAATTGCGGGCCACGCCACGCTCAACGTACCTGAGGAACCAACTCTTGCGTCCCGTTATGTAACGGCGAAGACCGAAGCCGGGTAGTTCCGTGTCCCATAGACAGGTCTCGTCCTCCTCGCATCTTCGCCTTGCGACGTGGCCCGTCAGATATAGTTTTTGCGGTTTATCCTTACCAATTTCCGTGACAACATGGTCATCCAGAGACACCCGATTCAAAAGCACTTTTTACCTCCTGAGCTTCGAAAAGATCAATCTTTTCAAAGATCAGGCCGCCGAGCAGGGCGTCAGGTGTGCTCAAAAAAGAGCATTCCTCGCTCACAATTTCCGTCACGTTGCTGTTCCTGTTGGGCTATGTTTTTCAATGGGTTAGCGTAAGCCGGCGAGGCTTGAACCCACTTGGCAGTGAATCAAATTCGCCTTGGGAAGTCAAGAAATCATGTTTTGTTCCGCGCTGGCGACAGAATAGCCGCATAAACACCCCGGATTGCCAATGTGCCACGGAAGCCGTTTTGGCACAGCGTGGCGGAAAGCCAACGCGCTCGGCTACACACGCCACATTCCGTCAGGGGCGTACGTAACCGCCATGCTCGAGTCTGTCGCCTCCAGGTGGTTTGCAGAATGGATGCCGACGCGAAAAATTCGGCGAAAGCCGACCGATAGCCCGCGCCATTACCTAATGATGGAGGTGGTCGGGGCTACAAATCTAAAGCTACGACGTGGGAAGGCTACTTATCTCGGAAATACGATGGAACTCGCTGAGAATCTCCGGATGGCCTTGGGCGAGATATCTGACGATCATTATGTTGTTCAGCAAGGTGCTCAAATATCCCTTGGCCAACGTCAAATTCAGGACATCCGTGCCGTAATTGTCCTCGATCAAACGATATTCACCTTGAAGGCTTTCCATCTCAGCTTCCATTCTCGCCATCTGTTTTTCATCGAGCCCCTTGATCTTTTTGGGCCTCTCAGGATGGGCAAGTTGGGGTCGCGGTGTCGCAGCGAGTAACGCCATGGCATAGGCCTTGGTGTAGACACCGGCATCGTTCATTAGCTGGGCAGCTTCGACCTGACGAAGCGACAACATTCGCTTCAAGACGGGGAATGTTTTCGGAGCGACCATCTTATCTTTCAAGAGCTCGACAGCCTCGGCGCAAATGCCGTCTAGCATATTCTTGCGCTCAATAATCCGCTTCACATTAATCGAAAATGCCTCGGCGAGCACGGCTTCGGAAACGCCACGATCGACAGCTTTTTGGATCATTTTGTTTTCTTGGATCGGTGACAGCCGATTGAAATGCTTGTTGTAAGTGAACCCCTCGTCGTCGAGCGAGATTAGGCACTGAACCTCCGTAGCGCCAAGTTCGTTAAGGGCTATCAGCCGGAGGTGGCCGTCCTGGAGAAAGAACGTCGTCGGGTTTTCCACGTTTCGACTGACGGCTGGCGGTTCAATTACGCCGACGGCACGGATAGATGCGACAATTTGTTGGTACTTGTGACTTTTCAGGGTCTTTGGCGAGGTTGCCTTCGTGGGGATGATGTTGCCAATCGCGATGAGTACCGTTTCAAGTTCGAAACCTGCGATGATGCGGCCCGATACCGGCGGGTCGGACGATGATTTCCGAGGCATGCTCTACCCTCTTTTTTCCATTAGTGCCGCAAGCGGCTTGGGAAGAGTGCTAAGACCTTCGGCTCTCAATAGCGTCACGAAATGCTCGTCCCGCATCAAAGTGCGCAGGGCATTGGTCACGAAAACAAGGCGTGTAGCGACGATGTCAGCCTTTCGGGTAAGTAGCCTCTTACGATCCACCTCTTTCTGAAAAATCTTGACCAGGTCGTTCACCGAGACGGGCCGGCCTTCGCTACTTCGCCGGCTCCTTGAACCGCTCTTAAACATTTTACCCTGCTGGCGGCGCGTATCGATGAGCTTCTTGACGGTGAGCAAACGGTTGCCTCGGAGCTGCTTGGAATCGTAGGCCTCCTGGAGCGCCTTCTGTTCATCGGCTGGATTTTCGGCGACGCGGATTGCGAGATAGATTGGCATTTGTCCGCTTTCCACGGCCGCCAACAATCGTTCTTCCCCTTTGTCCATCAGCCGCAGCATTCCATCTGCGACCTGCCAACTCAAGCCGGTCTTTTTTGCAATTGCGGATGCGTCATAACCTTTGCTCCGCAGGACCTCTATCCCCTGCAAGATGTCCGAAGACCTGTGCCGGCGCCGCGCCAGATTTTCAACGAGACTCATCACCAAGGCCTGCTCCTCGCTTGCCTCGATAATCATGGCGGGTATCTCTGCCAATCCACTGGCGATAAATGCTTCAAGCCTGCCCTGCCCGCATATCAGGTCATAGTCTTTTCCCGGCGTCCGAGACTTGCATGGCGTCACCGTGATCGGACGTTTGAGACCCACGGCCTTCATATTTTGCGCGATGTTCAAGAACACCTTTTGGTTTCTTGCCCGCGGATTGAGAACATTAATTCGGTCAATCGGGATGGTTTGGATGGTTCCCGAGGCATGAAAATTGGCCGATGTCATGCGGCAACCGGCCAAGCCGCCCTCTCTGCCAGCATGAAAAACACTTCAAGGTCATCGAAGCGATAGGCATCCAGCGCAAGCGGATTGGTTTCTGCAAAACGAAGCGTGGAAGCCGCGATATCGATGGAGGGAAGAAGGTAGTAATCCAGGATGTCACGATTGTTAGCGGCCAGACGGACAGCAATGGTGATATCAGGCATTAGTCCCGCATCCAGTCGAAGCTTCCATCGGTTATGCCCAGTGGCAGACGCGTAGCAGCGGGAAATCACAATCGACGCTTTGATTTCTTCATTGACGATAAGAAAATCGGTATCGGTATCGGTGCGAACACGGGCGCCAAGGTTGGTGATACGCTCGACAACCCCCGAAACAATATCCGGATGCATGCGGCGAATATGGCGGTTGTCTTCAATGAACGACAAGTCGCGGCCTGGATCATATCCAATAAGCTTGTAGGCGTGACTCAGGCCGCCAAATCGATAGGCATAGGCAGAACTTGATGGCATGTCCTCCGTTTCGTCGATCAGGATACCGGACAGCCATCCCTGCCTGTCATGCAGTGAACGTAGGCGCGCCAACATATCATCATCGCTAAACTTACGGGCACGTTCACGGATAATGCCCTGCGCTGTATAAAAGACCGAAGGATCGATTATGCCCGCAAAGGCGCCGTTCGATCGGACCCACATATCCGGACTGTTCACCACGCGCCGTTTTTTCAATTTAAATGACCGGCGATTGAAGACGTTATTCCCGATATATTTTTCGTTTGTTAGGATGGTGTGAACGACTCCCCTCGTCCATTCGCGCCCTAAATCGGTCGATGTGCCCTGCTGATTCAGCTTGGCGGCAATGGCCGCCTCACGCAGTCCCTCATCCGTGAAAGCCGCGTAAATCCACTTGACGGTGTTAACTTCGTCGGCTGGACCCGCTTCCAAAATCACCCGGTCAGTCTGAAGAGACTTGTGCTCTCCGCGTTTCAAAACGGATTTCAACTGCCGCTGCTCGTCTAACAGCACCCGGCGAAGACCATAGCCGGCGGGGCCACCTTGTCGAAATCCAAGCTCGATCAGCCTGCACTGTCCGGCGAAGACCTTACTGGACAATTCCCTTGAGTATTCCCCAGCCATAGCCCGCTTCACGCCTTTGACAATAGTTGAAACAGGGCTCCCGTCGTTCTCAAACTGCTCGGCCACGTATTGAACGTCTATACCGGCGCGCTTGCAGCGGTATTCGTAAAACGCGCTCTCATCGGCGTCCTGGAAACGTCCCCACCGCGTGACATCGAGCACCAGGATCATCGTGTACCCAGCACCGCCGTGTTCGACATCCTGGATCAAAGATTGCAGGGCGTCGCGACCGCCAAGGCTTAATCCGCTCTTACCCGCATCGGTGTAGGTTCTGACTATGTCGATCTGACGGCGCTCAGCGTATTCGCGGATCGCGTCGGCTTGGTTTTCAGTCGAGTACTTTTGGTGATCGGTCGACATTCTGACGTACATCGCCGCTCTGCGTCGTTCGGCGGGTGCGCTCTCTGATGTCCAATTATCCATGATCGTCTTCCTCGATCCCGAAACTATGCCAGGCCGCTTTTGCGACGACATAAACTTATCGCGGGAGAGAGGAGAATGTCCCGAAGAAAAACAGGGCGAAAATCGGTATCGCAAAGCCCGGACCGGGAATTGGCGCAATTTGTATCGACGGCCCTACGTGAAGATTTCGGGGTAATGAGTTCGGCGGTGAAGCAAATCGCTCAAATCACAGGCGCTCGAATTTCGACGGTTACGAACTGGTATCAGGGAAAAAATGTGCCTGGTGCCAGATACTTATTGCTGCTTGCGCGTTCCTCGCCAACAATCCTACGCTTCGTTTTGATGCAGATTGGCGGTGAGCTCCTTTTGGACGCATATGGCATTTTCGCTTCCCGCGCCACGCCGGCCAACGCGAGCAAAATACCAAACCAAATGCCGGTTTTTCAGGCCCGAAATGTCAGTAAAAATGGCAGTATGGCGCCGCCAAATGGCTTTACCTCTTTGTTCAACCAACGCCAGCAGTGGTTCATCTCAAAGCTGGAAACTGATCCGAACGTCACGGCAGCTGATATCGTAACCTACTGGAAGGTCGGTGTGAGAACGGCTTGGCGTGACATCGAAATTTTGAAACGCACGCGTCGAATAATTTTCGTTGGTAGCAAGCGAAGCGGTCAATACCGCGTCGCTGTTCGTGACGATGGTGACTATGAGTGATTTGAAACAAGAACATGCTGGCAGTTATGCCCGCCTCGGATGGATCGATATCAATTTGGTCGTCAGCGGTTTATCGCAGAATGATGGCAACCTACGGTGTGACGCTTACCGGTGAACTTCCGCCACTATTCCTTGCGGATTCAGCCGTTTCGCTTTAGCTACTTACTTAAAACTAGAGCGATTTGGCTGCCAGGTTCTAATTCTAAATGAAGATAATCGACAATACATCGAATCTCCTCGGCGACGACCTCAAAGAGGCGATGAGCAAAGGCACGCGGTTGAAAATCGCTGCATCGTGTTTTTCGATTTATGCGTATGACGCGCTCAAGACCGAACTTTCGAAAATTGACAGCCTGCAATTTATATTCACGTCCCCGACGTTCGTGCCGACTGATGTGACCGACCGTCTTCGAAAAGAAAGACGCGAGTTTTTTATTCCGAAGTCTTCCAGCGAGAGCGGCATTTACGGCACGGAATTCGAAATCCAACTGCGGAACAAGCTGACGCAGCGCGCCGTCGCGAGGGAGTGCGCAGATTGGATTCGTAAGAAGGCTCGCTTCAAGTCGAATTCGACCAACGCATCGATGCAGCAGTTCGTTCACGTTGCAGCTAATGGGGTTGATGCCGCGTACATGCCGATCAGTGGCTTTACGGCGGTCGATCTCGGCTACCAGAAAGGCAGCGCAGTCTCCAACCTAGTGACGCGCGTCGATGAGCCTAATCACACTGACGTCTACCTTCAACTCTTCAACCAAATATGGAATGACGCCGAAAAGTTGAAGGACGTCACCGCGGCCATCTGCGATCACATCGAATCCGTCTATCAAGAGAACGCACCTGAACGCCTGTATTTTCAGATTCTGTTCAACATCTTTCAGGATTTTCTGGAAGAGGTAAATCAGGATGCATTGCCCAATGATCTCACTGGCTACAAGGATAGCCAAGTCTGGAATAAGCTGTTCAACTATCAGCGGGATGCCGTGACGGGTATCATCAATAAGCTGGAAACCCACAATGGCTGTATTCTTGCCGATAGCGTGGGCCTTGGCAAAACCTTCACGGCTCTGGCGGTCATAAAATACTATGAGCTGCGCAATCGCGCGGTTCTGGTGTTATGCCCCAAGAAGCTGGCCGACAATTGGCGCAATTACAACACCAACCTCAAGACCAACATATTTGCCAAGGACCGGCTGAACTACGACGTCCTTTGCCATACAGACCTGTCGCGAACGTCCGGCGAGTCATTCGGTATTCCGCTGAATCGCGTCAACTGGGGTAATTATGACCTGGTCGTTATCGACGAGTCCCATAATTTCCGGAATAACGATGTCTATAAAGACCGAGAGACGCGCTATCAGAAGCTGATGAACAAGGTGATCCGCGACGGCGTGAAAACCAAGGTTCTCATGTTGTCGGCGACGCCGGTCAACAACCGATTCAACGATCTGCGAAACCAGCTGGCGCTTGCCTATGAAGGGGAGTCAGAGACCCTCAGTAGGAATTTGAAGGCAAAGACGGGCATCGAGGAGATATTCCGGCGCGCACAAAAGGCGTTCAACGCCTGGACCGATCTTCCCGCCGAGGAGCGCACTGCAGCAGCTATCCTGAAAGCGCTCGATTTCGATTTCTTCGAACTTCTGGACGCGGTGACGATTGCTCGATCGCGTAAGCACATCGAGACTTTCTACGACACCAAAGACATCGGAAAGTTTCCGCAACGGCGTAAACCTTTGTCGTATCAGTGTCCGATAACCAGCCGCGCTGATGTCCTAGGGCTCAATGATATTTTTGCTCGGCTGTCGGTGTTGAAACTCGCCGTCTACGCCCCCATCGGCTACATACTGCCCAGTCGCCTGCGAAAATACGAAGAAATCTACGATACACAGGTCGAAGGCGGACGAGGCAGGTTGCGCCAGGCCGATCGCGAGCGCAGTCTGCAAGCGCTTATGACAACGAACTTGTTGAAGAGACTTGAAAGTTCCGTCGAGGCCTTCAGGCTCACGCTTCGCGCGCTGAGCGGAAACATCACTCGGACGCTGGACGCTATCGCCAGCTTCGAGCGTTCTGGCGGTTTTCAGACTGTCAGCGACCTTCTGGCCGATGTTTCACTCGATGATGACGACGACGATCTGGACGGCGCCGACGAATTTACCGTCGGGAAGAAGGTTCAGATCAGTTTGTCGGATATGGATGTGCCGTCGTGGAAGCACGACCTGGAAGCAGATCTATTTCTGATCCGGGAACTGACCACCTCCATGGACTTGGTTGGTCCAGACGATGATGCGAAGCTCCAGCATCTGAAGGGCATTATTGCAGGGAAGCTCGCTGCGCCGCTCAATCCGGGGAACCGCAAGGTCATCATCTTCACGGCCTTCGCCGACACGGCCAACTACCTTTATGCCAACTTGGCGCCGGCACTCCTACAATCCAACGGCCTCCATACTGCCAAGGTGACCGGGTCCGACGCCCCCAAGACCACTCTAAAAAAGAGCTATGATTTCCAGTCGGTCCTCACACTGTTTTCGCCGAGATCCAAGGAGAAGCATCTTATCATGCCCGAGGAGCCAGCCGAACTCGACATCCTAATCGGCACCGATTGCATCTCGGAAGGACAGAACCTTCAGGACTGCGATTATCTGGTAAATTACGACATCCACTGGAATCCCGTGCGCATCATTCAGCGCTTTGGGCGGATTGACCGCATAGGCTCTCCGAACGGCCAGATCCAGCTGGTCAATTATTGGCCGGACATCTCTCTGGACGAGTATATCAACCTCAAGGAGCGGGTCGAAAACCGCATGATGATCGCCGACGTTACTGCCACCGGGGACGACAACGTCCTGACCTCCAAGAGCAGCGACATCGCTTACCGCAAGGAACAGCTCCAGCGCCTTCAGGAAGAGGTCATCGAACTTGAGGATGTACGCACCGGAATTTCGATCACTGACCTCGGCCTCAACGATTTCCGGATGGATTTGCTGAACTATATCAAGGTCAATGGCGAGTTGGATCAACTGCCAAATGGCATGCACGCCGTGGTTCCGGCAAATCAGACCGTCGGCCTAATGCCGGGCGTGATCTTTGCGCTGAAAAACATCCACGACAGCGTGAACGTCAACCAGCAGAATCGTCTGCATCCCTATTATCTCGTCTATATCGGCAACGACGGCGAGATCATCGTCGACCATACCCAAGTTAAGCGTCTGCTCGACCTTATCCGCTCAAGCTGCAAGGGACGTTCGGACCCGGTCCCGGATGTATGCCGGCTATTCAACGAGCGGACGCAGGATGGACGTAAAATGGAGCAGTGCTCCAACCTTTTGAGCGCCGCGATCCGCTCGATGATCGACGTGAAGGAAGAGAAGGACCTCGACAGCCTGTTCAGTGGCGGACGGACGTCGGCCCTGGTTCACACCATTGCGGGTCTCGATGATTTTGAGCTGATTGCCTTCCTCGTGATCGAGGAGGCGACCGGATGACAGGCTTCTTCGACTATCCCAAGGCCGCCGCCTTCGGCCGAGTTTTGCCCAAAAACAAGATTTACGAACATACGGGCGCGGGCGCCGCACTGAAAGACCTCTTCATTACCCAGGTCGATCAGGTCGTCTGGAAGTTCAAGCTCGCACCCGAGACGATCAATCTGGCCGCCACGCGCTCAGTTTCGGAAATTCAGATTTTCAGCGTCAGCCTGCGGAGGCCAGAGCTGGACCTCGACGTGCTGCGCGCCATCGATCGAGCGATTCCATTCCCGCTGATTTTCGAGTTGACCTGGTCCGGCAAGCGGAAGGCGGTCGCGGCTTTCAAGCGACCGAGCGAGGCGGATTCCACCAAATGGGTGGTGAGCGAGTATTTCGAGAGCGGTTGGGACGAAGAAGCGGGGCCGCGCCAACCGCTTCCGGTTTCGCTAAATCTTGGCGCGCTTTACGAGCAAATGTTCAGTGCCTTAATGCCGGAGCAAGCAGCTCCGGACGAGGACATCCAGACTCGGGTAGCGCGCGTGGAAGCGATCCGCGCCAAGACCCGAGAGGTCGAACGCATCAAGGTGCGACTGGACCGGGAGAAGCAATTCAACAGGCGCGTGGCGATCAATGCCGAGCTACGCGTGGCCAAGCAGCACTTGGCCGAACTTCAGCAAGATAAGCTCGCCAAGGCGGACGGCCGCCGGCCCGCAGCAAGCGAGTAAAGGAAGAGATGATGGACAAGCTCAAAATGCACACGCCAGATGTTACGCAGGACAATATCGGGAAGATCCGCGATCTCTTTCCGAGCTGCGTGACAGAGGCGGCCGACGAAACCGGCAAAGTTCGGCTCGCCGTGGACTTTGACCAACTGCGGCAGGAGTTGAGCGACCAAATCGTCGAGGGCGGGCAGGAGCGGTATCGACTTGATTGGCCAGGAAAGCGTGAGGCTGTGTTGGCAGCCAATTCGCCCGTAGCTAAGACGTTGCGACCTAATAGGGATCAAAGCGTCGACTTCGATTTGTCAGACAATCTTTTGATCGAAGGCGACAACCTTGAAGTTCTCAAGGTTCTGCAAGAATCGTTTCTCGGTCAAGTCAAACTGATTTATATCGATCCTCCGTATAATACAGGCAGGGACTTCATCTACGACGACGATTTCTCCAAGAGGGCCGGAGAGTATCTAAATCTGTCTGGGCAGGTGGATGATGATGGCAAGCGGCTAGTGGCCAACACTGAAGCAAATGGCAGGTTTCATTCGGATTGGCTTTCGATGCTTTATCCAAGGCTGCGTCTGGCTAAAAAACTGCTTGCTGAAGACGGAGTAGTGTTTGTTTCGATCGATGACAACGAGGTCGATAGTCTTCGAAAGATTGGAAGCGAGATTTTTGGCGACTCAAACTTTGTCGCCACGATCATTTGGCAGAAGGTCTATGCGCCTAAGAACTCTGCAAACTGGTTTTCTGAGGATCACGATTTTATTCTGGTTTTCGCCAAAAACAAGGAAGTATGGTTTCCAAATCCACTGCCTCGAACGGAAGAAATGGAGGCACGCTACAAGAACTTGGACAACGATCATCGTGGGCCGTGGAAAGCGGAGAACATGACCGCGCGCAACCCTTATGACGCGGGTGTCTATCCTGTCACGACGCCGTCCGGCAGGGTCATTTCCGGCCCGCCAACTGGGACTTACTGGCGTATCAGCAAAGAAAAATTCGCGGAACTTGATGAAGACAATCGCATCTGGTGGGGAAAAGACGGAAACAATTCGCCGGCTGTAAAGAAATTTCTGTCCGAAGTGTCCTCCGGTCGGACGCCACAAACCCTTTGGTTTTATGATGATGTCGGTCACACCCAAGATGCCAAGAAGACTCTTTTAAAATACGTTCCGTTCGAGCACACAGAAAATGTCTTGAATTCTGTCAAGCCTGTCGAACTTGTTCAACGCATCGTTCAATTAGCCACCAAGCCGGAAGAAAAAGCCATAATCATGGATTTCTTCTCCGGCAGCGCTCCGACGGCCCATGCAGTGCTTCAGCAGAACAAGATGGACGGCGGAAACCGGCGCTTCATCGGCGTGCAGATTGCGGAACCTCTCCCTATTCCTGAAGCCCGCATGAAGACCATATTCGACATGGGGCGGCTGCGGCTGCTCAACGTCATTGAGGAATTCAAGGCTGAAGGCGAGGACCTCAAAGGGTTCCGTGTGCTGAAACTCGACGCCTCCAACATGAAGGATGTGTACTATCGACCCGACGAGTTGAAGCAATCTGACCTGCTCGACAAGGTGGATAATGTGAAGGATGGCCGAACGGCTGAGGATCTGCTGTTCCAGGTGCTAGTCGATTGGGGCGTCGACCTCACGCTCCCCATCCGTCCCGAGATCGTGCTTGGTAAGACCGTATTTTTCGTCGACGACAACGCCCTTGTCGCGTGCTTCGACACTGGCCTGACCGAGGATTTGGTCAAGGAATTGGCTGGACGGGAGCCCCTACGTGTTGTTTTTCGTGATACCGGATTTGTATCCGACGCGGTGAAAGTCAACGTCGAACAGATTTTCCGCCAGCTATCGCCCGGCACCGATGTGAAATCGATCTGAGGAGAAGGCTATGAAGCTGAAATTCAAGGTCCATCCCTACCAGACCAATGCCGTCGAGTCGGTCGTCGACTGTTTCGCGGGGCAGCCACTCGTGAGTGGCACAAGCTATCGCATCGACCCCGGCCGGAAGGCGCAAACCAGCGCCTTCGAAGAAGGATTCAAGAATGCCGATCTTCAGTTGGCCGAACCCCAGGTGTTGGCCAACGTTCGCGATGTGCAAAAGCGCCAGAACCTGCCGTTGTCCGACAAGCTGGTGGTCAGCGCGGGCTGCAAGTTTAATCTCGATGTCGAGATGGAGACCGGCACAGGCAAGACCTACTGCTACATCAAGACCATTTTCGAGATGAACAAGCGCTATGGTTGGTCGAAGTTCATTATCATGGTGCCTTCGATCGCCATCCGTGAAGGCGTCTACAAGTCGCTTCAGATTACGGCTGACCATTTCACCGAAAACTACGGCAAGAAGGCCCGATTTTTCATCTATAATTCCAAGCGGCTCCATGAGCTGGAGAGCTTCTCGTCCGACGCCGGCATCAACGTTATGGTCATCAATATCCAGGCCTTTGCCGCCAAGGGCGCGGACAATCGCCGGATTTACGATGAGCTGGATGCCTTTCAGTCACGCCGCCCAATCGATGTCATCGCGTCGAACCGCCCCATCTTGATCCTCGACGAGCCGCAAAAGATGGAAGGCAAGGCGACGATGGAGGCCTTGCCGAAGTTCAAGCCACTGGCGATTTTGCGCTATTCGGCGACACATAAGACGCAGCACAATCGCATACATCGGCTCGACGCGCTTGATGCCTATAACCAGAAGCTGGTGAAGAAGATTGCAGTGCGCGGCATTCAAACCCGAGGCCTCGCGGGGACGAATGCCTACCTGTATCTTGAAGCAATAGAGATTTCCCAAAAGGCCCCCCTCGCCCGTCTTGAATTGGAGGTGCGGTTGAAGTCTGGCGAGATCAAACGCCAGCTTAAGCGACTGGAGTTTAGGGACGATCTTTTTTCGGAGTCTGGCGAGTTGGATCAGTACCGTGACGGGTTCACCATCTCGCAGATCGACTACAACAACGACACCGTAGAGTTTACCAATGGCATCGTGCTGAAAGCTGGTGAGGCAACGGGGGACGTATCCGAACGCGACATCCGGCGCATCCAGATCCGTGAAACGATCAAGGCTCATTTCGACAAAGAGAAGCAGCTTTTTGCTCAGGGCATCAAAGTGCTCTCGTTGTTCTTCATCGATGAGGTAGTGAAGTACCGGGATTATAGCCAGGCCGACGAAAGGGGCGATTACGCACGCGTATTCGAGGAGGAATATGGCCTGCTCAAAGCCGAATATCTGGCTGAACTGGCGCTGGATAACGAGAAGTACCGTGCCTTCCTTGAACGCGACCCGGTTTCCAAGGTTCATGAGGGCTATTTCGCGATCGACAAGCAGAAGCGTCTGGTCGATCCCGACATTAAAAAAACCGGTGAGGACAAAGGGCTCTCGGACGATACGGACGCCTATGATCTGATCCTAAAAAACAAGGAGCGCCTGCTGTCGCAAGACGAGCCCGTGCGTTTCATCTTTTCGCACTCGGCGCTGCGCGAGGGCTGGGACAATCCCAATGTCTTCGTCATGTGCATGCTCAAGCACAGCGACAACATGATTTCGCGTCGCCAGGAGGTGGGCCGCGGCCTGCGATTATCGGTCAATCAGAACGGCGATCGCATGGATCAACCGGCTATCGTTCACGACATCAATGTGCTGACCGTCGTCGCTAGCGAGAGTTACAAGGACTTCGTCGCGGGTCTGCAAAAGGAAATCGCTGAGACGCTTTCCTCCCGGCCACGAAAGGCGACTGAGGCCTTTTTCACGGGCAAGACGTTTGCCACTCCCAGTGGCCCCGTCGAGGTCAGTCCGGCTCTCGCCAAGCAAATCTATCGGTATCTCGTGAAGAACGATTATACCGATGACGCCGATCAGGTTGCCAGCCCGTATCATGAAGCCAAGGCGACCGGAACGCTCGCGACGTTGCCGGAAGACCTGAAGCCCTACGCCGACCAGGTGTTCCAGCTCATTGAAAGCGTCTTCAGTGACGCTCAGCTGCCGAAGATTGACGACGGCCGCAAGCCAAAGACCAATCCGCTAAACGCCAATTTCGATAAGAGGGAATTCCAGGCGCTGTGGTCGCGGATCAACCAGAGGGCGGTCTACCGGGTTGAGTTTGATTCCGACGAACTGGTTCGCAAGTGCGTGAGCGCACTGGACAGTCAGCTGAGAGTGACGCCGCTGCAATATACGGTTCAGACGGGCATCCAGGCTGACGAAATTGGCGATGAGCAGCTGCGGGCTGGCGACGGGTTCCAAGTTACAAACACCGCGACTGAACGGGGTGGCTCCGTCTATTCGCTTGTGAAGTACGATCTGATCGGGAAAATCGGCGAACTTGTGCAGCTTACGCGCATGACGGTCGCGGAAATCCTGACAGGAATTGCGCCGGCCGTGTTTGGTCAGTTTAAGGAAAACCCCGAGCATTTCATCTCGGAGGCCTCCCGGATCATCGCCGAGCAGAAGGCGACGATGGTGATCGAGCGTCTTGCCTACGACGGCCTGACCGAGCGCTATGACGTCGACATTTTCACCGCCAATCAGACCGGGCAAGATTTCTCAAAGGCGAGCGCCAAGCTCAAGAACCATATCTATGACTATGTAGTCACCGATTCCGATGTCGAAAGGCGCTTTGTCGCTGAAATCGACACGAGTAACGAAGTGGTGGTCTACGCGAAATTGCCCCGAGGTTTCCTGATCCCGACGCCGGTTGGAGATTATAACCCCGATTGGGCCATTTCCTTCAAAGAAGGTAGTGTCCGGCACGTCTATTTTGTGGCGGAAACGAAAGGCACGATGTCGTCAATGAAGCTTCGTGAAATTGAAAACACCAAGATTGCTTGCGCCAGAAAGTTTTTCGATGAAATCGGAAACAAGGTTTCTGAGGATCGAGTAAAATACGATGTCGTGACGGACTACGGGAAGCTAATGGATATCGTCGGAGGAGCCGGAGATAAGCCGAGATCTAGCCTGACCGTGTAAAGCAATTTGGCCGCAAGGGGTGGCCTCCAATACCTAGTTGCCGTATGCGACGTATAGCTGTAGGGCTTTCTAACTACGGGTGACTATTACTTGGGAGGGGCTCTTGCGGTTTATTCACACCTCTGACTGGCAATTGGGTAAGCCATTTGGTCGCGCCCCCGAAGAAGCGCGATCCGCACTTCAGGATGCCAGGCTAGATGTGATCGACACTCTCGCCAAAGCGGCACAATCGAATGATGCTAAGGTGGTTTTAGTCGCTGGCGACGTATTTGATAGCCCTGAGCCGGGTGATCGCGTCTATCGTCAAGCCCTAACTCGGATGAAAGCCGCTGAACGGGTCAAATGGGTCTTGTTGCCGGGCAACCACGATCCCGCGCGGTCAGACGGTCTTTGGTCTCGGTTGAAGAACGACGCACCTGAAAACCTTCTGACAGCATTGGAACCAACACCGTTCGAAGTGTTGGATGGTTTATGGGTGCTGCCGGCGCCATTGCTGTACAAGCGCACAATCGATGATCCAACCACGTGGTTTGACTCCGGCGAAACGCCGGAAAGGGCTTTCCGAATTGGACTGGCTCATGGGCCGGTTGTTGAATTCTCAAGCACTCAGACCGCGAATAACTTGATTGCCGTCGATCGCGCGAAGACGGCGAAACTGTCCTATCTGGCGTTAGGCGACTGGCATGGGCGTCGACAAATCGACGCCTACACCCACTATTGCGGCACGCCTGAGCCCGATGACTTTGGACGTGAGGTAACGGGCATGGCCCTTCTTGTGGACGTGTCGCAGAAGGAGGCGCCCGATGTCGTTGAAATCCCGACTGGTCGCTATTTTTGGCGGTCGGAAACCTGGGATTTGCGTAGCGGCGCTGACTTGTTGCGGGAACTCAACGGTTTCGCCCCTGAAGTTGATCGACGCAACTTGGTAGCTCGCCTAAAACTGTCAGGTCTTGTGTCACTTTCGGATCGAGCCGAGGTTCGGAACGTCCTTGAAAATGAGTTTGCGCATGAGATTCGTTGGCTCGATCTCCAGGCCGGCGATTTGTTCGTTAGGCCCACAGACGATGATATGGCGGATATCGACTTAAACGGTGTATTGCGCGAGGTGGCGGAGCGCTTAAGTTCGATGGCTGCGGCCGACGGAATGGTGGGACGGAGGGCGGCATCGGCTTTAGAACGTCTCTACATTGAACAACAGAAGTTGCAGCGTCGTGGAGTTAGCGAATGATCATCCGCGACGTTTCTATCGAAAATTTTCGAAAATTTCGCAAACCCTTGGTGCTAAATGGGTTTTCATCCGGTATAAACCTGCTCGCCGAACCAAATGAGACCGGTAAATCGACTATTCTGGAAGCCATGCGAGCAGTATTGTTCGAGCGGCATGGTTCGAAGAGCGAATGGATTCAATCTTTTAGGCCGCACAGTGATGATGTTGCGCCGACCGTTGAGATGACGTTTGAGGTCGGCAAAAATACTTACAAGCTCCGTAAGCGCTTTATTCAAAAACCGGAGGTCGTTCTGGAAGGCCCCGACGGCCGATTCACGAGCGATCAGGCGGAGGAACACCTGCAGTCGCTGCTCGGGTTTTCAAGACCAGGCAACCGCGGGGCCGATTGGGACTCGCGTGGTGCCCTCGGGTTACTTTGGGTCGAGCAAGGCCAGTCTTTTTCACTCGACGCTCCCGGACAAACGGCGAGGCGGACTTTGGAGGAAGTGCTCGCGGGGCAGGTCGGAACTGTCACTGGTGGCCGTCGGACTACGGCTATCGTCGAGGCCATAGAGAAAAGCCTCAGTGAGCTTTTGACCGCAAGCGGAAAGCCCACAAAAAAGTATGCTGAAGCTATAAGAGAGGTCGAAGATTCCGAAGCGGAGGCTGAGGCGGCTAGAATTGAGCTGGGCGAGTTCGGCTCAATCCTTGATGCCCTCGAAAGTAACCGAAACACTCTTCGACGATTAAATCGTGATCTAAACGACCCTGAACGCGAAGCTCAAATTAAGCAGCTGAACGAAGATATACAGGGCGCGCAAGTCGCACATTCAGCTCTGCAACTCGCCGAACTCAAACTCAAAGAAGCTACCGGTGCGCACGACGCCTTGGAAAAGCGCGCGACACGCCGTGCGACACTTCAGACCGAACTTGAGGCTGCAAGGAAACGGCTGAGCGGGCAAGAAATTAAGGCCAAGGAGAGTATCGAAGCGGTTGATCGTGCGCGAACTTCTGCTGCCGAAGCCAATGCCGCTTTGGACGCCGCCCGCTTAGTGGCTGTCCAAACAGCAAGCGCCCGACAAGCTGCGGAAGCTCGCCGAGGTGAAATAAGGCGCGCCAAATCCTTGGCTATCGCATTCGATCGGCTTGATGCCGCGGAATTGCTCGCGAAGGAAATCGGGATCGTTGCCACCACCCTAGCTCAAAACAAAATTTCTAAGGAGGCAATTGACTCGCTAGAGTCCGCGGATCGGAAAATACAGACCCTCAAGGTCAAGGCGGCAGCCGGCGCCGTGCATCTGCGCATGCTTTTTGAAATTGGGGCCCCTGAAATACGCGTCAACGGCGTCGTTGTTTCACCCAATTATGAAGCCTTGTTTGCTGACGAGCAAACTGTTGAGCTGGCGGGGCTTGGCAAGATAACCATCGAGCCTCCTCAGGGAGGTGAATCGGCGCTTTTGGCACTTGGTGCTGCGGAAAGTGACATGTCTTCGTTGTTGCGAGAGCTCGATGTCGCGAACTTGGCGGAAGCTCACCTCTCTGCTCGTTCAAGGCAGGATCTTGAGCGAAAGCACGATGAGCTAAATGCGCGTCTTCAATATGCGTGCCCAGCGGATGCCGAGTTACAAATTGCCGAAGGCCTCGATGCACTGCGCGGAGCGCTAAGCGCGCTTGAGCGTCCAGATAGCAAATTATTTGCCGATGTTGGAACGGACGATACCAAAGAGATCCAAGCCTATGAGGACGCCCAGTCAGCACTTGCTGGAGCAGAGGGAAGACGAGAGGCCGCGCAAAAGACCTTACAAGAAGCGGAAATAGCTGAGGCCAGGATTTCTGGCGACATGGTGCCGACGCAAAACGATATCGACAGGCTAAGTACCGAAGCCAGGTCAGAGATCTCCGAACTCAGCGAAATTGCTCTTGCCGAGATATTGTCGCACGCAAAGTCCCATGAGGGGCGGATGATCCTTGAGCATGACCAGTTCAAGCGCGCCGCTGAGAGTTTTGACCTTTCAGCGTTGACCAAGAAGCGCGACTACTTGAACAAACAAATCAAGGCGATGGCGGATGAACGGCCTGAACTTACCAGGCGGATTGGTGCGCTGGAGCAGCAAGCAAAGGACCTGGGGGGCAAGGGCCCCGCTGCGCGCGCGATAGAGGCTTCGGAGCTCCTCGACGCCGTGATAGCCAAACGAGATCGAATTGCTGAAGAGGCCGAGGTCTTGAGCCTGCTTTCCAATGTCATAAAGGTTGCACAGCAGGAGGCGTCTATACGGTACCTGGCCCCGATTACCAAAAAGGTCGCCCCGTATGTAAAACAGTTAATCCCAAATGCGAATATGGCATTCGGGGAGGATTACATCCCTCAATCACTGATCCGCGGCGATCGCACTGAAGCGACTGCGCACCTTAGTAAGGGCACGCAGGAGCAGTTGGCGGTGCTGACTCGCATTGCGTTTGCAGATTTGCTTCTGGAAAAGGGCAAGCCAGCGTCTCTGGTACTCGATGACGCCTTGGTGTTTGCAGATGATGACCGGTTCGAAACTATGCTCGACATCTTGGGGGACGCGGCAAAACGAATGCAAGTGATCATACTAAGCTGCAGAACCGCCGCATATAGGCCATTGAAAGCCAACCGAATTATGATTGAATAGCCGGCTCCGTGCGAAGCTCGTCCATATTTAGAATATAATCAATTCATCGGTTTCGCGTGCAAGCTCCCAGAATTCCACAGAGGGTGGAATTATGTGCGCCTGAGTTCGACGAAAATACGCCAAGAGTGACTCGACCTTGCCTGTACGCAGGCTCCGCTCCACCAGGAAGATTTTGTGGTAGTCTGCTGGAAGTAGAACATTGCCTCCGCCCAGTTTTTCATTTTGGCACTGGGTATGTTTCCGCTCACGGTCCAAGTCTGTGATTTGCACTCCACGATGATCTTGGGGTTGTCCGATCCTAGATCAAAGGCGTGATTCTTCCGGACATTGCCCAAGCCACACGGAACCTTGTGGTTCATTTCGACCGCAACGCCTTCCCGTAGAAGCGCTTGCTGTGCTCGCAACTCAAAGGCACGACCAACGTGACTGTTGCTGATCGACCCGTCTCGCTGAAAATTTCCCATGCCTTCGCCCCCTTCTGCCTCAACCTTACACAATTGGCGCGTGTCGTTATATAAGCTTGTGACGGAGCGGCCCTTCCTCGATAGTCACGCGGTCTTTTGTCTTATGGAAACGACAATTCCCGTGGTAAGGCGAACTCGAAACACGGTACACCTTGGACTTGTGGGGGACGACGAAGCGCATGCTCTTTTGGAATGCCGACATACTCGAGGACACGCAGGGCCTCGATATTCTTGGCGTCCGCGCGCTCGATCAGGGTATCGAAGCAAACCTGGTCAACGGCATCACGACGGTTTCGGCGCGCGGCCGATATTTCTCCATCCTGCCTTGGGCCATCAATGAGTTCTACAAGACGACCATCGCAGCGAATGGCTCGTTCGTTGCCCATGACCTAAACAACTACCTCACTCGGGTCGAATTCCTGATTAACGCCGCTTCGCAAGTCGATCCGACAGGAAAGGTCGGCGGCGCTATTCTCGGTAGTGATGTTTTCGCCGACAAGCTGCGCGCCCTAAAGGCAGGACAGGCGGTGCCGCTGCCTCCCTCCAAGAATAGCCGCATCCTCAACATCTACTACAACCCGTGCAAAGGCGTCGGGCTCCTTGATGATGGCGCTTCGGCGCAGTCGGTTCCCTATCGTCTGACACAGCGCGGACAGGATCTGTGGGCGGCGCGGAATGCGGGTCTCAATGGATCACCGCTTCTAACACTCCTTTTTCAGGGCGGCGATGTAACGCCGGAATTAGCCGCGCTGGCTGTTGCTGAGTTTTCCTTGGGTAGCCTTTCCGTTGACGACGAAGAATCGAAAATCCTGCGCCATGCCTTTGAGAACCCGTGGGAAGCTTCGCACCCACACAAAGCTATTGTGGAGACTCGATACAAGAGCTTCGCGCAGACGTTGGAGTGGATCGACAGCTGGACCGCAGAAGGTTCGCTTTCAGCCAACCGCGTACTGGCCAACAATCTCAAGGCCTGCAGCCAAGGCCAGCGGCAAGACAAAGCGTCCCTCTCCTGGGCGGAGTATGAGTGGCGCCGTCGCCAGCATTTCACGCTGGAGCTACTTCTTTCAGCGGTCTGCGGTGTGCTCAATGACTTTGGAGACGCGGCACCTGCTGAAATCACCGACACAGTTGAACGAGAGGCCAGGCATGATGGTCGCCTCATGCAGTTGTGGCCCGCCGCCAAAGACGCTTGGAAAGGCTCGGGGAAGGAGGCGGCAACGTCGGTCCCGACAAACCTCATGCTCGATGCAGCCCTACCGTTCGATATCCTCAACGACCTGCCGTCCCCCGACAAAATGTTGATGGCGTTTGCTCTCCTCGCGGCCATCGAAGCCCAGACGAGAGCATTCCGGCGACCTGACGCAACCAATGATGTCAGCCAGATCAGCAACCTCGCACTTGCGATGGCTCAGGGCTCAACCGAAGTGCCGTTTAAGGCGTTACTTCATGAGTTGATGGAGCGTTGCGCGATCGTCCCACATCTGCAGGTGACTTTGCGCAAAATGTCTAATGGCCAAAAATGTTCGCTGCGCTTCTTCACTGATGGCGAGTTGTTGCGCCTTACCGCCAACAAAAGCCGTGCAGGCAACAGCGGTAGTCGTCTCGACAACACGATTGGCATTCTGACCGATATCGGTGTGTTCAAGAAGGGTCATAACGGGAGGCTAATGCGGGTGGAGGCGGCGTGAACGAATTCAACGTCATCGACCGCCTTTGCAGCGGAATAAAGAAAGCTACAACCGCTGTCGTCCTGACGCACAACATCGATTTTCTCTTCGTGGAATCGATCCTACTTCCCAAACTCCGCGAGATCGGCTCCCCTCAATTAACCATCTTTGCGGATGCAGCTTGCGCCGCCAATTCTTATCGCTCGCAAGTCGGGCTTCTTTCCAAGCTTGGCTCCCGCTACCGCGTCGTACCCGTCGAACTTGGACCCGCAAGGCGCTTCCACCCCAAAGCACTCTTCTTGTGCGGTGAAGACAACGCTGTCCTCGCCGTAGGAAGTGGCAATATCACTCATGGAGGATGGAGCGCGAACCAAGAAATCTGGTCCGACTTTGCCCACCCTGGCGATGGTGGAGGACAGATCGCCGCTTTCCGGGATTACCTAGAACGCATCTTGGCGCTCGTCCCAGATGCGCAGCGACTTCGAAGCCATACGTCCGGAGCCTACGCCGAACCCAAGAACTTATGGATAGGGAGCCTGCCACCGACTTTCGGACTCGCGTTCACGCCTTCCGAAGTAACCATGCTCGATCAGATTCTCGCTTTCACGGGAGAGAACATCGAATCGATCGATATGCTCAGCCCTTATTTCGATGACGAGGGTGCGGCGCTCAAGTCCTTAGCATCGATTGCGCCGCAGGGATTAAATGTACTGATGCAGCCAGGTCGTGCGGGGTTAGCTGCTGGCGCTGCCAAAACACTCCCCGCGTCTGTTCGCCTCAAGACAATCGAAGCGCTCTCTGAAAAGAGCCGCAAGAAGTTCCTCCATGCGAAGGCCTATGTGCTCCGCTCCGCGACCAGAACGGTCATAGCGAGCGGCAGCGCAAACTGTTCAAGAGCGGCACTGCTTGCCACACACGAATGGGGGAATGCTGAATTACTGGCTCTTACAATGGCCGATGATCAAGAGGTTTCAGACCTCTTCGATGGCTTCACGATCAACGACGCTCCACCTGACCTACCGATGACGCCACTTTCCGATGATTGGGAGCTGGAGTCGCCCGATCTGCGGATTATGACCGCGCGCAGGGAGGGTACGCACCTGGAGGTGCGCTTTAAGTCTGCGAGGCCCCTTGCCCGGCTGTTTATGATGCCACCCACGCCAGAGGCGCCGTTGATTGAGTGCAAGGCATTCAAGGACGGTAGTGCAGACTTCATAATCGAGGGGACGGCGCGTTCGCTTTCCTTGCAAGGCATCGCCGCCGATGGAGAGACCGTGGTCTCCGCGCCGAGCTGGATCGATGACGAACGTTCGTTGCGGATGGCCGCGCCTGAGCGAATGCTCAAAGACAAGCTAGATGATGCAGCCGCGCGCGGCTCTCTGACAGGCGCTGAATATTTGCGAATCCTGGAGCTGTTTGATCTCCATACGCAAAGAAAGCCCGCAGGGGGCGGACGCGCCGGTGCAAGCGATGACGAGCAAGACCCTGATCCGATCCCGTTCACGGAGGACGATATCTACTCCGAAGGCTTTGGGCGGCCACCGTCACTTTTCAATCCCACTGTGCCGATTGGGTACGGAGAAAGAGATGCGCTCGCTCTGTTCGCGGCGTTCTTTGAAACGCGCCAAGCCCCAACACCTCGCCCATCACCACTGCCCGGAGATGGCGGAGGCAAAGATGGTGACGATCTAGACGAAGACGCAAAGCCTCAGGAAGTAAAAGACGCCGAAGACAAGGAGGACCGGGCAAAGCTTGGCCTAAGGGTCGTGCGGCTCTTGAAGAAAATCGTAGAGTCGATTGCGAAACCGGCATTCGTGGAAAGCCGCACTGCGCCGGAGCTTGCGCGTGACCTCGGGTTTCTCTCGATGTTGATGACCATGGCGCGCAGCGACGGGAACCTCCCCGCTGCCACTTACCGCGAGCAGACATTATCGCTGTGGCGCGCGCTGTTCTTTGGTGCGGACGGCAAAAGCGGCCTCATCCCAATGCGGATATCCGCGCTTGAAGTCGAGGAGCAGACCCGCTTCATTCGTGAGATGCACTCACCGAGGCTGTCTGCGGCAATGACTCTGTGGTGCATGCTCGATTGGCACAACGCGGATCAGGAGGCCAAGCAGTTTCGCTTCGCCGCTGCCTCGCTCGCCGCGAAGTATCGATGGCTTTCGGAAGGCGGCACGCAGGAGCAAATCCTCACAGAACTGCAGAACATCGCGGACACGTTGTTACCCTCACAGGATCGAAGCGCGCTTTTTGGCCTCTGGGTGAACTGGGTGCGGGATGGACATGCGTTCGAGACAATCGCAAACGCTCTCGGAAAATACACCCAGCTCGAACTTGCGGCCCTGTGCACGCGGGAGAGTTTGTCGGCTGGCGCATTGACATGGCAGATCGGACGCGGTTATTGCACGCTTTCCATGGCCGACAAGAAGTCGGCGGAAAAGTTCACGCTTCTGCCCATCGATCAGAGCGCAAAGATGCTCGTGCAAACGAAGTATCTGGCTCCGCTTCAGGAAATTCTGAAGGTCAATATCGGCGTCTCCGACAACGTCAAAGGACAGCTGTTCTCCTTGATGCACGCGATCGGTTACGATCTTCACCCCGCAGCGTGAAGATGCCCTTCCCCCTCCGCCACGACGCAAGAACTCAACCGCGCGCTGCGCGTGTGCGGCAGCCGAGAAGATCGCGCGCTAGTCGTTCTTCTTAGCTTCAGCTCCTCGTCCTTCACAGCCGATTGCAGCAGTGAATCGTAAGCAATGGGGCGGTTCCGCTTCTCGCCGCTCAGGGCACGCACAAAAAGGAGTCCTTTTTCGGCGCCGATTGACACTCAACTCTCCAATTTAGCGAATCAACGACTAGGGCAACGCCGCAATCCGCATGAGAACCATTCCATTGTACTGCTAACCACGCTAGGCAAAGTAGCGAACTATATGGGGAGGGACGGCTTTGGACGCACGTCAAGTAAGGGAACGTGAAAAAGATTTTATCAATCTTCCAGTCGTCACAGCGATCGGAACTGAGATAATCGACAACGCGAAAACGAGACTTTCCGATAAAATTTACGCCAGAAATGCTCGAACGCTTACCGTGCTGTGGTCCGAAAAACTCAACTTCAACGCGGTCGCTTCCATCCGGTCAGACGGAACCCATGAGATCACGTTCAATTATGGTGTTTCGGTAGAAACTTACAGGGACGCTTTTCTCCTCCCGCAATTCTGCGTTCGTGAATTCTCCAAACCTCAATACGATGAACTGTTCGAAGCGCTATCATTCGATGGCCGTCGACAAGCTCTTCCAGTGGGACTGAGCGTAGAAGACGCAAAGATAGATATTCAGGTTTTTGGCCTGACATGGCTGTACGCCCATGAGCAAGCACATCTGTTTCAACATCATGGAGAATGCGAGGCCCAATTACTTGGGCTTAAGGATGGTCCTGATGGAAGCAGCCTTTCAGAGCTCCCGGTTAACGGAGCAACACCATTATCAGGGGCCCATGCTTCAATACGCCATGCTCTAGAGCTGGCCGCTGACCATGAAGCTACACTATTCTTGATATCAAGCCTGTCGGCAGGAAGCGGACTAACGCCATCAAAGCTTTGGTGCTTCGTTGTAAGTCTCATGTGCACATTTCTCAGGTTGCACAACGAAACCGACGCGGGTGCTGTCTCCGCACCTTTCGGATCTCATCCGAAGCCTGCCTACCGTATGCGAATTGCAATACGACAGATCCTTGGTCTTTTCGACCTTCCAGACGTGGAAGGCCGGTTCCAGGGAATTCGAGATCCGGCACACGCGGCGCAGATCATGGAGCATGCCAGCCTGACAGCAACCGTCTATTGGCACATTCGATACCTCAAACGAGAAAAATTTCCTGAATTCCTCAAGAACGCACTTTTGCCTACCAGTGTGCCAGAGGAATACGCAAAAGCGGTGTTCTGGACTTGGGCTTCACTCCGTCCATTGGTCTTGACTAAGGCTGACGGCTGGGGACAAGGCTCTGTCATGTATTTACGTGACTTCGAAAGCCTCATGTAGATCCGCACATGTAATGTCGACAAATGTTTGGAATCGGTCACGTAGCCGTCCAGAAGTTAGCATATATGTGTCCGCTTTTCTGCAAGCGATTCCGACGCAATATTTCCGCATCGGGCCGATACTGTTGAAAAAGTTCTCATTGCGGTCTTGCTGAAGTCCTGATTCATTTCCTTGGTCAGCAAGGAGATGTGGCCATGATGGGCGAGCGGACGATTATGCAGGGGGCGTTGTTCTACGGGTTCGACCTCGAACGCCATGTCCCTGCCGACCATCTGATCCGGTCGATTGACAGGTTCGTGGACCTGTCCGGCATCCGTGAACACCTGCGGCCTTTCTATAGCGAGATGGGCCGGCCATCGATCGATCCTGAGCTGATGATCCGCATGTTGTTGGTGGGCTACTGCTTCGGCATCCGGTCGGAACGCAGGCTGTGCGAAGAGGTTCATCTCAACCTGGCATACCGCTGGTTCTGCCGTCTGGATCTGGAAGATGCCGTGCCTGATCACTCGACCTTCTCGAAGAACCGGCATGGCCGCTTCCGTGACAGCGATCTGCTGCGCCAACTGTTCGAGGTTTCGGTTCAGCGCTGCATCGATGAAGGCCTGGTGGGTGGCGACGGCTTCGCTGCCGATGCCAGCCTGATTAAGGCGGATGCCAACAAACAGCGCTCGGCGGCGGCCTCCGATGAGGTCGACTGGCAGGCGCTGGCCACAACGCGCAGGTCCGTGCAGGAATATCTCGAGGTCCTGGATGACGCAGCGTGGGGCAAGGCCAGCGAGGTGCAGCCGAAGTTCGTGTCGAAGTCCGATCCTGCCGCGCAGTGGACAGGCGCCGCAAAGGGACATGCCTTCTTTGCCTACGCCACAAACTACCTGATCGACCTGAAGCACGCTGTCATTGTCGATGTCGAAGCCTCGCGCGCTATCCGCCAGGCAGAAGTCGGCGCCGTACGAACGATGATCGATCGGGTCGATGAACGCTTTGGCCTGTACCCTGAGAAGCTGGCTGCGGATGCTGCCTATGGCGCCGCCGAGATGTTGAGCTGGCTTGTCCATGACAAAGGCATAGAGCCGCACATCCCGGTCATCGACCACTCGCGACGCGATGATGGCACCTTTAGTCGCGCTGACTTTATCTACGATCATGACAACGATCTCTACCGCTGTCCGGAAGGCAAGGTGCTTTTACCAAGCCAAAGACAGGGTGGCCCAGCGATCGATGAAAATGGATTTATGCGTTACTTTGCCCGCACCAAGGACTGCAAGGTCTGCGATATGAAGCCGCGGTGCTGTCCAAAGACCCAGGCGCGGAAGATCCCGCGCTCGATCCATGAGGGCGCAAGAGACATGGCCAGGGACATCGCTAAGACCGATGCCTATGTGACCTCCCGGAACGAACGGAAGAAGGTCGAGATGCTGTTTGCCCACCTCAAACGCATCCTCAGGCTCGACCGGCTGCGATTGCGTGGTCCGAACGGTGCCAGGGATGAGTTCCTACTGGCAGCCACAGCCCAAAACCTGAGGAAACTGGCAAAGGTGGTGCCGATGCTAAGACCGCAGCTGGCCTGAGAAGCGGCGGTGCCAACTGCGGCATCGCTGCAGCAGACCTCAGATCGACTACAACAGCGACTTTTTCAACGATATCGGCCAACTCCGGAAGAGATACCTGGGGCCGGTGCGCAACCTCGACGCAATCTTAACTTCGCGCCCCGGCCATCGCACTTTCGATCAAATCACTGATTTTCTGTCCGACTCCTTTTAAATGCTCGTCATCGAAATGCGTATATCGCGCCGTGCTATCGATGCTGGCATGGCCAAGCAATCTTTGGATCGTTGGCAGAGGCAGGGACTTCCTCGCCGCGAGGCTGGCGTAGCTGTGTCGGATATCATGTATGCGGACCTTGCCAAGCTTTGCGTCGTCTCGGATGCGCTTCCAGTAGTCGTCTGTTGAAATACCGCCGCCATATTGTCCTTTAAAAACCCTGTCGGTTGGCTTGCCACGCTTCAGACCGCTCAAAATACCCTGCGCCTGGGAACAAAGATGGACGACGCGAGCGCCGGTCTTGGTGTCATCAAGATAAATGCGCGCGCCCTTTACCTCACCCCAGGTCAGGCCGATGATCTCCTCCTTACGGCAACCTGTCAGCAGAAGAAGCAAGAGTGCGGCGTTGTGCATCGGCCGGCTTATACTGCTTTCGCGTATTGCCCCACCGAGACGCGCGAACTCCTGCTCGTTTAGAAATCGCTCCACTTTACGTCTGGGGTTTGCTTTGACACCACGACATGGATTGCTGGCCTCGGGCCGATAGCCCCAATCCTCAGCTTTTCTTAGCGCAGCCTTTAGGCGCTGAAACGCTCGATTCACAGCCCCCGGTGAGCCCTTCCTCGTCTTCTCGACCATCCATTTGGCGACGTCGTTATAGGTGATCTCATCGACGCCCTTGTCGAGGAACGCATCCGCAAGATAAAGCCTCCGGTACTTATCCTCCGTATGTTGGCTCGCGGGCTTCCATTGAGGGTACATGACGGCCCAATAGTCGTTGAGATAGTCCTGGAACATCGGCGTTCGGCGGATGCGTTTGCGTTCGTCAGCGGGGTTGGCCGAGCCCTCGGAATAATAGATACAGCGCCGGGCGATATTGAGCGCCGTGCGACGGTCGAGGACATTGGCATTGCCTATTGTGATAGTCCGGCGTCCCGTGGGCGTAGGACATTCGGCAATATATATCTTCCGGCCGGATGCATATTCGCGAAGGCCAAAACCTGGCTGGGCGGGAAACCATGTCGTCCACCGTTGCGCATCCTCTTTGCACTTTCGCTTGGCCGGCGCTCGCGGAGCAGGAGTTTCGAGAAATAAATGATCGAGGACGCTCAGGTCGATATCATACAGTTTCATTTGACCACCCCATAAGCTGGAAAACGGACGCACCCACAACCTCGGCCGCTTCGATAATGCACTGGTCGGTCAGGTGGGCGTATCGCTCCGTTGTTTCCGTCAACGCATGGCCAAGCAGGCGACCTATGGGTTCAAGACTGATGCCGTTCTGTATGGCTATCGACGCGTAGCTGTGGCGCAAGTCGTGAAGGCGAACATCCGGCAGGCCTGCTGTGGATCGAAAGTCCGCCCACCACTTGCTCAGGTTCGCTGGCTGTCCCTTCCTTCCCGAAAAGACAAGCGCGTCATCTCCGCCACGCGGTAGGCCGTCCAAAATGGCTCTGGCCTGGCGGCTAAGCAGGATCGACTTCGGGCCGGTCTTGCTATCGGCCAGTTCAAGCCGTTCACGGGAGACTTCGCCCCACCGCAGGTTCGATATCTCGCCGCATCGCGCCCCCGTGTGCATAAGCAGGCGCATGGCGGCGACCATGATGACGTTGTCGTTCTCGCTCAAACGAAGGTGGAGGCGCCGATATTCTGCGGGTTCAAGAAAACGCTGTATCTCCTCCCGCTTGAAACGCGGTGTCCCGCGGGCAGGATTTGAACCCCTCTTCCGAAGGCCCAACTGCTCGGCATATTGCATGACACCGCTTAGGACAGCGATTTCCCGGTTGAATGCCCCGGAGCGCTCCGCCCGCGTGTCACGCCATCGCAAGACATCCTGCTTGCGTATGGCATCAACTGCCATCGACCCAAAATACGGAAGCAGGACAACCTTGAGCGCCCGCTTGTTGGCGTACTCCGTCGAGGGCTTCCAAGCGAATGGGCGGTCAGCGAGAAAGTGCTCCACGAGGTCTGCAAAGGTGGAGACCTTCACTGCCGCGTTCACCGGCATGGGCTTTTTTGGCAACCCAAGTAGTGCCACATCTCGAAGCCGCTTTCGAGCGGCTTCCCTCGCGTCTTCGGCACAAATGTCAGTGACTTTGCCGATAGTCCAGACGCGGGCGCGACCGCGTTCCACGTATCTCAGAAACCAGCGCTTGCTACCGGCAGATCTGAATCGCAACCCAAAGCCGGGAAGCTCGGTATCCCAAATATGAAGGTCCTCGCCCTCGCATTTCCTCCTCGCGACCGTCCCGGTGAGCAGAATTTTCTGAGATTTTTTTCTGGCAGGGACTTTATTTTTGGCGACAGAATGGCCGCGGGAAAGCGGCTCACTCCGGCTTGTGTTTTCTGTGTATCCTACTAATTTTAAATGCTTTTTAGGCTTTATTTCCGCCGAGAGGGCGTAAGGTGTGCATCTAAAAAGCACTTCTTGATCCATCCTCTTATTGTCGATTGTTTGCGCTTTGGGTTCGGTCTTGAGCGGATTGCCTGGGAATTCACTGATGACTGCCAACCTATGAAACAGCTCATTTCTCAACGGTGCCCCCACTCCCCTTTCGCAAAGGGGCCCACGGTCGGGGCGTCTATCCTGGGGTCGCCGCCCTATAGACGTCTGGAGAACCAAGTCTGTTGCCCTTCGGGCCGCGCCCCTAGGCGTTAAGGTGTGCCGGCCTCACTTAATAACGCATTCGGCAAGATGCTCGACAAGTTGCGCGTTGCAAAAATTCGTTGCAATATATTGGTATGACAAAGTCCCCAGCCGTTCGAATAGACGCCGACTCGTTTAGAGCTGGATATGATGCCGGTTACGATCGCAAGCCGATGATCCAACCGCAAGGCGTTGATGACTTGTCGTGGATTTCCGGCTTCGTCGAAGGAAAAGGCGACCGCCAGATGGGCAAGCCTCACTGCAGAGAGCAAATGGCCGCGAAATAGACAACCGGTTCTTACCAATGGACCAGCTCAGCATCCGCCGAAGCCAAAAAAAGACCCACCAGCCGTTTGGCTGATGGGCTTACCCTACTCGGCATTCGCTGCAGCTTTTGCACTTTCGAGCCATTTCGCTTCCAGCGCTGACACAAGTTCGTCGATACCTTCAAAGCGTTCATCTTGATCGTAGGGTACGGTCGGAGTGGACATTTCGTTGAACATGGCAGTGATCCTTATCTGAAGCATTGTTGATAAGGCTGGCGTCCAGATCGGGGTCCCCTCCTGTCACCGAGGCAAGACCTTCAGGTCGAAGACGAGGGAAACGGCAAAGCCGTTGACAGGTGGGGTGATCTGGTAAGATGGCCGCTCAATAATGCTGAGAGACCCGTGGCGAGCGACCAGCTCGACACTCCATATGATCTTGATGACACCGCCATCCGACTGTATGGCGATGGCCCCCAAGCGCCTCGATCGTTTGACAATGCCGATCTCGCGCATAAGATTGCCAGCTAGCGACGAGGTGCCTCATGTGCGGACGTTTCAAACCAAAGGTCGACAACTGGGCTGAGCTTTATGAGCTTCTCAGCATGTTCGGCCGTGAACCGCCCCAGCGCGAACTCTATGAAAAGTCCGAGATCCGGCCGACGAACAATTACCCAGTGATCCACGAACGCCTGGTCGACGGAAAACCCGACGGCTACGAAGTCGAGATCATGCGGTGGAGCCTGATCCCCAACTGGTTCAACAAGGACCTGGCGGATTTCAAGCTCACCTCGTTCAACGCTAAGATCGAAGAAGCTGCGGACAAACCCACTTTCCGCAGCGCCATGAAGCACCGTCATTGCGTGGTGCCTGTCGACTATTTCTGGGAATGGTTCGGCCCTCATCCACACGACGCAAAAAAGAAACAGCGCCAGGACATCCTCCGTGCCGACAACCACGAAATGGTTTTTGCCGGGATCTGGGACACTGCAACCCTGGCCGATGGTGTCACCATCAAGAGCTTCACACTTATGACCCGAGCCGCCGGCGACGACCTCACCGGTTATCACACCCGCGAGCCTGTCACCCTGGTTGGCGATGAGATCAAGCTGTGGCTCGACCGCAAACCCGTCGCCAGCATCGACCCCGTCCCAAACGAAGATGGCGAAAAAGTTTGGCCCTCCGCACCCAAAGGCACCTTCCGTTTCAAGCCATCCGACTTTGTCGAAGAGCCGGCCGCTCCCAGAAAGCCGAAGGTAAAGGCGCCGGCGACGGAACAGGACAGTCTGCTCTGACACCGGCAGATCGCCCCTACCCCGGTGCCTCCAGGCGATAATCGACAGTTGCCAATTTTGGCATCCGATAGAACCTCCCGTTCTCCAGAGACTGGTAGACGAAACCGCGGCGCCTTGGCAGGATTGTCACTCGGAAACGACTGAGCTTTTGACCATCGGTGAAGCCCATCGGGTCCGCGAGGATCAGATTCTGGCCAAGTTTCGGCTTTGGCTTTTTCGCCTGGATCGCCCGAATTGCAAGATTGGCTCGGCATTCCTCCCGCCATTTGATGGCGTAGGGATATTCAGTAGGTGTCAGCAGATCGAGTATGCCGGCCGGACAATCCCGCTCACAAGGTCCGACGGTTTCATCCATGTCCTTGTAGCCGAAGGTATAACCGTCACGGGCACGAGGCGTCCACTTCACCAGACAGACGATGGCGAAAACCACGCGCGTATTGTCGGCGTTTAAGATCCGTTCGGCGGCGGCATAATAGACGCGCCGGTTGACCAGAGTGGACCTGAGAACGCGGAGTTGGGATTGATCATTCCTGTATGTGAATTGGGCATCGAGGTATTCTTTGGGGCCTTTGTGGCCGTCCAGTCGTTGCATGAAAAGCCAGCCCATGGCCGTGCTCCTTTAGAGAAATTGAAACCGTTGAACGTCGAAGCCGGTGTCAGAGAGGTACGAGCCCGCACCTCCCTGGCCGATCCGGTGAACCGTCCTCAAAACGGAATTTCGTCGTCGAGGTCTTGGTTGTGTTGCTGGCCGGCTTCGTTGGCGCCGTCCTTGGCATCAGCCTTTTTCGAGATGTTGAACTGGATGGCGTGGGCGAAAATCTCGATGGCCATGCCCTTCTCACCGTTCTGACGTTCAAAAGTTTTGTGCGACTGGGCGCCGGAGATGATGATCTGGTCGCCCTTCTTGATGTGGTTCTCGATCATGTTGATCAGGTGCGGCAGGTTGGTCTTGACAGTGTACCAGTCGGTTTCTTCGACGGTTTCGCCTCGGGCCTTGAACTTGCGGCTGACGGCGACAGAAAGGGTTGCCAGTTGACGGTCATCGCCGAAGGTCTTGGTGGGATCGATGCGGCCGACGTTTGCGATCAGGGTGGTGAAGGAAGCGGTGGACATGAGAAGTCTCCTTGAGATGAAAACCTTCGGGGCTAATCCCCTTGGGCTGCGGATCGACCGCAATCATGCGTATGTCCGCTCCCGCGCCTCAGGCTGGGCCACACCCGCAGGGCCGCAACGCAGTGGAGGAGGGCTTGCCCTTGTGGCACTGCCAAGCGGGACTACATTTCGCATTTGATTGAGGTCATCGACCCCGCTGCCCAAGGCATTCGGCCACGGCCCTTCGTCTCGCGGAGACGCCTTGGCACCCTCTGTCCTCATCGCACACCTTCGCACGGCTGACTTCGAGACTGGCCTATGCCGATGGACACCTGTTGTAAGCTCGCGCATGCCCCCGTCCCCGGCCCGCCCTCGCCACCGTTCTGAACACGGACGAACAAGCTTGATTGTGACGCTGATAGAAAAGCCGTGAACCAAGCGCGACGACTAGAACGCCTTCATTGAAGAGTTGGTGGCTTTGGCATACGCTGCCAGCCATGACTCAGGTATCATTTCAAGAAATTAAGGCACTGGTGGCGGGCTTCGGTAGCTACGCGCCGCAAGAAGTTTCAATCAGAGCTCTTGGCGTGCTGACCAAGCGGCCATTCCAGGTGCTGCTTCTACGTGGAAGCCTGTTTCATCGCACCGACGAACTGCTGAACTCAGCCGTCATGCTGCTGGAAGCCGACAATGTCGTGGCTGCTTTTCTGGTGGTCCGGGCCGTGATGGAAAACATGGCCATGCAACACCGCTTGATCAAAATGCTGGCAACCCGCAACACCACAGATCCGGCAGAAATGACCGAGGTCCTGAACCGGATGATTGTTGGCGTGAAAATGCAGCACAGTATCGACGGCGAAATGGACTATCCGCAGCCGATCAATGTAATGACCTTCATCGAACACTTCTCAAAGGAAAATGCCACCTTCAAGATGAGCTTTGAAAGCCTGTGCGAACTGGCACATCCGAACCATCAAGGCGTGGCGTCCCACTACTCAGAGCTTGACCCAAACCCAGGTTACGTGACGTTCGGCCCCAAGCCTGAGACCAACCGGCAACGCAAAGAAATCGCCTTGGAGATCATGAACGTCTGCATTGAAATCTACTTGGTGGACTACCTCAATATCGCCAGAGACGTCGAAGAATGGGTAAGCGAGCTTAAGGCCCAACCACAGACCGCATGATGGCCCGATAGTCGCGCTCATATATCGTTTGGGACGGTTTTACTCGATGTTACATATCCTCGGATAGAACATCATTTGGTGTTAGCTTATGTAACATGATATCCGCACCCGACAGCACCCAACACGAGCGACTTCGAAGCGCACTGGCCAGCCAACCCCTCGTGCGTGCTTTCGAACTGCGTAAGCTCGGTATCGACGCTACGACCATCTCCAGGGCGGTAGAGCGTGGCGATCTGGTGCGTGTCGCTCGAGGCCTCTATCAGAAAAGCGACGGCGAGGTCGAGGGTGAACAGTCCCTGGCCGAAGCGTCACGGCTCGTCCCCAAGGGCATCATCGCCATGCTGTCCGCCCTCGCCTATCACGGCGTCACCGACCAAATGCCGCGTAAGGTCTGGCTGGCGATCGGATCAAAAGATTGGGCGCCGAAGCTCAGCTATCCTCCGATCCACTTCGTCCGGCTCGGCGCCAATTATCTCAATCAGGGGATCGAACAGCATATGATTTCGGGGGTCAGCGTTCCAATCTATGGGATTGCAAAAACCCTCGCCGACATTTTCAGGCATCCCAAACTGATAGACCGATCCGCAGCCGTAGAAAGCCTGCGGCAGACCCTCGCTAGCCGAAAGGCCACACCGGCTCAGATTGCCGAAGCTGCTATGGCCGGCCGGGTGTGGAAAACGGTACATCCCTATCTGGAGGCAATGACCTGCCATGGCTAAGTCCGTCAGTAACCTGCTCCAACCCGTCCGGATCAAGCGCATGGCCGCCGACGTAAGAACAACTCCGGCCGGCAACGCTCATATGCTTGGTGATGAAAATGGGGTGGCCTTCTGAGGTTCCAAACCGTACTCGCCATCGGGGGAACACACACCGGAAACTTGGTAAAAAGCTGATTCCGTTCAACAGCTTGATACCCTCGGCGCAGCGGCCGTGAAGTATGTGTCATCGATTCAATGGCTTGGCAAAAGGGCCTTAGAAAGTATTAACGAAAGGTTAATGCCGGGGGATCGCACACCTGAATGACATGGAGGAGAAACTAAAACGGGCAGAGATCCGAAGACCTCTGCCCGTTAGAATTTTGACTAACCGATCCCTAGTCTAGTAGATTTCTCCGCTTATCGGACGACCCTACCAAGTGCTCGCTCGGACCTACACAGCTTGCGCCATGCCTTATGTTTTCTGACCGTGAGGCGTAAGCACGGTCAGGGCCTTGCGGCCCAACTGGGATGGAATATGTGCTAATTCAGCCCAAAAGTCAAGATAAATAAGCCTTTCGTGATGGCTACGACAATCCACTGAGGAAACAGATCGCAGCCGGCACGCTACAGCCCGTCGAGGCCAGGGCATTACATGTGGATGTAAGCGATGACCCGCTCGACATCAAGTCATCGACGATAATGATACGGGCCCCTTTGATATTGGGAACATCTTCCGTCAATGCCAACGGATCGAAATGTGGCCTGATCTTCGTATCAATATCCTTCATCGAGACCATTTGGCGGGCATGGGCATCTCTCCAACCGGCGATGAGTGCCTTGTATCTGGTGCTGGCAGACTTGTTGAGCTGCTTAGGCACGTTATCGCCGTATTGGGCCAACATTTCGCCGACCGTGCGCTTACGGATGAAAGCTGAGTCCAGATAGGGGATGCCGGTTACGTCAGCCACAATCTGCGCGAATTCCGCGCAAAAAGGCTTGCTGGAGGGCACCGGCATTATGAAGTCTGCCGCGATCTGATCGTTGATTCGCTCAAGCACCGCGGCGGCACGCTCGATGAACCGCTGGCGATCGACTGGCGCGATCCGATATCCGTACATTTCCTTTAGGGCGTAGATCAGGGGGTTGCCATCCCGGTCCTGGTCTCCGGTCTTGTTGCGGCGGAGGAGATGATAGACCTTTAGCTGGCCAACCTTGCCCACACGCGGATTGCTCTCGAACGAGGTGTCGACACGCTTTTGATGGCTGTCGTCGAACTCAACAACTTTGTCTTCAGTAATGTTGAGTCCCAACGCGGCGTTCCCAAGAGGTCTGTTCATGCCCGAAAAAAGAAAAAGGCCCCGCAGGGCCTATCCTTGAAACCAAAGCTTCGCACGAGATACCCTTTTGCCTCACTGAGGACCGGAATTAACCGGCGGCTCACCGTATGGCCCAAAGGCGTCACTCGTTCATAGGTGATGGATTCGTATATCGCATCGACCTCCGAGAGACAACCTCAGGACCGCGTCCGGTCAGTCGATCGCCGCGAAAATCATCCTTGAGTCCTCGTGCTCGGCCGCGAAATCCAGCAGGCGATGATAATGTTCAGCCAGTTGATCGGCGCCTCTGAAAGCCATCGACATATGGGACAGGGCGAAGAGGGTGGCTATAATGCCGGCTGCATCGTTCGACATCTCGCCTTCGAAGCCGTTCCCGTCCCACGCCAGCTTCATCCGAGCAGGTCCGTCCGGGGCCATGTAAAGTGCGCCATCGTCGGTTTCAAAGAACTGCCAGAAGCCGCCATTATAGTCGGAACAGAGCTGTTCCATGAAGGTGTAGACGGAATTCTCGCCGATAATCGTCAGCGACGTCCCGAAGAGCTTGGGAAGAAATTCCATCCGCCGGGCTTCTGGGAGGGGTGTCAATGTCGCATTGGGCGAGGTCTGGCTGTTCGGGGTCATGGCAGGGCTCCATTTGAAGGTTTGAGACACCTTCCCCCTCCCTGCCCATTTCTTTAAATCGCCGGCACCACCCAGCGAAGCCCCTCGCCCGCCGCGCAATGACCCGGATACGCTCCCTCGCGGTGCAAACACCTTGCATCAGCAGCACCACATATCAAAAAAATGTAAGAGGAGTAATGGTCACCCTTGGGGGGCAAGGGTGACCATCTGAACTCTGCCGGTTTCGGGGGGGTGAATCCGGCGAGAACGAAACGGTAGCTCACCTTCGTGGCTACATCAAAGCCATATGCCGTCAATTCGGTCACAATACCGTTAGAAGACATGGGTTTTGGGGAGGAACACCTCACTGTCCCTCCCCTCACCGAACACTTGCGCATACCCGGAGAAGAGTGGCCCGTGTCAAGTTCTTGCCTCAGAAGCCAGATGAGCCTGATTTTCGGAATAAGTCACGTCCTCGCCGTCAGGACCGCGTTAGGGATCGAGCCCGAAGGGTGGAGACCCGACCTTCCGGGGCTCCATCGCAGACGACGAGCCCGGCGGCCGACGCAGTCGGACGCAACGCCCACCCTGCCTTCGCCAGGTTGGAAACCCGCTTTCGGTATGATATAAATTCCAAATGGCAGACACCAACAACACCTTCGATATTGAGACCGGCACCACGCTCAATCAACTGATCAAGCGGCTTGGCGGTTTGCATGAATGTCAGAGACTGGGCTTCGTGTTCGAAGACGAAAAGGGCGTTATGTCTCCTTCAGCGGCCGGCTTTGCCTATCTGATGTTCGTCGTCGCCCGTGACATTACCGATCCCGCCGAAGCGTTCGCTGCGGGATACCAAGCCGCCTTCGATGAAATGAACCCCGTCTAAGAGATGTCTGCCCGCAACATCTGAACAGAAAATTGGCTCCCGAGGTTTCCCGAGAGCCAATACCTAAATAGGGCAGAGCAGGTTTACGCTAACGCCTGCCTCTCCTTCGCCAGCCGGATCGCCAGAACCGCCGCCTTTTATTCGGCAAATCCCCTTTCGTCGGCCAGGTCAGAGACCTCAGCCACCTGTTTGCAAGCAGCGCGGATATCCGCCGCCGTCACCTCATCGACCGCGACACCAAGCTCCGGATCGGTTTCAATTATGCCCGGCAACTGACAACGCACAGCGTCCTCGGATAACCGAAGCAACGACTGGACGGCGAAGGTCGCGAACACTTCCCCGGCTGTGCATCGTCCTCCGTCCGGAAATCGTTGAGGATATCGTCCGTGCTTTTAAAGCGAACTTCGCCGGCGGTAATCGCCATTGCCGCGCCGCCGAACCCATCCCGCCGCATCTTCGTGCAGGTATAGGAGGTCACGACCTCGATACGGGCCAGAACCGGTGACCGCTTGACGATGTCCTGCAGCACCAACTCATAGGACTTCATACTGAGATCGAGCTGAACCTCGTCGCCGTCGGCAAGCCCCTGCCATTCGTCCAGCTTCACCGCCACCAGATCCAGCGCTAAACTTCCAATGCCCTGGCTGGCCGAAAAAGCTGCCCGCAACTCACCCAGAGGCATTTCCAAGGTGTCGTTGGGCGAACCGCATGACGAAAGGAAGACGGTCTCACCTTCGTCGTCTTCATCGAAAATTCGTGCCAGCAGGTAGCGCTCCAGGGGCGTCATGTCCGCCTTCGGAATTGAGGTTTGGACGACGGTGGGCGAGGCATAGTCTGTCATGGGCTTTCTCCTGAAGCGAAATCTACGCCCTCCACTCCCTGCCCTTTTCCTTTCAATCGACCGGCCGCAGTCCCGCACAATCCGGATAGGTCGTGCAACCGAAGAACCGCTCGCCTTGATGGCCACCCTGTTTCGCAATCCTCAATGTCATCGGCGATGCGCAGAGGGGACATTCCACCCCTTCCCCAACCCGGGCCGGCAGTCGATCGAGTGTCAGATTGCCACCAGGCAACGCATCGCGCCCCTGTTTCAGCAGGTCCCGAAGCCTCTGACCGTTGTAAAGCCAGATGCTCTTGTCCTTGGCAAAGTCGCCGGCCGCCTTGGTGAACACGCCCGACGTTACGACATAGGCGCCTACGGCACCCTCGGCGTGCATCACACCGTACAGCGCCCGCACGGTCTCGACGTCGACGGCCTTGGCGCGCCAATGCTTGGCCTGGACGAGGAACTTCTGCTCGCCGCGGTGCAGGACCACGTCTATTCCGCCGTCGGCTCCTTCTGGCGTCAACTGGGCGTCGAAGCCATGCTTGGTGAAGGCGTGAGCGACGATTCGCTCGAAGTCGGCCCAAGATATTGACGCCAGGACCTCGCTCGACCCGGCCGCATCGGCCAGCTTACGGACCCGTCGTTTCTCGAACCAGCGAACCAGCCATAACAGCCCGGACATGCCGAGTACGAAAGGGATCAGGTATTGAAACACGAGCGCCAGAGCCCGCAAAACAGTGGCGGTTGCCGCGTCCGCAGCCGCCGTTTCCGCCGACCCCGCCCCCACAGCCACCGTCTTCATGGCGAAGTAATGCAGGACAAGATAGGCGATGATGCCAACCGGCAGAGTGATAAAGGGTGGAACGACGCTAAGCGCGCGCACCCAATCCGCGAGATCGGGCGATTTACGTCTGGCCATTTGAATACCTGTGAGAGAAGGTCGATGTGGCAAAGGTGAGAGACTCCACCAGACGACAAACTAACTACGCATCAGAAATTGTGAAGCGATATCATGCGCTTGGCAGCCGGATTTTCAATTCACCGCCGGCGCCGAACATCGAGCGATGCGATTTGAGGCGGGACTGCTGGCTGACCAGGGACAAAATGGCGACGCCAGTGCTAATCGCAGGCTGGGGTGCAAATTCCGGGGTCACCTCGATATGCCGGCCCGTCGATGTCCACGCCGTCCATTTCAAACCGTAGGACGTCATCCGCCGATATCGTTTGTAAACCGTGCCGTCCTCCCGGACCGCATGTTCGATATCGACGTTCGTGCCGCCTTTGTAGAGTGCGATTGCCTTGGCCATTTCCGATCTCCGATGAAACTCATCGACCGGCGCCCTCCCCCTTCCTTTTCCCCATTGAGCGATCCAAAAAAATACCCCAGGCCGAAACCTGGGGCTGACGCTGCTATTTCTTCGGCGTGACCTGCATGGTGCGGATGCCTTTTTCGCGGGCCTTTTGACCGATATTGGCGGCAGGCCCAAACGGGCGGTGCTCTTCCTCGGTGACAGGCTCCAGCGTACATTCCAGGGTCAGCACCAGGACCGGATCAAGTAACAACAGATCGTCATTGGCCTTGAAGGGCGCGGCACCCTTGAATTTGTCGAAATTGGCCTTGGACAGGATGGTCTTGATCTTCTTGTCACGCGCCCATTTGAGGGCCAGTTGTTCGGCGCCGAGATTGCCGGTTGTCGCCAGTTGCATGTTCGGGAATTGGGATAGCGCCCAGTTCAAGGCGTCATAGATGCGATTGGCGTCGTTCACGCGGTTGGCTTTCGGTGCACCTCGGAATACGACGACCTCGGTGCCAGGATCGGCCAGGCCTTGTTCACGTCGATCCTTCGCGCGCAGGGCTTCCTTCACTTCGATCTGAGCATAGGTCGTCGCGTGATTTTTCGCCGAACCGCGCCACGGGGTCCAGACTTCACCCGTTTGGGCGGTATAGTTTTCATTGGCGGCGTCGCGCATGACCTCCATGATCATCACTGCGGCCTCGCCTCGGTTGAAGCTGCGCGTGGCGTCCTGAAGTTCGACATCCTTGATCTCGCTGCCATCGAAGTCGCGGATCAGCCGGCGCATGTCATCGTGAGAGCGATCCGCTTCGCGCTGGATCCGCAGGATGGCGCTGTGCAATCCACCGATAAGACCTTCCATGATGATCGGCAGATGGTCTTCCAGGGCGGTGTTCAGAAAGACGTCGAGGACTTCATTGGTAACGGTCAGGCCGAGGTGTTCGATTTCAGCCTGATCGGGATAGGACATTTCATGAGAGGCAAGCGTACAGGCGGCGTCATAGCGGGAAAGGCCGAAGGAAGGAGAGGACATGTTCATGGCGTGTGACTTTCGAAGGTGTAAGAGAACCGATTTCTCGGAGAGGCCGCCGTTGGCCTTGCCTCTGCACCACGACCGCCACGGACTGATTTTCGGGCAATGGGCGCGCTTGCGCGCTCGTCTCGACCCTTGCCCGCAAAAAATCGGCGCTGTGGCAGTGGTTGCAGGATCAAAGGCGAGACCAACGGCTTTTCACCGGGCTCTTTTCGTTTCGTCACGCTTCCGATCGTCACCCGCCGAAACCGAACCGCCTCGGCCTTTCCCGCTGTGACGGAAGCCGGTTCCCTACAAAAATCCCGCGCCGGCAGGCCGCTTCACCTGGTCGTTCGTTCAATGAAGGCACGCCGAAACAACACGCCCGCCGTCAAGCAGTCATCAAAGGACTGACCGGAGGAATACTGGTATCCTGCCAACCCGCTGAAGGGGCTGTCGAACACATGCAGCCACCCGCCACGACACCGGCAATGGTCATCATCGAACCCACGCCACCGCCAAACCGAAGCCCGCCACGGTCTTGACTTGGACGGGACCCGCCCATAAGTCATCTTCGCCGTCTGAGGTGTGAGAGCCCGCGGCGGCGGTTAATGGAAAAGATCCCGCGAGGTTCTTCTCCGTCGTTTTTGGCCAAAGAGCGAAAGGGCGGCGTCAAGCCGCCCTTTTACCAAAGGTCTTCCGCCAAGGTGCAGGCGCAGGCTTCAGCACGCAGCCAGCTCGTCACAAGGACCTGGCACCCCAAGACATCACCCCGCGAGGGGCAACGTCGACAAATCTTCCAAGCTTTGGCCGCCGTGGCGGTATTTTAGGATCATGTCACATGCTAATTGCGCCTTTCCAGCCGCCTTCAGCAGTTCGTTCGGTCGATCCTTCAAAAGCTCTGCCCAATAGCCGAGATATGCAATGTGGTCCTGGAAGACCGACTGTGATGGATTTATACCGAGGTGAAGCGATGTCAGATGCGACGTCAACTCCGCCACCAGCTCTTCCCGGGCGTAGTCCTCCCGGCCTTCATAGACGGCAAATCGGTTCAAGCGGCTCTTCGCGCCAGTGGCATGGCCAAATTCATGAAGGAGCGTGGTGACGTAGTATTCGTCATTGGCAAAAGCCTCCCGCGGCGGCATCCGGATGATATCTTCCGCCACGACGTAGCAGGCCATATTGCCTCCATGCGTGACCGGCACCGGGAAATTCGCCATGATGCCGGCGATGTCCTGCGCCAGCGGCTCCATAGCTGCGGTCGGCGCAGTCGATGGCTTGAAGAGCTCTGGCAAACCGTCGATCTGGTCAGCGTTAAAAACACAATAGGTCTTGAGAAAGCGCAGGACGCGATCATCACCTTTGTCTTCCGCCTCGCCCTCGATAGTCCGGGTCTTGTAGAGGATGGCAGGGGACGCTTTTTCGCCCTTGCGCACATTGCCGCCCAGGTCCTTGGCCTGATTGAATGTCAGCCAATAGGCACTGCCAAAACCGCGCGTCGCCTGCAGCATCGACAACAGGATGGCGTTCATCCCGCTGAAGGCCTCGCCGGTGGAGCGCAGCGGAAACCCCGGCCGGGCACCGTTGGCCCAAGGCTGCCGCCAGGGTGCGACGCCCTTGTCCAGTTCGATGATGATCGTGTCGATGATGGCGTCGAGTGCGGTATTCATTGGAAATCTCCTGCTTTCACCCGATCATTCGGGCTCGCAGGAGACCTCCCTTCCCTCTTCTTTCGCCGTACCCAACCGCCCGATCAGGCGTTGAGCACCAAGTCCTGCGCTGGATAGGACTTCAGCACGGCCCCCATCACGGACATGTCGCCGACGGGCAGGAAAACCCGCGCGGTGTGATTGATAATCTCGACGAAGCAGCCGAGGTCACGCAAACGCCTGTACTCGTTCGTATTGCCGAAGACCTCCAAACGGTGCCTGTCCATGACCTTCGAACGCTTGAGATTGAGGTTGCCTGCCAGCTTGACGGTGCCGACATTGCGCATGACCAGATCGTGGGCGCCCAAGGGACTGGCGATTTCGCGCTTGGCGTCCGACACGCCCAGCACGTCGAGCAGTTTCAGGGCTTCCGCTTCCGACATGGTTCGGCCGAGCCAGCGCTTGCCGTCCGGCGCCCGCAAACGCTTCACATAGCAGGACTTCGACGGCAGGTTCTTCCAGATCGGCAGCAAGAGACCGGTGACGAGATTGAGTTGAGTATGAACGAACGGATCGAGCCCGTCGATTTCTGCCTGCCAAAGGCTGCGCCAGTCCGCTTCTTCGATGGGTTCCCAGTTGCTTTCAGCGAACAGATCGTCGCGCACCAGGTCCTGCTTTGTCGGACGGTGCAACCGAATGGCCGGGATCAGGCCATCGTTGTCGTCGGTCGTGGTGACGCCTTTTTCCAGCAGGGCAATGCGCTTCGATTTCGGATTGTAGACGAAGTCATACTTGCTGCGGGGCCAGTTCTCAAAGATCCAATTCAAATCCTCTACACGGGTCATTTTCCGACGCTCCTTGACATCGAATTTCAGAAGCCTCGTCTCGGCACCTGTCGGATCGGTACGAATAACCTGATCACTCACGAGGTCGACCTGATGCGGTACAAGGTCTTCAACGCCCTTATCGAGCGCGCCGGCGGCTTCCGCTCGCTCCAAGATCGCCTTCAAACGACCTTCGAACTCGTCGAATACAGCGTCCTGGTCGGAAATACGCAGCGCCAGAAGCCGGTTCAGGAAGGTATGCAGGGGCGGCAAATCCTCGCTCGATAGCAGGCACCCGCTGTCGTCGCGAAGTTTCAGCGCCGTTTTACGCTCGAAGTCGCTGATGCCCATGCTCGGGATCTTGTCCTGGTACATGGCCTGATAAAAGGCCAACAGGGCGCGGCGTGCATAATCGTTTTCCAGGTTGTCCTCCGGCCGGAACAATCCGCTGCCGGCGCCGCGGCGCTCCCCGGTACTCAACGCCCCAAGACTGTGGAGGCGTCTGGCGATTGTCGAGAGAAACCGCTTCTCGCCCTTGATATTGGTTGTCACAGGCCGGAAGCAGGGCGCACAGACTTGATTGGAGCGATGCGTTCGCCCGATGCCCTGGATCGCTGTGTCAGCGCGCCAGCCGGATTCGACGAGGTAGTGGCGCCGGGGCTTCTGGTTGGCGCAGGCGCGGTCAGCATGATAGCTCCGCCCGGTCCCGCCCGCCTGGCTGAACACGAGAATGTCTTTGCGGCCGCCCATAAAGTCGTCGGTTTCGGATTTGGCGGCGCTGGCGGAGCGTTTATCCAGAACGAACTTGTCGTCCTTCAGGATCACACGGCGGCCGCGGCCGGTGATTTCAGCTATGCGCTCGGGCCCGAAATGGTGGATCAGACCGTCAAGAACGCCCGGCACACCAGGTAGGGTTGCCAGATTGAGGATCAGCTCGTCACGCAGGGCGAGCGCCTCCTGGCTATGAACGGCATTGCCTTCGCTATCCGTCATCGGCACGAGCTTGATATTGCCGTTATCGTCTTCGGTCTCAACGAAACAGGTCGTCGGGAACGAGTGCTGCAAATACTCGGTGACGGTATCACGCGGCGTCAGGTCGATATGCAGGTCGTTGTACTCCGCTGGAGACACGGCTTCCAGCCGACGTTCCATGACCGCCTGGTTCGTCGACACCAGTTGAACCACGCAGGCCAAACCTGCCTCGACGTCTCCCTCGATAGCTCGGATCAACGTCGGGGTCTTGAATCCACAAAGAAGCGCGTTGAAAAACCGTTGACTGGTACTGGCAAAGGCCGATTTGGCGGCGCCCTTGGCCTGACCCGATGCGGTCTTGCCCTCCCCGTCGACTACGCCGATGGCCTCCAGAGCCTTGTCGAGATTGGCATGGATGATTTCGAAGGCCTCGGCCCAGGCGTCCCAGATTTCGATATTGGCCGGCGTCAGCTCGTGCAGCAACGGATCGATCGTCAAACCGTCGAAGCTGAGCATCCGGGCGACATAAAGACCTTGCGCTTTCAATTCGCGCGCAATCAGTTCCATGACCGCAACGCCGCCATCGTCCGCCGCTTTCAGAAATTCCTCCCGGGTCAGGAACGGGGCCTCGGTCGATCCCCACAGTCCGAGACGGCTGGCATAGGCCAGGTTTTCCGGGGTAGTGGCGCCGGTTGCCGACACGTACATGATCCGGGCATTCGGCAACCGGTATTGCAGCATCAACCCGGCCAGGCCTTGCTGCGACGGCTTCTTGGCGCCGCGATTGCCTTTGCCGCCGGCAGCGTTCGCCATTTCGTGGGCTTCGTCGAAGACAATAGCGCCGTCAAAATCGGCCCCCAACCAATCGACGATCTGGTCGAGACGGGATTTCTTTTCCTGACGAGCGGCCACCCGCAAAGTGGCGTAGGTGCTGAACAGGATGCCCTTGTCCATACGGATCGGCTGCCCAAGCTTGTAGGCGCTCTGGCAAACGAGATCATTGGCCGCGCCGCCGATGGCCGACCAGTCTCGTCGCGCGTCTTCCAGCAGCTCGTCGTTCTTGGAAATCCAGACGGCCTTTGGGCGTCCGTTTGCTACATTGTCGGCGATCACCGCGGATATCTGGCGCCCCTTGCCGACACCCGTACCGTCACCGAGAAAGAAACCCTTGCGAAGCTGAAAGCCGCCCTCGTGGGTCTCGGGCACCGCTGTGTAACTGGTCTTTTGCTCATTCAGCGCCCAAAAGCCTGGCAGAATTTCAGAATGGGCCTGGCCGGCATAGACGACGGTTTCCATCTGGGCGTCAGACAGTCCACCCGTCAGCACCATAGGGGGCAGTTTCGGCTGGTATGTTGGCCGCGGCACGGCGACAGAACCCATGGCGGAGGATTCAACAAGTGAAGACGGATGGGCGAACGAGGGTGCAAGCTGCATCCGCGAGACGCGATAGGCGCTGAACAGGCCGACATCGTCACCGATCCCAGCCCAATCGATTGTCGTATAGGTCGCCAGGGCGGTCGTCTGGAGGAAGGATAGTCGGGTCGAGACGGTTGGTCGTGCTCCTGCGTTACCCGAAAAAGCCGCCACAGAGCCCGCAGGGCGGAAAATCCGTGCCTTGGCTGTCAAGCGAGCGGGAACGGCCGAAATTGCCTCCAGCGCATGTGCCAGGCTCTCGGCGGCCATTATCGAAGCGTTATCTTCCGTTGGCGCGACGCGATCGAAGACAAAAAGGCCGGTTTCGACCCCTGTGCCATGTTTACCGAAGGCATTTTCCGGCAGGATTATTGTGGCGCGAATAACAAACAGGCGTGACAGGCGCCCCAACGCCGGCGACTCGAAGAAGGAAGCTGGCACGATTGCTGAGACGCGTCCTCCATCGGCTACACATTTTCCGGCGCCGAGCAGATGCGCCTCGATGTCGGTGAAGGGAGGGTTCATGACGACAGCGTCGAACTGACCCGCGGTTTGCACCCGATCATGCAGCGTCTTCCCGTCGAACCGGCTGCGGTCCGACCCAGCGAAGGCAGCGTCGAGAAGCTCGGCGCGGGTCGCGGCGATTTCGTTCAAGTGAAGCCTGGCGCCACAGACCTCCGCCATGACGGCCAACATGCCTGTGCCGGCGGAAGGTTCAAGGACAAAATCCCCAGGCCGGATCTGGGCAGCCAGGATTGCCAGGGCAGCAAGTTCGAGTGGCGTGGAGAATTGATCGAGGGCCACTTGCTCCTCGGACCGACGCGAATGGGTCAGGCCAAGTACGGAGATTTTCGCCAGCGCCTCAACCACGTCCAGAGGCGCATCTTCGATCCGCGACACCTGGCACGCGACCTTGCGAACCTGCAGAACCTGCGCGACTTCGATGGCCTCATAGGCGTCTTTCCAGTTCCACACACCTTCGGTGTCGGTGCCCATGAAGGAAAAACTCATGGCATCACGTACTGTGCCGCGATCGAGCGCCTTGCCGCGCATCAGGCTGGGTTGCAGTGCTCGCGCCGCACCCAACAGGGCCGCCGATTTGCTGAGGGTGGTTGCGCCGAAAAGGGAAAGGGACTTGTTCATGGCTGACTCCGTCTGGTCTTGGGCTTTGCCCGGTTGAGATCAGCCTTCCCCTCCCTCCCCTCTTCTTTCGCCAACCAGGCCATTCGAACGCCGGCATGAAATTGGCCCCCGCCAGAACAGCGAGGGCCGGATAGTTCAGGGCCTATGCTGCCTCTGACAGTTGTTCATCGCCTCCAGTCACGGCGTCATTTGGGACAGGCTCCTCTTCGGGTTCCAATTCCTCGTCGCCTTCCAACTCAACGTTTCCTGCGCCCGCGGCATCGTCCGAATCCGCGTCCGCCGCATCATCTTCCGCCTCCAGTTCCGCGTTGTTGTCGAAGCTGAGCGCCGCAGGCACCCATTGATGGGCAACCCCCTGCTCCGCGATATAGCTGGCCAGCGCAGCCTTTTTCATCGTCCCCAGGGTGTCGCCCTCACAGCCCATACGGTCGGCAAAGCCGAGCAACTGCTTCTTCGAGCACTTTGCGTAGAAATCAGCGCTCGGGAACCAGTGGGTCCGGATGTCGTGGTCGATCTCCTCGGCGACCTCCTGCATCAGCGCCCGTGCCTTCTTCCGGATCATATTGGTCGCGTCCTCCGTGATCCACAGACTCGCCGCAGTCGTGAGGGCGAGAAGCTCCTGAATTTGCCCAAATGCCAGGCTGGACACCCACGCGTAGGGCCGCAGTCCCGTCTCGGCATAGGCATCCTTGAATTCCAGCAAGCGCTGAACCAGGCCCTGGTCCAGACCTTCTACTGCGCCGTAATTGGCAGCCTGGATATTGCGCGTGTAGCTGACCTTCAGGGCCCGGTCGTCGATGTAGCTACCCTGCTGCGAGAGAACCACCTGTTCGAACATGCTGCAGACCTGCAGTTTGAGCGCCGCTGAGAACGAGCCGGCCAAGGAACACTGTAAACCGCGCACGGCCATCTCGGTGGCCAGGCGGTGAAAGGCATTGCTCTCGCCGTCGGTGTCGATCAGGATTTTTCGTTCCGGAACGGTATCAAAGACACGCGGCTCTGCCTTTGGCGTGGCATCAAGCGCTGCGCGTTTGGATTCCTCCCAGGCGCTGATATCGTCGACGTAGGTGTGAAACTTGAATTCCAGCAGGGTTCTGTCGCCGGGGACGATGAGGACGGCCCGGACCGGCATCGGGGCCAGACGAGCAACTTCCTGGTCGAACAGGGCCTTGCAGAACGGCGCCAGTCCGGTGACCTCAAACACGCCATCTTCTGGCACCGGCGGCAAAGCTTCGCGAACCGTGGCCAATTTGGCCTGGGCCTCGGCAAGAGCCTCCCGTTCCTCCTTGCTTCGGCTGTACCGATAGCCAGGGTCGCCGAATTCTTCGGGAAGTTGCGCGTCGCTGTCGGGATTGATCAAGGTCGTTATACCCAATCCCTCGAACAGATCCCGCAACGGTTGGAGTTTTTCGGCCCATAGCGAAGCGGCAATGGGCGTGTCCAGGCACATGTCGGGCAACTCGTTCAGGAGGTCGGTTGAAACCTTTCCGCCGGCTTCAACGTAGGCGTCTACGCCTACGATCTTCATCATCGACGAGGCGGCCGACAAACCCTCCTGATCAAGATAATCGCGGACTTGGCCGGCGCTCAGGTGTCCGTACTGCCGGCCCTTGCTGATCACCGCTTCCTGCTCAGCCAGCGTTGGAATGCGCGCGATCATTTTGAGAGTGTTGAAGTCGATGAACTTGGTCTTGAATGCCGTGATGGCGTCGAGGTGGACGCGCGAGACGACCTGAAACTTCTTCACTTCGGCCAGATCCATGCACAAACCTCGTGCGATCTTGTCGACCGAGAACTTCTTGTCAGCCATGGCGCGGATGGCCAGGATCTTGTCAGCGGGACCGACCGGCAGGCGGGCGCCATTGGCAGTCACAAGAGCCGCGGCGATCGCTTCCTGGGTTTCGCAAAGCTCGGTCGTGATTTCGAGATCATTGGTAATCAGGCCCTGTTCCAGGAGCATTCGGAAGCCCAACAAACGACGACGACCGTCCAGCGCCATGTAGGGTTTTTCCTTTTTGCCGCCTTTACGGACCAGGAGCGGAAGCAATTGGCCGGCGGCATCGGGAGCCAGACTCTGAGCGAGGTCGGGGATCAATTCGTCGGCCGGCTCCAGAAATCGTGGATTTTCGGGCGCGATGTCGAGATCCTTCAGGGCGACGACGACGCGGGACAGCTGGGATGCTTGAGGGTTCATTGGTAGTCTCCATCAACTGGGTGAGGCCTATCCTCAGCGACCAGTCACCCTCCCCCTTCCCTCCCCCTCTTCTTTTGCCCGCCGGCCCATGACCTGTGCCATTTGGTTGAAGTCGCGAAACCGTTCTGGCGGCAAATGCACCGTCGCCATTAAGCCAAGTGAAACAAGGATTTCGCGTAGGGCTACGGCTGCCCACTCACCTTCCACGCCTCGGTCAGCCGCAATGAGGATTGAGCGCACACAGGCCGGAGGCCGGAAGGCACGCAGGTTACGAATGCCAAGAAGCGCATGGGCGGGAAGGCCAAAATAATCCGAGGCGGACAGCGCCGTCATGACTCCTTCCGCCACAAGCATTTCATAGGCTGGGTCATCAAGCTGGACAAAGCTTCCTGGCGGAACAACGCCGACGGTTTTGCGCGAGAGCTTCAGCTTGCCATCGCGGTCGCCGGTTGGATCGAGGTAGGTAAGCTCGACCGCCGTCGTTTGACCTTGTGGTGTTACGATCCGGCTCATAAGTGCTGGCCGGGTGAACCGGCTGTTGCGCTGATAGGCGGCCACGCGACACGCCGGATTATGCAGAACATTCTTTATCCTGACCAGGTCGCGCGCGATCGCTCGGTATTCGTGGAGATACCTGGCGCTTGAGGTCTCAGGCAACGGGACGCCGGCGCTCCAAAGATCTTCGGCGACGCCTCGTTTTTGTCCGTCCGACGGGCACGAAGGCTTCTGTATCGAAGCCCCTCCCGCACCAGGGTAGCCTGCCCTGTCGATAAGACCCCTCGCCTTCAGGTCATCAAGAATTTCAAATGGCGTAGCTCCACCAAAGCTGAAAGCAACGACACGGCCCGTTCGACCTATCACCAATGAAGCGGACCGGTCTGTCGGGCTATGACCAGGCGCAGGAATGGATGCTCGATGACCGCCAGCGTAGATGTCTCCGCCCTTCGCTCTGACAATATCAACTAAACTCATAAAGTGCCTCCGATGGATTTTTTCACGGAAGCTAGCCCTCCCCCGCCCTTTTAACTCAGCAGGGCCGACATTGAGGATGTTGGGTTTAATGGCGATAGCGTGCTCGGGACAAATTACTTAAAAAAATCAATCAATAAACATCAAAGCCTAGTTAGAGGGTTAAAATTGATGTTTAGAAGGTTAAAGGGCGCTAAATAGACAAAAACGTTATATTTTACAATAGGTAATGAAATTGTGGCGTTCTTGATGTGTCGATGAATAGTTCCCGAAAGATCAAGGCTGGTGTTCCCGATGTGTCGAGGTATCGTTCCCCAAGTGTCAGAGAGCGTTCCTGATGTGTCGAAGGTCGGTGACTTTCGGGCTAAAATTGAATCTGTTTTCGCGAAGATCGGGGAAAAGACGTTCAATTCGATTCGGTGAGAGTCAATCCTGGATGAAAGCCGCAGATTTGGGCTTCGCTCTGTCGTCACTTCGGGAACGCAGATGCTCAACGCCCGCCGAGTTGAAAACGATTCTTCTCGTGATATCGCTTCACGAATCCTATGAAGGCGCTCTGATATAGCTCGGGCTCTCTATCGGACGCTTCGCGAATCCACGCCCTAAACTCCGCGTGGAGGGCATGGAAGTCCCAACCGCGATAATGCTTACGCAGATATTCTAGCGTTTCGTCTGTCAGGTAGTTTTTAGGCTGGGTCGGCTCTCTGAGAGGCGTGCTGGATGCAGGCCCCTGTAACCGCACCAACGGCTTGGCCGGGATCGGAGTCACCTTGGGCTTGGGGGGGGCGCAGGCCGCAGAGTTCCGGGTCATGAGTAAAAGCGGTTCGCGTGATGTCTTGGCGTCGATCAAGGCCAGGTTAAACCCCGGCAGGTCGTTTCGCCTGACGATCGCGGCAATCTCAAATTTGAAGCGGCGATACTGGCCTTCGGCACCAGATTTTTCAAATAGGGTGGTGAGGGAAATGGCGAACCCTTCCTCCCCGGCCCCGCCAGCGTGTTTTCTTACGACCTTGTAAAGCCAGCGTTCGCGGCCGCCGGTTATATCGAAATAAGCTCTGTCGATAGAAAGCACGCCACCGCTCATAAGGACGCCGTCGTAAAACCAACTCGAAAGAGAGATGCTCAAGCCGCGGGATTTCTCAGTCTTGGCGTCAATAAGCTGGCTCCAATTATCGAGCCATGAGAACGTCGCTTCCCGGCGTTGTTCAGCACGGATATTCGTCTTTATGGTGGTCGATTGGAGTCGGTCTAGAGCGCCGCCCAAGAGCTCGTAAGAGCGCCCTGAGATGGGTCTGCCGATTGAGCGAAGGAGATCGTAGGGCATAATCTTGAGCGTGCGAGGAATCTCATTGGCACGGCGTTCCTTCAGATCGTTGAGTATGCTGGCGCAGTAAATCAAGATGTCGGCGTCCCAGATTGTCGCCATGCCGTAGTCGGGGTTGGCTGAGACGTGGACCCATGTCTTGCCGTCCGGCGAGGTATAGTCGATGGGCTTTAGGCGCTTTGATTTGGCCAGGCTGAAAAACGGGCGTTCCATGACCTCGCGCTGGTCGCGGAGGTTAAGATCAGCGAGGTAAGGTAGAAAGAGGTCGATCTGTTCCTGCTTCTCGCTAATGTCCATGTCATACCAACTTTCTAAGCCTACAGAAGATGATCACACTGTCTCGTTAACCAGTTTCCCCGGGGAAACATGAGAACCGTAGACTGATTCTCCGGAGGCAATACCTCGGCACTACTGGGCCATACTTCTGTGCTGGGTAAGGGTTAACCGGAGAAGATATCTCCCCCGGGCAACTGGTTGGTAGGCCGTCGATAGAGTTGGGCTCCCAGCCAGGTTGGCGGTAATTTAACTTTGCATTAACCGGTTTCCCCGGGGAAACATCTACAATCGCAGTCCTTTGCCTTGCTTCTCGAGAGTGTCGAGTGCCAATTTGAGCATGCGCCCAAGGTCGGCTTCCGACGCCCCTGAGCCCGCATGAAGGCGAATCGAAACCCCATTTCTATTGGACGAAAGGACGCTTAGAGCAGTGCGCCCCCCGGCCGTATCGAACTTAATCAATTCCTCGTCAGGGGCGGTTTCAACATCTGCGGCCGAAAGTCGGGAAAGAACCTCGGTTGCCTGGATGGTGGGTTGTCCCGCTGCCCTTCTGTCTAGCTGTTCAGAAGTTATCGCCTTCGCCACACTTTTGAGCTTGGCTAACGCGGATGGATCACGCTCTTGGATGATACCTTGGACCTTTTGCGCTAGCGGGTAGCAGGTCTTCAACTGAATGTCCGTATGGGCCGCGAAGGCGCCGACGATCCAGTTGGGAAGTCCGGCGACGGTAAGCATCTTTGACAACCACCCCTTCGACAGCCGCAGGCGCTCTGCCATTCGGATTTGTTTGCCGCCGTAATGTTCAGTAAGTGCATGGAGGTAAGTGCGCGCTCGTTCATAATCGGACACGTCCTTTCGCGCCCGGTTTTCGATGTCTGAGATCCGAAATGCCGCCTCATCGTCCAAGGTTTGAACTTGGGCCAAGAAAAGCATATCGGGGTAGCTATTCGCTCGAAGCCATGAGATCACCCAATGGCGTCTCGATCCGGCGACTACCTCGTAGTCATGATCTGGATCGCCCGAAACTCGACGGACAATTGCAGGGACCTTTTGGCCGCCTTCCGCAAGGATCGCGTCGATCAAATCGCGACAGGAGTCTTCGGTCAATTGATCCTGGAGGCGCGGGTTTCCTTTCCATATTCGCACCTTGCCCGGGTCCAGAAGGAGTTGGGTCACCTGACTGACTTCGCCACTCGCAACCCTGGCAAGGGCGGACTCGCGAGCCAACAGGGTCATTGTTTTTTTGGGTTCAACAATCGGTGCCGATTCGACAGTGGGCGTCTGGGTGTCTTCGGTGAGTAAGGCCGACAGGTAGTCGGCTTGCCTTTTGGACATTCTCGTATCTCCTTAACTCGCGGCGAGAAGCTGGGCAGGCCTATCCAGTTCGGCGCGTCCCCAACGCCGGCGGATAAGTTGCTCGACTTGCGCCATCGCCTGATCAATGTTTGAGCGGCACCGCTTATGGGTCTTGGGCGTACCAATCGGACGCTCAAGTTCGTAAATTGTCATCATGCGTAAGGCCGCATGGCTGATTTCGGCCGACTCGAGAATAGGCACCGGCAGAAGAGCGGGGCCGAAAGCCTGTTCCATAATGGTTTGCACCATCGCGTGGCTTGGGTCGTTGGAATTGAATTTAGAGCAAATTAGACGGCAGAAATCATATTCGACACTGATGCCCGATTCCTGAAGTTGTTCAATAACCTGGCTCATCATGGACAGGAACTGAACCGTTGAACAGAAGTCCGGTGTCGTTGCGGCCAAAGGGACCAGAAGGGCGTTCGCCGCTTGCATGACAGCCAAGGAAATCGTTCCGAGGGCAGGGGGGGGGTCGAGAAGGACGACGTCGTAATCTTGAGCAAGGTCTGCAAGCCCCTTGCGCAGTTTGCGGAACCTGGCTGCAAGGGTGCTGCCGCCGCCTGATCCAGTGGCAGCCAGCTCGTATTCGACGTCGAACATTTGCAGGTTTGACGGAATCAAGTCGACATTCGGCCAGATCGTCGACTTTACCGCATAGCGAAGGTCGTCCTGAGTCGGTTCTATCGATAGATATGGGTAGAGGGTCTCTTCACGCCGTATTGCAAAGTGAGGATTGAAGCCAAACAGGGTGGTTGTCGTGGCTTGGCTGTCACAATCGACAACGAGAACACGGTATCCTGCAACCGCAAGATAGTGCGCCAAATGCGTAGTTACGGTCGATTTTCCTACGCCACCCTTAAAGTTCTGTACGGTGATTATTGCCGGTTGATCCTCCGCCGTGCGCTGGGGAGAGGCGCCCAAAACCTTGCGCATATTCAGGAGGGCTTCCATATCATAACCCCGACGGTGGCCCTTTTTACTTTCAGGGGGAGCGGGGAGGCGACCGTCCTGTTCGGCGGCACGGATGCGGTTGCTTGAGCAGCCCAACAACTCCGCAGCCTCTTGGATGCCGAGTTGAACATTCAGCGCCTTTTCGGAGCCAGGGAGGAACGAGGCTTTACGCAGACGCTCGACCATTTTTTCACCCGAATCGGCCAGATTGCCTATTCTTTGCGCTTCCGCGATATGATTTGCATCAAGGCCCAGGTCGTTCAATCGATTTGCATTCATTTAGCTACCCAATCTTGCATTTGAATGATTCTTGCGGAAAACTTATCATTTTACGTTCAATGCAGTCCACAGGGTTAATTCTGCGTTAAGGGTTGGTGCGTTCAGCCTGTGAAACTTTCCTTTTCACTCAGGGCAGATTCAGACTCTCGAAGACTTCGAAGACCTTTTTCGGCTGGCCGTGCTTCCCGAAAAATAACCTACTGTTGGCTTTCGCCCCGGCTGGAGAAAACGGATAGGCCATCGCATCCGGGCTTTCCGCCATGGCCCTAAGGAACCTGAGACCATCTATTTCGCCGAAAAAATGAAGCGTATATAACTCAGAGACGGTAGGGGCGCGGCCCAAGGCAGACACCAGTACCCGATAATTTCGCAGCGAAAACGCCGCCGCGATCCGGGAACTTACTAAGGGATCTGAACGAAGCGAAAGCAGACGAGACCGCTCACCAGGCGCCAAAGTTTCACACACCCCCCGACGGTTTTGCGAGATTTGGTCGCTACCAACAACTCCTAAACCAGGTCCGAATTCTCGCATGCTGCATAGCCACGTATTATCGGTGAACTGAAACAAACCCGCGGCAGTCGACGTCGGCGATTCCGCAAACGGGTCGAAATGGCTTTCCCTGTTGGCCAAACGAACTAGGTAGCGCGGGTCCAAACCTGCAATGAAGCCCTCCCGCGCAACCAAAGCCGCCAAACCATTTGGTTGCCTTGTAAAGGTGCTGACCGAGAGGTCTCTGGAAATACGTACATCTGCCAAGATCCGCAGGCCCGCGTTAGCTACTGCAATCCTGACGTCTGGATCGAGTGACAACTCACCAAGAAGGCCCGGTAGGACTTCGGCCTGGAAAATTTCCGGATCGCGAAGGTGAACCCAAGGTTCAGCCGAACTCGCGGCACCCGCGCCGGCGTGAGACCCGGAGAGCAGCGTCAAAGCAAGAATTGGCCAGCCCTTCAATTTCATGGTTTGGAACGCTTGACAGGCGAGGGGAGGCTCTCTTCGTCGTTGGCGGAAACGGGGTGAGCAACGTCTCCCAAGACGATACGCGTAACTTTCTGAATGAATTCACGGTAGCTATGGCTTGTCTCCGCAGCCTCGTAAAGCTGCCAGGGCTTCACCCCAAGTTCGAGCATGATATTGTGGAACAGTTCGATCTTCGTAGGTCCGCTGATGAGCCTATAATTTTCGTCCATGACCGGAGTAATATAAATCTTGAGAGTATCTTTATTTATTCCGAGATCGCGAATTAAGTTCTTCCGAACAAACGTTCCACCGGCGCGGGGTTGTTGTAAAAGGGCAAAGGCGTACTGCAGAGCCTCCGCCACGCGTGCGGTAATTACGTCCGCCGTGTACAAGGCTTCGGGCACATTCCATAGATCGACCATTGTACCGCCCCCTTGCCGGATACCACATCAACTCGGCGAAGCTAGGCAAAACACTACCCACTCGACGACGCGTTAGAACAGATGAAACAAATTGAAACTGTTACGCTATTTCGCCTGATTGGCGAGAACTGGGACTGAAGTTACTGAGAAAGTCGACCGCATAAATCAAAAAAAACCTGAGCGCAACCTGTCGTTTTAGTGAACCCAGTTTTTATGTTCGGGTTGCGACCGGGCTATTCCGCTTACGTAAAGGAAGAATGATATACACAAGCATTGGACCGGCAAAGTAGTTACGAACTCTAAGTATTTACGGCCGGTTCGAAGCACTTTGATGCGAATCATACAAGGATCATTTCACACGCCAATACCGCATCGGGCAGATAATTTCCTGCTGCCGACGAGGTTTTCCCGGCCTCGTCCGGATTAACCCATGCTTGCGCAGGAAAAAACCTGCCATGGTCGGAATTACCCGACAGAACACCTCTTTTTTCCGGAATCTTGTTCTTTGACAAATAGTTAAGTAAATGAGAATTCTCCCCTGTACCTCGCGGGTACGTTGAAATCTGACCTCAAAGGGGCTCTCACATATGAAAAAGCTTGTCGCGCAGGCGTCCGATCTGCGGAACCACCTCGTCAACAATACGAACATCGTCGAGGACGCCATTCTCCTTGGCGCCTTGGTCGCCGGTGTCGCCCTGTTCGGCAGCGCAATCGCCGGAACTGACACCACCTTCGCTGCCGCAACGGCCAAGATCACCGGCTGGTCGACTGGTTCGCTCGGCAAACTCGCGGCCGTTGCAGGAATTGCTTCGGCCCTGGTGGGCCTGGTCATGAAGTTTGACTGGCGCTTGATCGCCGGCGCCGCCGGCATCGGTCTCACGGCCGCTACGGGTCCTGGTATCGTCACCGCCCTGGCCACCGCGACATTCTAAGTCGCAAAGGGGAGGCGAGGGCCTCCCCACCTTTCCTCAGCGCCGGTGACGCCGGTAAATCGATGACGACTGCCGCGGCACGGGAATGCTGCGCCAGATCAATCAAGTCTGGTTCAAATGAATACCCGTATCCCCCAACATCTCGACGAGCCTGAGCGCTATTTCATTTTCACACCGGACGAACTGGTCGTGGTCGTGGCGCCGCTGGTCGTTCTGACCATCGTGAGCAATTTCCTCGTGGGCCTTATCGTTGCGGCGATCGGCTTTTGGCTGCTTCGCCGGCTCAAAAAGGGAGGCAACCTCAACCGGCTGCTCTGGGCGGCGTACTGGCTTCTGCCATCGAGCACGTTCGGCCTCAAGAAGACGCCGGCGTCCCATGAACGCCTATTGGTCGGATAGGTCATGGACTTCCAGAAAACCCAAAAGGAACGGCAACTCTTCGCGCAGCGGTCAGTCGTGCTCGGCGGACTGCTGGCATTGAGCCTGACGTCGACCGCCGTACTGTCGCTTTGCCTGATGAATAGCAGCCGGATCATTCTCGTCCCGACCCTGCCGGCCGACGCAAGCCTGGACGCCAACGGTCATGTTGATGCGGAATATCTCGAAGACATGTCGCGTGATGTCGCGTGGCTCTTCCTCAACAAAACACCGGAAACCTCAAGGTATTTCGAGCGCAAGGCCCAAAGGATCATGGATCCGGCGAGCTTCGAGGGGGTGAAGGTCGCGCTCGAAAAGGAAAGCGCCAGGGCCGAGGCTACCCACACCTCCCAGGCCTTCTTCCCGGACGATTTCTTCGAGGACCCTTCGAACCTTTATTCGGAGGTACGGGGGCGGCTGGTGATCATGCAGGGGACGCAGGTGATCGACGACCAACCGAAGATCTATGCACTCCACTGGAGCAAGACCGGCACCCTGGTCCGGCTCCTGTCGATCGCCGAAATCGATCCAAAAGACGCCAAAGGCGAAAAGGTCAAACCCATACAAACGTCGGAGGGCATGTGATGACAGCCAAACTCCTATTCGCTGCACCGGTCTTCGGCCTCGCCTGTTTCGCTTCCCTGGCCTGCGCAGAGGTGATTTCAGTCAAGGACGGGAGGGTCTCCGTCGATGTCTCGGCCATGCAGATGTCGCGGCTGCTTGTCCAGGGCGAGAAGATCACGGCTGTCCGTAGTCTCGACGACCCGTCCGGGCCCCAGCTGCTCGTGCAAAACGATCCCGCCACCGGCGACGTATTTGTTGGTTTCGATGGTGATACCGCCGGCCGAACCTTCAGCCTGTTTGTTACGACCGACCAGGGTGAAACGGTCCAGGTCCTGCTGCATCCGGGTGACGGGGCGGCCAGGACGATCGAACTCGTGCCGGAAATAAAGGCGACAGCTCAGACGGGCGCGGCCTCGCTGAAAGTCAACGGCTATGTTGAGACCGTCACGGCCTTCATGAAATTGATGTTCAACAGCCAGGTTACTGACGGCGTGACTTACACGCCAGTCGACGACGAGGGCGAGACAACCGCGCACCTCAAAATCCGGACCGTTGGCTACTACCGCGCTGCCGGCATCCGCGGCATCGTCCTCTACGTCACCAATCGCGATACGGTTCCCCAAGACCTGAAGGCCGAGCAGTTCCTCGTCAAACATGTGATCGCCGCCGGTGTGAGCCACGAGATGCTCAAACCGGGCGACAGTGCGCGGGTCTACATCGCGGAGGAGGCCCAGTGAGTATTCCCGACCCGATCCCTGAGTCCGTCGATGACATCGGCAATCCGAACGTCCAGGCCCGTCGAGGGCAGAACCTTCGCTGGCTTCTGATCGTCGGCGCGGCGGCTGTCCTCGGCGCTCTGGTTTTCTACATGATGAATTTCAAGAAGCCGGCGGGCGCAGCCGCCGTGCAGCAAAAGGCGCTCGAACAAAGGAGCCTGGCCACGGCCAACGTTGCAGCACCGGCCGCAATCAGTCCTGAGGCGGAGAATACGAAGCTGCGCGGCCAGATGGCCGACCTGCAACAGCAACTGCAAACGACTATGGATCAGAACGCCCAACTGACCAGCCAGAACCAGATGCTCGGACAGCCGGGAGTCGTGCTCAACGACCCCCCTGTCCAAACCTATGTACCCAGAACACGCCGGGGCGCAGCCTACAACCAGACGGGCTCGCAAACCCCGGCGCCAGGTGACGCTGCCTCTATTCCCCCCGCTCAGAGTGCAGCGTCACCGCTTTTCGCCGGCGCGGCCACGGCAGGGGAGGGGGCTGGCGCGCCCAAACGGTCCATCCGGCTCCTCACGGTCGGAAATAGCCTTGAAGCGGCCCCGGCGGCTTCAACGGCGGCCGCAGGCACAGCTGGAGACGGTGCCGGCACGGACAAGGTGAGTATCTACGACAGTTCCCAGTATGTCGCGCCGAATTCGTATGTCTTGGCCAAGGTTCTCGTCGGCGTCGATATGCAGACCGGCATCGCGTCGACGGCCGATCCCAAGCCGGTACTTTTCCGGATCGAGGGCAGCGCCATTGGCGTGGGCGCTGACGGCAAATACCAGACAAGCAACCTGAACGGCTGCCTGGTGAATGGCGCAGCGTTCGCGGAGCTGTCGAGCGAAAAGGTCTATATCAAGCTTCAGAAGATCACCTGTGCGGTCGACGGCAACCATACCCTGGTCTCGAAGGTCGACGGCTATGTCACCTATATGGGCAAGTCCGGCGTCCGAGGGCGCGTTGTCTCGCGGGAAGGCAACTTTGCCGGCAAGGCAATGGTCGCCGGGACGCTCCAGGGCCTGGGCCAGGCCATGAGCACCAATGTCCAGCGCAGCCAGACCGCCATCACCACGACGGGTTCGGGCGGAAGTCTCGCCACGGTACCGCTATCGTCCTCCCAGATAGCGCAGGACGCATTGGGCACAGGCGTTGGCAATGCCTCCTCGATGCTCGCCGACTACTACATCAAACGCGCGGAACAGTATCAACCCGTCATCGAAATGCCGACCGGCATGGATGTCGAGTTGGTCTTCCTCGACGGCTTCCGCTTTACGAATAAAGGCAGCACGAAATGATCCCCGCCTGGACCAAAACGAAACTGAACCGGGAAACCCTGGGTATCATCGGCCTCTTCGGCGCCGCCGCGATCGCGGTCGTCGTCGCCGGCGTCCTTTTCCTGCCGCAGAACGCCACCAGCCTCCAAACCAGGATACAGGCTGATTTCCCCAACACCCGGATCACGTCGATCAACTGCGACACCGCCGTCGACGGGCTCTGTGAGGTGACCGCCGGAAAGAACCTGTTCTATGCCACGCGCGACGGACGTTTCATCGTCGTCGGTTCGCTGATCGACTTGCAAAAAAAGCTCGACCTGACCGACGAACGGCTGAAACAGCTGGCCGCGCTGGACCTCGCCACGGACAAGGTGACCTCGGCACCGGCCAAGGGCACAGCGCCACAAGTTCCTGCCCTGGCCAAGCTTGACGTCGACCTGCCGCTCGCCAACGCCGTCATCCATAATCCCGGCGCACCCATCAAGATCAAGGTCTTCTCCGACTTCAGTTGCGGCTACTGCCGCATGCTGTTCGCCGAACTGTCAACGACCAAGGGCATTGAGGTGACCGAGTATCCGATCGCCATTCTGGGTGAGGAGAGCGCCACGAAGGCCCGGATCGTGTTGTGCGCGAAGGACCGGCCCGCTGCCTCCATCAAAGCTTACACCTCCGGCAAAATTGAAACCGGATCGGATTGCGCCGCGGCAGCCGCGGCCGTCGAGGCCAATACGCGCTTTGCGCAGGCGCATGGCGTTTCCGGCACGCCCACCATCATCCGTGCCGATGGCACCGTCAACCAGGGTTACCTCGCCCTGGACGCTCTGAAGGCCTTTGGGGAAGCCAAATCATGACCAAGGTCATCGCGCTATTCGCTCTGCCGCTTGTCCTGACCGCCTGTGCGAGCACAAGTACCACGTCCCAAAGCTGGTCGTGCCGGGCGGTTGGAAATCAAACCTGCGCCTCGATCCATGAGATCGACAACAGGTCGGCCGGCCAGGACAAGCAAGTGCCTCGAACCGCCATTTTTGGGGCCCGGCTCGCTAATTGGTGGGATGCACCTGCTCCGACGTCGGTCACGCGGGAAGACGCGCCCCGCCGCGAATACGACCAGACGATGCGGATCCTCCTCGCGCCTTACGTGGACGCGCAGGGCGACTATCACGACCGAGCCGAGGTTTATGCGGTGATGCGCAAGGCCCAATGGTGGATCGCGCCGCCGGTGCCCGTTGCGGCTTCGCCGGAGCCGGGCGCGAGCTTGCCGGCGGCGGCGTCGACGCCCGAGAAGGAATAGGGCGGCCATGCGGGGATCGGATTTCAACGGCATGATGGCTGGCATTCGTGCCAAGGCGCACAGGCTGGCGCGCGGTATCTTCTGGGATGATCTGCCGGAGCCAATGTCCGCGCTTGACCGCGACGTACCGCCGTCTCTCGCGGCCAAGCTGCCCTATCTGTCCTGGGACAGCGTCCACCAGTTGTACCAGCAAGACGATACCGCCGGCCTGATCCTCGAGGTCACGCCGCTTGGCGATCTGACCGAGGCGAAGCACGACATCATTGCCCAGATTTTCAACGATAGCCTGCCGGAAGGTATCCACGTCCAGATCATCAACTGGTCCTCGCCCAAGGTCGGGTGGATACTGGATCGCTGGGCGAAAGCGCGTTCGGCCGGCGGCGGCGTGTTCGTCGAACTGGCGCACCATCGCCGGCAGCACTTGAAGTCGGGTGTGTGGTCGTCGATGTCGCGCAGCGCGCCGATGTTCGTCCGCGATTACCGCATCTATTTGGCCTTCGAGCTCAAGGGAAGTGCTGCCGGCGAAGCGGGCAAGGCGCTCCACGATCTGCATCAGACCATTGACGGCACCTTCAAATCCCTCGGGGGATCGGTGACCGTGGTCCGGCCCAACGAATTGCTCAGCTTTCTGCGGGCGGTCCTCAATCCGACCAGTGGCCTGGGATTGGAGACACCGCCCTACGACCCCGAAATGACGATCCGTGAGCAGGCGGTGGCGCGGGACACGACACTTACGCATTACCGGGAACGTCTTACGACTTCGGCCTGGTTCGTGGGCGATGCCTTCGGAAAGACTGGTCCAGTAACCGATGAGGCCACAACTGAGCGGTTCGAAATCCGCACCTTCTCGGCGGAACGATACCCCGAAATCTGCCACCAGGGCGTGGTGGGATCGCTGATCGGCGATTTTTTCAATGCGCAACTCCAGCCGATGGGTTCCAACCTGACGGTTTTGTATTTCTCTCCCTGGACCTACGACAAGACCAAGTCACACACCGAGTTGAAGGCCATGCGCGCCAGCCAGCAGGCGGCGGGGCCGACGGGCAAGTTCTTTCCGAACGTAGCGCTGGCGGCCGCCGATTGGGACCATGCCAATGTCGAAGTCTCAAAGGGCGCCAAACTTTGTGAAATGTCGCTGTACGTCGCCTCCATAACGCCATTGGGCGAAGGCGAGAAGGCCGAACGCTATCTGAAATCCATCTGGGCGAATGCCGGTTTTGGCCTCAGTCGGAACGACGTGCTGCATTTGCAGACGCTTCTGGCGTGCCTTCCTCTGACGATGGGGCAGGGGCTCTGCGATGACTTCCGCAGCCTCCAGCGACTGAAACTTATGCCGACCAGCTGCATGGCGCTCCTGGCGCCGCTGCAGGGCGAGACGACAGGCTGCGACGTTCCGCACATGCTGCTCCTGGGCCGCAAGGGGCAGCCCTTCTTCTGGAGCCCATTCGCCAACGAAGCGGAAGGCTCGGGCGGCGGCAACCACAATGTCTCGGTCATTGGCAGTTCCGGCTCCGGCAAATCGGTTTTCATGCAGGACATGGCGGGCGGCCTGCGCGGCGCTGGCGCCCACGTCATGGTGCTCGACGACGGGCGGTCGTTCGAGAACACCTGCCGCATCCAACAGGGCCAGTTCATCGAGTTCACCCTGAATTCCGGGCTCTGCCTCAATCCGTTCTCGATGTTCGATCACGCACTGGCCGAGGCCGACGAGGAATACAAGGACGAGTGCCGTGAGGCCATCCGGGCGCTGGTCCTGCAAATGGCGCGCGGCAGCGGAGATACGTCGAAAGAGGAAATCGGCGCCATCGCACAGTCGGTCAACGCCGTCTGGGAAGAGCGCGGCGCCGACGGCGATATTGATGGCGTCGCAAATCACCTTGAGCGGACCCAAGGCGAGATGGGCCGCAACATGAAGCTTTCGATGTCGGAATACATCCAGGGTGGTTCCTATTGCGCGCTTTACAACGGCCAATGCTCCTTGAGCATTACCAACCCGTTCACCGTCTTCGAGCTGTCGCCGATCGAGAGCAAGAAGGAGCTCAGGGCCTCGGTCATCCTTGGCCTGCTCATGCTGATCCGCCAACGCATGAAGCACGGCGGCCGGTCGCTGAAAAAGGCGCTGTTCATCGACGAAGCCTGGCAATTGCTCGGCGATGGCGCCGCAGGGCCCTACATCGAAGGCTTCGCGCGCCGGTGCCGGAAAGAGGGCGGGGCGCTGATCACGGGCACGCAGTCCCTCGCTGACTATCAGCAGACGGCTGGCGGCCGCGCCTGCATCAACAACAGCGACTGGAACGTCATTCTGCGCTTGAAGGAAGAGGCCATCGCCGCCTTCGAGAAGGAAGGCATCCTCCAGGCCTCGGCCGGCGACCTGACGGTCATGCGATCCCTGCGCACCTCCCAAGGCGAGTTTTCGGAAGCCTTCATTCGCGGACCGGCGTTCAAGGCTCTTGGCAGGCTGGTGCTCGATCGCTTCTCGCTGACGCTTTATTCGACGAAGCCGGACACGCTCTTCGCGGTGCAGAACCTTATCAAGCAGGGGTTGGATGTCGCTGAGGCCGTTCGCCGGGTCGCGTTCGAAGAGGATACAAAGAGCCGCTTCACCGACAAGGACATCGAATACGCGAGGATGCTGCTGGGTTTTGAGCCGATCAAGAAGCTCGTCGACGACTATCTGGCCATGTCGGAGCGAGACCGGCGCGCCTTCATCCGCAAACAGTATAGTGCCATGGGGTTGATCGATGCCGACGCAGCCTAAATCCTTGCCCGCCGTTCTGATCGGTGTCCTGCGTGACGTCGACTTCGGGCATCATCTGGAAAGCCTGGCCATCACATTCACGGTCAGCGTCGTCCAAACCCTGCTGGTATTCGGACTGCGGGTCGACTCCTGGATGCACGAGACGGCCAATTTCCTGCGCCATTACGAGAGCGCCTCGGACGTTGCGCGCATCCCCATCAACCTGGTTCTGGCCATAGCCTTCACCCTCAATCTGCTGATCGTCGTCATCGCGCGCCGGCCTAAACAGGTGCTCATCAATGGCTGATTTTCATGACTCACCCGTAGCACCGCCCACGCTTGCAGGTCTGGCCAAGGCAAGGTTCCGCCTGAAGGTTTCGCTTGGCGAAGCCGGCGTCTGCCTCCTGGTCGTAAACCTGTTCGTCATGGCGGGGCTCTTCTGGAAAATCGAGGTGAACAAGCCGCCGGTCATCGCGACTGTCTCCGTCACGCAGTTAAGCCGGATATACGGCCAGCAATTCGCGGCCGATCCTTCCAATACGCCGGAAATGATCCAGCTGAAGACTCGCATCTTCCTGGCGACGACCGAGAAGTTGCTCGCCCAATCGGCGAAGCAAAAAGGCATGGTTGTTTTCGCGCGCGAGTGCGTTCTGACCGGAGACAGCCTGGATCTAACGCCGCAGGTCTCAGGCGCCGTCGACCAGGCGCTTAAGTCGGGTGCTCTGACCATGGGAGGGACCGGCAATGCCGCACTCAACCTGGCCCAGTAGTCTTAAGCCCAAGCTCACGAAGCGGAAGGCGGGCCTAATCCTATGGGCGATCGTTGCAACCGCGGTCTTGTCCAATCTGGGCGGGGCTATCGGCAACCGCTATCAGCTTGCTTTGAACGAGACGGACAGCCTGCCCTACTGGGCTTTCTTCATCGACAAGTCCAACACGACACCCGTTCGCGACCAGTTTTTCGAATTTGTGGCGCCGCCGAACCCCTATTATCCCGACGGTTTTCGCTTCACCAAGCATGTGGTGGGCGTCCCCGGCGATGTCGTGACCGTCAAGGGCCGGGAATTCTTCGTAAATGGCCGGTCGGTTGGAATAGCAAAGCCCACAGACAAGGCCGGACATCCCGCTGCGATGTCTCAGCCGGGCACCATCCCGCCCGGCCACTATTTCATGGTCACGCCCAGCACGGATTCGCTCGATTCTCGGTACGCCATGATCGGCCTCATCAACACCTCGCGCCTGGTTGGCCGCGCCTATCCGGTGATGTGATGCGGATCATCGGTCGTTTCATTACCGTTGCTGTTGTCGTCCTGGCGCTGTCTGGGCAGGGCCTCTCGCATGCCAATGACCTTGGCACGTATGGCGAGACTTTCGACATCGCTGAGGTCGATCTGCTGAAAATGCTTGGCGCCAAGCTGAAGAAGGCTGAACAGTCGGGACGGATCGACCAATTGAACCGGCAATTTGCCGCGACGGCGCGGCGCCATATCGAAGAGCCCCCCGCGGTCCAGGGCGTCGTGCACACAACCACGCCAAAATCCTGGCTGTTCGATCCATCGATCGTCGTGCCGCGGGATTTCGCCGATCAGAACGGACGTGTTTTCGCCCACGCGGGCGAGCGGATCAATCCCCTGGAGCGACTGCCGACCTACAACAAAACCCTTGTCTTCATTGATGGCAGCGACCCGGCCGAGGTTAAGTTCGCTCTCACTATCCGCAAAAAGCTCGGCGCCGAGCGCACGCTTATCATCCTCACTGGCGGCGCGCCGATGAAGTTGATGCGGGCCAACAAGGTGCCAGTCTATTTCGACCAGCAGGGCATTCTCGTCCAGAAATTCGGCATTACCCAGGTGCCGGCGACCGTCGAGCGTCAGGGTAACGTCCTGAAAATCAGTGAGGTGCGGCCATGATCTGGAACCTCGCAAAGCTGTGCGTCCGGTCTATCGCCTTCGTCCTGCTGTTGCTGGGTATAGGTCTCGCCTCGGGCGCCGCCGTCGCGGCGTCTCCGGCTGACGCCACCCGGCACTGCGCCGGCCGTTTTGTAAATCCGATCACCGGTCCTTGCTGGGATTGCATGTTTCCCTTGTCGGTCGGTGGCATTCCTCTGTTCAAGGGAACGCGCCCGGATGCGCCCAACCCCAGTTCGCCGATATGTTTTTGCGGCACACCCGTTCCCCGAGTTGGTCTGGAGGTCGGTTATTGGGAGCCGCACCGGTTGATGGATGTGACGCAAAAGCCGTTCTGCTTCGTCAATCTCGGCGGCGTCTCGATCTCACCGGGCATAGGCTACGGACAAAAGACCAGCGTCCAGAACAGCGACGGGCGAGGGGACCGAACCGCCTACCATGTTCATTACTATGTCTATCCGCTCCTGGCCTGGATGGAGATCCTGACCGACTTCGTCTGCATGGAGCAAAGTAGCTTCGACGTTGCCTACATCACCGAGTTCGACCCGCTGTGGAACAGCGACGAGCTGGCGGCCATCATCAATCCGGAAGTCTTCCTGTTCTCCAACCCCATCGCTGTCATGGCTTGCGCGGCAGACTGTGTTGCGGCAACCGCTACAGGCCGGCCGATCCAGCAGATGTTCTGGTGCGCTGGCTGCCAGGGATCGCTGTATCCGATGACGGGGCAGGTGACGGGGCAATACGGTGCGCTTCCTGGCGCCCTTCAGGTCGCGGAACGCTTCACTGCGAAAATGCACCGGGAACTGTTGGCCTTCGGAACGCGTGGGTCGCTAAGCCTGTGCGCGCCCATCATCCAGCCGACCATGGACAAGCTTCAGTACCGCTACCAGGAGATCTACCCGGTGGCGCACAAGGGGCGGCTCGCCTGCAATGCCATCGGCAAGAGCACGGTGCCCTACGAGGCTGGCAAAGTCTATCCGGTGAAGGGTGAAGACCTGGGGTTCCTTATCTGGCGGAAGAGGAATTGCTGTGCGCTCTAAGCCAATCATCATCATCGCCAGCGTGGTTGCCGCTATCCTCGGTGAGTACGTCTTCGCACAGGCTGTGACGAGCCCGACGGTCGAGGACCTGGTCAATCAGGCGCAGTCGCGCGCCGATGCTCTGAAGGGGACGCTCACGGGCATTGATCCGCGAGCGACTATGGACAGGGCACAGCAGTACACTCAGGACGCCCGGGCACTCAACGATGGCAATCGCGATCGCATCCGGCGGGGCGTAACCTTCCTCGCCAAAGAATACCAGGTCGATCCCTACCTCAATAGCGACGAGATTTCCGAAGGCGTCGTCTATATCGCGGTCAGCCTGTCCATGCCCAAGGCCTCGTTGCGCCAGTTGGCCCGCGATGCCGAAAAGGCCCAGGCGGTGCTCGTTATCCGCGGCTTGCTGGATGGCAGTTTCACCAAGACGCAGGCTGCCCTCAAAGGCGTCTTTGTCGAAGGGGAACCCGCCGGGCTGATCATCGATCCCCGAGTGTTCCAGCAATACCATGTCGAACGGGTGCCTTCATTCATCGCAGCGACCGATGAGGTCCAGCCGTGCGAGGAGGGGATCGAATGTGACCGCCCGGACGTGCCGTTCGATGTCGTCCGGGGCAATGTCAGCCTTGGCCAGGCCCTTCGCCTGTTGGCCGATAAGGGCACGGCAGCGCCTGACGTGGCGGCCAAAGCACTTTCGAGGATGGGGGACTAGATGCGCTGTCTTGCCTCCACGGCCCTATTGTTGCTGGTATTTGTCTCTCAGGCGCTGGCCCAAACCTACCAGCCGCCGAACCTGGCCGAGTTTCAGACAGCGCTCGACCGCGCCAATAGTGCGGCGGTCAACAATGACATAGCTGCGAATATGCCGGGCTATCAGGGTGCCGCGAACGACCTTCAGGCGAAATCGGGGGAGGAGGTCGCGACGCTGCAACGCGATGGCGCAGTCGCCTCGTCGACCAATGTCATGAAACCGGCCATTGTCCAAAGCAATGCCTATGTCGCAGCAAATCCGGTGAGCGAAAACGCGGCATGGGTGAAAGGCGCGCTCGGCGTTGCCAATGACCCGACGGCATCGGCGGGTGGCGTGACCGGCACGACGTCGACGACCTGCCACGCCCAGGGCGGCGGAACGGACCAGGCAACGATCTACACCTGCGAGTCCGGCAATAATGTCGTGACCACATCGCAAGTCTGCCAAACCTATCAAGACATTGCGCTCACCTCTGCGACCCGGACCTGCCAGACCGATAGCTATTACGAGGCACAGGCCAGCTATGCCAACATCGGCGCCTTCACCGAGGCCCATCAATGCGTGATTTTCGCAGGGCCAGGCGGTCTCAACACTGGCATCGGTTGCGGTGTCATGATCAGTCAGATCAACGCCGGCAACTGCGCGCCTCCGAAACAGATAGGCTCGACGTCCAACTATCTGCAATATTGCAAGACTGCCTATACCGGAATTACCGGCATAACGTACCTTGGCCGCAAGGCCGATACCTGTTCGGCTCAGCGTGCGGATACCGGTTGTACCAGGTCCTCTGAGATCTGCACCTCCTGGATCGATGAGGCCTCGGGTACCTGCGGGGCCAAGACCGTCACCTATACCTGCGCCAATGCCGGCTATGTCGACAACGGCCTGAACGTGACAGCCTGCGCGGCGTTTACGGGTAACCCGGCCTGCTCCCTTGGGACCTCTACCTGCACACAGCACGCCAGCGACGTACCGGACATCATGGCCGCCCTGGCCCTGCCGGCTGACTTCTGCCTGAAATCGACCCTCACCTATTCCTGCGATAGCGTCGCCAGTACCGGCAGCGACTGCCAGGTCCCAGGCGGATGCGTCCTGAAGGAGCAGAACTGTATCGATCCGAATTATGACGGGTCGTCGCCGTGTCAGACCTACGACTACGTCTATGCCTGCCAGGCCGCGGTCGCAACACCGCCTTCAGCGACGGGCGCGATCTGCGATGCCAGCTGGGTTAATGGCACGGCGATCATCGCGACGGCTGACGATCCCGACAACGACCTTCCCCAGGCGCTGAGCGCGATCAATGCGCTCAAGGAGGCATCGGGCAGCTATGGTGCCAGCGGCACCCTGACCATCTTCGGCGGCGACGGGCTTAAGTGCGGCAAATCGATCGGAGGGCTTTCCAACTGCTGCAAGGATTCCGGGCTCCTCCTCGACGCAAATCTTACCAGCTGCAACGCTGATGAGAAAAAATTGGCGGCTGAACAGAAGAAGAAGGCTTGCCACTACATCGGCACCTACTGCTCCAACAAAAGTCTGTTCGGCTGTCTGATGAAGAAGATGACCTACTGCTGCTACGGCTCGGTCCTGGGCCGGATCGTCGAGGAGGCGGGTCACAGCCAGTTGGGCTTATCGTGGGGCGACGCGAAGAATCCACAATGCGGCGGCTTCTCGGTTAGCCAGTTTCAGCAGATCGATCTCTCGAACGTCGACTTCTCGGATTTCTACGACGACAAGCTGGCCCAGCTCGCCGACAACGACCCCAACTCGACGGTTGCCGCCATCACAGCGTCCATCAATTCCATGAACACGTCGAGGACGCCCGAGAAATGACAGCTATTCGACATCAGCTCCTGAGGCTGGCGGTTCTGGGCGTGGCCTTGGGATTCATCGCCTTGCCGTTTGCGGTGCAGGCTCAAACCAACCTACCCGTCCAAGCATCGCCGGCGTCGGCCGGTCGCAAGGCCGAAGCCGGCCTAGGCAGCGACTATTGCGCCCGTCAGCTCGGTACCTGGTTCTATTGCGACACCGATCCGGATCAGGTGCGATCCCCGAACGCAAATCCAGGATCGCCGGTGTCGAGTGACGAAGCGGACATGGCGGCGGCGGAAAAGTTTAAGGCGGACATGGAGCATGCCCGCCTTGTCGCGGTGTGGAACCCGACCGAAGAGAACATCCGCCGATACTATGCTTTCCAGCAGGAGACGATGGACAAGTCCGGGCTGTTCGCCGACACGGTTCGCCGCCTGATCTGGTCCGATCCGAGCCTCGATTACACCCTGCAACGTCCGATCAGCACGGCCGCAAAGACCGAATGGGTCGATACGCGCAATACGGACCGCGACCTGTTCTTCCGCGGCGCCTATGACCAGATTGGCCTGTTTTACATTTATCGCGGCTCATGCGGGCCGTGCAGGGCAGCTTCTCCTATTGTGCGAGCGTTCGGCCAGAGGTTCGGCGTCGTCGTCAAGCCAATCTCGGCGGACGGAGCGCCGAACCCGGAGTTTCCTAACTTCGTGGCGGACCGGGGCCAGTTGAAGGCCTGGGGCATCACGGATCCGGTCACGCCGGCCTACCTGATCTACCAGAAACCATCGCTGGATGCGCATGGCAACACGAGGCCGGTTTCGATCACGGTTACGGACGGCAAGCAGATCACATTGCGGCCATGCGAAAGCCCGAGGGGCTGCCTGACCTATGTCGGCGCCGGTTTGCTTACGGTCGATGAACTGGCCGACCGCCTGTTCGTGACCCTCGCGACACAACCAGGCAAGGATTTTTAAGGGAATGACGATGAAAAAACTGATGCTCTTCGTGACCCTCATTTCTTACCTGCTCCTGATTGTCACGCCGGCCTCCGCCAATGTCGACGGCTCGATGAATTCGTTCTGGAACGACAGCCTCTCCAGCTCGAACGGCGCTGGCCCCTCCGCTTACAAGGGCCAGGAGGCCGGATACTACACGCTCGGCAACTATTCCTATCGGTCGCCCCAGACGACGACGCAGATTTCGGCCGTTTCCCTGCCATCGGTGAAGGCCGGCTGCGGTGGCATCGACGTCTATGGCGGTAGTTTCTCCTTCATCAACACCGATCAGATTATCGCCACCTTCAAAGCAGTGGCGCAGAACGCGGTCGGGCTGCTGTTTCAAATGGCCGTCAAGAGCCTGTCCGAACTGCTCGGCAACGAGATCGAGCAGATGTTCAACATCATCCAGAAGGCCAATCTCGGCGCCATCGGATCTTGCGAGGCTGCCCAGCAGCTCGTGAACGGCGCGGTCAACGCCTTGCCGTCCGGCGCCCTGAAGTCCTGCATGGAGATCGGGCTGGCCAATGGCAAATATGTCGATGAGGCGGCGGCACGGGCCGCCTGCGGTTTCGGCGGGGAGGCGGAGTCGACCATCGGGTCGGCGTCAGACGCTCAAAGGCAGCAGCAGGCCTATAACCGCAACGTCGCCTGGGAGGGGATCATGAAGCACCCACTCCTGGGCGGGGACAAGCAACTCGCAGAAACCTTGATGACGCTGACCGGCACAACCGTCATCCATATCGATGACGATGGTCAAACTCAGATGCAAACCTTCGCCGCCGATGCGGACAGCGACGGAATGATCACGGCGCTTCTCGACGGCGGGACCATCAGGATCCATCACTGCGCCGACGATCCTTGCCTCAACATGGTCGCCTACGGCGATACCGTCAATGTCACTGGCCTGAAGGCCAAGGTGACCACCATCATCAATTCGATCGTGACGAAGATCATCAACAAGCAGACGCTGAACACCCAGGAAATCGACTTTCTCGGTTTGGCGACCATCCCGCTTTACAAGATCGCCTCGGTTCAGGTGGCGGCGAACAAGGAACTCGCCGCCGCCGAGATGGAAAAATACGCCGATGCCATTGCGACGGACGTTCTGATCGGGTGGATCCAACGAAACCTGCATGAGGTCACGGTCGCATCCAGCAATGTCCTCGGTACGGACGCGGAATCGACGTCCGCCTGGCGGGCGAGCTTGCGGGATATCGTTGGTCGCCTGGACCAGCGCCAGCAGCTGATCGAGAATCGGATCACTGCGGTCCAGCAACTGATCCAGCGCACGCGCATGTTCGAGGAGGACATCGCGGCCGACACGACCTCGCGGCTTGCCCAGTCCATCATATACACCAGCACCAAGTCGGCAGGGTAGGTCTTATATGTGGGAGTTCCGATCTTACGGTTCCGGGGACCTTTACCACGACATCTTCAACGCAGTCGCGTTGATGTCGGGCGCCAATGCCATGGATTCGTTGATCCGGCTGGCCCTGGTGCTCGGCGTAGCCATGGGCATCGTCAAGGCCGTGACCGACTTCAATGTCGGCACGATCCTGAGATGGTATATCTTCGCGGTCGTCATCTACGGCGTGCTGTGGGTGCCCAAGGTCAGCATCCAGGTCGAGGATCGGCTGAACCCGGGTGTCGTCCATCCGATCGTCGCCAATGTTCCCTTGGGTGTGGGCGCCTCTTCTGCATTGATCAGCCAGATTGGCGACCGGATCATCAAGTTGACCGAGACGGCCTTTGCCGATCCGGTCGACGGTGAATTCTCCAAACATGGCATGATCTTCGGCGCGAAAATGTTCGCCAAGATCAATACCCTACGACCCAGCGATCAGCGCACGGCGCTCAATCTGCGTGGTTATATGCAGGACTGCGCGTTTTACGACGTAGCGGACAACACGGTTCAGATCGATGCCTTGAGCAAATCGGCCGACATGTGGCAGACCCTGACTGCAACACCAAACCCGGCCAGGATGGGACCCTACACAAATGCCGATGGTTCGACCACGCTTAAGAACTGCGCGGACTTCGCCACCCAGGTCGGCGTAGATCTCGGCACAGATTTGCCCAACATCCAGAAATACCTGGTGGCGTCTGTCGATCCGGAGGTCGCTGAGGCCAACATGAACGCCGAACAGGCGAACGTCTCAAATGTCGTCACGACAGCCATCGGTTCGAGCCAGAGTGCTACGACGATCATCAAACAGGCCGTCGTGCGCAACATGTTAAACGACAGCCTCAAAGGCTACATGGGGAGTTCAAGCGGCGTGCTCGGCGCTACCATGGCCGAGCTTCAGACACAGAACACCCAAAAGCTGCTCGGCGTGATTGGCGAAAAGGCGGTCGTCAACCTGAAGATCGTCATCGAGCTGTTGTTCATCGGCATTTTCCCGGTCATTTTTCCGCTGTTCCTGCTGCCCAAGCTGGGGCCGGCCATGGCCAAGGGCTATCTCGCCGGCTTCTTCTACCTCCAGCTTTGGGGACCGATGTATGTCATCCTGCACAAGGTGATGATGGCCAACGCGTTCGCGCACACGGCGGCCGCGACCTTCGGCGCCGGCGACACGCACGTCTTCAATGCCTTGACACTCGATGCCTCCGCCCAAGCCAACCAGGATGTGTGTACGCTCGCAGGCTCGATGATGCTGATGATCCCGGTCCTGGCCGGTCTGTTGACCAAAGGAGCCATGGCAGTCGGCGCCCAGGGCGAAGCCTTGTTGGGCAATTTCCGTTCGGGCGCCGAAAGCGCCTCGTCCTCGCTGACCTCCGGCAACTGGTCCCTCGGAAATGCAGCCGTTGGCAACCACAGTTGGGACAACGAAAACGCCAACCAGCATGTGACGAGCCGGTACGAAGATCGCGCCCGTTCGACCGTCGTTGGCGCCGATGGCGTCACGATGACGCGTTACGGAAACGGCCTGAATATCGCCAATGCGGCGCTCAGTAGTGGCGCCCTCGATCTGGCCCGTCAGAGGGGCTACGGCGAGTCCCTGGCCAAATCCTCACAGAGCTATCTGGATCAAAGCCAGGCACTGACGGATTCTGTCAGCGTCGGCAAGACGCGGTCCAAAGCCGTTACGGACGAGGTTTTCCGTGGCTGGAGCAACAACACGGTCAACATGTCGGGCATGTCGAGCGAGGAGCAGGCCTCGTCAGGGCGCCTTATCAGCGACCTTCAGCAACTGTCGCAGTATTATCAGACCAGCCACCATATGAGCAAAGGGGAGGCCGATGCTGAAGCAACGAGAGCGGCTGCCAGCGTCTATTCGAGTCTTGAAGCTTCAGCTGGCGTGAAGGGCGACATCGGCGTCGCCGAAGTACGCGCGGATGCCAAGGCCGGGGTGAGGGGGGAGGCATCCAAGGAAGCCAGCACGACCGCGACGCAGTCCAAGTCGAATGATCGCGGCTACTCCCTGATGAATACGCTTTCGACCGACATTACCAATACGCACAACCGTGTCAGCACCGATGCGGCCCGGTCGGCTTTCGACAGATCACACACAACTGACAACGGTGCCCGTCACATCGACTCCAATACATTCAGCTCGCTGCAGTCCATCACGGACACGGCGACCAAGCTCCACGCGACCGGCACCCGTCTGTCCGAGGACGCTACCAAGGTCCGAAATGGCTCCGAGACGGTTACCGGCAATCAAGGCACGGCCTTCTTTAACTGGATGCTTCAGGACAAAGGCATGACCGTGTCGGATGCCCGGTCGTTGTGGGTCGGAGCGACACCACAGGACCTGCAAAAGGGCATGGCGCTGGCTGAAGAATTTAACGGCCTTCAGGCCGACAGTCTGGCGAAGCAATACGAAAGCGCCGCCACGCCTGCCAACAACCACCTGGCGCAGGACCCGGTGTTAATCTCCGCAGCCGAGGCGACCCGAACCGTCTCAAACGACGCGGGCCTTCGTCCCGGGGCAGGGGCAGCGGATACCCCATCGAAAAAGCCGCGCCCGAGTCGAAAGTTCGGGGGCGCGAGCGACAGCGGCGCGCCCGATCCACCTCATCAATCAAATAGCGGTTGGAGTGCAGGCTCGGTGCCCTTGCTTGCGGAAAGCCCCCAGGCTGCAGCATTCGCGGCCCGTGATGTCGATGCGCAGAAGACAGCGAAGCAGGTGAACTCTGACGTGCAACAGGGGCAACAGGACCTTGGCGGTCAGCAGGTCCGAGAACACATCGACATCACGAAGCAGACCGGCGACACGCTTGGGAAGGTCGGTTCGGCCGGGCAGAAGAATTACCAAGCGCTGACCAAAGCCGTCGGCCTCAAACCAAAGGACAAAAAATGATCGTCAATATCTTGCGACAAGCCGAGACAGAAACCAAGCGAGCGCTGCCGGGCCTCCGACCAGTCCAATGGCCAACATTCCCTGGCCAACGTTGTCGATGCCGGTTGTGGCGATGCCGTACCCGAAGAAAAGTGATGCCAGCAGCGGAAGGCCGCAGAGTACAAAAAGTCCGGCTTTGGCGAACTTGTATCCCCAAACGATCTTTCGATTGACCTGCTTGGTCAAGATCGCCCGTGCCTCAGGGGTCAATTCGATTGCACCGGCCAGCAGGTGAGGGCCGCCATTCGAGGGATCAGCATTGGCATTTTTAAGATTGTCCGTCACCGCTTCCCCCTTCAAAAATCATGGTTTGTTCTTTAGCCGAGCGGTCGGAAATTTTCAAGGCGAGATTTCATCGTCCCGAGAGAAACAAATTTAGAATCAGTGGCTTGCTTGAACATGCTGGCCACAAGGAACAATTGCGAAGGAGATATAATGTTTGATTTTGCTGATTTGCTACCAAACGAGGATTTGGACATGACGGTGAAGATTTTGGCGAAGCCATCCGGCCTGGCCATTCAAATCGAACCCAGGATTTTCGAGCGGTTGAAATGGAAAGACAAGCGGGTGAAGGTTCAAGTCAGCCTTGCGGCGGGTCAGAAGCGCCTGCGTCTGGTAGCCGTTGGGTCATCGGGCTGGGAAGTCGTTGACAAGAAGTCCAAGGGTTTGGAGATTTCCGTCCGCCAACTCGCTGTCGACAAAAAGTGCATCCGCAAGTGCCCGGCATCGATTGAGAACGAGGCGCTTATCATCAGGCTTCCAAATGACTACGAACCCAAAAACGCGGCGATGATATTGGCCGTGCCGCAGCAAAGGCCCATTTGAGGAGGCGAGTGGACCGAAAGATCGACCGAACTGATATAGAATCAGCCGGTTACCAAATCTCAGACCAATGCGAATTTACGAAGTTTTCTGACTCGGCTGAATTACGGCTTCGTCAATTTCGCGCCCGCAATATCACTTTCCAAACCCGATAGGATAGCGCAATCGGACAAGCCCCCCAGCGGGCACGCACCAATCATCCGGTCGAGTTCCTGCCCTATCATCTGCAAGGCGACGAGTTTGCGATCAATCTCATGCCGAAATTCCACGGCTAAGTCGGCCACCGCGACGCAGGAGCCGGCGTCACCGGCTTTCATCGATAGCAATTGCCGGACCACCTCGACCGAGAAGCCAAAGCTACGACAATGCCGGATGAATGTCAGGCGCTTGCGATCATCTTCTAGGTAAACTCGTCGCCCCGAGCTCGTGCGATCCGGTTCGGGCATCAATCCAATCTCCTCGTAGAAGCGGATGGTATTGACCTTCGTGTCCGTGGCCTGCGCCAGGACCCCGATCGTGAAATGCGTCGTGTTCGCCATCGTCGGTCGATTTTTCACTTGATCCTCCAGTTGCTGGAGGTTCTAGACCAGTTGCATGAGCGATTCACCTGAAAAAACGGCCTGCTGTTCCTGCACGGGTGACAGCAATCGCGCCGAACGCGATCCGGCCTATCGCAAGGCTCTCTGGATTGTCGTCCTGCTCAATCTCGGCTTCGGGATCATCGAGGTTATTGGTGGTTTCCTTGCTCGAAGCGAGGCGTTGAAGGCAGATTCGCTCGACTTCCTCGGCGACGGTTCGATTACGCTCATTGGCTTGCTGGCGTTGTCATGGACGGCCAGTTACCGATCCCGCGTTGCCCTTGCTCAAGGCATATTCCTGGGCTGTCTCGGGCTAGCGGTGATTGTCAACACCCTTTGGCGCGTGACCCACGCCCAACCGCCGGAAGCGGAGTTGATGGGCGGCATCGGCATAGCTGCGTTGGCGGTGAACGTGACGGCCGCCCTCGTACTTGCCAAGTTCCGAGACGGGGACGCCCAGACCCGTGCTGTCTGGCTTTTCAGTAGAAACGACGCGTTGGCCAACATCGCCGTCGTTATCGCGGCTGGCCTGGTTTTCTGGCTGAAGAGCGCGTGGCCGGATTTGATTGTGGCCGGTATCATTGCGGTGTTGTTCCTCCATTCTGCCCATCAAATTGTCACCGGCGCGATGAAGGAATTGAAGCCAGGCGGTTCCAAGTGAACCTTTCCGATGTGGCAAAGCCTTTCTCCTTGGCGGTTGGTACCATCCTGCTGGACCAAGTGTCAAAAGCCATGATCGTGGCGACGATTCCGCTCCACAGCGAAGTCGAAATCCTTCCCATTTTCAATCTGGTCCACACGCTCAATCCCGGCGCCGCCTTCAGCCTTCTGGCCGATCAACCGGGCTGGCAGCGCTGGTTCTTTACCGCGCTCGGTCTGGGCGTGTCAGTTTTTCTAGGAGTCCTGATAGCGCGCCGCCCAAGCACGTTAAACGCCTACGGCTATTCGTTGATCCTGGGCGGGGCGGTGGGAAATGTGCTCGACCGTCTCTGGCGTGGCGCGGTAGTTGATTGGCTGGACATGCATTGGGGGCGGCATCACTGGCCAGCCTTCAATATTGCCGATAGCGCCATTTTCTTCGGTGTGATGATCATGCTCTATTTATCGTTGTTCCACACCACGCCCCCTCACAATGAGCGGACCTGATCGTGTAGGAAAATGGTTTGCGGCTGAATATCACTTGCATCTACAGTGGCTGGAGGTGTTATCGCCGCCAAAGCGAACGTTCGGAAAGTTACTCCATTTATGCCCACCTCCCTCCTGCTACGCATTTTTTCGATCCTCTGCTGCACTTTGATCCTTGCCGTCGGTGCGGCGCAAGCGCGGGCAGCGGAGACGAACGACGCCCAGGTCGCCTGGCGTCTGCTGGATTACATCGCAGTCGATTATCGGGAAGCAATCTCGGACGGGAAGGTGACGAACGCGGCGGAATATGCGGAAATGACCGAGTTTGCTCGCTCGGCCAAGACACGCATCGAAGGGCTCCGCCGTACGTCCCAAAAACCCGTATTGCTGACGAAAGCCACTTCGCTGCAACAGGCCATCGACCGAAAAGACGCTCCGGACATCATCGCCGTTCAAGCGCGCGAGTTGGCACAAGCACTAATCACGGCATATCCGGTGCCCCTCGCACCGGCCTTCCCGCCGGATTGGGAGCGTGGCCATGTGCTCTATGCCGAAACCTGTGCGAGTTGCCACGGCGCGACGGGTGACGGCAAGGGGCCTGCGTCGGAACGGCTCGACCCGCCGCCAATTGCTTTCAACGATCACGGCCGGGCGCGTGAGCGCAGCATCTTCGGTCTGTACCAGGTGATCGAACAGGGCATCGACGGAACCAGTATGCCGAGTTTCTCGCAGCTTCCACCACAGGACCGCTGGGCGCTGGCCTTCTATGTTGGCTCCATTGCCTTTCCGGAATCCTCCAAGGGAGAACGTATATGGCAGGACGAGCCAGCGCTGCATCCGGACGTTACCCTTGAAAGGCTCGTAAGCACCACGCCTGCGACGATGGGGGCGCAAGTAGGGGATGAGAAAGCAGATGCTCTGGTCGCCTATCTACGGCGCAACCCGTCTGCCGTGGTGCCATCGTCGACGGGTTCTCTGGCCTTGAGCAAGGCGCGATTGCAGGAAGCGGTTGCAGCCTACGAGCGCGGCGATCGGAAAGCTGCGAACGACTTGGCACTGTCTGCCTATCTCGACGGGTTCGAACCGGTGGAGGCAGTCCTTGCCACGCATGACAAAGCCCTGATGATCCGCATCGAGGAGGCCATGGGCGCTTTGCGATCTGGGATCACACAAGGAGCGCCGGTCGCGACCGTTCGCCAGCAGGCCAAGACGCTGGAAGGTTTATTCTCCCAAGCCGAGGAGGTGATTGCACCCGGCCGTACTTCTGCCGGATCGAGCTTCGTCGGAGCGTTCACCATCCTCTTGCGCGAAGGTCTTGAAGCGCTGCTGATCGTCTTGGCGATGATCACCTTCCTGCGCCGTGCCGAACGCACGGACGTGCTGCCCTATGTCCATGGCGGCTGGGTGGCCGCATTGGTGGCGGGCGGCGCCACCTGGGCAATCGCGACTTTTGCAATCGGCGTCAGCGGTGCGAGCCGCGAACTCACGGAAGGGTTCGGCTCGCTCTTTGCGGCCGTGGTACTGGTCTGGGTTGGCATTTGGATGCATGGCAAAAGCAACGCCGATGCCTGGCAGCGCTATATCCGCGACAAACTCACCCATGCTCTGAACAAACAATCAGCCTGGTTCCTGTTCGGCCTGTCGTTCCTTGTCGTGTATCGCGAAGTTTTTGAAACCATTCTATTCTACGCGGCCATCTGGAGTCGGGGCAACGGCATTGCCGTCATCGGAGGCGCGTTATCGGCAATCCTTGCCTTGGCAGTTATTGGCTGGGCCATGGTGCGCTTTAGCCGGAGCCTGCCAATTGGAAAATTCTTCGCGTACAGTTCGGCGCTGATCTCAGTCCTTGCGGTCGTGCTGATCGGGAAGGCGGTGTCTGCACTTCAAGAAGCAGGTTATATGCCGATTCATCCAATGGCAGGTTTCCCCCGCGTCGAAATCCTGGGGATTTACCCGACGCTGGAAGGACTTGGTGCTCAACTGGTAATCGCGGGTATCATCGCAGGCGGATACCTGTACAACAGCAAAACAGCCACGACGTGATCGGCACGCTGGCCAGCCGCTTGTTAAGCGAGGTCCAAGCAATAGTCCAAAGGTTTGGAGATTTCCGTCCGCCAACTCGCCGTCGACAAAAAGTGCATCCGCAAGTGCCCGGCGTCGATTGAGAACGAGGCGCTTATCATCAAGCTTCCGAATGACTACGAACCCAAAAACGCGGCAATGATATTGGGCGTGCCGTACCAAGGGCTTACTTGAGAAGGATTGTTGACCGAACTGTCGGCGGAGCCGATATAGATGCGATCGTTCTCCAAGCCCGTCAGGCCTTCGCCCGTACCGTAGTTCAACTGCAACGGTAGACGGTACATATTTTGCAGATCGAACCAAAACCGTTTCTCCATGCGCCACGTTCCAGTGGCCACATTGAGAAACTATCTTTTCCAGTTGAGAAGCGAGCATGTGATGGCGTTTGATGACAAAGCCCCCAATCCAGTTGATCTCCATGTCGGGGGGCGTGTCAGAATGCGGCGGAAATTTCTTGGAATGAGCCAAGACGGCTTGGCAGAACACCTCGACCTTACTTTTCAGCAGGTACAAAAGTATGAGCGGGGTTCGAACCGCATTAGCGCATCAAAGCTTTTCGAAATAGCCAAAGCATTGAAGGTGCCAGTCGCGTATTTCTACGAAGGATACGGTGAGGGTGAACACCCCGACGGCTTCAGCGAAAGCGCTTCAGAGCAATCTGTTCATAGCTTTTTGATGACCGCTGAAGGCATTGAACTGGCGGAGGCTTTTCCTCGCATTAAGTCTGCAAAACATCGTCGCAAAGTTTTGGATTTAGTACGTTCGCTTGCGGACGATCGATAGACGGCGGTATGCAGAAAGATAGCGGCGGTGACCGCAGGCTACAACGTGCTTGCGAAAGTGGCGTTGCCGCCAGGCTTAAGCGCGTTCGATGCCCGAGTAATTTCGAATTGCGAGCAGCGGCACAGTATTCGATGGCAAAAGCCATTGAAACGACACGTCAATCACTCGTGTCGATGTCGGTGATGCAAGTCAGGAAAATGAGGATGCTTGTGCGTTAGCGGCAGGTGATGGTGCCGGTGGGTATGGGGTTCGCCTTCAGGATCACCGGGCCCGTGGGCGTGCTGATGGTGTTCGTCATGCAAATGGCGATGTTCATGCTCCACCGGTTCGTGAGCGTGAAGGTGTTCGTGTCGCTCAGTGAGGTGCAGCCAAAGGCCAATCGCCATGAATGCGCCCGCGGTAATCAGTTGAAGGGAAACATGGTCCTTCAGCACCACAACGGCCAAAATTGCGCCGACGAAGGGCGCCAGCGAGAAATACGCTCCGGTTCGGGCTGTGCCCAAATGACGCAAGCCCAACACGAAGAGGACAAGGCTCACCCCGTAGCCCAGAAATCCGACGATGCCGGCGCCGAGCAGGACGACCGCGCCCGGCAACTTGGCGCCCATAGCTAGAGCCAATACTAAATTGACTGAGCCTGCGGCGAGACCCTTGATTATGGCCAGTTTGACCGGATCGGCGGACGACAGTTTGCGCGTGAGATTGTTGTCGATCCCCCAGGCCAGACATGCGCCCGCGATCAACAGGCCGCCTGTATCAAGTCTGGCGTCGCCCTTCCATGACAGAACGACAGCCCCAATTAGGATAGCGAAAGCCCCGAGTAAGAGCCTGCGGTCCACGTTTTCGCGAAACACGAGCCAGGCAATAGCCATTGTCGCAAGACCTTCGAGATTCAGAAGCAGGGAAGCGCTTGCGGCCGAGGTGTTCGTCAAGCCTAGCATCAGCATAAGGGGACCTGCGACGCCGCCAGAAATAACCACTGCCACGAGCCACGGAAAGTCTGAACGGCGAAGCGGCGCCTCGTCGTTACGCTTTTTCCCTATGGCGCGTATCAGCTGAAGCCCACCCAAGCCCAGACCGGCCCCCAGATACAAGAGCCCAGCGAGCAACCACGGATCGACTGTGCCGAGGAGGAGTTTGGCCAGCGGGGTACTCATTCCGAACAGGGCCGCTGATGTAAGGGCCAGGGGAACGCCCGGCCACATAGGTGATGCTGAGGACATAGCCCAGATCTACTCCAGTGGGTTCAGATTGTCACCCGGCAACCCGTCCCGTCGCCGATCGGTCAGCCTTGTATATGGTTGGACTGCAAGGGCTGTTCATTTTTTTTAAAGCATAGTAGGTGAGTAATCGAACCAGGGAACGGCAGATGCCGATCCCGAGTCGGACTTAGATGGAATTCATTCGCAAGACATTTCTGTCGCGCCTTTGGGCCTTCACCGCCATACTATGTATGGCGGCGACACTTAATGCGGCATTTGTCTCGGTCCAATCCGATCTTGCGATACTCGACCATATGAGCAGCGGTGATCCAAGTGCGTCCGATGGCGGCTGGTCAGCCCCTTGCAATGGCAATGTTGATGGATGCACGGGTCATATCGATGTGCAGGCTTTGACGGACGAGCCTGGCGGTTCGAACCAGGACCATCACCACCATTTCAATGAAACCAATTCCGGAACTGTAGCCGACACCCAGGCGGCCGTCCTGCCGCCTATTTCGGCATCCATAGTCCTCTGGCCCGGGGCGTCCCATCGACTGCCGGACAATTCTACCGCCACGATCGACCAACCTCCGCGGGTTCTGAGCCTCGCCTAACGCAACCGCGTCGGCCTTGGCCGCGCACTCAGAAATCACCGCGAGAGAGTAACATGACATCCCCCAAATTGCGCCATAGTTGCGCAAAGTCGGCCCCCCTGCGCACAATCGTGCTTTCAGGTAGCCTTGCCCTGATATGGGCGATCGCCGGCGTCTCGGCCTACGCTGAAACTCTGCCACTATCCGTCGCCATGACGCGTGCGGCTGAAGCCGATCTGGCGCGAACCGCAACCACACAAAGGTTGACTGCCGCCGAGGGCAATATTCGCCAGGCCGGCGTGAAGCCCAATCCCACTCTCGGGCTGCAGGTCGAGAATACCCTGGGTTCAAGTCCGTATAACGGCATCGACCGCACAGAAACGACGCTCAGCTATCAGCAAACACTTGAGCGTGGCGGCAAACGCAAAGCCCGGGTCGATGTTGCTTCCTCACAACGCGATCTGGTTGTCGCAGAGGGACGGGTGCGATCACTGGATCTGATGACGGAAGTCGAAGTGGTCTGGATCGAAGCCGTGGTGGCCGAGGCCGAGGTGCGCGTCGCGGAAGAGCGTCTAAAGCTCGCCGAGGTTACCCGGAACGAGATCACACGCCGTGTAGCGGCCGCTCGCGATCCTCTATTCGCGGGTTCACTGGCGGATGCCGACGTCGCGAGCGCGCAAATCACGCTTGATCAAGCCAGGCAGCGCGCCGCGCAACTCAAGGCGCAATTGGCGGCCTACTGGGGTGGGACGGTTGATTTCGATCTCGATCCTTCATGGCTCGAAGATACGAGCGCCGCAGGCATCACTCCGACCATAATGGAGACACCGGAACTTGAGCGTCTGCGCGCGCAGCAACGCGTGGCAACGGCGCAAATCGGACTGGAGACGTCAAGAAGCGTCCAGGATCCGACGTTCGAAGCAGGTGTTCGCCATTTCAAGGGCGATGGGGCCGTGGCCTTTGTCGTCGGCGGGTCTTTGCCACTCGGTCGCTTCGATACCAATCGCGGCGCGGTGGAACGTTCACGTGCCGAAGCCTTGGCAGCCGCTACGGATATCGAAGCGGCTGACCGGATCCGTGCCCGCGATATCGGTGCGATCACGCCGAGGCTCATCAGTTCCGCTGGCGAGGTCCGTCGGATCGATGAGGAAGTCATCCCGCAATTGGAGCGGGCTGTTGTCCAGGTTCGTGAAGGTTTCATGCGTGGCGGCTTCAGCTATCGCGACGTGATCGGTGCGCAGGACGCACTCATCTCAACCAAGGAACGTCGCATCGAAATTCTCAAATCATTCCATATGGAACGCGCCCGCCGCGAACGTCTGGCAGGCCAGTGGGTTCCGCTTATCCCAGTTCAGGAAACGAACTAATGATCCGCAAACATAACTCTGTAAACCGACGCTTCTGGCTGGCCGGTGTGGCCGCTCTTGCCTTGACGGGCATGGCTGGCTGCGGCGACAAAAAAGCGGCCAAAGACGAACACGGCCACGAGGAAGCAGGACATGAAGAGGGCGAAGAGGCCGCCAAGGGACCTCACGGTGGCCGTCTGCTTGAGAACGGCGATATCGCCATAGAGGTCACGATCTATGAAGATGGGGTCGAGCCCGAATTCCGCTTCTATCCCTACCTCAAGAAAAAGCCGGTCGACCCAAAACTGGTCGCCGTGACGACTGTGCTTACCCGCCTGGGCGGGAAGGTCGACACCTTCAGCTTTGCGCCCGAAGGTGACTTTCTGCGCGGACAGGGCGTCGTCCGTGAGCCGCACTCTTTCGATGTCGCCATCAAGGCAACCTATGCCGGCAAAGAGTCGAGCTGGAAATACGCCTCCTACGAAGGCCGCACGACGATTGCACCCGAAGCTGCCGTGACGGCAGGCGTCCAGGCCGAAGCCGCTGGCCCCGCGGTCCTGGCGGAGCGTATCGATATGTCCGGCCGGGTGGAGATTACCCCGGAAGGCAAGAGCGAGGTCAGGGCCTGGTATCCGGGCCGGATCATGTCGATGACCGGCGAGCTGGGGCAGACGGTCAAAAAAGGGCAGGTTCTGGCCCGTGTCGAATCGAGTGAGAGCCTGCAAACCTATTCCATCCCTTCACCCATCTCCGGCGTGATTATGGAAAAGAACGCCAGCGTCGGGGGTGTCGCCTATGACAGCCCCCTGTACGTCATCGCAAACCCGAACGCACTCCACGCCGAATTCTTTGTCTTCCCCCGCGATGCCGAACGGATAAAGGTTGGACAAGACGTCGAGGTTCGCACGCTTTCTGGCGAGACGAAGCTGATGGCGAAAGTTGAGTCCCTCCTGCCCAGTACGGACCCGACCACCCAAACTGTAATGGCGCATGTCCGACTTCCAGCCGGCGCGGCCGCCAACTTCCGGGCAGGTCTCGGCGTCGAAGGCAGCTTCTTAGTCGGTGCGCAGGACGTGCCGTTGGCGGTCCGGACAAATGCGATCCAGCGCTTCCGCGATTTTCAGGTCGTCTTTGCGAAGGTCGGAAATACCTACGAAGTCCGTATGCTGAAGCTTGGTCGTCAGACACCGGAGTGGACCGAAGTCCTCGAAGGCCTCGATCCCGGCGAAGTCTATGTAACCCAGGGCGCTTTCCTCATCCGCGCGGACATCGAAAAGTCCGGCGCCAGCCATGACCACTAGGAGGGCGACATGTTAGAAAAAATCATACACCAGTCGATCCGCCACCGGTGGATCGTCCTTATCGTCGTGCTCGCACTTTGCGCGCTGGGTATCTTTAATTTCCAGCGTTTGCCGATCGACGCCGTCCCAGACATCACTAATGTCCAGGTCCAGATCAACACAGAGGTACCGGGTTACTCGCCGCTGGAGGCCGAACAACGGATAACCTACCCTATCGAGACCGCAATCTCGGGCCTCCCAGGCCTTGAATATACGCGTTCACTCTCGCGCTACGGCCTCAGTCAGGTGACGGTCGTCTTCAAGGACGGGACAGACATCTATTTCGCGCGTCAGCTGGTCAACGAGCGTGTGCAGTCGGCCAAGAGCCAGCTGCCTCAGGGAACGGAACCTCAATTAGGCCCGATCTCAACCGGTCTTGGCGAAATCTTCATGTACACGGTCGAGGCAAAGCCAGGCGCCGTAAAAGCCGATGGTACGCCCTGGAATTCCGAGGACCTGCGCACGCTGCAGGATTGGGTCGTAAAGCCCCAGCTACGCAACACCCCAGGCGTTACCGAGGTCAACACCATCGGCGGTTTTGAGCGTCAGTATCATGTGACGCCCCTGCCAGACCGCTTGTCGGCTTACGGACTGACCATGGCAGATGTCATTGCAGCCCTTGAAGCCAATAACGGCAACAAAGGCGCCGGCTATGTCGAGAAGGAAGGCGAGCAATATCTCGTTCGTGTTCCCGGCCAGGCTGCGACCATGGCGGATCTGGCGTCGATCGTCGTTCAAACCCGCTCCGGCGTGCCTATTCGCGTCGGCGATGTCGCGGACGTGGCCCTTGGCGAAGAACTCCGCACAGGGGCGGCGACGCAGAATGGCAAGGAAGTGGTGCTCGGCACCGTGTTCATGTTGATCGGCGAGAACAGCCGTACCGTGGCCGAAGCGGTGTCCGAAAAGCTGGAAGCGGCTAACAAGGCACTGCCGGCCGGCGTTCAAGCCGTCGCGGTATACGACCGTACCGACCTCGTCGAGCGCACGATCCACACGGTCGAGAAAAACCTGACCGAAGGCGCGCTTCTCGTCATCGTCATCCTGTTCCTGCTGCTCGGCAATTTCCGGGCGGCTATCATTACAGCGGCCGTCATCCCGATCGCTATGCTGATGACGATTACGGGCATGGTCGAGAACAAGGTATCGGGCAATCTGATGAGCCTTGGTGCCCTTGATTTCGGCCTGATTGTCGATGGCGCCGTTATCATCATTGAAAACTGCCTACGCCGTTTTGCCGAAGCCCAGCACAATCTTGGCCGACTATTGACCAAGGACGAACGCTTCAGCCTGGCCGCCAAGGCCAGCGATGAGGTCATCAAGCCCAGCCTATTCGGGGTGTTGATCATCACTATCGTCTATGTGCCGATCTTCGCGCTTGAAGGCGTCGAGGGCAAGATGTTCCACCCGATGGCCTTTACGGTCGTCACGGCCCTGACGGCGGCACTGCTTCTGTCCCTGACGTTTGTCCCGGCCATGGTGGCCATGTTCATCACGGGGAAAGTTCAGGAGAAGGAAAGCTGGTTCATGCGTGGCGCGCGTGCCATGTACGAGCCCGCCTTGAAAATGGCCTTGAAGACGCGTGTTATCGTCATTGGGCTGGCTGTTGTCCTGATGGTTGTTTCAGGACTTCTGGCGACCCGCCTTGGCGCGGAATTCATTCCGAATCTCGATGAGGGCGATGTGGCCCTGCACGCGCTCCGTATTCCCGGCACGAGCCTCACCCAGGCAGTCAAGATGCAGTCGGCGCTTGAGGCCAGACTTAAGCAGTTTCCCGAAGTAGACCGGGTATTCGCCAAACTCGGCACGGCGGAGGTCGCGACCGACCCCATGCCGCCCAGCGTGGCCGACACCTTCGTCATGCTGAAGGACCGCAAGGAATGGCCGAACCCCAAGGAGCCAAAGGCCGAGTTGGTGGCTCGTCTCCAGGAAGCCGTCGAGAAGATTCCTGGCAACAATTACGAGTTCACCCAGCCGATCCAGATGCGCTTCAACGAGCTTATCTCCGGCGTGCGTTCTGACGTTGCCGTCAAGATCTATGGTGACGATCTGGATAAACTCTTGGCCAGTGGTCAGGAGGTCCAGGAAGTCATGGAGAGGATACCGGGCGCCCAGGACGTCAAGGTCGAGCAGGTTACGGGTTTGCCTGTCCTTCAGGTAACACCCAACCGTCAGGCCATGGCGCGTCTCGGACTGAATATCTCGGATATTCAGGATGTGGTTGCGACCGCTCTTGGCGGGACTGAGGCTGGACAGATATTCGAAGGCGACCGGCGCTTTGACGTGGTTGTTCGTCTCCCGGAACATATCCGGGCCGATGTCTCCGAAATCGGGCGCCTGCGGGTGCCAGTTAGAGGAGCGACCGGTGATACATCGGGCATGACCGGCTTCGTACCGCTGTCGGAAGTCGCGACCATCGATATGGTCGTCGGCCCCAACCAGATCAGCCGAGAGGATGGCAAGCGCCGCGTCGTCGTCACCGCGAATGTGCGTGGACGTGACCTGGGCTCCTTCGTCGGCGAACTCCAGACCAAAGTCGACGAAGACGTCAAGCTGCCCGATGGCTACTGGGCCGATTTCGGCGGCACGTTCGAGCAACTGACCTCCGCAACGCAACGTTTGCAGATCGTCGTACCGATCGCGCTCATCTTGATCGTTGGGCTGCTCTTCATGCTCTTCGGCAATATCGAGGATGCCCTCATCGTGTTCAGCGGAGTGCCCCTGGCCCTGACCGGCGGAGTCATAGCCTTGGCTCTTCGAGGTATCCCACTCTCTATCTCAGCGGGGGTGGGCTTTATTGCCCTTTCCGGTGTCGCTGTGCTGAACGGGGTGGTGATGGTCACCTTCATCCGATCACTGATCAAGGATGGGCGGACACTGGACGAGGCTATCTTTGAGGGCGCCCTTACACGCCTGAGACCCGTCTTGATGACCGCACTGGTCGCCTCTCTTGGTTTCGTCCCGATGGCGTTCAATGTCGGAGCCGGATCGGAAGTTCAACGGCCCCTGGCAACTGTCGTTATCGGCGGCATCGTGTCTTCGACGCTCCTGACGCTGCTGGTCCTGCCGGCACTCTATCGGCTGGTTTATGGGCGCAAAAAAGGTCCCCAAACCGCGATTGAGCGCGAAGAAATCTAGACCCTGATGCTTTGGCGGGAGGGATGCGCTTTTTCGCTCAGCACATCTCTCTCGACCGAAGTTTTGTTTTGGGTGATCACGGCGGGCGATCTAATCGTAAGAGAGCTGATGCCGCCTTTTACAAAACCTTGAAATTTCGAACCAAGTAACAATCCCGATCGCTTGACCCTGAACCAAAAAGGAGTTTCCGATGCGAACCTTAAAACTTATCGTCCCCTCCGCAATCATCGCTTTATTATTGACGACCACGGCCTGCACGACTCCTGACGCCACGGCGGAAGCGAAGGGCTACACTTTGAAAACCGTGAAAAGTTCTCCTGCGCCGCGTGACAAATTTTACAAGATCATCAAGGTCCCAATCCAGCCCAAGCCGGCATCGAGTTGTGCTAAGGAAGAAAGCACAACGGATCAGAACGGCCCGAAACCGGATTGTAAGACCAACTGACTTGGGGTGTCTAAAGCGGCAGGTTCGTGCACGATGGACATCGAATTGCCGGGCGCCTTGACACTTTGAATCTGAAAGCGGCATGTCTCTACCCCGCCACCTTCTGCGTTTCACGACATCGCATCGACTTTACGCGGAGAGCAGGATTACACAGAATAGGCCATGACCCGAGCGCTCAATCTAATCCCGACAGTTCTCGACGTGCTCGTCATTGGTGCAGGCCAAGCAGGCCTTGCGGCCGGTTACCACCTAAAACAAGCCGGTCTGAAATTCCGAATCCTGGAACGAGGTTCCCGCATCGGCGATAGTTGGAGAAGCCGCTACGACTCCCTGCTCCTGTTCACCCCAAGACATATGAGTGCACTGCCTGGCTTGGCTCTTGACGGGGATCCGAACGGTTTTCCATCGCGCGATGAGTACGCTGATTATCTGGAACGCTATGTGGCGGCGATTGAGTTACCGATCACATTCAAGACGTCGGTGATCAAACTCAAAAAAACTCCGGTGGGGCTTTTCGAAGCCGTTTTGTCCACCACAAGCCGCATTCTTGCCAGATCGGTGATCGTTGCAACGGGCACGTTTGAAAAGGCCATCGTCCCGAAAGAAGCCGGTGGCTTTTCAAGCAAGGTGAAGCAGATAACGGTCGAGGCCTATCGCAATCCACTGCAGGTGCCAAAAGGAGCTGTCCTCATTGTCGGTGATGGTGCAAGCGGTCGGGACATTGCCTTAGAACTTCATAACAGCCACGACGTGACCTTAGCGAGTGGGAGGAAGAGGACGCTTTTTCCGGAGACTTTTCTGGGGCGCAATATCTGGAAATGGATGGATTTGGCAGGCTTCTTAAGCGCGCCACGCAAATCTGGTATTGGCGGATGGATGATGAGAATGGACCCGATACCTGGCCGCGTTCGCAGTCTGAAGGCGTTGGCAGTGTCTGGTATCAAACTCAAACCGAGACTTGTCACGGCTGACAGAGAAACGGCTGGCTTTCAGGACGGTTCGTCCCAGCCTGTCCGGACAGTCATCTGGGCCGTAGGCTATGGCCGCCGTTCATCTTGGATCGATGTTCCTGGCTCAAAAGATCTGAATGGCAATCCCATTCACACGGATGGCGTTTCGCCTGCTGAAGGATTGTTTTATATGGGCCGGCCCTGGCAGCGAAACTGGGCCTCGGGTCTGATAGGTGGTGTCGGCGACGACGCCGAATTCATCATCGCCAAAATCAATGAGGACCTGAGAAAGTCCGGGCAATGACCCTCGGTCGCCGATTGTCAGAATGCCAATGGGCAGCCGCTTACTCGAACAGTAAAGATGTAACGAAATATTATAACGTTTTCAGGCATAGTGTTACTTGTCGAAATATGGTCGATTGTTCTGTTTTGACAAATCATCACTTGACATTAGATCAATCGGTATCGATTCTCACAACGTGAATATGGCATCCGAATCTTGTCTGGCTCGCATTCGTGCGTATGTCGTTATTGTCTTACTGGCTATGACGATGTGGGCGAACATGTCTGCGGCCCAAGCCCAGGTGCTGAACTACTCCCACATGTCGCATGGTGAAACAGCGCTTCCCGATGGCGGGTGGGCGACGTGCGTAAGCCAAGCTGAACTCTGCTCTTCCGCTCCTGAATCTGACGGGGAAAAGGGGATGCTTGGACTGCATCACCATCATTACGGCGATTCGCAGTTTAGTGCCCTTGCGCCGGATTTCTATCAAGACTGCGCAATTTTGGATCGCCTGGGGGTATTTGGACCGAGCAACGAACCTGCGGTGAAAACCGCAGCTGCGTCCAGCGCCGACCAACCTCCGAAAGTCTAATCGAGACGCTTTCAAGCTCGCACCCGCTTGCGGGTGCCTCGGTTTTACTTTCCAGAGGTTCCAATCATGACATTCAAATTTGGAGGGGCGCTTAGTGCGCTTCTCCTCGGGGCGGGCACAAGTTTGCTCATTCCTTCGCGCGCGCTGGCCGACCCGGCGCCGGCGTTTCACGAATTGCTACGACAAGCTCAGGCATCCCCTCGATTGCGGGAGGCGCAGGCCACTGTCGGCCAGGCCGAAGGCCTGGCACGGCAATCTCGCGCCTGGCTCAATCCGAGTGTGAGCTTGAATGTCGAGAATTTTGGCGGCAAGGGCTCCTATTCGGGCAATCAAAGCGCTGAAACGACGGCCGCCGTCGAACAGACCATTGAACTGGGCGGAAAGCGAAGTGCACGAATTGCCGCAGGTGATGCGGGTGTCGAGGCTTCCCGCGCCAGAGCGAACCAGGTCAGTGCCGACTTCGCCTTCGACCTCGCCCAGGCTTATGCCGATGCGGAGGCTGCTGATATCCGCTTGCAGCTCGCCCGCGATTCCCTCGCCTTGGCTGAGGATGATGCCCGCGTGGCCGATGCACTCGTCAAAGCTGGCAAGGAAGCCGATCTCAGGTCGGTCCAAGCCCGCTCGGTTGTAGAGGCTGCCCGTGCCGACGTCGATGAGGCGCAAGCCGCTCGCACCGGTGCGTTCGCACGACTTACAGCCCTGGTCGACTCGCCGGTACCGTTTACCTCCATCCCCGTGAGTCTCCTGGCTCATGCCGACATTGACGAGCCGATCCCAACCGCCGACCCATTGAACAGCCCAGGCTATCTCGTCGCCCAGGCCGAACGTGCCGAGGTTGCCAAGCGCGTTCGCATTGAGCAGACACGATCGTCGCCGGATGTAACGGTCTCGGTGGGCGTCCGCCGGCTGGCGGCCGACGACTCGAATGCGTTCGTTGGCGGTGTATCGGTCCCGTTCCCGATATTCGACCGAAATCGCGGCAATATCAGTGCCGTGCAGTCTGAGCTTTCAGCGGCTGACGAGCGTGTCAATATCGCGCGCCTCGATGCGCAAGCAGACATTCAATCCGCGACTGGTCGCCTTTACGCTGCCGTTACCAGGGTCAAATCGGCACAGGACAGCGAACGCACGGCATTGGAAGCCTATCGGCTTACACGCGTTGGCTACGAAGCTGGCAAACTTCCGCTCAGTGAAGTTCTCAATGCCCGTCGGACCCTTACCGATGCCAGAAATCAATCTCTCAAGGCGAGACAAGATCGTCTGAGTGCCGAAGCTGAACTCGCGCGCCTGCGTGGCGTCGCCCCCTTTGGAGACCAATCGTGAAATCGAATAACCGATACCTTTATGGTGGCGCCCTCGCAGCTGTGCTCTTGGCTGGCTTGAGCGGCTTTGGACTGGCGCGTTGTACTGCCGACAAAACGCCTGCTAGTACCGCAATCGTGGCCGAAGATGAAAAGCCTTCGGATGAACTCAAGCTGAGCCCGGAGGCAATTGCAACGGCCGGGATCAGCGTCGAGACTGTCACAGCGGGCGGACTTTCCTCCGAAATCATTACCCAGGCTCAGGTTGTCGCAACACCGAACGGTCAGGCTTCGCTTACCGCGCGAGCGGCTGGTTCTATCTCACGTATCTACAAACGTCTGGGTGATCCGGTTAAGGCCGGAGAGGCCTTGGCTCTGATCGAAAGCCGTGATGCCGGTCAGATCGCAGCCGATCGGACGACAGCGATCGCAAGGGCAAATGTGGCCCAGGCCAACCTCGCCCGTGAGAAATCCCTGCTCGACCAAGGTGTCTCGGCCCGAGTTGATTATGAACGAGCGCAAGCCGAAGCCGCCGCGGCCCAGGCAGAAGTGACCCGAACGCAATCAGCGGCTTCGGCTGCTCGCATCACAAGTGACGGACATGGTGTCATTGTCGCGAGCCCGATTTCGGGGCGCGTAACGGCCAGCATGGCAAGCCTCGGCGCCTTTGTGCAGCCGGAGACCGAGTTGTTCCGTGTATCCGACCCAAACCTTGTCCAAGTAGAGGCGGCAATCAGTTCGTCCGACATGCAAAGAGTCGCTGTCGGCGACCGAGCTGTTATCGCCTTGCCGGACGGCCGAACCATGGAAGCGCGTGTACGATCGGTGACCCCGGCTCTGGATGCCGAAACGCGCGCCGCGACAGCGGTGCTGGATGTAGTGGGTGGCGAATTGCAACCCGGCCTTTCGGTACGAGCAAGGCTGTTTCCGCAAGGAACGAGTGAATCGACGGCCATTGTTGTTCCGGAGGAGGCCGTTCAATCCGTAAATGGCCAGGACGTTGTCTTCGTTCGCACGAAAGACGGCTTCAAGGTCACGCCTGTCACGGTTGGACAGCGCAGCGCCGGCCGGGCTGAGATTACGTCGGGTTTGACCTCCGGTCAGTCCATTGCCACCAGCAAAGCCTTCTCGTTGAAGGCAGAGCTTGGCAAGGGCGCGGCTGAGGAGGAATAGCCATGATTGGAAACTTAATGGCCCTCAGCGTGCGCGCACGCTGGGCCGTCGTGCTCATCATCCTGATGATCGGGGCGTTTGGCGCCTGGCAACTGACAAAGCTGCCGATCGACGCCGTGCCGGATATCACCAACAAGCAAGTGCAGATCAACACGCTCGATTCAGGCCTGTCACCGATCGAAATCGAAAAGCGGGTGACATTCCCGATCGAGACGGCCCTGTCCGGCATCCCCGGCCTTGAAACGACACGATCCCTGTCCCGCAATGGTTTCTCGCAGGTCACGGCGATCTTCAGCGAAAGTACCGACCTTTATTTCGCGCGCCAACAAGTCAGCGAACGCATTGCCCAGGCCCGTGACAGCCTGCCAGAGGGCACGCAGCCTCAGATCGGCCCCGTTACGACTGGTCTTGGCGAAGTCTACATGTACGCTATCGACTACGCCAATCCCGACGGCAAGGGCGCAAAGATCGTCGATGGTCAGCCCGGCTGGCAATCGGACGGGAGCTTCCTTACCCCCGAAGGCGACCGCCTGACAGATGAAGTCTCACGAGCGGCCTATCTCCGAACCGTGCAGACCTGGATTATTTCGCCGCAACTACGTACGGTAAAAGGTGTCGCAGGTGTCGACTCAATTGGTGGGTTCGAGAAGCAATATATTGTCGAGCCCGATCCGGTAAAGCTGAGCGCCTACGGTGTATCCTTTTCGGAACTGGCCAAGGCTCTGGAGGCGGCCAATATCTCCGTTGGCGCCAACTTCCTCAATCGGGGAGGGGAAGCCTATCTGGTCCGGGCCGATGCGCGCATCCGGTCGCTCGACGAGATCAACCAGGCCGTCATCGCCACGCGCGGCGGCCTTCCTGTTGCTGTCAAGGACGTCGCCACTGTTCGATTGGGCGGCGAACTGCGCACGGGTGCAGCCAGCATGAACGGCCACGAGGTCGTCATCGGCACCACGCTGATGCTGATCGGTGAAAATAGCCGCACCGTCGCCAAGGCGGTCGGTGAAAAGCTCGATACCATCAAGAAGTCGCTGCCGCCTGGACTTAAGGTGACACCTACGCTGGATCGCTCCAAACTGGTCAATGCAACGGTTCACACGGTTCAGAAAAACCTGTTGGAAGGTGCAATCCTTGTTGCAGCGGCGCTGTTCCTGCTGCTCGGCAATGTCCGCGCGGCCATCATCGCCGTCCTGATCATTCCTTTTTCATTCTTGATGATGGCGATCGGCATGAATGGCATGAAGGTGTCGGGAAACTTGATGAGCCTCGGTGCCCTCGACTTCGGTCTGATCGTCGACGGCGCCGTCATCATCATCGAAAACTGTTTGCGCCGGCTGGCAGAACGCCAACACCATGAGGGCCGGGTCCTGAATCTTCGCGAGCGGCTTGAAGAGACGACCCTGGCGACGCAGGAAATGATCAAGCCGACCGTGTACGGCCAGGCAATCATCTTTCTGGTCTTCGCGCCGCTGCTTACCTTCACCGGCGTCGAAGGCAAGACCTTCTCGCCGATGGCAATCACGCTGATCCTGGCCCTGGCGGCGGCGTTCGTGCTGTCCATCACCTTCGTACCTGCCATGGTCGCTCTGCTGATCCGTGGCAAGGTAACGGAAAAGGAAGTCTGGATCATCCGCAAGATCAAGGCGGCCTACGAACCAGTTCTTCATAGCGCTGTTGCCAAACCGTGGCCTTTCATCGCTGCAGGCATCGGAATCTTCGCCGTCTCCGGGTTCGTCTTCACGCTCCTGGGCCAGGAGTTCATCCCGCAACTGGACGAAAAGAACATCGCATTAGCCTCATCGCGCATCCCTTCAACCTCTCTTGAGGAGTCATTGAATATGCAGAAGGGCGTCGAGAAAGCGGTCTCCAGTCTGCCGGAAGTGGAAATGATGTTTTCCAAGACCGGCACTGCGGAAGTGGCCACCGACCCGATGCCACCCAATATATCCGACGGCTTCGTTATCCTCAAAGAGGAGAAGGATTGGCCGAAGGGCGTCACGACGAAAGCCCAGGTCGTTGAGCGTATTGAAAAGCGCTCGAGCGCCCTGGTTGGTCAGAACTACGAACTGAGCCAACCGATCCAGCTTCGCTTCAACGAACTGATTGCTGGTGTACGGGGTGATGTCGCCATCAAACTCTATGGTGACGATCTCGACAAGATGAGCGCATCGGCCGCGAAAATCGTCAGCGCCCTGCAGTCGGTCTCGGGAGCTGAGGACGTCAAGGCAGAGCAAACCGACGGTTCGCCGACACTCGACGTCCAGTTTGATCGCAGTGCCATCGCGCGCTACGGTCTGACAGTCGAGGAGGTGGCAGATACGGTCGCGGCGGCGATGGGCGGGCGAGAAGCCGGCCTTGTCTTCGAGGGGGACAGGCGCTTCGACGTCGTCGTTCGGGTGGCTCAGGTCAGTCGTGATGATCTCGACGCCTTCAAGGCCCTTCCAGTCATGTTGCCGGAAGAGGCTGGCCATGCCCGCGGCTCTGTACCGCTTAGCCAGGTGGCGCAATTCCGTTTTACAGAGGGTCTCAATCAGATCTCGCGTGAAAACGGCAAACGCCGCATCGTCATCCAGGCCAATGTTCGCGGCCGCGATGTCGGATCCTTCGTCACCGAGGCCTTGCCGAAGGTCGAAGCAGTCGCGCTGCCGACCGGATCGTTTCTCGAATGGGGCGGTCAGTTCCAGAACCTGAAGGCAGCGTCTGATCGTCTTGCGATCGTCGTGCCTATCTGCTTTCTGGCGATCTTCGGGCTGCTGTACATGGCGCTCGGCGGTATCGGGCGGGCATTTTCCGTCTTCACCGCCGTACCTCTGGCTCTGGCAGGTGGGGTCTTCACCCTTGCCATGACGGGTATCGCCTTCTCGGTCTCAGCCGCCGTCGGCTTCATATGCTTGTCTGGGGTCGCCGTCCTCAACGGTCTCGTCGTTATGAGCAGTATCCGCCAGCGTATCGAGGCCGGTATGGAGCTAAGCAAGGCGATCACCGAAGGCATGATCGAACGGGTACGTCCGGTCATCATGACGGGACTCGTGCCCGCAATTGGGTTTATCCCGATGGCCATCGGTACAGGGACGGGAGCCGAGGTCCAAAAGCCTCTGGCCGTTGTCGTCATCGGCGGGTTGGTCACCGCGACCGCCCTGACGCTTCTGGTTCTGCCCGCCATCACCCAGGTAGTTCTTGGCCTTGGCGAGCGCCTAAGTCGCAAGAAGGAACCGGCTATCGTTCAAACACCCGCGGAGTAAGTGCGAAGCGCATCCCGGCGCTGTCGCCGGGATGCGCAACTCTCTTTTGGAAGGAAACACATCATGAGCCAAACCATGAAGCTGCTCAGAATCTACACCAGTGAAAGCGCATACTTCGGCGACAGCAAAGTCTTTGCTGTGATCGCCACGCGTGCCCGAGACGCCAAGATGTCCGGGGCGACCGTGTTGCAGGCCCTTGTCGGGTTCGGAAAGTCCGCTCATCTGCGCACACGCCATGTGCTTGAGGACGATCAGGCGCTCGTCATCGAAATCGTCGACGAGGAGGATCGCCTGCGGGCATTTGTGGCTTCGATTTCCGATGTCACCGGCATAGGACTCATCACGATGGAAGCCGTCGAGGTCTTGGTATTTGGCGGAGGGAAGTAATGCAGGAGAAGGACAGGCACCGTGAAAGGGCGAACGGTAGTGAAGACGCGCACGGCCATGCGGGGGGCACGACCAACGAAAAGAGGCTGACGATTGCCGTCGCATTGACCGGCACCTTTCTGATTGCCGAAGTCATTGGCGGCCTCGTGACCAACAGCCTGGCCCTGTTGTCGGATGCGGCTCATATGCTCACCGACGTCATGGCCCTTGTCCTTGCCCTTGTAGCCATCAAGATCGGTAAGCGGGCTGCGGATCACCGGCGAAGCTATGGTTATCGCCGCTTCGAAATCATCGCCGCAGCGTTCAACGCTTTGCTCCTTTTTGTCGTCGCGATCTATATTCTCTATGAGGCGGTTCAACGCTTCCAGAAACCTCCGGAAATCCAAACTGGCGGCATGCTGATCCTCGCTGCAATCGGTCTCATCATCAACCTGATAAGCATGCAGGTCTTGCGTGGTGCCAGCGACAGCAGTCTCAACATGAAAGGGGCCTATCTGGAGGTCCTGTCAGATATGGTCGGATCCGTTGCGGTTATCGCGGGCGCCGCCATTATATATTACACTGGCTGGAAACAGGTCGATCCCATTCTGGCAGTCCTGATCAGCCTCTGGGTCTTGCCAAGGACGTGGAAACTCCTCGCCGATAGCACTCAGGTCCTGCTCGAAGGTACCCCCTCGGGAATTGACGTGAAAAAGCTCAGGTCAGACCTACTCGCTTTGCAGGGTGTCACGGGTGTCCATGACCTGCATGTGTGGAGCATAACCAGCGGACAACACAGTATGACCGCGCATTTACTGGTCGAAGTGTGGCCCCAGGATTCTGAGTTGCTGGAAGTAGCACATAGTGTCGCGGCCGAACACGACATCAAACACGCCAGCTTCCAAATTGAAATTGAACATATAGGCAGTCCGCTAGAGGAGCACGTATAATGAAGCATGCAATTATTGCCATGACCCTAGCGGCATTGTTGACGGGCTGTGTAACCGCGGCCCCGACGTCTCTGGATCAAAAGCTCGCAGGCAAAACGGACAAGGAATCCCGAACCATCCTTGGCTACGCCTGTTATCGGGAGGCCGAATGGCCGACCTACAACTCAATCGAATATAAAAACTCGGGAGCGAGGAGGCGCGGCCAGATGAAGAACAACCCCGGGCCCGAAGTGAGAGACATGCTGGCGCTTTGCCGCGACATGCGGAAGTCGACGCCGGAAAATGCCAAAGCCCTGGCAACCGAGTGTGGTGAGTTATTAGCGCAAAAGAGCAGACGGTACGGGGTTAAGGCGGAAGGTCATATCCAGCGCACAAAAGACTTGTGTGAACGCATGACCCGCGAATCCGTCAGCCCTCCGATTTGATGGTAGAGCGCGGGGAAGCTGGGGCCTTCGATCAACAAGGTTTCCCAACGTATTCCTCAAAACGAATGGCTTTCTTAGCGCGCCGGCCCGCAGGCTTGGCCTGGAAATTTCTCTGAGGCATCAGGGGGCGATGCCTCCAGCCCCTCGCGGGTTTCAATCAATACGACGACCCATGGAGTCACTTATGACTGACCAACCCCACGATCATAGCAAAACATCTGGTCCGCAAGATGCCCACAATCACGATCAGGACAGCGAACAAACACGCGCTGTTGAGGCAAAAGTGGCGGCCGATCATGCAGGCCATGATCACAAGGCTCACGGTCACGAGGTCGAGGCCATCTCGCAGGAACCTGGTGGACATGCGGGTCACGATCACTCGGCACACGAAAAGGATGACGGCTGCTGCTCGACGAAAGCCGCGGCACCTGGGTGGACGCCTGTAAAAGTCGCCAGTTCCACCGCTGGAACGACCACGGCAATTCGCATAATGCAGATGGATTGCGCGACAGAAGAAACCTTGATCGACAACAAGCTTGGGGGAATGAAAACTGTCAAGGGTTTGAATTTCAACCTGATGCAGCGTGTACTCACGGTCGTGCATGAGCCCGCAGCGCTCGACGGGATATTGGAGGCGATCCGGTCGCTCGGCTTCAAGCCGGAGGTTCTGGATCAGGCAACCGCATCTGAAGGGATATCGGCCCTGGCGCCGGAACCCGCAAAGCCCTGGTGGCCACTGGCGCTCGCGGGTGTCGCCGCGATTGCGTCCGAGGCGGTCGACTGGATGGGCATGCCGGAGGCTATATCAGCTGTGCTCGCGTTCATTGCCGTCGGTGTGTGCGGCTGGCCGGTCTACAAAAAAGGTTGGATTGCGATCGCCAACCTGAACCTCAATATCAATGCGCTCATGAGTATTGCAGTCACGGGCGCGATGATCCTGCGGCAATGGCCCGAAGCCGCCATGGTGATGGTGTTGTTCGCTATCTCGGAACTGATCGAGGCGAAGTCCATGGACCGGGCGCGCAATGCGATCCAGGGTTTGATGTCGCTGACGTCCGAAACGGCGACGGTCAAACAAGCCGACGGCAGTTGGAAAGAAATCGACGTCAAGGACGTAGCGCTCGACGCTATCGTGCGAGTCAAACCTGGTGAGCGCATCGGTCTGGACGGCGCAATCTCCAACGGCCGCTCAACCATAAACCAGGCTCCGATTACAGGTGAGAGCCTGCCGGTCGATAAAGGCGAGGGGGATCAGGTCTTTGCCGGTACGATCAATGAATCCGGCTCGTTCGAATATAAGGTTACGGCCGCAGCCGGGAACACCACGCTTGCGAAGATCATCCGCGCAGTCGAAAGCGCCCAGGGGGCTAAGGCGCCGACCCAGCGTTTCGTCGATCAATTTTCCCGTATCTATACACCCATCGTCTTCGCCATCGCCCTTGCCGTCGCCATTCTCCCGCCGTTGTTCATGGGTGGCGACTGGATGGCCTGGATTTACAAGGCACTGGTCTTGCTCGTTATCGCGTGTCCGTGTGCCCTGGTCATCTCGACACCTGTGACGATCGTCAGCGGGCTGGCTACGGCCGCGAAGAACGGCATCCTTGTCAAGGGTGGCGTATATTTGGAGGAGGGACGCAAGCTCAAATGGCTCGCGCTGGACAAGACCGGCACAATCACTCACGGAAAGCCTGTTCAGACCGACTTCGTCGCCTTGGCTGATGGTGACCCGCAGCGCTACCGCGAATTGGCGGCAGGCCTGGCCAGCCGCTCCGACCATCCAGTATCCCAGGCGGTTGCAAAGAAGGCGGCAGAGGAGGGCGTCAAACTGCCCGACGTCGCCGACTTCGAGGCGCTGCCTGGCAAGGGGACCAAAGGTCGTATCGATAATACGACCTACCATCTAGGCAATCACCGCCTGACGCACGAACGCGGCCTGTGCAGTCCGGAACTGGAAGCTCGGCTGACCGAACTCGAAAAGTCGGGCAAGACGGTCATCGTTCTCACCGATGACAAGACTGTCCTGGCGCTGTTCGCTGTTGCGGATACAGTCAAGCAATCGAGCCGCGTCGCGATCGCCGAGTTGCACGAGCTCGGGGTCAAAACCGTGATGCTGACGGGCGACAACGTACATACGGCACAAGCGATCGCGAAAGAGGTCGGGATCGACGAGGCGCTTGGAGATCAGCTGCCCGAGGACAAGCTTGAAGCCATCAAGAAATTTGCCAAAGACGGCAAGATCGGCATGGTCGGGGATGGTATCAATGATGCCCCCGCTCTGGCTCAAGCGGATGTCGGCTTCGCCATGGGAGCCATGGGCACGGATACGGCCATTGAAACCGCGGATGTCGCTCTGATGGACGATGACCTCCGCAAGATCGGCGTTTTCGTGCGCCTGTCGCGAAAGACACGCGCGATCCTGGTCCAGAACATCAGCTTTGCACTGGGATTGAAGGCGGTCTTCCTCGTCATCACACTTGCCGGCCTTGGCACTATGTGGATGGCGGTTTTCGCCGATGTCGGTGCCAGCCTGCTTGTCGTCGCGAACGGATTGCGACTGCTGCGCCGTGTCGAGGTAGCCAAGTCACCGCATTAGATTGAATTGTCGCTTGGCTCCACGGCCAGGCTGGGTGGGCTTTCAGTCACGCCGACCGCCGCAACCATGGACGAGCAAGCCGCGCTTCTGACAGCCAGCATTGGAATAGGTTCTCACCTTTCTAATCGTTTCAAGGCGTACTCGCCACCTAGGTCTATTGGGCGATCTCATCATAGATATGACAAGGTGCTTTATTCTGCATACACCCCGACTGGCAATTCTCGACATAGAGCGACAGCGTGAAGTCCAGTTCCTGTAACGCTTGAATTCGCGCCTTAATCGCATTGCGCTGAACCGAGAAGAAATCGACGGTTTCCTGGCAGGGTTTGCCATTGGCCTCCAGCGTCAGAAGTTCCTTAATCTTGTCGAGCGGCATGTCGATGTCGCGACAGCGGCGGATGAGGATCAGGCGCGCGAGATCCTTACGATTGTAGGCCCTGTGCCCGCCTTCGCGACGTTGTGGTTGAGGAAGAAGGCCGACAGATTCGTAATAGCGGATTGTCGGGACCGTGCATTGCGCGCGCTTTGCCAGTTCACCAATCGAAATCATGAGTCCCTCAAAAAATAGGTGTTGAACCTAAAGTAACTTGAGGATGCATGGATTTTATCTCAAGTCCATCCGGTCTTCAAAATTGGAGTAAACCATGATCAAAAAAACAGTAATTGGGTTGGTCGTCGCATGTCTCACCTGTTGCGCGGCACTCATTTTTATTCCTGCTTTGGCCGGGGTTTCCCTGTTCGGCATCAGTCTCTTTGGAGGCCCATTAAGCCTCGAAACGATATTGTGCGGCGGCGCGCTTGCCATGTTGGTTGTCGTCATTTCCTATTACGCGATCAAGGCGTTGAGGACGAAGCGGACGTCCTCGTGCGGTCAGACGGCTTGCTCGGCCACCGGCAAGTGCGGATGCAAATAGACAAGATTTCATCGGTGAGGCAGAACCATCAGATGAAAACCCTTCTGATCTATGGCTTCGCCGCCGTTTTCGAAATCGCAGGCTGTTTTTCGTTCTGGGCCTGGTTGAAACTGCACAAATCCGCGTGGTGGCTTGCACCCGGGATCGCTAGCCTCATTCTCTTTGCGTACCTGCTGACTCTCGTCGATTCGCCCGCCGCAGGCCGAACCTATGCTGCCTATGGAGCAATCTATATCGCCTCGTCGCTGATCTGGTTGTGGCTGGTCGAGCATCAGCGCCCCGACCGCTGGGATATGGCAGGCCTCGTATTGTGCCTGATCGGATCGGCTGTCATTCTTTTCGGCGTCCGCGGGCAAATTTAGGCGTATGGACTGAGGTGTTAATTGCAGGCGACCGTTTTAGACCAGGGTTCGGGTTTTGGTGAATGTCATGTCACCAAGACGCCTGACTCCTATATCCATCTTCTGACTTTTCGGCGGTATTCGTCATAGGCGGCGCCAAAAACGCGGGACATCGCCTTTTCTTCAAAACGGATGAAGGTACGATCGATAATGACAGCGAAGATGGCGGGAACGAGGTAGCCGTAAATTTCCCCCAGACCGATGGCGACGCCGCAAAGCATCACCACGAACCCCAGATACATAGGATTGCGGGTGTAACGGAACCAGCCTGCGGTCACGAGCACATTCGGATCATTGTACGGAATGAGATTGGTCTTGACCGTCCCGAACAGGCGAGCGGAGGGCAGGTTAAGGCCGAGACCGAGAAGAAATAGCGTCGGACCCAGAGCCCAGTTCCACGGTGCCGGCAACGGCCTAAGACCGGATAGGAACAGGTTCAGGGCAATGATCACCACGATCGATCCATAAAACAGGTGCGGCGGCAAAATCTTCATTCTGGCTCTCCCGACCGACAGGGTTGTAGATCCTGCCTTTAGTACGCACAGGGCGTAGGCGCGGTTACAACCGACCGAATTGTTTTATCGATGTCGAGCGGAACCGCGTCAACCTGTCAGGGGGCGGCCCATTCCGCAACGCCGTCACGGAGTTTCACGGCGTCAAACCCCCTGGCGCGAAGCATGTTGACCGCATCTTTAGCCATGAGACAGAAGGGACCGCGGCAATAGGCGACGATTGGACGGTCCCGCGGCAGTTCATTCAGGCGCTCTTCAATCTCGGCCAAGGGCAATGAGCGAGCGAACGGCAAGTGCGCCACCTGGAATTCAAGCTCAGGTCGCACATCTATGACGATGATGTCACCGGCGGCTGCGCGCTCCAACAGATCGTTGCGCGAGGCGCCTTCCCACTCGTCGCTTGCGCCGGCAAACCTTTCCAGCGCATCCTTAAGTTCCGTAAGCCTTGCTTCGGCGAGCATCCTTGTTGTCACCCAAAAACGGGCAACGTCTTCACTGGCAAGCCGATAGATGACGTATTTGCCCTGTCGTTCCGTATCGACAAGCCGGGCAGACTTCAGATCCTTCAGGTGCGCGCTGGCCAGCTTCACGCTGATCTGCGCCTCTCGCGCCAGGGCCTCCACCGTCATGGGCGCCTGACAGAGCAACTCTATCAGTTCCAGACGCTTCGGGCTCGCGGCCGCTTTGCCGATCATAGCGACCTGCCCGTAGAGCATATCCTTTATCTGACGGTTCTGCGGGCGCGCGGATGACGTGTCTGTGAGAGGTGTCTGCAATGAAGGCGCCTTGACTGAAAATCGCGTTGCAACTATAAATCAATCTAACATATCTTAGAATGTTAGGAAAGATGGTTTTATCTGCCCTCCTACGTTCGCCCCATCGGAGACATCATGTTTTTCAGACAACGTGTAAATGCGGACGCGTCCTTGTCGTATTTTTTCGGCTGTGCCGGCAAAGGCAAGGCGATTGCCGTCGATGTCCTGGCCGGAGACGAGGACTGGTACGTCGATCAGGCCGCAAAGCTGAATGTGGCGATCACCCATGTTATCGACACGCATATCCACGCCGATCATCTGTCGGGCGGACCGAAACTGGCGCAAACGGCTGACGCTGCCTACGCTTTGCACGAAAGTAATCTCGGCAAGACAGGCTTTGAGTTCACGCCGCTGAAAGATGGTGAGATCATTCCGGCGGGTAACACGCAGGTGAAGGTTCTGCACACGCCGGGGCATTCGCCAGATAGCCTTTGTCTTTTGGTGACCGATTTGCGTCGGGGAGAGGACCCGTGGTTCGTCTTGACCGGTGACACGCTCTTCGTCGGCTCCGTTGGCCGTCCCGATCTTGCGGGCCGGGAAGTGGAGATGGCCGGCGTTCTGTGGCAAAGCCTGCATGACCGGTTGCTTGTCCTGCCGGATGATATGGAAATCTTTCCTGGTCACCAGTCTGGCAGCCCATGCGGGGCCGATTTGTCTGGAAAGCCATCGTCGACTATAGGGTTTGAAACCCGCTGGAACCCGCTCCTTGGCATGGACAAACAGGCCTTTGTCGCGGCGCTGACCGCACAGATACCGCCACGCCCTGACGATATGGATCGGCTTGTCGCCCTGAACCTTGGTCTGGTTGCCGCGTGAACCTCACGCCGTCTTTATCCCAAAAGCCCATTGCTTTGGGTCTGAGCGCGAACTGGCCTCAGTTCGCGCTTCTCGTGCTGATCAACGCCTTCGTCGGGGCAATGGTCGGGATGGAACGCAGTATCTTGCCCGCCATGGCCGAGGACGTTTTCAAGCTGTCGGCGCACACCGCAATCCTTTCCTTTATCGTTGTCTTCGGCATCTCCAAAGCGCTGACGAACTACATGGCCGGGCGCCTTTCCGACCGATATGGCCGGAAGATCGTGTTGGTCATAGGATGGTTGGTCGCGGTGCCCGTGCCGTTTCTTTTGATGTGGGCGCCGTCCTGGGCGTGGATTTTGGTCGCCAATCTATTCCTCGGCATCAGCCAGGGGCTGACATGGTCCACGACGGTGATCATGAAGATCGATCTCGCCGGTCCAAAGCAACGTGGCCTTGCGATGGGAATCAATGAATTCGCAGGTTATCTTGCGGTCGGTCTTTCGGCACTGGCCACCGGCTGGATCGCGGCGCGATACGGCCTGAGGCCGCAGCCCTTCTACCTCGGCGTGGCCTTTGCGGTCGCCGGCCTGTTCCTATCAATTTTGCTGGTGCGCGAAACCATCGCTTTCGCCAAGTTGGAAGCGCGACAGGCGACTGCTGAAGACACACCCTCGCAGGCTCAAATCTTCTGGCTGACGACATTCAAGGATCGCAATCTCTCGTCGATCACGCAGGCGGGATTGGTCAATAATCTCAACGACGGCATGGCGTGGGGGCTGTTCCCGCTCGTCTTTGCCGCCGCCGGTCTGAGTCTTGCGCAAATCGGTATCCTAGCGGCGACCTACCCGGCCGTCTGGGGCCTTGGCCAGCTCTTCACCGGCGGTTTGTCGGACCGGATCGGCCGCAAGGGTTTGATTGTTTCCGGCATGTGGTTGCAGGCACTCGGAATCGCAGTCGTTGTTATAGGCCACACATTCATGGCTTTCGCTGTTGCCGCCGTCCTGATCGGATTGGGCACCGCAATGGTCTATCCGACCTTGCTGGCGGCGATCGGTGACGTTGTCCATCCTGGTTGGCGGGCCTCGACGGTCGGCGTCTACCGGCTATGGCGGGACATGGGCTACGCCATCGGAGCTATCCTGTCGGGAGTGGTTGCGGATGTCTTCGGCCTAGCGGCAGCTGTCTGGACCGTTGCCATCGTGACGTTTTTATCGGGTGTCATCGCCGCTGTCAGAATGCGCGAAACGCATCAACGGCCAACCGACAGAAAGACGGCATGATGCTTTCAGCGCCTGAGACCCTCATCTACCTCGACTACAATGCGACCACGCCTGCCGCCGCCGAAGTCGTCGATGCCATGCAACCCTATTGGCGGGGCGTCTACGGCAATCCGTCATCGTCCCATCTTCAGGGCCGACTGGCCCACGACGCTATAGAGAAAGCACGGGGACAGGTAGCAGCACTCGTCGGAGTTGATCCTTCGTGGATCGTCTTTACGGGCGGTGCCACCGAAGCCAACAATATGGCGATGATCGGCGTTGCGCGTAGCCTGCCGGAGAGTCGTCGCCACATCATCATCAGCGCTGTCGAGCATCCGGCGATCATGGAGCCGGCAAAGGCTCTTGAACGTGAAGGCTTCATTCTTTCGATCGCTCCGGTGGACGAATACGGCTGCGTGCGTCTGGACGCCTTTGCCGCTTTGCTGCGACCGGAAACCGGCCTTGTCTCGATCATGCACGCCAACAATGAGACAGGATCGATCCAGCCGATCGAAGACATTGCAGGTTTTCTGAAACCCAGAGGGATTGTTTTTCATACCGACGCCGCTCAATCCGCCGGGAAATTGCCTGTGCGGGTTAACGATCTAGGTGTCGATATGCTCACCCTCGCAGGTCACAAGTTCTATGCCCCCAAGGGCGTGGGTGCTCTGGTACGCAATCCGGCGACGCGACTGCTGCCCCTGGATTACGGCGCAGGTCATGAAGGTGGGCAAAGACCTGGAACGGAGAATTTGCCGCTCATCGTGGGCTTAGGTGAGGCCGCTCGTTTGGCAACGGATGAATTGACCGTCCGAATGACGCACATGCGGCGTATGCGGGATTTACTTCACGACGGGCTGCGCGTTTTACTGCCAATGGTGCAGTTGAATGGTCACCCGTTGCGACGTCTCCCCAACACGTTGAACCTGTCGTTTCCAGGCGCAAATGCGCGTAGTTTGCTGGCGTCACTGAATGATACCGTTGCCGCTTCAGCGGGCTCGGCCTGTCACAGCGAAAACGAAACCGTAAGCGGTGTCCTGGGTGCCATGGGCATATCCCCCGAGAGGGCGGCAGGGGCCATCCGTTTTTCGGTCGGCGTCGAAACGACGGAAGCGGAAATTGTCCTCGCTATTGCCCAGGTTACGAAAGTGATCTGCGGTTAGATCCTTTGCAAGGCGTTGTGCGAATAAACCTGAAACTCACCGCCGGGTTCCGCGATCTCGAATATTTCCTCGAACCGGTCACTGGCGGTAAAGCGGTATGTTTCTCTCGTCTTGTAGCCTGCAGGTATATTCTCGAGCTGCTCACTTTCAAACGTGATTTCGTCAGACGCCAGGTTCGCCGCCTGGGCAATGTACTGATTGACGAAACCCTCGCTGTGAAACTAGCGAAAAACCACCTCGTTGCGGGCGTTGTCGAAGTTATAGAACCCGATGTCCTGATGGAGTTCTCCCTTGGGATTTTTCGGCTGAGGCAGCTAGGTCGACTTATTTCGAACACACAGGAACTTCCCATCAACCGCCAGCTCGTAGGATCGCTCGACGGCGCTGTGGCCAGGGTCTCCGTCACCTTCGCCGGCCATTAGCCGACAAGTCCGGCCAAACTGATGAGCGGTTTCCTAAGCTGCGGCGCGGCCCAGGTCAGAGCTGCCAGGAATAACGCAAAGCCGGTGCGGAAAAAAGCAGCGAGCGGCGTTCGAGAGGAGAGATCTGCACGGTTGTACCTCAGCAAGTTATCAATGGCTGTTGCAGCCAGATAGTCCAGCGCTAACGAAACGTGCATATCTGTAGCATAAGCAGACAAAACATGAACACGAATTGGGCCGGAAAATAGCCTAAGCCTTGAAGGCGCCGGTGCCGTATTTCTTTGAGGGTTTCGGTGAGGGTGAACACGCCGGCGGCTTCATCGAAAGCGCGTCAGAGAAATTCGTTCATGACTTTCTCATGACGGAAGGAATTGAACTTGCAGAAGCGTTTCCGCGCATCAAGGTTGCCAAACACCGGCGCAAGATTTTAGACCTCGTGCGCGCTTTGGCCGAAAGCGAATAAACGTTCCTCAATCAGTTCTTTGGACGCCTTGCCCGAATGGCGTTCATCTGGTCGATTTCCTGATGCTGCGATTTCTCGATGCCCAGGCAAAGCGCCTTTACTTCCGGATCCTCGATCTTGGCTTTGCGGCACATCAGTATTGCGCCAGAGTGGTGAGGGATCATTGAGTCCAGAAACCCTTGGTCGCCGACAAAAGTCTGATTCCTTATAAACGCAAAGCTGCCGACAAACAGAACGGCCAGGACGGCATAACAGATCACGTTCTTCTTCTTGTCGGCATACATCATCGGCATGGATGCTAACATGATGATGCCCATCGGTGCTGCCATGACGAGCGCCATGTAGATGAAATTAATGTTAGGTACGACGTCTGCGAAAGTGTCGACCATTACGAACATCAGGATGAACATGAGTACGGCGTTTACGCCGAGCGAAATCCAAAATTTCGTGTAATGGGAAGGCGATTTGTGATCTGAATGCGACTCCATGGTGATTTCTCCGTTGGGTTGTTAAGGTTGGTCAGCGGTGATCCCGCAGGTCAATTGACCGCCGTGCGTGCCGGTGAAACCGGCCGGAACTTGGAAAACTTGAGTAGGCGCATGTGGTGTCGTGCCGGCAACTCGAGGAGGTGATGTAGGGCCATCGCTGTGGGAACGACGCCCGCGACCATTCCCACCCAGGCCCATGGCGGCATCGCATCCGGACTGAGGTTCGCCACGTTCTGCAGGCCCTCGACATAAATCAACTGCCAGCGGATGCAGATCATATAGATGACGAAGCTGAATTCTCCGAGATAAACCAGCTAGCCTTGTGAAAGCACCGAGGAGCCCGCGCGCGCCGCCAGGCCGAGGCCCGGGATCAAGTTTGCACAGAATATTACGGTGGCTAGGTCGGGTCCATGAAGCAGGACGGTCGTGACCAGACCCGTCAATCCAACCGCGGCCATCGCCAAAGCTATTTGAATGGATGAAATCCTCCCGGATCGCCAGACTAGGCACACGGCGCAGCCCAGCGCGAAACAAGGCTCGATGCGGAGGGCACACCAGAGCATCGTGGCCTCGGTAAGCGGAAATCCTGCGAACAGGGGAAAGATCAAGTAAAGGGCACTGAGCAACACCAATGCGTCTCCTGTGGCCACGAAAGGTCTCGCCCAGAGGGCGACAGCTACCGTCGCGAAAACCGGGAAGGTCAGATAGGCAAACCACTACGCCGAGATCGACCAGGATAGGCGATTCCAGCCGCCGTGCGGCGCTATTCCCCAGGCCTGAATAAGTGGCAGCATTGCGGCGAATATCACGAGCTTGACCGCGAGCAGGACGCCGTAGGGCGACTGGAATATCTGCCCGACATGATCGAGACCGATGAGAAAGTAGCTGTTGATTAGACCGGACACGACCAGCACGGACCCGGTGGCGAGAAGCGGCGTCCCGGGACGGCATGTTTTGGGCAAGCACGGGCGCGGCGATTGTCACGAAGACAAACACCAACATCGACCAAATACATGTCCAGCGCTTCAGCATGAAAGTATAGGCCCGTTGCCTTCACTGAGAAGTGAACTTTGCCCGGCTCGTTGTCTCATGATCAATCGGCGACCGGCTTCAACCGAGGCAGAAAGGCCCTTCTGGCATCCGAAGCCATTTGGCTAACGCACCAGCGCGCGTAAATCGAGGCAAAACACAGACTGAGAATGCCGCCGAAGAACGTAGTCAGGTGATTGTAGTCTATAAATACCCGAAGATGGCTGCCGCCCTTGGCTGGCGTGATCTCGAATCCCATGCGATAGGCTCCGATGATCAGAATCTGTGATTGGCCACACGTTTCCCAGACCTTGCGGCGAGGTGGGTCGTGTACGGTGATGACCTCTTCGACCGACAGCTTGACGCCCAGGAACCCGCCACCCATCTTGATGACCGATCCCACGGCCTGTCCCTTGGCTGCGTCGAACTCATAGGTCATCCGGCCGCCCATCATCATCATGGACGGCTTTTCCATATGACTTCCCAATTTTGATTGGTCGTCCATGTGCGCGAAAACGAGATCAGGCGTGGCCGCGACGTCTACGCTTGCTTCCCGGCTGTGGCCGTAGCTCCCCTTCGTTGTCTCAACCCCGGCCATCTGCAACCTCCCAGATGAAGTTGCACGCCGACCTTCCGTCGGCGATTCGGTGTCCCGGACCTCCGCGGTTAAAAGTAACCTGATCCGGCAGGTATGAATTGAACGCTGCGTTGTCGATTTGGCATATGATCGGCGTCAATTCGGGAACGCCCATGGCGGTAAAAACCTCGTGGTACAAGCAGCGCGTAATCTTTATCTCGAAACGCTTGTCGGTCCGTTCAACCACGTTAAGTGTGTTCCAGCGCGTAAAGCCGGCCTTGTTGACCTGAATTTCGAGATCGCACAGATTGGCAAAGGTGCGTTCCACGCTCGTCGTTTGGTACTGGAAATTCCATTGCGCCAGGCCACCGGTGAGGATGGTGACGCGCATGATCTCGAAGGCTTTGTCCTGGCCGATGGCTGCCTTCAGATTGATGTAGACCCATAGAGGCAGGGCAATGATTTTGACGAATTCCGCCGGAAAGCGAGGATCGATGCCCTTTTTGAAGCGGCCGAGCGTCAACTTGCATCTGAGCAGGAAGATCAGCGGGAATCGCATCTCCGTGCGCAGCATATGCAAAAGGAGTGGCGTCGTGATCTTCTGCAGATCGATGGCGGTGGCAGGCAAGCTCTGACTCCGAGTCGCCAACGTCACTGGAGAAGACGCGGTGCCATTGCGGGTCACGACAGCTTTACTCCTCTGATTCTTGACGCGTTGACGATGACCGAAACGGAGCTGAAGGCCATGGCCGCGCTGGCGATGATCGGCGACAAAAGCAGACCGAAGAACGGATACAGGATACCGGCAGCAACAGGCACGCCCAGAGCATTATAGAAGAAGGCAAAGAACAGGTTCTGGCGGATATTGTTCATCACCGCATGGCTCAGGCGACGGGCGCGGACGATGCCCAGGAGGTCACCCTTGACCAGGGTGATGCCGGCGCTTTCCATGGCGATATCCGTGCCGTTGCCCATGGCGATACCGACCGTCGCGGAGGCCAGCGCCGGTGCGTCATTGACGCCGTCGCCCGCCATGGCAACCTTTGCGCCATTAGCGATCAGGTTTTGAACGACCTCGGCTTTTCGCGCCGGCAGGACATCGGCCTCGATATCGGTAATGCCGAGCTTGACCGCAATGGCTTTGGCCGTGACCAGGTTGTCGCCGGTCAGCATGACGACCTTGAGACCTTCGGCTTTCAAGGCTTTGAGCGCTTCAACCGTAGTCGCCTTGATTGGATCGGCAACGACGATGATGCCTCCGGGCTTGTCGCCGATGGCTATATACATGACGCCTTGGCCTTCGTCGCGGAACGGACGGGCCAAAGCCTCAAGAACACCGGAGGCAACGGAAGCCTCTTCCAAAAGGGCTGCATTACCCAGGATGACCGTTTGGCCGTCGACCAGGCCGGTCACTCCCTTACCGGTCACCGATCGGAATGACTGAGGGTCGAACAAGGTCAGTGTCTTAGCGGTGGCACCATCGACAATGGCCTGGGCAAGAGGATGCTCGCTGGACCGTTCAAGCGAGGCAGCGAGCTGAAGCAACCGATCCGGAGAAAAGCCCTCCAGCGCTGAGACCTTGATCAGTCGTGGCTTGCCTTCGGTCAGGGTGCCGGTCTTGTCGATGACAAGGGTGTCAACCTTTTCAAATGTTTCCAGCGCTGCCGCGTCCCGGATGAGGATGCCGGCCTTGGCGGCGCGGCCGGTGCCGGCCATGATCGACATGGGTGTGGCTAGACCGAGCGCGCAGGGACAAGCGATGATAAGCACGGCAATAGCGTTTAGCAGCGCATAGGCCAGTTTGGGCTCAGGCCCCCAAACGCCCCACACAACCGCCGTGACGACAGCGATGGCAACGACGATCGGCACGAACCAGCCCGAGACGATATCTGCCATGCGCTGGATGGGGGCGCGCGAGCGTTGCGCTTTAGCGACCATGGCCACGATCTGCGACAGCATGGTTTCGAGGCCTACGCGCTCGGCGCGGATGACCAGGGCGCCGGTTCCGTTGAGGGTCGCGCCGGTAACCTTGTCGCCGGCATGTTTCTCAACCGGCAAAGACTCCCCGGTCAGCATCGATTGATCGACGGCGCTGGCACCTTCGACGACGACGCCATCGACGGGGACTTTCTCACCGGGGCGAACACGGAGCCGGTCCCCGACCTTGACATCGCTGACCGGAATGTCGTGTTCTGAGCCGTCTTCAGCGATCAGGCGGGCGGTCTTCGGCGCAAGGTCGAACAAGGCGCGCAGGGCGCTGTTGGTCTGGGATCTGGCCTTGAGTTCCAGGACCTGGCCGAGAAGAACCAGGGTCGTGATGATGCCTGCCGCTTCATAATAGACTTCCGGCGGCATCGACTGGCGGGTGAAGGCCATGAAGGCCGCTGGGAACAGTGTGATGGCCAGGCTGTAGACGTAGGCGACGCCGACGCCGAGCGCGATCAGAGTGAACATGTTCAGCGAGCGGTTCTTCAGCGACTGCCAGCCGCGGACGAAGAAGGGCCAGCCGCAATAGATGACCACGGGCGTCGCCAGCGCGAGTTGGGCATAGCGCGCCAAGTCGTTGTTGAAGTTCTCGTGGATCCACGGAATGAAGTGTTCACCCATCACCTTGAGCAGCAAAGGGACCGACAAGGCGGTTGCAATCCAGAACCGGCGGGTCATGTCGACGAGTTCCGGGTCGGGTTTGTCGGACAGGGCGACGCCGGCTAGTTCCAGTGTCATGCCGCAAATCGGGCAGTTGCCGGGCTTGCTCTGCTGGACCTGGGGGTGCATGGGGCACGTATAGACGACGGTTTCGCCGGCATTTCCCGCGATAGGCGCAGACTTGGCCGGAGGGCTCTTTTCGGAAGACGCCGAGATGGCCGACGGTGCCGTAACTGACTCTGAATGACAGCAGGACTTAGTGTCGCTGGAGGCGGTTGGCCCACTTTCGGGGACCAACGTCATGTGGCAGATCGGGCAGTTCCCTGGACCGTCCTGACGAACTTGCTGGTGCATCGGGCAGGTGTATTTAGCCGCTGCGTCGGTGACCGGTTCTGTGGGTTGTGCCTCTGTCGAATGACAGCATGAGGCCCCTTCGCCTTTGTCGGCAACAGCGTCAGTTGCCGCGACGGGAACCAGTGTCATATGGCAAATCGGACAATTGCCGGGTCCATTTTGCTGGATTTCCGGGTGCATGGGACAGGTAAAGATAGCCGGTTCCGTGGCGTTGACCGAACTGGATCGGCATCCGCAGCCGCCTGATTTGCTGGGTCCAGCATCGTGTGTGTCGTCCATGGTCTGGCTTCCTATTCGTATTTCTTGAGCAGCGTCATGATCTCGGTGATCTGGTCGTCGCGCTGTTTTTCGCCAGTGCAGCACCTATCTGTCAGACACGACTTCATGTGAGTTTCCAATACGCTAAGCTCGATGGTCTTTAGAGCGCTGCGCACGGCGCGAAGCTGGGTGAGGATGTCGACGCAATACTGGCCTTCGCCGATCATTCGTTTGATGCCCTCGATCTGGCCGGCGGCGCGGTTCAATCTCGGCAATTGTTCGGAATGCGACGGATGTTCGGACATTATGGCCTCAAATATACCCCTACCTGGTATATATACCCGGTAGGGGTATTATTCAAGTCCGGGGCGACAGCTTGCCTGCATTTGAGCCGAACCGGGGGAAAAACCTGGGCGTAACCGCAGCGTAGCGCCGCCAGTCGTCGCCGAATTCGGCTTCAGACGTCTTTTCCTCTTTCAGGGCTAAACGCACGTACATGAAGATGAGGATCGGAAACATGACCAGCGTAGGCAGGGTCGGCCATTGCAGCAGGAAGCCAAACATGATGATCACGAAGGCGACATATTGCGGATGGCGCATGCTGGCATAAATGCCGGTGCGGGCGAGGCCATGGCCTCGTTGTGCCTTCCACAGGATATGCCATGCATTGGACAGCATTATGAAGCCACCAAAAATGAACACGCTACTGAGGATATGAAAGATGTCCCAATGCGGATTTCCTTTCATTCCGAAAAGCGTGTGAAGCAGGTGGCCATTGTCGTGCGACAGGAAATCGACGCCTGGATATTGCGTGGCAAGCCAGCCAGACAAGACAAAGATCGATAATGGGAACCCGTACATCTCCACGAAGAGCGCGATAATGAACGCTGAAAACGCGCCTAAACTCCGCCAGTCAGTCTTGGTTTGCGGCTTAAAGAAGCTAAAGGCGAAGCCTATGAAGATGACGGAATTGATGATGACGAGCCACCAAAGGCCGTATGCAGGGTCAGAATTGGATTGGTCCATGGTCAGTGCCCTTCATGTTTATGGTGGGGGTCCGAACGCGGTTGATGCTCCGTTGAGGTACCATCTGCTGGAGCAACTGCTTTTAGTTCGCCCGGCGACTCTTCGTTGCTGTGAGGGTGATGACCGCCATGATGTCCGCCGTGCATGAAGATGTGCATCAGTGGGCACGCCAGGATCAGTAGCCAAGGTAAGAAGCCCAGCAGGTGTAATCCATGACCTTTGTAGATCAGGAAGCCGAGGACGGCCAAGCATAGGAGCGTGGCCGCGCCGGTTCGTGAAAAGAGCCAGCTCTTGAGGCTACCGCCGGTTTGGGAGTCATGTTGCGCTTTCATAGAGACACCTAATGGGCAGGATGACGGATAGTGTGATCAGCGTCAGTCGATGCCGATGAAGACGATGACGACTGGGCTGGCATGGCGCCGTCCTGATTCCCCATCATACCCATTTGGCCATCTTTCATGCACGGCATGTCGCCCATCATGGCCTGCATCTTCTGCATGTCTTGCACCTGGGCGGCCATATCGGCGTGCATAGCCATCATCTTCTTACGCTTGGCGGGGCTGGTTTCGTTCGTGGTCATGCTTTGCATCTGGGCGTCCATTGTCTGCATCTTGGCAGCCATTTCCCCCATATGCTTTTGCATGTCGCCCATATGAGCTTTCATGTCAGACATGCCGCCCGGTGCCATCGGCATCGCTGGAGGCGTTGTCATGGGACCCGTCATGGGTCCGGTCATAGGCATCGACGTGCTTCCCGGCGTCGTGGTTTGGGCCTGGACGACTCCGGTAAAAAGGACGAGTGCAGACGCCAGCAGAAGCGATCGAAAGTTGATATTCATAAGATGTCTCCAGAGGTTGGGATTAAGGATGGGGGTCACCAGCTTTTGCGCCGATTACCGAAAAGGTAGAGGAGCTGCAGGAAGAGGTTTATGAAGTCGAGATACAGGGTGAGGGCGCCCAAAATAACGATCTTGCCCACGCCTTCACTTTTGTCGGTGAGCGTTGCGTACAGCAGCTTCAGTTTTTGGGTGTCGTAGGCCGTCAGGCCGATAAAGACGAGGACTCCAATGATGGAGATCCCGAACTGCAGGGCATTGCTCTTTAGAAACAGATTGACGACTGATGCGGTAATCACCCCGATCAGCCCCATCATCAGGAGCGAGCCAAGGCCGGCGAGGTCGCGCTTGGTCGTGTAGCCGTAGAGGCTCATGGCCCCGAAAGTGCCGGCCGTGATGAAGAAGACGCTGGCTACGCTTTCGCCGGTGTAGGTGAGGAATATTGTCGAGATCGACAGCCCCATCACCGCAGCATAAACCAAGTAGCTCAATTGAGCGGTGAGCAGGCTCATGCGTTGCAGTCCGAAACTGAGGAACATCACAAGGCCGAGCGGCGCGAACATGACAACCCAGGCCAGGGGCTTCATGCCGACAATTGCGGTGCCTTGGTAGCTGTACATGGCGTGCAAAACGGTCGCAGAGTGCGCAGAAAACAGTGCGATTACCCCCGTAAGAACGAGGCCTCCCGTCATATACAGGTAAATTTTGAGCATGTAGGCCCGCAGATCGGCGTCGATAAGTGCTAGCGGTGAGACAATGGCGCTTTGGATGGTGTGCTGCGGCATCATGTCCTCCTAAGTAGTGCGGCAAGTGCGACTGCTGGAATGATCGGTATCTTCGTCGCTAGAACCTGCCAGGTCGTCGCCAGGGTCTAGTTGGTCGAGAATGGTGCATTGGCCGATCGGCGTGTCCCCGCCGGGGCACGTTTCGGCAAGCCTCGTCAGGGCTCTCTCAATGTGTGCCAGCTCGCTGACACGCGTCCGTGCGTCCAATATTTTGCGCTGGGTAAGTTCCAGCATCTGGCCGCAAGTTGCGTCGTCTGCGGACCTTAGGGCCAGGATTTGCAGGATCTCATCGAGGCTGAACCCTAAATCTCTTGTCCGCTTTATAAACTTAAGGCGCCGTATGCTCTCAGTATCATAGAGTCGGTAGCCCGCCCTTGAGCGGGTATCCGTTTGAAGCAATCCCGAGCGTTCGTAGAAGCGAATGGTGTCGCCACTCACTCCACATGATTCCGCGAGTTTACCGATTGTAACTCTGTCACTGAAGCGCTTAGTCATCGTGGCACCTTGCACCTTGGTTTGAAGTCCGAGGTTTAGGTTAGGCTCCAGCAAGCGGGGAGTATTTGACTGCAATCAAGTCATTCGATTTTAAATTGATATTGGGCTCGCGCGGTCAACCCATATTTGAATGAAGCCAAACCACTCATTGGCGTTCAGCTATTGACGGTCTTGGCCCCTGACCGTGCCTTGACGAGCAACTGCGTTCAGATTTGACCGGGATCAATGCCAATTTCGCTGCCCGCGCTACAATCCTCTTATGCGAGGAGTAAAATCATGCCTATCAAGTCCATTCTTTGCGTGTTCAAAGGTGAAACCTACGAGCGGAATGCCCTTCATACAGCGTTGGGCTTGACCAAAGCCAACCGCGCCGAGTTGCATATCTTGCACGTCTCACCTCCGCCTGACCCGTACACACAGGTATATGGCTTTTGGGGCTACGGTTTATTGGAAATGGGCGAAGGCTTAATTCTCGATCGACTGGATGAAAGCGCAAAAGAACAAGCGCTCCGCGCTCGAAGCCGAGCTGAACAATGCACGGCGAGCTTTGATATGCCGTTCGACCATATCGGCACGCAAATTTCTCACTTGCCGTTGCCCCGTGTCTTATTTCGCACCTTCTCCGCTACGGTGAAGCATTGCTTGGCGTTCGAAGGACGTTTCACCGATCTCATCGTAATCGGATATGATAACGGCCCTGGCGGTGAGCTGGAAACTACCCTGTCAGCTCTTTTCGACACCGGCCGGTCCGTCTTAATGATTCCTGCACCCAAGCACGAAAAGGCCACGACCGCTGCCTATGCCGAGACCGTCGTCGTTGCATGGGATGGCAGCCTGGCCGCATCGCGGACTTTGCATGACGCATTGTCGTTAATGAGACGGGCCAAGCAGGTCTACCTCCTCACCCTGAGCGAACATGGCGACTGGCCCGACAATCGGGCTGAAGCGGCAGTGACAGGTTACTTACAACTACACGGGGTCCTGCCAGAAATGCTAAAGGTCGAGCTCAATGGCCAAAGCGCTGGGAAGGCTATCTTGGCTCAGGCCCAGAGCCTGGCCGCGGACCTGCTCGTCATGGGTGCCTATGGCCACAGCCATGTAGGGGAGATGATTTTAGGGGGCGCCACCGATCATGTTCTTAAACATGCAAATATCCCCGTTTTTTTGTCTCACTAACCTGTCGCGGCTTCGCCCGCCTCAAACCGCGGCAAGAGCTTGATGAGTAGGGCATTCCGCTGAAACAGAGCACTCGTCGCAAACAAAATGGCCGGCCTTGTGCAAATTGGTGAAGGCTACATGGTTGCCGGTAACCGAAATGCCAACGCCTTTAAGCTTTTGTAGGGTTCGCGAAAAAGTGGCCGGTTCCATGTGGAGGCGCGACGCGATTAGTGTCTTTGAGTAGGGAAGGTCAAAACCCTGTGGATCAAAGTCGTAGAGGACGCAAAGGCCCTGAAGGTAGCAGGCGACAATCTGCGTCGCTGACATAGTGGAGCGATGTACGGCCTCCTTTTGCGACTCACGTAAGCGTTCGGACAGGCCTTGGAGCAGACGCGGAGCTAACTGGTCGAAATCTTTCAAATGCAGACGCATCCAGGATATTGAAATTTCCAATACCATCGCGTCATCGACGACTCTTGCATTGGTCATATGCGCCGTGTGCCTGGCTATGATTTCGTCGGCGTTGATGCAATCACCGGCTATTAAAATATCACTGGTGACTTCGTGGCCGTCTGGGGTTTCGCGAAAAACCTGAATGGTTCCCCGGCAGACGATCTTAAAATTCTTGATGTCGTCGCCGTGCATGTAGAGGTAATGACCGCTCGGATATTGGCGAACTCGGCTGTTTGACGTCAGAATTGCCAAGTTTTCCCCGCCGAAGTCAGCGAATATTGGCAAGGCCTTGAGGGCCTCAATACCTTGATTCACTATAATCCTTCCCGGATGCTCCAGACAAAATCCTAAAACAGGAATCGAGACATACCAATGTCTATGCCATCTGCATAAGCTCACGCTTCTTATAAGATTTCACCCCTGAAAACTTTATGACTCGCCTCCCGGAAACTGGGAAAAAGTCTCGACGCGTCTAACACCTTGATACAGTTGTATGGAGTGCACTGGGGCAGTTCATTTACTCCATTGCAGAAAGAAGCTGATCGAGTGGCATTGTAGCAAACGTAGAAAAGCTGTCGGCGAGCGCATAAGGGAGAACGAGGGTGCGGCCGTGGACCATCGCGCCACAGGTGTAGGTAACGTTCGGCACATAACCGAAGCGTTCTTCAGGTCTTGGCCGAAGTAAGGGATAGGGCACTCGGGCCAGGACCTTCGTAGGGTCTTCCTTGTCAAGGAGGCAGGCACCGATTGCGTAGTTCCTCAACGCGCCGACGCCATGGGTAATTACCAGCCATCCCTCGGAGATCTCGATCGGTGAACCCCCATTCCCAATCTGGATAAATTCCCATGGCCAGCGTGGCGATACTATTTTCGTTCCACCCTGCCAGTGGTAGAGGTCGTCAGAGGTCAAAAGCCAAATGCTTTCGTGGTCCTGGCGCCCAAGCATCGCGTATTTTCCGTTGATGCGGCGGGGGAACAGGGCCATGCCCTTGTTCGCAGTCGCCTCGCCGCGGAGGGCGATAAGCTCAAACGTGGCGAAATCTGTTGTGCGCAAAAGTTCCTGGCGGATATTTTGACCGCCGAATGCCGTGTAGGTGCCGAAATAGGTCGTGCTCCCGTCCTCGTCGACGAACCTGACTAATCGGACATCCTCAATCCCATGTCGCTGGCTGGATGTGACGGGAAATATGACGATTTCAGAAAGGTCCAGGCTTTCATCGCAAAAGAGGCGGACCCCTGGGTCGTTGGGTTCGCCGCCGGGGATGTATTCGATCCGTGGCGTTATTGCTTGCGTTCTGGGAACATCGACCGCGACAGCGCCATCAGGTCCGCAGATGCCAGTGCGAAATGTAACCGATGACACATGTCCCTCGCCGACGGCCCGAAGTGACAGGACAAAGCGCAGCGAGCCAACTGGCACACCTGCCTGGTCTGGATGCGGAACAATACTTGGGTTGAACAGCGCGGCTGCCTCAAAGGCATATTCCTCGCTAAAATAGGCGCCGATCAGAAGTGCCTGTTCGTTCGAGACGCTGCAATGATCGATGAAGACTCCGTTTATATTGTGAAATCGACGTATCAATGTGCGCTCGACATCACGATAACGGTCGGCCAGGTTGTTGGTCACATTCGTCAGTTCGTCCCTACAATCGGTATCGCTTAATGTCAGCACCCTGTCAGCGATACGTTGCGCACGCGGGCGGTCCGTCGATAGATAACCCGGCGGATCTTCCGCTGGCACGAAGGTCCTGATAACAACGCGTGTCGAATCCGGACGCAGCAGGATCGGCGAGCGTGATATAAAATCATCATTTATCATGAGAGCCGCCATCCATTGCAGCTGCGTTGTTAAATATGGCTTCGATATCGCCGATGCCAAGGCTGGCGTTTGTCTTTGCGATTGAGACGCTGGCGTCGGCTGTTTTGCCGCCAAGTGCACGGATAGCGTCGATCGTTTCGGGAATGACGATGGCTTGATTGTCTACCATGTAGGCGTAAAAAAGTTCGTCGTCCTGGACGCGCAGCATATCGGTCCAGAGCGCAACTTCGTAAAGGTTTGCATGCGGCCGGCCAAGGTCGGCCATCATCTCCTTTATCGAGTTGAGAGCCCCCAAACCGTCGACCGTACGAACGGTCGCGATGCGCGAGGACGCGCGAAAGGCTTGCAAAACCTCGTCCTTGCTTGCCATGCGCGTCATCTTCACCGACCAATAATGCAGATGTCCGATGGTTTCAGGAACCTTGACAGCCATTGTTACAAGATCGAGTTCTGGATCGACGCTTTGCGAATCCGGCCCTTGATGGCTCGGAATTTCGGGCTCCGGCACGAGGGTGTTCATGATCCCTCCCTTGTCGCTTTCCCAAGGATCGGTCGCGCGCCGCATCAAGGTTCCACGCGCTCGAAGCAACAGCCCGGCCTGTTTGAGTGCCGTCAGTGTTCGAACAATCGAGGTCGTATTACACGAAACGACGCGGGTAGAGGGGCGGCAGAGTGCGGTCCCATAGTTTGATTCTGCAACGAATGAATGTCCGGTTACCGTGTGCGCTTCGCCTCCTTGCACGATGAACTGCCTGCCCAATCGACGATAGGTGTCTGAGTTTTTCGCACCGATACCCTTGGGTGTACAATCGACGATAATGTCGGCGGCTTCAATGAGGTCATCGAGGTTACCAGCAACCGCAAGGCCGGCGCGCCGCATGTTTTGCACGTGGTCCGTCGTCGCTCCGAAGAGGGGTATGTTGGATCGATTTGCAACCCTTAGGCGCCAATCGGCACCGATGTCGGCAATGCCGACAAGCGTCATATCTTCCTGTAAGGCTATCGCCGCGGCAACGCGCTTTCCAATGACACCGTATCCGTTAACGGCGACACGAATTTTGGTCTGATTGTCCATAACGTTTTGACCGGTCTGTAATTAATTGAAGAATTTCAGTATAGTATCCATCACGAGTTTGGTTTCGATGATGTCCCTAACGGCGATAGTAGCAACTCCGGCATCACGAACCGGGGCGTCGTTGCCGCCCGGATAGAGCGCATCACCGATGAACAGCATTTCGGAAATGTCGAAGCCGCTAAGGCTCTGCAGTTTTCTGATAGCATACGCCTTGTCTATCCCGGGCCGGGTGATATCGACCGATGTCGTACCACCAATGCGAACCGCGTAGTCGGGAAGCAACTCGTCCAAGACTGCCTTGAGCTTGGTCCGCTTGCGAATGTCGGGATCCCACTGCGCTTTGGCATCGGGCGGCGCCTGCTGGCCTAGGCCAGAAAATGTAATCTGGCTACCCCGATCTTCTATTCTGTCGCCCCAGGCTAGGTCTTCCGCTACCAGCGTTGTGGCAATGGCACTAGTCAGCGCCTCAATCACGCGCCGGCGTTCGTCGGCATTGAAAAGCTCCGCGTAACACTGGGTCCAGCCGCCTTTGAAACGATAGAGTTTTGTGCCGGAGGTGGGCATCAAAAAAAGTTGGTTGAAGGCAGATCCCGCAGGCAAAGGGCCAAGAAGTTGACGTTCAAATTGCGGCCAGTCACCGCCAGAAATAACGCAAACCGGAAGAATTTCGAGCAATTCAACTAACTGTTGAGCCATTTCGGCATCTATGGCTTGCTTGCTGGTCGCAAGGGTGCCGTCGAGATCGAAGGCGACGAGTTTCTTCATCGTGAAACTCCGGAATCAGGTTTCATTGGAGGCTCCAGATCATGCGACAGCCGCCAAGCGGGGGGAGCAGGATGAAAACGAGCCAGACGCACCCGCCCGATAGGGCAGCGAAGAGAAAGAATGGCGCGCCTGGCAAGGGAAAAAGCTCGAACAATACGCCGCCAATAAGGGAGCAACGGCCGCGCCCAGGCTGGCTGCGGCTGATCGTCTTCCAAGCTGCGCCCCCTTCGCCTTGCCAGCCTTCTTCGATATCCAATAGGTGATGATAGACGAAAGAATACCGGCACTCGACGCCACGGCGGCGATTACCACAAGCGTCAACGTAGAGCTGTAAGCTCCAGGTACCAGCACCAAACCCACTTCAAAGACGCTGACACTTGCAGAAACCAAGAAGGCAATGAAGAGCAGCTTGGGTATGAGCCATGGCGTGGTCGCGTGAGGTGAAGCGTATGCAGGTGAATCGCTTGCAAAAGGCGTCGCTATTGGGACAGAGAGGAAAATAGCGGCTGCCGCAGTTACAGCAAGCCCTGTAGTCCACAAGAGAGGGACTGCGAACGATCCCGCCCCAACCGCAGCTAAAGCAACTGGTGTGACTGCGGCTGCGAACATGCCGCTAAGGAAGCGTTCGGCGTAGATTACTGTTAAGTTTTGAATGAAGGAGAAAGAGATTGTTGTCGCACCGAACCCGACCAAGCCCGCTAACAGTATCGTACGGCGCCCCAATCGGTCAGACAAATATCCCCATAGCGGTGCGAAGAGAAAAAGCGACCGCATCAATGCCGCGAGGGTTGCCAGGGGCGCACCGGATTTTGCATCAGTCCCAGTCATCCCGCGGCACTTGACAAGGTAGCGCGAGATGGAAGCTTGGCGGCTGAGCGCCTGATCCCAGTCAACTTCGTTCGCTTTAACAAAAGGGCGTTGATGGCCACCAGCGCCGAACTGCCAGACATGGCAAGGGCAGCGACACTCGGTCCCAGCAGAAATGGGTAGAGTACACCTGCCGCCAGCGGAAACGCGATGATGTTGTAGCCAACGGCCCACCACAGGTTCTGGTGCATTTTTCTTAGCGTCGCGTGGGACAGTTCGATGGCGCCAACGACATCGAAGGGGTCGCTTTTCATCAGAACGATGTCGGCGCTTTCCATAGCGACATCCGTGCCGGCCCCTATGGCAAATCCGACATCAGCCTGCGTCAAAGCGGGGGCGTCGTTGACGCCGTCGCCCACCATGCCCACTTTCTTCCCTTTTGCCTGAAGCTCCTTTACCTTGCTGACCTTGTCACCGGGAAGAACGTCGGCAAACACAGTCTCTATTCCGAGGCTTTTTGCGATACGCTCTGCTGTGGCCCTGTTGTCGCCTGTGAGCATGGCCACTTCGACACCTCGGGCGCGAAGCGCCTTGATCGCGTCCACGGCAGTTGGCCTGACAGCGTCGGCTATTGCGATCAAGCCGATCAACTTTCCGCCAGTCGCCAGATGGACGACGGTACGACCGGCGCCTTGCAATTCCTGCGATTTAGCTTCGAGGTCGCCAAGATCAATTTTGTTCTCCTTCATCAGGAGTTGATTGCCAAGCAACACAGTCGACCCTTCAACCTCAGCTTGGGCACCTTTGCCGTCGATATTCTTAAAATCCTTGGCCTTCGGCGCCTTGATCTTCGAGGCACGGCGAAGAATGGCCTGGGCGAGGGGGTGATCCGATCCGGCTTCAACGGCCGACGCGGCGGACAAAACCTTATCTTCAGTCGATCCATCTGCGACGATCAGGTCGACGACCTCCGGCTGGCCCATGGTCAGCGTGCCAGTCTTGTCGAAGATGACAATGTTGAGCTTTGTTGCATTTTCAAGGGCGGAAGCGTTCTTGAACAGGATGCCATTCATTGCGCCCAGGCCGGTACCGACCATAATAGCCATCGGCGTGGCAAGACCCAGCGCGTCAGGGCAGGCAATTACAAACACCGTGATCGTCAAACTGAGCGCGAATAACAGGGGCTGACCCATCCACCAGTACCAGACGGCAAAGGTGAGTAGGCCAACAACGATCGCCGCAAGGATAAGCCACTGAGAGGCGCGGTCAGCAAGAAGCTGAGCGGGTGCTTTCGAGTTTTGCGCTTCCTGCACAAGCTTGACGATTTGAGCCAGCGCCGTGTCGGCGCCAACCTTGGTTGCCCGGTAGTTGAAAGTGCCGCTCTTGTTGATCGTCGCCCCGATGACGGTGTCACCGACGGCCTTGGCGACGGGCATAGACTCTCCGGTGAGCATGGATTGGTCGACCTGGGACGAGCCTTCGAGCACTTCCCCGTCGACAGGGATTTTGTTGCCGGGCCTTATAACAACCGTATCGCCTGAAAGGACTTCGGAGGTTGGCACTTCTTGCTCTTTGCCGTCACGCAAAACCGTCGCCATTGGCGGCGCGAGATCCATGAGCGCGCGAATAGCCTCCGAGGCCCCCGCTCTGGCGCGCATTTCGAGCCAGTGGCCAAGCAGGATGAAGACAAGCAGGATTGCTGATGCCTCGTAGAACTGCTGACCGCCGTAAAAAAAAGTAGAGCCTATGCTGAATATGTATCCTGTGCCGACACTGAGAACGACAAGAACGGCCATGTTGGCCACCCCGCTGCGAACTGCCCGATACGCCGCAACAACGAAGGGCCACACTGGGTAAAGGATGGCGCCGCTTGCCAGGAAGAACAGGACGAAATCCAAACGAAGCCCAAAGGGTGGGGCAACCTTGATGAAATCCATACCCATGGGTGAAAACACGAATATGGGCAGGCTGAACCCGAGCGCTATGAAGAATCGGTTGCGCATATCGCGAACCATAGATTCCATGTCCATGCCGGCGCCGTGACCCATCTCCTTGGCCATTGAATCACTTTTGACCGCTTGGGCAGGCTCAGGTCTGCCCTTCGAGTCGACAGGCTTCATGTCCATGCCACTTATGTCGGCATGCCCCGTCGACTTCGGGTGAGGTACGGTTCCATTGGAGGCTGCCTTCGGGCTCGGTGTCAACGGTGCGCCGTCTGCACAAAGATGGTTTGGAAGAGCTTCGCCCGAACAATGAAAGCCACAGTCTTCGATTTTTTCCTTGATCGCCTCAAGACTCGTTTTGGCAAGGTCGTAGTCTATTGTTGTCGATCCTGACACCAGATTAACCGACACGCGGCTGACGCCTACCAAGCGGGTCAGCCGCTTTTCAATGCCTCGTGCACTAAGGATTGAAAAGAGATTGCCGACTTCAACTGTGCTTGTGGTCATGGAGCTTTCTCAAGTGTGTGCAGAAATGAATGTCTGGGTTGAGGTGCGGTCGCGCCGGACGATTGAACGTCGCCGCCACTCCATCCTGCGTCTCTGAGGCCCGCAAGGACGCCCTTGCTCCGGCTTAATTGCGCAGATCGGTCAACGTGTTTAAGGTTTTGCATGTTGATGGCTATCCGACCCGCCACAACAAGATCCGCTGACTTTTTTCGCCGGAGGCAATTCTTCGGGCGCCGCAACAGGAGTCTGAGAGATGGCTGCCGGGGTAACAGCGACCTCCTCCGGAGTATGTTTAGGTAGTGCGCCTCCGCAGCATTCATGCGTTGTGGGATTGTCGGTTTTTGCGGGAATCTGGTCAGTCATGTCATGTCTCAACAATTATATGTTCATCGGGCGGGAATGCCTGAACGATCGGGTATTTGGATTTGTAGAAGTTCCCATTTACGCAAAGGACTGGAAAGTCCCGGAAACTACCTACTAGACGTTCCCAGGGACGATTTTAGATCTCGAAAAACTGCGGGTTCGCTGGGCCAGGCAGGATTCGAAAGGAGATCAGTCCGTTTCAGTTGTTTGCCTTCTATGGACGCTTGCGTTCATAAACGTTGTTTGGCCCAGACCTCTTGTCCGAGTTCAGTGCTACTTTAGAGGTGCGCCGTTGGTTTGTATTTGACCGCAATCAAGTGGTACGTTGGAGATTCAACTGCGAAGATGGTTGTTGTCATGGCGGCGACGGCGGCTTGTTGCTTGGTGGTGACATGTTCAGGGTATTGCGCATCCAATGCACCATGCAGCGCTGCAAGGTGGCGTGGAAGATCTTGCTGGCTGCTGCGCGCAGCCCTTTGCGGCGTCGGCAATGACCAGCTTGACGCCCCGCAGGCCACGGTCGGTGAGCGACCGCAGGAAGCCCTTCCAGAAGGTTTCTACTTCCGATGGGCCGTTGGCGACACCCAGTACCTAGCGCCGGCCGTCGGTATTGACGCCAACGGTTATTATCGTCGCCGTTGACACGATGCGGCCGCCTTCGCGCGCTTTTACAAAGAATGCATCGATCCAGACATAGGGCCATTCGTCTTCGATGGAATTGCCAGAAAGGCGTTGACCCGCTCGTCGATCTCCTTGATCAGCGGACTAACAGCACTTTTGGATATGCCCGAAGCCCCATGGCCTTGACCAGGTCATCGACTGAACGCGTCGATATGCCCTGCCCATAGGCTTCTTGGATCACCGCCGTCAGCGCCTTCTCGACCGTACGCCGCGGCTCTAGGAAGGACGGGAAGTAGCTCCCTTTGCGCAACTTAGGTATTTACAAGTCGATCCGACCTGCTCTCGTGTCCCAAGTCCGTTCACGATACCCGTTGCACTGGATCTGCCGGCTACGCTATCTCCATCGTTTTGCTCATTTCGCGGCAGCTCTGGGCGCAGCGACGGCAGATTTCAGTGCAACGGATCATGAAGTCGCCGCCGATCCGCTCGCAGGACAAGGCGCAGGCATCGCAGACGTCGGCGCATGCCGCGCACTCTGCCGTGTAAAGCTTGGAACAGCGGGTCATGAAGTCCGCGGCGGTCTGGCACGCCTGAATGCAGTCGGCCATTAGCGTGACGTGGTCTTTGCCGCTGTGTTCGCCTCCCATGGTAAGGCAGTGTTGGTAGAGAGCGGTCTGACATTCGTTTCTGCATTCCCAGCAGAGCCGGATACATTCATTCATGCGCGCGTCGTCGTGTGGCATTGAAGCCTCCTTGATGATTCATAAACTGCCCCTTTATCCGTTACGCGCGCAGACGGGTTCATCCCTATAAAGAATTCATGCGTTTGTATTCGTCGTTGCCTGTTCGCCGACCAAAGAGACGGAATTCGAAGGATTTCACAGTAGCAGGGTAGAATGCGACGAACGGGTCAGGTCTCCCGTCATTGCTTGATCCGGCCAAATCTTTCGGTTCAAGAATTGCATTCCCCATTTGGGCGAACAGACCGTCGCCCTTTTTGAACCAAATTGAGACAGAAGATGCCGACGAACCTCAAGCCGCTCACAAGTCTGCGTTTCTTCGCCGCAATGTGGGTGGTAGCATTCCATTTCTGGACCAACTTGGCGTCTGCGATGCCTTCTGTGGTGGGTAAAGGTTACCTAGGTGTCGAACTGTTCTTCGTTTTGTCCGGATTCATCCTGAGCCACGTCTATCTCGAACGTTTCAAGGAAGGCTGCTTCAACTATCGGGAATTCATCTGGGCTCGGTTGGCCCGCATCTATCCTGTCCATATCGCGATCGTTGCCGGACTTGCCCTACTTATTGCCGCGCTGGCTGCCGCAGGCATTCAGGCCGGTGACAAGCTACTGGTCTGGTCCTCCCTCCCAGCTCAATTGACTCTTACCCAGGCGTGGGGCCTGGCGCCGGACGGCGGCTGGAACCATCCATCCTGGTCTATCTCCGCTGAATGGTTCGCTTACCTGACATTTCCCGGCTTCGCATATTTGATGACCAGACTGTGGCAGCGGCCGATACTAGCGGTTGCAGGCGCTGCTGCCTTCTTAGTCGCGCTCTACATCGGGTTCGATTTTCTCGCAGGATTTTCGCTTACCCGTGCGACCATCTTTTGGGGCGCCTTGCGAATAATGCCCTGTTTCGCGCTCGGTTGCAGTCTTTGGCTATTGTGGAGATCCGGCGTAGCCCGTTCTCAAAATCAAGCCCTTGTGCTTTCATGCGGTTCGCTAGGGTTTCTCATCGTCTCGACATGGCTCAATCTGCCAGACTATATCAGCGTCCTGGCGTGCGGCGGGTTGATTCTAGGTTTGGCGGCCTCCGCGAGAAACGGTTCCAGTCTTCTGTCGGCGCCCGTCCTCGTGTATCTGGGTGAAATAAGCTTTGCGGTATACATGATCTGTATTCCTTGGCAGTTGGTCTTCAGCCAAGGCATGGAAAAGATTGCAGACATCGATTCTCAAAAGATGCCTTTGGCGATTTGGATCGCGATGGTCGTCGGCGTGGTGTCTCTTGCGATGTTGCTCCATCATCTAGTTGAACGGCCCGCCCGCGACTTGATGCGCCGTTTCGAGTTCAAATGGGGACGCATCGACGTTCGGTCACGGCTCAGGATCGAGTTCTGAATTCGCGTTCGGCCAATTTACACTGTTCGGCACGAGCAACGGGGGAATAAGTTCGCGCGTGGCAGCATTCGAAAGTGCTGTCACGCGCGGTTACGTCGCAGGTCGACGGTTGTATAAGGGGCCGCTATTTCTTAGCGTGAATGGCCGTGACCAATGCGTCAGTGCCCTTTACGGAAACATCGAAAGAAATCTTCTGGCCGACCTTGGCATTGGTAAGAATCTCCGGGTCGGCCTTGAAGGCCATTGTCATGGCAGGCCAACCAACTGCGGGGATTGGCTCATGACTGATGGTTACGGTCCCGGCGGTCTTGTCGATTTCAGTAATCGTGCCGATGCCGCTGCCTGTCTTCGCATCGGCCTCCATCGCCATCCCGGACATACCGGACATGTCACCCATGCTGTCCATGGGAGGCGCGGCTTCGATGGAAGGTGCAGTGTCCTGGTTCGCGGGCTTCGGACTGCACGCGGATACAAGCAGGGGTAGACCAAGCAGCGAAATGGTCGTGAATATTTTCGCCCTCATGAAAGGCTCCTTTTGTTGAGAGATGGAGAACGGATTGCTCGCCGGCGGTGCAGCAGCAGATAACCTGCAGGCACTACGAGCATCGAGAGAAGCGGCGCAGTCAACATGCCGCCGATCATGGGTGCTGCGATACGACTCATAACTTCTGACCCAGCACCGTGGCCAAAAAGTATCGGGAGAAGACCTGCGAGGATCACGGCGACCGTCATTGCTTTTGGTCGCACGCGGAGGAGCGCGCCTTCACGCACCGCAGCTTCGATTTCAGCAATTGTCGGATTAGGTCCGCGTGCCTTCAATGCATCCTTCAGGTAGATCAGCATTATGACGCCGAACTCCGCTGAGACGCCCGCAAGGGCGATGAAACCTACGCCTGTGGCGACAGACTGGTGATATCCGAGCACATAGAGTGTCCAGATGCCGCCTGTCAGTGCGAACGGAAGCGTGAGCATGATCAGAGCCGCCTCATCGAAGCGCCGGAAAGTGACGTAGAGCAGAAGAAAAATGATAGCAAGCGTGGCCGGAACGACAATCTTCAGCCGGGCGACGGCCCGCTCAAGGTACTCGAACTGTCCAGAGTAGGCGACAGAAACGCCGGGAGCCAGCGGCACGTTTTCCGCGACCGCTGCCTGCAAGTCCTTGACGACAGAGGCCAGATCGCGTCCACGCACGTCGACATAAATCCAGGTCGAAGGCCGTCCGTTTTCGGTCTTCAGCATGGGGGGGCCTTCGGTGATTTCCACCCGTGCTACGGTACCCAAAGTGATCTGCTGACCTGAGGGGGTCAGCACCGGTAGATTACGCAGGCCTTCAAGGCTGTCGCGCAGCTCGCGCGGATAGCGGACGTTGATAGGGTAGCGAGCCAATCCTTCGACGGTCTCGCCTATATTCTCCCCGCCAATGGCGCCCGAGACAATGGACTGCACGTCGGAGATATTGAGTCCAAACCGTCCCGCTGCGGCCCGGTCGATTTCGACATCGACATATCGTCCGCCGGTCAGGCGCTCCGCGAGGGCAGAACTGACTCCAGGCACCGTTTTGGCGACACTCTCGATTTGATGCGCGATTCGGTCAAGTTCTGAGAGATTGGCCCCGTAAACCTTCACGCCGATCGGGCTCTTTATCCCGGTCGCCAGCATATCAATGCGATTGCGAATAGGCGGGACCCAAACATTGGCGAGACCGGGCACCTTCACCACGCGGTCGAGTTCATCGACGAGCTTATCCGGCGTCATACCGGGCCGCCATTGATCCTTGGGCTTAAACCTGATGGTCGTTTCGAACATCTCGAGGGGTGCAGGGTCCGTCGCACTTTCGGCGCGGCCGGCTTTTCCGAAGACACTTTCAACTTCCGGGACCGACTTTATCATTCGGTCGGTCTGTTGAAGGAGCTCAGAAGCCTTGCTGGCAGAAAGGCCGGGTAACGCAGACGGCATGTATAGCAGGTCGCCTTCATCGAGTTGCGGCATGAACTCACCGCCTAGTCGGCTTAGGGGCCAAAGCGTCGTGGCAAATGCCACAGCTGCGATAGCGAGTGTCGCTTTCGGATGCTTCATGGCAGCGTCGAGCACAGGCTGATAAACGCTTGTAAGAAAGCGATTGATGGGATTTGCCTCTTCCTTCGGAATTCGCCCACGGATCAGATATCCCATCAGGACAGGGACCAGCGTCACCGACAGGATGGCGGCGCCGGCCATGCTGTAGGTCTTGGTGAATGCCAAAGGCGAGAACAGGCGGCCTTCCTGGCCTTGGAGCGTAAAAACCGGAATGAAGGAGAAGGTGATGATCAGCAGGCTGAAGAACAGCGCCGGTCCCACCTCGACAGCAGCTTCAGTCAGAACACTCCATCGTTCGGAACCCTCGAGTCGATCTCCGGGGTGATCGTGTTCCCAGTGCTCGATTTTCTTGTGGGCATTCTCTATCATCACCACGGCCGCGTCTACCATGGCGCCGATGGCGATGGCGATGCCACCTAGCGACATAATGTTGGCGTTCACCCCCTGGAGGTTCATCACGATGAACGCAAGCAAGATGCCGACTGGAAGCGTGACAACGGCGACAAGCGCCGATCTCACATGCCAGAGGAACAGGGCGCAAACCAGGGCCACGACGACGAACTCTTCAATCAGTTTTTCACTGAGATTGCTGATTGCATGATCGATCAGCTGCGAGCGGTCATAGGTCGTGACGACCTCGACACCAGGAGGCAAGCTCTTCCTCAATTCCGACAGCTTTTGCTTCACAGCCGCGATGGTCTCGCGAGCATTATCACCCGATCGAAGGATGACCACGCCGCCTGCGACTTCACCCTGACCATTCAGTTCTGCTATGCCTCGGCGCATTTCTGGGCCGACTTGAACCGTCGCCACTTGACCAAGGGTAATTGCCAGCCCGCCTGATGTTTTGACGGGTACCGCACGGAAGTCGTCGAGAGACTTGAGATAGCCATTGGCGCGGATCATGTATTCCGCCTCAGCAAGTTCCAACACAGAGCCACCGCTTTCCTGGTTGGCGCCCTGGATAGCGGACACGACTTCCTGATGGGTAACGCCATAGGATGCAAGCTTCACCGGGTCGAGGACAACCTGATATTGTTTGACCATGCCTCCGATGCTGGCGACTTCGGCAACCCCAGGAAGGCTCTTGAGTTCGTATCGCAAAAACCAGTCCTGCAGAGACCGCAGCTGAGACAGGTCATGGCGGCCGGTTTTGTCGATGAGGGCATACTCGAATACCCATCCAACTCCAGTTGCATCCGGCCCCAAGGCAGGCTTGGCACTTGCTGGCAGCCGTCCCTGGACCTGATTCAGATACTCAAGCACACGAGATCGCGCCCAGTAAAGATCGGTGCCATCTTCGAACAGCACATAGACGAAACTGTCACCGAAGAACGAGTAACCGCGTACGGTCTTCGCACCGGGCACGGACAGCATGGTCGTTGTCAGCGGGTAAGTGACCTGGTTCTCGACAATCTGCGGTGCCTGGCCCGGATAAGGTGTTCGGATGATAACCTGTACGTCCGACAGGTCCGGAAGGGCGTCCACGGCCGTCGAGCGCATGGCGAACACACCCGCGATGATGACCGCAATCGTGCCGAGGATCACGAAGAAGCGGTTGGCGACCGACCAACGAATGATGCCAGCTATCATCGTGCTGTGCCCTTTCGCATGGTTTCGACAACGGGCCCGTCGGCCTTTTGAGCGAAGCTGAAATCGACTTGATCTCCACGCTTTAAGCCGGTTGCAATTGATGGGGAGGCGAGCTTGAATGTCATGGTCATGGCAGGCCAGCTAAGTGCCGGAACAGGCCCGTGGCTAAGTGTCACTTGTTCAGTCGTCAACGTTTCAATGCGGCCCTGGGCCGTAAAGACCTTTGCTGTTGCTTCTTGCCCTACGTCTTCTCTATCCTGGATCGCCCTGGCGGAAATTCCCGACAGATTTGCTTCGGAGTCGACGAGAAACTGGCCCGACGCGACGACGTTTTCACCTTCGGTAAGCCCTGCGAGGACCTCCGTACGATTTCCCGACTCTCGGCCGACCTGAATTTCGACGGGCTCGAAGCGCCCGTCGCCCTTTGAAAGCATTACTATGGTTCGCTTTCCGGTGCGAATAACGGCTTCGCTAGGTACGCTCAGAGCCGTCGCAGTGTTTCCTGGAAAATGTACAGTGGCATACATGCCTGGACGCAGACGTCCGTTCCGGTTGGCCAGTTCAACCCGGACACTGAGCGTCCGGGTATCCGATTGGGCGGTCGGCAGAATAGCCGACACCTTTCCTGAGAAGCTCTCGCCGGGAAACGCCGCGAGCTCTGCCTTAACCGGTTGTCCCAAGCTGACTTGTGACGCGAGGGCTTCGGGAACTGCGGCATTCAGCCAGACGCTGGACAGGCCGGAAACCTGGGCCAGGGTCTGGCCCGAGTTCACTGTCATGCCTTGTCGGACGTCCAAGGTTTGGATTGCTCCGCCAACAGGTGTCGAAATAGTCACGACTATGTTGGGCTTCCCCGAACGGGAAACCTGATCGATCAGTCCTTGAGACATGCCAAGCAGAGTCAATCTTTGCCGTGCCGCACGCTCGAGTGCCGGATCAGCTGTACGCTTTACCGCAAGATACTCCGCCTGGGCCGCGGCCCAGGACGGAATAAGAATATCAGCCAGCGGAGCGCCGGCGCCGACTATGTCTCCAGGCGCACGGGCGTATGCACGCTGGACGAAGCCATCCGCGCGTGCTTGGACGATAGCGACGTCACGCTGATTGAACTCGAGAGTTCCCGGCACCGTAAGATCCAAGGCAAAGTCCGTGCGCTCAACCTGTGCCAGCCGGATGCCCAAGTTCTGCAAACGGACAGGGTCGATCTTGACGCCGCCCGCCTCCGCCTCCTCGTCCGCGTATTTCGGCACTAAGTCCATGTCCATGAAGGGCGATTTTCCCGGCTTCTCGAAGTGCTGGCCCGGAACCATAGGGTCGTACCAGTAGAGAACTTTTCGACCACTGGCCTCTGAAGTAAGGTTGAGGGCCTTCGGCGTGTTCAGTCGTGATATCCCATAGCCTGTGCCGGCAGACACGAGAGCAATGGCGACCCCATAGGCGAGGATCTGTTTCCGGCTGAGCGTGATGTTACGGATCATTGTTCGTGGCCCCCGTACGTAAAGTGAATGCGGATGCTATTGCGAGCCAGGTTGGCTTCCCGCGTTACGGCGTCGATCCGCGCTTCGGCGAGCAGAATGTGGGATCGAAGAACATCTGCGAGACTGGCTGTACCTGCGCCGTAACTTGCGAGTTCAAGGTCCGCTTTTTGCTGGGCAAGCGGCAATATTATCGTCTGTGCACGAACCAATCGTTCATGGTGCATTGTGTGGTCGGCCAAGTCGGATTGAAGCTGAGCCTCAACTTGACGGCGCGCGGCATCCTCATTGTAGCGGGCGCGCGTGGAGAGCTTCGCTTTGCTTTCGATCATCGGGTCTTGGCGATTTTGCGAGAACAACGGAAGGCTGATGGTAACGCCAGCAGAGATCATGTCGCCCCAGATCGGATCACGACGCTGGTAGCTAAGCTCCCATCCCCAGTCGGGGCGCTTTTCTGCTGTAGCAGCCGCCACGTCAGCGTCGCTGCGTGCCGTCATCGCGCTCATTGCCGCAAGGCTCGGGTTGCGGCCTAGCCCTGCATGCAATGCGATGGGGTCGATCTCAAAGTGCGGGGCTTCGCCTGAGATGTCCGCTGTGGGATCACCCGTCCATCGTATAAGTTCTGCCCGGGCCTTCGTGGCCTCGGCCGTCAGTTCGGACCGGCGGTCTGCGATAGCGGCTTCCAGTTCTGCGGCTTCGAGCGACTGCGCTGGACGCAGGCTTCCAGCTTCGACTTGTGAGGTTGCCGTGGATTTTAGAGGGGCAATCGCTTTTTCGACCTCATCCAGCGCCTCTAGCTTGCGCCTCGCAAAGTATAGGTCGACCCAAGCGAGTCCGGCGCTGAGGCGTGCGTCTCTGGCATCGACCGCATATGCCGCTTCCGCTGAGAGAATTTCCGCCGATGCCTGTTTCTTTGCGGCGCGGCGTTTTGCGCCATTTGGTACGTCCTGCATGATGCCAAAACTCTGCATGGTCATGCTTTCACCCGATAGAGATCCGGCCATCGGCCCAGAAACCGGATAGTTCTCGAAACCGGCGCGAAATTTTGGATCAGGCAAGCGCCCGACGGAACGAGAGGCGGCCGTCGCCGCATCGATTTCCGCAACTCTCGCGGCAAGGGAAGGGGCTGACTGTTCCGCACGCGTCAACGCCTGTTGAAAAGTAAGTGGTTCGCCGAAGGCAGGCGCTGCCAGGATCGATATTCCCGCAGCCAGGAGGAAAGAGGTTCGCATTGAAAAACACCTGGGACATCGAGTTGCGCGGCGGTCGGCCACGGAAGCGCAGCCTCCCGCAGGCGGTGGCAGCCTGCTCAGGAACGACGGCGCGCTCTAGGTGCGGCGAGGGCCGCACACAGTTCAGGTGTGGAAGCGGGGAGGGGGCACAAAGAGCGCCGGTTCATCTGCATCGAAATTGACAGGCGAACGCGTGAAAACGACGAGTTCGATATGCAAAATCGGAAGACTTACAGGCACGTGGGTGTCGGACGTAGCGCTGATCCCGCACATTGCGATGCAGTTTTGAAAGCAGCCCTGATCCGACGACTTGGTAGGCTTTTCGTCTTCGCAACATGGCATGGCCATATCCGAGTGGGCTTGGGAGTCTGCCATGGTCATCTGCATCGGCTGACTCATTTCGAGACACGCGTTTTGGGCCGCCTGTGCGCTTACAGGCGAAATCAAAAGACCCAGAAGGGCAAAGATGTAGAGAACAGCCTTTAACATTGTCCGCCAGGATAGATTTCAATCGTTAAAAGTCAATGAGCCAGCACCGAGCATGCCGAATGTAACCTGTTCTTACTTTCCACCGAGTTTCTCGGCCAGCAATTTTCTGGCGCGGTAGACTCGCGTCTCGACCGTCTTACTGGTGACGCCGAGGATTTCGGCGGCTTGTTTCTGTGAAAAGCCTTCGAGTGCCGTCAACAAGAGCGCCTCTTTGAGGTTTGCCGGAAGGCGAGCCAGGGCCTTTTCGAGCTGCGACACTTCGTGATCGAGGATAAGGCGATCGTCTGCGTTGATTGATCGATCAGTAACATTCATAACTTCGAAGTCATCAGAGGACTTCGTGCCGAATATCAGGTTACGCACCTTCTGCCGGCGGCCGCGATCCCGGGCTTTATTAATGGCGATCGTTCTTAGCCAAGCGCCAAATGGCCGACGGGCATCATATCGACGGATTGCCCTCCACGCGGCGATAAACGCTTCATGTGCCGCTTCATAAGCCTCGTCGGAATTACCGTTGTAGCGGCGCAATAGCCGATAGACGGCCTCCTTATGTCGGCCGACAAGAATGCTGAACGCACGGTCGTCGCCTCTTGCTGCTGAAGTTGCTAGCTCCTCATCTGAAACTTCGGCATCGGAAGTCACATTTGCTCTTCGGTCAGAGATTTAACGACTGTCTGATCGAATTCCACAGCCTGCTGCGGCGTGAGGACCGACCGCATTTCGAAGGTATGGTCAATCGTCTCCTTTTGCAGGTCCCCCATAGCGGCGTGAAACCGGTCGATCGCGGCCTGAACCTCAGGGGTATAGGCGTGTTTTTCTTGGAATGCTTTGGCAAGATCGGCGTTTGCGGCGCGCATCTCCGTTTCCAATGCCTTCTTTACCTCCGCATGTTTCTCTTCCATTGCAGCGATGCGGTGCGTCTGTTCATCTGTTAAGTCCAGTCTACGATGCACAAGCTCATGCATCGGCGTCGGCTTTTGCATTTTGTGAATGACGTACTGGGCCCCCCCGAAAGCTCCCAGAGCTGCTCCCACGAGCGACAGTACTAAAGTGACAATCATGCTGCGGGCGAGCGTCATGGGTACCCTTCGAGGAGGCTTGAGGGTGCGAGCCGCAAGGATGAGTCAAACGGCTCGGCATGGTCTCTTATCTCGGATGACAAGGCCACCGCGCCGCCGGCTGTTGTACCGACTACAAGTGCAAGTGCAAGAGAAGCCGCTCGAAGCGGCATAAGAACCGTGACGGTTCGAGCCTCAGTCCTTTGAAGCTCGATATTTCGGGAGATGTCTTGTTCAAGATTCGCCAGCGATCGGTCGATCGACCGGGTCTTCAATTGCGCCAACAGCGCATCAATACGGTCACTCATGTGCTTGTCCTCGCCTCCCAGTACATAATACGCATAGCGAAGCAATATCCCTCATACTAGGTACTTCTAACTTCTAGACGCCTGATAGCGCGCATAAGTTACCCGTATTTTTCACCGGAAATGACGTTTTCAGCTTTCGGGCAGGCTATCTCCGGAATGCCGTGCATTCTTGTTTTCCAACCTATTTTTAACATGTACTTTTTTATGAGGGCATCCGCCTTTTGAGACGTAACTATCAAAAGAGGGATCAACGCATTCCCTACCTGACTAGGACCTCCAAATGACAGATATTCACCGGCGCAAGCTCCTGCACAACCTGTCGATATTCGGTACGGCGAGTGCGGTCGGCGGGTTACTGCCGTCCTGGGCGAGGAGCGCGACGCCCGGATTGAACCACACGCTGCAAACTGTTTCCGGTTCTGAGATCCGGCTGAAACTTGAACGCGCCCGTTGGCCGATCGACGGAAAGCTTGGCAATGCCATAACGATCAACGGCACGCTACCAGGGCCGATCATTCGTCTCAAGGAAGGGCAGAACGTCAAACTCATTGTGGAAAATCACTTAGACGAGACGTCCTCAATTCACTGGCATGGTCTCCTGGTACCGTTTCAAATGGACGGTGTCCCAGGCGTAACCTTTCCCGGCATCCCGGCACACTCGACTTTCGAGTACGAGTTCGAACTCAAGCAAAGTGGTACGTACTGGTACCACAGCCACTCGGGCTTACAGGAACAGGAAGGGCTTTATGGTCCAATAATCATAGAGCCGAAAGATCCTGATCCGGTACAATTCGACCGTGAATATGTGGTCATTCTTTCCGACTACAGCTTCATTCGGCCCGAAACCCTTTTCAAGCGTTTGAAAGGGCAGTCCGGTGTTTTCAATTATCAACGTCAAACGATCGCGGGACTACTGGCCAATAAGGATCAGACTCTGGCTGAGCGCATCGAATGGGCAAAGATGCTAATGGATCCGACGGACGCCTCTGATATCACGGGGGCCGTCTATTCGTTCCTTATCAACGGCCACGGACCGAAGGACAACTGGACTGGTCTTTTCACGCCGGGTGAGCGCGTGCGCCTTCGCTTTATCAACGCTGGCGCACAAATGGTCTTCAATGTCAGAATTCCTGGTCTGAAAATGACAGTTGTGGCAGCCGACGGCTTAAATATTCGGCCGGTTGAAGTCGATGAGTTCCAGATCGCGAATGCTGAAACGTACGACATCATTGTTCAGCCGAGCGAGGACAAAGCCTATACCCTTGTATCCGAAGCTGTTGATCGTTCCGGGATGGGGGCGGCGACACTCGCGCCACGCCTGGGAATGACAGCGCCAGTTCCTTCGCTGCGTGAGCGCCCCCTGGCCACGATGAAGGATATGGGTATGGACATGTCCGGCATGAGCATAGGTGGAGCGGACACGGCAGGGCATGACATGTCGTCAATGTCCATGGATCACGGTTCAATGGAAATGACATCGGTGCATCCGCCTGGTATGGCACCGCCGAAACCCAGGGGGGCGGACATAATGGCTGACATGGGCGGCATGGAAATGTCCATGCGAGACCCTGCTAACGCGCCCCAGATCAAATTAGGGCCTGGAGTTCAGACGATCTCGCCAATTCCTATGGATCGGACCGGTGACACGGGACAAGGTTTGGAAAGCGTTGGGCATCGCGTCCTCGTTTACAAGGATCTTGTCGCGCTTGAGCCGAACCCGGACACCCGCACCCCGACGCGTGCCCTCGAAATCCGCCTTACCGGCAACATGGAACGCTTCATGTGGGGCTTCGACGGACGTAAATTCAGCGAAACAACAGGGCCATATACTTTTGCGACCGGTGAGCGGGTTCGAGTTACCCTTGTGAATGACACCATGATGGCCCACCCAATCCATCTCCATGGACATTTCTTTGACCTGGTGATCGGCGCACCGCAGGATCACAAGCCGCGCAAGCATACCGTGGCTGTTTTACCCGGAGGAAAGGTGTCGTGGGATTTCACTGCCGAGACGGGCGACTGGGCATTCCACTGCCATATGCTTTACCACATGCATGCAGGTATGTTTCAGGTCTTTGCGGTGCGTCCGCGCGATGGAGGCGCCCAATGAACCGGGTCGCAATGATAGCACTCGTCCCCCTATTCCTGGCAACGCCCGCTCTGGCGATGCAGGATCATTCACAGCATGGCAACATGCCTGGTATGACAATGCCAGCGCAGCCGCAGCCTAAAGCCAATGCTAAGCCTAGGCCGAAAGCTCCGCCCCCTTCGCCGAAAAAGGCTGTGACCAAATTGCCGGCGGCGCCCCAAGCAACTTCACATAGCGGCCATCAAGCAGTTCCCACGGAAAACAGGTCGCAGACTTCACAGGCAAATTCAGTTCAACAAGAGATGCCTCCGAAGGACGGGGAAGCTCATGCTGGCCATGACATGTCAGAAATGAGTTTGTCTAGCATGAACCACGGCAACGAAGAGGCGAGCGCCGAGGTAGAAATTCCGCAAACACCGCCGCCTCCGCCGGCAACAGATCATTTGGCGGACCGGTATTTTGACTCAGCCCAAATGGCCGAGGCTCGTCATATGGTACATATGGAGCATGGCGCGATGAACTTATCCAATGTCATGTTCGATAGGCTCGAGCTTCGGCCCGACGATGGCGGATATGCATGGGACACGGAATTCCGGTATGGCGGGGATATTCATCGCCTTGTGGTGAAGTCAGAGGGTGAAGGAAGTAACGAAGACGGAGTTGAAGACGCTGAAGTCCAAATTCTCTATTCGCGCGCGATCACGCCTTACTTCGATATTCAGGCGGGCATCCGTCAAGATTTCGAACCGCAGTCGCGCACCTACCTGACACTTGGTACGGAAGGTATTTTTCCCTATTGGTTCGATGTGGAGGGCGCCGTCTTCCTTTCGAACGAGGGCGAACTTCTGGCGCGTGCTAAAGGTACTTATGACCTGCGGCTGACGCAGCGCATGATCCTTCAACCCTCCGCGGAAGTGACTTTCTCAGCCCAGGACATTCCCGAACTTGAGATCGGTTCGGGCCTCTCGAGTGTCGAACTCGGCTTGCGCTTACGCTACGAGATCCGTCGTGAATTCGCGCCATATATCGGGATCGTTTACGAACGCAAGTTCGGTGACGCCGCTGACTTTGTGCGACTGTCGGGGAAAAATCCTGAATCCACAAAAGTCGTCATAGGCTTGCGAGCCTGGTTTTGATCAGAGTGTGGCGGGAGCGTTTGGTTGGCTTTCCAAGAGCCGCTCCTGCTCAACATGTGGGTCGTGCAACGGATAAGCCATAAGCTAGGAGGGATTGGATCATTTTCGCGCCATACTAGCCGCTTTCTTGAACAAAGGTTCACAGTCATCCCGTTCAAACTGGGTAGTAGAGTAAATTATGACTCAATACTTCATACTCCTTCATACGATCGGCTCTCATAGTGAAAATTCCATGGTACCTAGGCGTCGTTTTTACAAATTAGCCTCTTTGTCTCTTAATCAATGCCGTCAGTGACTTGGCGAACTCTTGCGCCGGCGATCCTATATAATTTGTCAGGGCTCGAGATAACAATAAGGTACTAACTACGGTGACGGCCAAATAAATGACAAAACTCAGGAAAGTCGGCATCGCCCAAGTGTTTGCAACCGTCGAAACGACTGCCACTATTGGCCAATGAGCCAAATATATAGCGTAGGAATCGTTGCCCAGTTTAGCCATGATTGGACTTGGATAATGTGGCTTGGTTGCGTCTCGGGACGCAAGGCACCAGATTATGACGCTCGCGGGGAAGCCACATAGAGCTACTCGCACCCATTCGGCGACACCCGACGGCAGTGAGGGCGACAAAGCATTGAACAGGGCCGCTCCGCCCAAGAGCAAGACGCCAGCTGCAACGAGTCCAGGCCAACCATTTAGTCTCACACCCCGTTTGATTAGAACGGCAATCCAGACGCCCGCGAGGAACTCGAGAACGAGCGGCGTATAGACGTGATGGACGACGGTGATCTGGGTTGTGATAAAGGTACCGAGGGCTGCGGCTATTATCGTCCAGACCGCAAGGGCGCGGATCCGCCCTTGCGGCGAAAGGACTAGGAGTATCGCAAACACGAGGTAGAACACCATCTCGAACGACAGAGTCCATGCTGGCCCGATCAAAAACCCGCCTTGCTCCGGTATCAGCGTGATTTGGCAAGGAACACTGCATTGCTGGTCATTGGAGAGGGCGGCAGGGAGCCATAAGGCAAAGCCGTAGGTAGCAGCGAGAGTAATCCAATACATCGGATAAACCCTGGCGGCGCGGGTAATAAAAAAGGATAGGCCTACCCGAAAGCCGCCGGTCTTTCCATCCGTTGTCCACATCATCAAAAAGCCGGACAAAACGAAGAAAAGGTCGACGCCCGTCCATAGAAGGCCGCTTGCTGGCAAGCCGGTAGATGAATCGAATGTCGCAGAACCAAATTGCCCCAAGTGGTGGTAGAACACTCCCAGCGCCGCTATTGCCCGGAGACAATGCAATCGTCCTAGTTGCTTGGTGACGGAGGCCGGTTCTGCAATCATCGGTCTTACGCGCCGCCCTGTGGCAATTTGAATAGTCTATACTGTGCCACTGTTGACTTAGAACGCCATGTGCCCGGCGCCATGGGTCACATCGCCACCCAGGTATGCTTGGATGAGAATGAGCGCCACAGCGACGACCAAGGTGGTTTCGTAGAGCCGGGAGCTTGGTTGGTTGACCGCTGTCTCTGCTGGTCGCTTCAAACGCCACAGCAACAGATAGACGAAGGGAATAAGAGTCCCGATCCAGCGGTGCCAAGTGAGGGCTGTACCGTCATCCGCCGCGGGCAGACCTGCGTTCGCCCAACCTAGGGCGGCCGCGGCGAACCCGCCTGCCGTCGCGAATGCCAGCAACACTTTATTGCCGGCGTTGTAAACCGGCTTTTTCCGAGCGGCGGCCAACACTTCTAGAAGAGCGACTGTCAGGAGCAACGCGATCGGAAAGTGAATGACGGCGGGGTGCCAAGCGCCGAGCCACGAAACAAGACGCCCACCGAATGTTTTTGGCTTCTTGTGGTCCATCTCCATGCCCATGCCGGGCTCGGTCGGCCAGGCCATCGCCATAGGGGCATCTTCCGGATTATTGACGGTTGTACTCGCTTCGGCAACGGCTGAAGCGCTGGATGAGCTTTGATTTTTGTGAGCCATCGCTGGCGGCGCCGACAGAAGGAGCGAGGCTAGAATGCCGGTGAGGGCAAGAAGACCTGAGACAAGGGGAAAGATTTTCTTGGCCATCTGGAACTCCGTACGTGTCGGATGTATAAAGGAAAAACCCAGGCCTACAGGTCCTGGGTCTGAAATTACATCGCGTGAATCGCCGTTACGAGTGGCTGGCCGTTGTCGTTCTTCATCACGAAGTGCACTTTTTGACCAACCTTGGCAGAGGCGATAGCTTCTGTCGTCGCCTTGAATTTCATCGTCATAGCCGGCCATTTCAGCGCCTTGATGGGACCATGCTGAATCGTCACCGTACCGGCATCCTTATCAATGGCTTTCACGACGCCTGCGCCTTCGGCCGTTTGCGAGTCCGCGGCCTGCTTGTGACCTTCGTGTGCCATGACAATCACCGGGGCGGTTGCGCCTATAGCGGTCACAAGCGCCAGTGCTGCAATTAACTTCTTCATACTCTATGTCCTTGGAACTGTTGCCACCCGTGGGATATACGCGCCGCGACGCGCAATCCCTCAAGGTGTTTAAGCGGCGATTTGGGTTGCTTCAAACCCGGCAAGTGCCAGGGCTTTTGTAATCTCGTCCATCTGATCCGACGAGATCTCCACGGTGCGCTCAACGACGTCAGCCTCGACCTTCGCCGTTGGGTCAAGGTTTTGAGCGATTTTGGTGACACTACGGACGCATCCGCCACAAACCATAGTTTCGATGTGATATTTCATGAGCTTTCTCCTTTTGCCGGGCTCATTCTGTAATGTGGGGCTTCCCACTATTGGAAGGTCAAGACCACAAGCATATTTTTTTGCCGGAAGAGGACGGGGCTGGCGATGACGAAGCTACTGCCTTGGCCAATTGGTCCGACTGTCGAAATTTCAGCCATGGTCGGATCAGGCGCCGCCGCTTGTTTTATCAAGTAGATGAAGGCGATGCGTGGCGCCGATTGCCGCTGCGTTTTCGTCTGATATCCCAGCCTGTTGAGCGAAATCGGACCAGCGGCTCACAGTGTTGATGATCTCCGCGAGGATCGCCTCGGCGCGCCCGCGTTTCATCGAACAAACGGAACCACACGTCTTGAAATCTTCACGTGTGAAGCTGGCGAGCTTTCCATTCATCGACATCTGATGCCGGGATGTCCACTCGCCGCTCGGATTCAAGGCATAGTTTATGTCGTAAGCCGGGGAGAGGGCCCACTGACCGGACTTGTCCATCAGGAAAGCGATATTCTTGACGTGATCGTCCTGATTCCGGGCCACAATATTAAAGGCCATGCGTCGAAATTGCTGTTCAATCGCGGGCAGGCCAAGCTTCATTTGTCGCATGACCATCGCGGCTTGCTCGTAGCTGTAGGCGCCAGCCATGTTGAAATCATAGTGAGCCAATGCGCATAGTGACTGCATGTGCAGCTTGGCGCCCCCATCGGTCCGGTCGAAGCGCTTCGTCATAAAATGATGGCGAGGGCCGTCCTCAAGCAACCGGCATTCGGTCATATTGATCCCTGCAGCCCGCGCCATAAGGTAATAGGCGTACTCGATTGCGCCGAAACCCTGCGGATCTTCGAGTTCCTTGTCGCGGTTACCGGATACGCCGTCGAATTTCAGAAGCCAGTAGCTGAAGCCCTGGCCGGCTTCGACCTGACCGGAGCGCACCTCATTTGTCTTCGGGTTCCACGCGATCACTGCCTTAGCGCGCGCGCCGCCGGCCGAGGTGCCGACACTCAGGATTTGCTGAAGGGCCTGCTGACGCTTGGGAGCGGCAAGTGACTGGCTCAGATCGTGGCGATTGCGCAAGACTTCTGAGGCTAGACCGACCAGTGCATCGATATCGACGCGTTTGCTTTGCCGCTGCCGTGGCCCGCTCGTAGGGCGGAACTCCAGCGCCCCCATGCCACGCGCGCCGGTGTAGCACAGGCGCTCAACGGCATTGAAACCCTCGGGTGCGCGGCCTTGCGTCGCAAGCCAGGCATTTATGATAGCGTTTCCGAACTTGTCGGGCAGAGCATCTGCGAGTAATCCTGGCAGACCATGGAAAGTCCTGAGTGGTAAATCCGGGAAGCGATAGACCGTCCGGTTGATTGGCATGGTGAGCGGCGCAATTTCGATGCCGCTGCGCACGAAGTCTGGATCGTATTCGAAGTCGGCAAAGGGACTGTCATCACCGAGGCGTACGGCGCCGATACGCGTCCCCCACATCATGATTTCGGCGGTCGTACTCATTTTTCGTCACCCCATGACCAAGGGCGGCTGCTTTTGGCTTCGGTTTTTGTGGGTTTCACCCTTTTTCGGCGATGCCCTTGATGCTCGACGACATCGAGCGGTCGCACAGTTGGCGCGGGTATCAGGTTTTCCACACCGTGCGCAAGGTCGAGGCCCCGCAGTACCCGGATCAGGTTGACAAGCTGGACGCTTTCGCCATCCTCTAGGCGCTCGACCGTGCGTTTCGAAACGCCGGTCTGTTCGGCTAGGCTAGCTTGCGTCAAGCCATGGTCTAGCCGACGCTGAGCTAATCTTTGCCCGATTTCGTTCAAAATTGCATCGTCTGTTACGGTCGGCTCAATCTTCATAAGTCGTCAATCCTGACGATTAATATTGGGAATGGATCATAATTCGCCATTTTTGACGATATATACTCCAAAATTGCTTATATCATGTAAATCGCCATGTCTGGCGAATAAAATTCATTTATAATCATAAATCGCCTTTTATGGCGAGTTATATTACAAACAATAAAAAAGCGAGCGCCTATTGACCTTACAATGATTGGAACCTCTATTTAGGCATGCAGGACAAGCAAAATGAAAGCCTGCGTCATGGAAACAACGCTGAATTCCAAAGAAGAAGCCGTCACCTTACAAATCGAAGGTATGACCTGCGCCTCATGCGTTGGCCGGGTCGAGAGGGCGTTGCGGGCCGTCGCAGGGGTCACCTCTGCCGAGGTGAACCTTTCAACGGAGCGCGCCTTGGTAAGGACCTTGGGAGCTATCTCGCGAAATGATCTAATCGAAGCCATTGAATCGACAGGCTACGCGGTGCCAGCGCCAAGCGCCCTGGATTTCCTGGTTGAGGGAATGACCTGCGCGTCCTGCGTGGGCCGCGTCGAACGTGCGCTCCAGGGCGTCCAGGGTGTCGCACGTGCATCGGTCAATCTCGCTACCGAGCGCGCTCACGTCGAACTGAGTCAAAATATCGATCCCGTCAGGTTGATTAACGCTATTGAAGAAGCGGGCTACGATGCCAAGCTGGTCGAAGCGGCGGCCGCCGCTAACGACCAGGCGGTCGAACGCCGCGAAATCGAGACACAGGCGCTCAAGCGCGATCTTGCCATCGCAATTGCACTAACCGCTCCGGTTTTCGCGCTCGAGATGGGCTCGCACCTAATCCCCGGCGCGCATTCACTCATTGAAGCGACAATTGGCATCACCTCGACCTGGTGGCTGCAGTTTGCGCTTACCACTGCCGTTCTGTTCGGGCCTGGTCTTCGCTTTTACAAGAAAGGGCTTCCGGCATTGTCTCGCCTGGCGCCCGATATGAATTCGCTCGTCGCTGTCGGTACGATCGCGGCTTATGGCTACTCGCTTATCGCGACTTTTGCCCCGCAATGGCTGCCGCGCGGCACCGTAAATGTCTACTACGAAGCAGCCGCTGTCATTGTTACCCTGATTTTACTGGGAAGGTTTCTGGAAGCAAAGGCCAAGGGCCGAACATCCGAGGCCATCAACCGCCTGATCGGCCTTCAGACAAAGACCGCCCGCATTGTGCGAGATGGCATCGCCTCGAATATTGATGTCGTCGATCTGCAACTAGGCGATCATGTCGAGGTCCGCCCTGGAGAGCGGGTGCCGGTGGATGGCGAAGTGCTAACCGGCCGGAGCTTCATTGACGAGTCAATGATCAGCGGAGAGCCGGTGCCTGTCGAAAAGGCACATGGTGCTACTGTTGTTGGCGGCACGGTCAATCAAACTGGAGCTCTGACCATAAAGGCAACCGCCGTTGGCCATGATACGCTTTTGTCGCAGATCATCCGGATGGTCGAGCAGGCGCAGGGGGCCAAGCTGCCGATTCAAGCCGTGGTCGACAAGGTGACGCTTTGGTTCGTTCCGGCGGTCATGGCCGTGGCGGCATTGACATTCTTCGCATGGCTCGCCCTGGCGCCGTCGCCTGCCTTAACATTCGCACTGGTAAACGCCGTAGCGGTTCTCATTATTGCCTGTCCTTGTGCCATGGGTCTGGCAACGCCTACCTCGATCATGGTGGGCACTGGCCGAGGGGCTGAACTCGGCATCCTGTTCCGAAAGGGAGATGCGCTGCAACGGCTGAAAGATGCGAAGGTGGTGATGCTCGACAAAACCGGCACCCTCACGCTTGGTAAGCCTGTTCTGACGGACATGCACGTGCTCGATGGCTTCGATCGTGACGATGTCCTTGCCCTTGTGGCAGCCGCAGAAGCCAAATCGGAACACCCGGTCGCACAAGCCATCGTTAAGGCCGCCAAGGATGAAAACTTGTCTATTCCGGCGGTCGACGATTTTTCCTCTGTTACGGGTTACGGCATTGCAGCGACCGCAAACGGGCGACGGGTTCACGTGGGTGCCGACCGCTTTATGCGCCAACTGGGTCTTGAGCCGGCTGTGTTTGAAACATTGGCTAACGCCCTGTCGGAGGAAGCGAAGACACCGCTCTACGCCGCTATTGATGGTGTGCTCGCCGCGATTGTCGCAGTTTCAGATCCGATCAAGCCGACGACTCCTGGAGCCATTAAAGCGCTTCACAGCCTCGGCCTTAAGGTCGCAATGATCACGGGTGACAACCGCCATACCGCAAACGCAGTGGCCAAGTCGCTCGGCATAGACGAAGTGGTGGCTGAGGTTCTGCCTCAAGGAAAACTGGACGCTGTACGCCGTCTCAAGGCACAATTCGGAGCGAGCGCTTATATCGGAGACGGCATCAATGATGCCCCGGCACTGGCCGAAGCGGATGTTGGCTTAGCCATAGGCACAGGTACCGATGTGGCTATCGAAGCCGCAGATGTCGTACTTATGTCCGGTAACCTGCAAGGCGTCCCAAACGCCATTGCCTTGTCGAAGGCTACGCTTGGCAATATTCACCAAAACCTGTTCTGGGCGTTTGCTTACAATATCGCGCTGATACCGTTGGCTGCCGGCACGCTTTATCCATTCACAGGAGTGCTTCTGTCTCCTGTCATAGCTGCGGGGGCAATGGCCTTGTCGTCGGTATTTGTCCTCAGCAATGCGCTCCGGCTAAGGCGTTTCCGTCCCCCCTTCATCGTTTCGGCCGTCTGACTGGAGACATCACATGAATATCGGACAAGCTGCCAAGGCATCTGGCGTTTCCGCCAAGATGATCCGCTACTATGAGGAAACGGGCCTGGTCATGCCTGCGCAGCGTTCTGAAAAGGGATACCGCGTGTATTCCGAAAAGGACGTTCATACCCTCCGTTTCGTGCGACGCGCGCGAGACCTTGGCTTTACGGTAGACCGAATTGCCGATCTTCTGGCTTTGTGGCGAGACACTGGGCGGCAAAGTGCCGAAGTCAAACAAATGGCCATCGGCCACGTGGCCGCACTCCGGAAGAAGATCACCGACCTGGAAGAGATGGCGGCCACTCTTGAGCACTTGGCAGATTGCTGCGCCGGCGATCATCGTCCCGACTGCCCAATCCTCAGCGACATTGCCACGGGCGCCCATGGGCCGGCGAAATCGGCACATCGCTTCGGAGCCCTTTCGGACAAAAAATCCTAATGCCTATGCTTCAGGATAAGAAAAAGCTTGAGAAAAAGTAGCGTGCTGACGACAACGACGACTCCAATCCCGGTCCTCAAATCCCAGGTCAGAGCAGATTGCAAACGGCCAGGAGGACAAAAAATCACGGCCGCGTGCAAGCTAATCACAACCACACTCCACCACAATAGCCGGCTGGGCCTCTCTCGGTGGGCAGGGCGTGCACCTGAGAACGCGCCGAACTGTTCAGAATTAATTTGCTGGGCGCGCCATTTAGTTCTGAAAAACTGACCCCGGCGAAACACCATTGGCTTTTTTCCCATCGCCAGGAGCATTCCGCTTTGTCGCTAAGCAGACAGCATGTTGTGTAGTGCTGTCGATAGCAAATTCATTGAAGCTACTTTATCGCGCCAAGAGAGTGCGATAACCGGACCAATATCCGTCTTATTGACGTCCACAATGTAAATGCGCCCGTCTGATCGGTCCCGCAAAATGTCAAGTCCGCCCCAGTCCAGTCCCATATGCGCCAAAAACGCGGCGATCTTCACCATCTCATCTTCGGAAAATATATCAGAGGGCGCCTTTAGAAATGCGCTTTCGTTATTGATTGAAAAGAGGCCTTCTGGAGACTTGAGCTTGATCCAAACCAAAACAGGATTCCCACCGACGCACGGGGTCCTCAGGTCGCGACATTTCCCGTCTACGCCACGGGTATCGATAAGTTTCTGATAGGTAAAACCCTTCCTGGGCATCATCGGACCATCGACAATGCGGCCCCCATGCACGCCGTTTTTTTCAGGCTTTTCAACAATCTTTCCGACGACCTCGGCGGGATTTACAGATAGATGATAACCAAATACTTCTTCAAATACTTCCGCGACACGGCTTTTACTGATATCCGTACATCGATGATTGAAATGCGGCGTGATAGTAACTAAAGGCGGCGAGCCTACGGTGCTATCATCGAAATATACCGCGGCATCGGCAGTATCGACGCTGTCCGCCAACGTTATGCCGGACCACATGGCGACGCCACGCATGAGGTACCAAGGCCTTGGCTCGTCGGGCCCAAACCACAAGGTTTTCTTGTGCCTTCCCGCGACAGTAACCCAAGCTGCCACGAAGTAAAGCAGCGCAAGGTACAGAACCCAATTAAAAAATTCCTGAAATAAAGCGCCGCTGATCTCCAAGCGAATGGCGGTTTTATTTATGCAAAGTTTTCCGCCACTCCATGAAAAATCAGACCACCAGAACGTTGCGTTTCGCGGCTTCTTCGCTCGGGGATGCGTAGGAACGCAGTGTTCCTGCCCATTTTCTGAGCCTATCATAATATGAAGCATACCGAGCGCATTTCGCAACCATTCTCCAAATAATGAGGCCACAAAGACATGGGTGTCAATTAGATATACTTAGTGTTTTAGTTTCGTTTGAAGTATTTATATCGCGCTTTGATAGCAGAGCGCTTCCATAGAAGCGAAAGGAAACAAACCATATCAGTTTTCCCAATCCTCGCACCGCTTTATCCAGTGTGGGCGCAGCCTCGGGCCGCCTCAATAGCAGGAGAATTAGGCCGATAGGCGTCATGACAGTCGCCTGAATAAGGCCCTTGAGCATCCACGCGACTGCCGACCATGTTTTGCCCGCCTTGGCTGCCGTGTAACTCGGGCCCTGTCCGAAGTTGAACGCCCGGCGAAGGGTGTACGAAAGTCGCTTTCGTGACGGGGGAACGTCCTCATAAACAAAGGCATCTGCCGCCCAAGCAAATTGCGCCCCGTCTTGCATAAGTCGGTGAAATAGCTGGTCATCCTCTCCACCGAAGTCATTGAGTTCGGTAGAGAAGGGCTGTGGACCTATCATACAATTGCGGCTGATTAAGCTATTTCCACAACCGTAGTATGAAGAAAGAACTTCTGATTCTGCTGCGCCAATGCGAGAGAAAAATGACGCAAAGTAGCTGTCATATCGGGTAGTGGGGCTACTTAAGCGAGCATAAACAGGGCCAAACACGACATCAGCTGCAAAGCGCTCCTGAATTTGAACAAGATTGGAAATCCAGTCTTGCGGGGCTTCTTCATCATCGTCGAGAAACGCGACGTAGTTGGCCTCACACACGGCAACCGCGTGATTTCTGGCATTGGCAACACCTGGTCTCGGTTCGTGGACATATTTCAAGAAATAGTGAATCGGGTAGCTCTCGACAAATGACCTTGCCCCGGCGTCAGGGCTGTTGTCGCACACGATTACACTTAAGTTGATCTGATCTAAGCCAACCTGCGCTGCCACCGAGCCCAACGCTCGTTTCAACCCGTCGGGTCGCCGAAACGTAGGTATGATAACACAAACATCAGTCGCGCCCGTCGATGTTTGGACGTTTTCCGACATGGTGTTTCTCCGGGTGCTTAGGTGCGGGCGCGCCTGTTCCTCCATATACGCGTACCGGGGCAACTCCCCTTAGAAACATTTCTGAAATATTAGGCACACGCCGCAGCACTAGCCGAGATACGGTCTGTGACTCCTCCAATCACACGCGAGAAGGGTTCTTATCGCGTGTAATACAAATCATATTTCCCATAATGTTTATTATTTAAGCGGCTTAAATATCTGGTTTTAAACGGGAAATTCCACTCGGCCCGAATCTCGATTTTTCGCGCATAATAGAGATTATGGGAAATTATCTTTTATAATCAGTCACTTAGACGGGTTTTTTAGTTTTCGTCCGTCATAAAAATTGGCGCAATCCTCTCCAAAACCTCGTCGACGATAAAGCTTGGAAGCTTCTCGACATATGACACTTTGCGCTCGGCCGACTTGAAATCTACGGCTCTGATTTGCATGAGGTCGATCACACCGGTCGTCTTCGTGCCGGCACCGGAGAGCGACACCTGGAAGCCGACATTGCGCGCCAGGTTGGCCGTGGTGCTGATCGGCGCCACGTAGATCAGGTTCGTCATCCGGTTATAGGCGTCCGGGGATATCACGATCGCGAAATGCTCATATTTCATTTCCTGGCCCGCCGCCGGCGAGAAATTCAGATGCCAGATGTCCCCTCGCTTGGGGTGCTTAACACCAGGTGGCATCAGATTTCATTCCCGACCGGACGCATTTGCTCCCAAGCGGCATGGTCCTTACTCAGGTCCACTTGGTCCGGCATTTCGGCAAGGAGCTCCGTCAAAGAATATTTGCGTCGCGCCTGGGTCACGGGAATAATGACTTGTTCACCGGTTTTCGTATAAGCAATCTTCGCAACCGAGCCGTCCGTGACGTGCAATGCAGCGGCATTGGCGCTCGGCCAAATTACCGACAGCGAGCCCCCTGTCTTCCGAAACTTGATCTCCGTGATGGGTCGGCTCTCGTCTATTTCAAATGCACGGCTCATCGTCTGGCGCCTTTCCGGTTTAACAATGTTCAACATAATTCAAGTTGAACAAAAATTCAACCCATGAAGCGTATGCGACTCTCCCGTAAATTTGCCAGGTCGAGCCTGAATTTGTTGTGAGTGTGGAGTTCAGCGGACGGCTTCACAAACCTCCCGCTCAGGCGGCCTCATGGGCGCGTGAGTGCGCAGCTTCGCTCGTGGCCAAGAATTTCTCGGCCTCAAGGGCCGCCATGCAGCCCATTCCGGCTGCGGTGACGGCCTGACGAAAAACCTTATCCTTGACATCACCCGCTGCGAATACGCCAGCGACGCTGGTAGCGGTGGAATCGGGCTTTGTCCGGATATAGCCCTCCTCGTCCATCTCAACCTTGCCGCGAAACACTTTCGTTGCCGGGTCGTGACCAATGGCGACGAAAACGCCATGAGTTTCGACAAAGCGCGTCTCGTCCGTCTTCACGTGACGCAACTGCACGCCGGTCACCGAGCGCGCCGGCTCCACATCGCCAATCACTTCGTCAACGACATGATCCCAGATCACCTCGATCTTTGGGTGCGTGGCAATGCGATCCTGCAAGACCTTCTCGCCGCGGAAGGTGCCCCGGCGATGTACAAGCGTGACCTTCGTGGCGTGATTGGTAAGATACAGTGCCTCTTCCATTGCTGTGTTGCCGCCGCCCACGACGACAACCTCCTTGCCGCGGTAGAAAAAGCCGTCGCAAGTCGCGCACCCGGATACGCCGAAACCCTGGAATTGTTGTTCGCTCTCAAGACCCAACCAGCGCGCCTGGGCACCCGTGGCGATGACTACCGTTTCCGCCAAAAACACGTCACCGGAATCTGCAACGCACCTGAACGGCCTCTGCGTGAAATCCACATCAACGATCAAGTCATAGACCAATTCCGTACCGACCTTGATCGCCTGCTCCGCCATCTGCTCCATTAGCCATGGGCCCTGCACCGTTTCGGCGAAGCCGGGGAAATTCTCGACATCGGCAGTGATGGTCAGTTGACCGCCCGGCTGCATTCCCTGAACGACGATGGGTTCAAGATTGGCTCGCGCGGCGTAGATCGCGGCCGTATACCCCGCAGGGCCGGCGCCGATGACCAGAAACTTGGTGCGGAAGGTTTTTGACATAGCCGTACCTAAGCGCTTTGCAGGTTTGGAGACGTCTGGTCGTCCGGCATCAGCGTGCCAATCCGGTCCAGTTCGGCTTTGAATGCGGACCTGTTGGACGTCAGTTCATCAAGCGGCAGAGCAAGAAACGCCTCGATGCGGGTCCGAAGAATCCGATAGGCCGTCATGAAGGCGGCGTCGATTTCCTCATCGGTGCCGGTCACGTGGGCTGGGTCCTCAACGCCCCAGTGTGTGCGCAGGACGTTACCGATGTAGGCCGGGCACACCTCCCCGGCCGCGCTGGCGCAGACGGTGACGACGATATCGGGGACAACGGGGAGATCGTCCCAGGATTTCGAGTGGAATCCTTCCGTCGAGATGCCTTCGCGTTCCAGCAGAGCCAAGGAACGCGGATGGACATAGCCAGCTGGCTGGCTGCCGGCGCTCATGGCCCGCCAGCCTTCAGGCGCCAGGTGGTTGAACGTGCCTTCGCCCAATATCGAGCGACAGGAATTACCAGTGCAAAGGAACAGGACGTTCATGGGTGCGGCCTTTCGGATTAAATTGAGCGCAGGTTGACGCGTTTGGATAGGGCTTCGGCGCTTTCCTTGCGCTCGGAATAGCGGTCGACCAGATAATCAGCGCAGTCGCGGGTCAGCAGGGTGAACTTGACCAGTTCCTCCATCACGTCGACGATCCGGTCATAGTAGGGTGATGGCTTCATGCGGTCGTTGTCATCGAACTCGGTGAAGGCCTTCGCGACCGATGACTGGTTCGGTATGGTGATCAGCCGCATCCAGCGGCCGAGAACGCGTAGCTGGTTGACGGCGTTGAAGGACTGCGAGCCACCTGACACCTGCATCACGGCCAAGGTCTTGCCCTGTGTCGGACGAACTGAGCCGATCGAAAGGGGTATCCAGTCGATTTGCGCTTTCATAATGCCGGTCATGGCGCCGTGGCGTTCCGGCGAGCACCAGACCATGCCTTCGGACCATTGCACCAGGTCGCGCAGTTCCTGGACTTTGGGATGCGTTGGTTCGGCATCGTCCGGCAGCGGCAACCCCGACGGATTAAAGATGCGGGTTTCCGCACCGAAGGCTTCAAGAATGCGCGCGGCCTCCTGAGTGGCCAGGCGGCTGAAGGAGCGCTGCCGCACGGAGCCGTAAAGCAACAGGATACGCGGCGCGTGGCTGGCGCGTTCGGGGCGCAGCAGTTGATCCTGGTCGACGGGCTGAAAGCAGGCCTCGTCCATTTGGGGCATATCGCTCAAGGGATCAGACAACGCGCTTGCCCTCCGCGTCGATCATCAACTGACCGTCTTCTTTGTAGAAGGGCCCAGGCGGATAAGCGTCGATCAGGTCAAGAACGACCTCCGACGGACGGCACAGCTTGGTGCCTTTCGGCGTCACGACGATCGGGCGATTGACGAGAACGGGCTCTTCGAGCATGGCGGACAGGATGGTCTCGTCGCTCACGCTAGTCTCCAGCAGTCCCAGGTCCTTAGCAGGCGACTTGGTTTCGCGCAGCGCGCTTCTGGGCGTAAGACCGGCGTGGGCGAAAAGCTTCAATAATTGGTCTAGCGTCCACCCCGTCTTCAGGTATTCAACCACGGTCGGTGTGTAGCCTGCTGCTTCGAGGACAGCCAGGACGTTGCGGGAGGTGCCGCAGTCGGGATTATGATAGATGGTAAAGGTCATAGCTCGGCACTCGGATTGATCGGTTTGGCGTTCTTCTGTTCAGAGAGAAGCCAGGAAAAGACGACGACGCCGACAATTGCCCCGACGCATTGTGCGGCAATGAACAGTGGTACGGAATGGGGTGCGATGCCGGCGAAGGTGTTCGACAGGCTGCGGGCAAAGGTAACGGCCGGGTTGGCGAAGGAGGTCGACGCGGTAAACCAATAGGCGGACGTGATATAAAGCCCGACGGCGATCGGCGTGAAGTCCGGCTTGAATTTGATGCAGCCGAAGATCGTGGCCATTAGGCCGAACGTCGCAACACCTTCAGAAAAGGCCAGCGCAGGTCCATCTCGGAGTTTCAACGAGACCTGCATGATCGCCTGACCGAACATCTCGTGGGCGGCGTAGACACCGGCGACGGCCCCAGCAACCTGGGCGAGGATATAGGCCAGCGCGAGGAAGACACCGATGTCGCGGCGGGCAGCAAAAGCCAGCGTGACGACCGGGTTGAAATGGGCGCCGGAGATGGGTCCGAAAATAGTGATCAGCACGACAAGGCCGGCGCCGGTGGCAATCGTATTGCCTAGAAGCGCTATGGCCGTGTTGCCGCCAGCCAAGGTCTCCCCCATTATGCCGGAACCGATGACAATCGCCAACAGCAGAGCCGTGCCGAGAAATTCGGCGAACAGTTTACGAGAGGTAGAAAACATTAGGCTTGGTCCTTGCCGATATCGGAAAGCTTTGCTTGCAACGACAGCCTGTCGAGACTTTTGATCGGCAACATCATGAAGACAGATATGCGGTTCCGCAGGACCTTGAAAGCGTCTGCAAAGGCAAGTTTGATCTCCGCGTCAGTGCCTGACGCCGTAGCCGGGTCGGGCAGGCCCCAATGGGCTGTGATCGGCTGGCCTGGCCACACAGGACAGACTTCGCCTGCTGCATTGTCGCAAACGGTTATGATGAAATCGAGCTTCGGCGCGCTTGGGCCCGCAAACTCGTCCCAGCTTTTTGAACGAAGATCATCCGTTGGAATATTAAGGCTGTCGAGCATATTGAGTGCATAGGGGTTGACTTCACCGCGCGGCTGCGACCCTGCGGAATAGGCTTTGAAGCGTCCCTGCCCGATCTGGTTCAAAATGGCTTCGGCCAGAATCGACCTGGCTGAATTGCCCGTGCAGACAAAGAGGACATTATAAATAAGGGCTGTCGCTTCCATTAGTGCTGAATATCCATTGTCCAGTAGATCTCGACCTGGACCTTCAATTTATCCGGCAGGGGAACATCATCGGGGCTGAGCGCGGATTGCTGCCACTCCCCCAAGACCAGCAGTCGACGTTTTGAGACCTCTGAACGCATTTTACCCTCCATCGTCGCACCAAACACTTTCGGCTTGATCGCTGGTTTTAAACTCAGCAGGCGCAGGCAATTTCTTCTATGATCGGCTGGCACATCTCTTTGCGGCCGCCGCAGCAGTCTTCCATCAGGAACTGAAGCAGCACCCTCACCCCGTCCATATCGGCAAAATATCGGATCGAGCGCCCCTCACGGAGGTTGCGGATCAAGCCGGCGTGGGTCAGCACGGATAAATTGGCAGACATGGTGTTTTGCTTGACGCCAAGCGCGTCGCCGATTTCCCCGGCCAACATACCTTCCGGTCCGACCTTAATCAGCAGGCGGAACACATCAAGGCGTGTTTCTTGACTAAGCGCAGCAAAGGCATCGAGGGATTGCTTCTTTTCCATACATCGCGATTACATGATATATGGATGTATTGCAAGGCAAAATGCCCTTCAGGCATTCGATGCCGCGAGCGCCTGGACTATTTCTGGAACCATATGCCTGGCGATCCGCCCGGCACCGATCAAGGTTGCGGCGGCTGCCCCAACCCAGTTACCGTAACCGGTGAGCCAAAGGCCGGGCATTTTCACCGCCTGCTGACCCGTCAATTCTACACGGCCATCGGCTCCAATGACGTTCAGTGGCGCAAGATGGCCGAGGTTTGGCCCAAATCCGGTGCACCATATGACCGCATCAACGGCGGTTTCGCTGCCATCCGCCCAAACGACACCATCCGGTGTAAACCGTGTGAAAGGTCTGACGGTCGTCAGCACACCCCTCGCCCGGGCTTCGCGGACGGGTGGAACCATCACGATATCGCCCAGACCGCCTTGTGGCATGGTGAGGTCCTTGCCCAATATTCGTGCCGAGGCGCGTTCAAAAAGCACCCTGCCGTCGACATCGTCGGGCAGGAACAACGGATCGTGGAGGGTCACCCATTTGGCATCGGCGACTTGAGACACCTCCGCCAGGATTTGTGCCCCTGAATTGCCGCCGCCTATGACGAGCACCCTCTGGCCCACAAACGGATCTGAGTTGCGATAAGAGGCAGAGTGGACCTGCAAGCCGGAATACAGGTTTCGTCCTACGTAGGCTGGAATGAACGGACGCGACCATGTTCCCGTCGCACTGACGACAGCACGTGCAGTGTACTGTGCGCGATCACTTTCTACCGAAAATCCTTGAGCCACCTTACGCACCGCGGTCACGCGCTCCGGGCGCTTGATCGGCAGCGTGTACCTGGCCTCGTACTTGGTCAGGTAGTCCAAAACCTCGTCTCGTGTCGGAAATCCGGTGCCGTTACTCGGCGGCATCGGCCAGCCTGGCAACGAACTGTAACCCGCCGGTGAAAACAGATTCAAGGAATTCCACGTGTGGCGCCAAGCGCCACCTGCCAGAGTTTCGGCATCTAGGATCAGATAGCTGAGGCCCGTGCGACGAAGGTAGTAACCTGTCGCGAGGCCGGCTTGTCCGCCGCCAATAACGATAATGTCGTATTGCTCCGACATGGGCGCGTACCTTTGATTTGATGGAAGGATTCTCGGCTCAATTGGAGAACAAGTGGCAACTATCGCAGCCCACTCATCAAACAACAATGCGGCAATTCAGCCATGCGCCATTTGCCATTTTTTGTAGTTGCCGAGCCAATTTGGAGGTTTGCGCCCCCTCCCCTCCAGTAAGGTCAAGCTATAACAAATTTCCCAGAGTGTTTATTATGCGTCTTTTGACAAGCCCCTGACTCTCCTATAGAATCTGGTGATCTTAAGCTCTGGGAGCAGCAAAGTGGCCAGCGATAACCGAACGTGCAGATTTGTAGCATAAGCGGACAAAGGGAGAACTTAATCTAAGCGACGACCTCGTCGTCAAGGGCCTTTCCCACGAGCGCTGAACTCCTGCCCTGCCCTGCCCTGGCTTGCGCGTCGGTCGAGCGAAGTTTGCTCGAAAGTTGATCGATTGCTGTCATTCACCTCCCCGCTGACTAGTGCTTAGCCGGGGCCTGGACTACGTCACAGGCTCCCCGACCGAATTGGTCAAGGAGGTTTTGCCGGATCAGCCGGCATCAAACTGCTACGGATAGGGGTTTTCTAACACCCCAGAACCGCGCGTACGGTTCCAAAAAGCAATGTAATTCAAACGGTAGATTGATCCATTGCCAATTTATGATCAAAGTAGAAAATCTGCTTTGGGTTGCGATTCAATACCACGCCGGCCGCGTCCGTTGACGCGATGTGGCATTGCTAAAATAAGGGCTCTGACGTGCAAGAGGACGATACCGGCGGTGCGAACCCATCCTACCGCGGCTACGATTACCAGAAGTTGGTCACGGTCTGGATCGCCCTGGAACTAATGTGGGGCGATGGCGCGACGACACAGGAAATCATTGTCGAACCTGCATCGCACGACGACGTAAAGGCACGCCTGGACGTACCGGCCGAGGACGCAGACGCGCACATCAACATCGGCAGCGTGGAGCTTCACGTCCAGATCAAATTCAAGGGGGCTGGCCATTGGAGCGCAAAGGAGTTTGCGGCCGTCGTCAACGACAAGGAAAAGGCCGGCTCGCGCGGTCCGGCAGTGCGGGAGCGTGCGAAATCACTTCTTTTGAAAAATCCCAACCGGCGCTATCTGTTTATAACAAACACGAGCGTCGATGCCGCCTTGGCCGCTGGCCGTGTAGCCACGCCCGCCGGGCGCCCGTTGCCAACCTTCCTCCCCACCAGTCTCAATCTCAGAAATGACGCCGATAAATCGTCGCTTGCAGGCCGGTTCGCAATTATCGAACTGCTTACGCCAACAGAGGTGCTAACCCGCATTGGCAAACTCCTTACGCACCAACTCCACTTGCCCTCCCACAAGATCGGCGAAGCTGTCGAGCGTCTCAAAAAATTGGTGGAGGACCGGTTTCTTGAAGTTCCCGACCCTCTGCGAAAGACAGACATTGCCAAGGTGGTCGAAGGCCTTGGTGGCCTGCCTCATCCTGATGCGGACCTAGCTCACTATATTCAACCGAAATCTCGCGAAGATGTGGACCGCGCTTTAGCAAGCTACAATTCCGTGCTTTTGATTGGCCCGTCCGGCTACGGAAAGTCGTTGACGGCGAAAAGCCTCGCATATGATCGCCGCATCGCCACGCCGCCATTCGAAGTTATCCGTGAGACAAGCGGCATTGCAGCGATCGAGGAAGCTCTCGCGAAAGCTGGAAGATTTTTCTTCTATCTCGACGATCCCTGGGGGCAAACCGGATTAAATCGTGAGGAAGCTGCGCGCTGGACAAGGCACCTGCCGGCTCTCCTCCGAAAAGCGTCGCCGGACAAGCAATTTGTCATCACCTCTAGAACGGAGGTGTTCCGTCTTGCCATGGATGGCAACCCTGCACCCATTTGGACCGACATCTCTGTGACTATTGATGACGAGGCCTATGACGAGCGGACTAGACGGGAAATTCTTGAGGGAAAGCTTTTGGATGCAGCCAGCTGGCAACGTGACCTTGCTCGCGAACACGAAGTGCGAGTTCTGGACACACTGCGCAGCCCCATGGAGCTGGATGGGTTCACCCGACAACTCAAACTCTTAGCTCGCCCTGAATTCGCCGACGTCAGTCAGCTAATCGATCGCGCGCAAACAGAAGGCCGTAAGCAAGTCGTTTCTGACCAGGTTCGTGGGTTTGGAGACCCAGGTTTGCGTGGTGCAGCAGTGCTATGGGCATTGATGCGCTTTTCCAGAGATGTGGCCCCTGGAAGACTCCGCTCGCTCCGTCGCGCAATCGAGCGCGTCGGCTTGCCGGACATCCACTTGGATGAGTTGGCCGCCTACATGGCACCAACTCAGTTCACAAGCCGCGAGGATGGGAGCTACAATGCGCATGGCAAGGTAATCGAAGCCCTTGAAGCCTTGCTGAATAATTCTCCCCGGATCGTCGAAAATACCTTCAACGCCGCAGCTCGCGCGATACTGAACTTGATCGGTTCGGGAGCAGAATGGCACGATGAGTTGTATCGCTTGGTGTCAGGAGCCAAGGCTTTGGAGCACAGTGGCGTTGAACTGGACGCCGACGTCCTCGACACGATAGACAAATTGCTTATCCACGCACTTTTCATTCCCGATCTTACACCCGCGCAGTTTCGCAAGGCTTGGCAAGCCGCGAATTGGCACAACAGCGGGAGATCCGCGCTGGGCCGTTTAGTGCACTGGTTGGAACGTGGAGCACCAAAAAAAGATAAGAAAGGGGGATTCGCTGATCTCGGCTGGCGGCCACCGCCGGTCTCCGACTCTGACCGAAGCGACATCCTAGCGGCTGACCCCGACGGCAAATTGCTCAAAGGCTTCGTGGCCCATGTCCTGCCCGCTAGTTCTCAGGACTATGATGCCGAGCAATTTCTCCCGTGGTTAAAACCCTTCGGCGTCGACCTGATGGAAGCCTTTCTGGAGGCCGGCAACGAAGTTGCCAATACGCCGACCTTTATTATGAGCGCCGACACGATTTCCCAAGGAGCACTGATATGGGAAAGCACCCCTTATCAACAGGTCTGGACGCAATTCGAAGAACTTGAAAGCGCCGTTGACATTGTGCTCACCGCCAACCGGGAGAACCGTCGAAAAGCGTTGCAAGGGGAGCTTGATTTTGCGGTGCAGCTTCGCATCTTGGACGAAAACGATGAGGCTGGCCCTGCCCCAAGGCACTTCGGCAAGGGTTATGTTCGGGGAAGACGGCAGCGAGAAGGTTTTGAGTGGGTCAAAACCCACGTTAGGCCTGACGAAATCATCCCCCTCTGGGCCGAGGTGATGAAGACAGATTCCAACACTATTCAACCGCCAGAACTGGAGGCATTTTTTGAGTGCGCGGGCAACGATGAGGATTTGCACGCAATAGGTATCCAGGTGATTGGTGATCGGCGTTTGGCTTTTGCCAAGGACCGAGTCATTGCTGCATTGACATCTGGCGGTCCTGGCGTCCAGGAAGCGGCCTTGAGAGCGTTGAATTGGCTGGAGCGGGACGAAGATCAATCCGACGCCACTCTTTTTGAGCTATTTCCGACCCTCGACTTGATCAAGGCTGCAACCTTGGCCCCCTTAATCGCTGGTCAGCCAATTGGACCTACGAAGAGGGCGGCGTGCGCTAGGAAAATCGTTGAGGCAGCTTCGGCCGACGCGCGAGCAGCCGTTGCGCTTGCACTTGCGAACTACCTTGAACTACCCAATGAGCAGACGCTTGAAGCCTTTCGTCTGCTGCCGCCATCGGTCGCCCAGAATTTGATCGCTAACGGCCCGCGACGGCTCGCGCGTCTAATGCTGATTGTTTCGGCGGCCGAAGGTCAAGATGTCCGAGAGACGGCCGGCAACTGGCTCGCTTCGGACAACGTCCAAGACTCGACAGCGGCGATGAAGGCATTGTCATTCGTTCAAGGCCCTGAGGCCCGATCGATGATCGCCGGCGCGATGAAACATCCAGACTACGAGGTACGGCGCGAAGCCCTGGAATATCTTGCTCCGCAAGCTGATAGCCCAGAGGTTGCGGAAATTTTGAACTTGGCAAATGACGTCAGCGCTCTTGTACGGGAAAAGTTGGCCGAGACGATAGGCCAACGGCATTGGCCGGAAGGCCTCCCCATTTTAATTTCCTTGCTTGGCGATACGCGAGACTATTCGCGGCATCCGGAACACCAAATCCGCAACGAGCCAAAGTTCGCCGTTGCGCAAGCCGCTGCGACCGCCCTGGGAAAATTTGACGCGCTGCCGCCCGAGATGGTCGATCATGTGATTCAATTTTTGAAGAGAAGGGCGAGTTCATCAGAAGATGTCGAGGTGCATACTCGCCTCACGCGCCTACTTGAAAATTTTGATCATGTCGAAGTTTGGCCGGTACTTAAGGGTCTATTGCAAGATGACCGGGTGGTCGGCGGCAAGGGCGAAAACCTGTATCCCGCCCGTTATGCAGCAGCTTGGACCATCATCAAAAGACTTCCCCTGCATCCAGCTGAATTTGAGAATGCTCCCTGGCTAGAATTGGAGGTCGCCGCCGATCACATCGATCCTCAACTTGCAGGTCCCGCGCTTTGTGCGCTCGGTATCCTATTGGCAAATGAAAGTAGTGGGTCCGCGCTCGCGGCCCTCCGCGGTTCAAACCGATCTGAAATCAGAACGGCGCTAGCGTTACTGATGTTCAACAAAAAAGCCGAAGCCAAAGCCTTTGCAGTTCGATACAGCCTGCTGCCCGCCGAACACCCGCTTTGGATAGACGAACCAGACCTTTCGGACACGCAAACGAAACTTGAGCGGTGGCCGATGGCGGAAGCAGGACGCAACTGGCTCCTCTTTTCTGGATCCGAAGACGACGTAGTCCCGCTTTTGCAATGGATTGCGAGAGGTCGAACCGGTCTTGATATAGGTGACAAAGACTTTGATCCAGACGACGTAAAGAGGCAGGAGACGATACCGATAATAACAACGTCCGAAATGTTCGGGCTGGAATAGCGGGGTGTCAAGACGCGACTTCATGTTGTCGTGGGACGTCACCGAGCCTTTAGTCGACATTCTGAATCCGGGAGATCGGTCAAGAGAACAGCCACATTTTCAACGCTTTGCCATCACCGATTAGAGATAAAGGAGCGGAAAGGTGTTATTCCACTCCGACCTCAAGAATACCGGCCACCGGCTTCAGGAAAATGCGGTATCTAAAGGCGTTACAGAAGACCGCACTCGATCACCGGCCAATTTAGCTCAGATCCTTCTTACGCCAAGGGCGGCACACAGAAGACTTTAGGCGTGCCAAGGCCCCCTACGCGTCAGAAACCGACCGCCGAAAGAACGAGTCCGCCTCTCTAGCGTAACTTTTGCTCTGTCGCGAGTTCGACACGCCTTCAAAGCCATGAACTGGCCAGTTCTTTGTGTGTGACCCGGTGGCAATTGGCACATAGGCATTGCAGATCCTCCAGCCTCGTGACATGGCCAGCCTCCATGTCTTTTACTTGCACTGAGGCGTGGTGCACTTCGATACAAGCGTTGCCAACCGCCACGCCATATACTTTCGCGGGCTCTAGTAGGCAACGCTCGCAATACAGACGACCGTGTTCTGCCAGGAATGCCGCTTTCTTTTTTTGAGCGAGACCACTCGCGCGCTCTCGTCGAATGTGCGTGACGACCTTTAAGTTGCCCTCGGCGGCTTCCTTGTCGCCCTCGTCGGGTGGCCGTGTGGCTAGCTCGTTGCTGAATTGTTCGTCATTGGCGCCGGCGTTACGTTTATGCACGATTCGAAAGCCAGCAGCCTGGATGAGATCGAAGCAAGGTTGGCCCCAACCGGCACTGAAATGCGACGGATGTATTTCGATGTTGAGGGCTTCCTCCAACGCCAGGGCAAAGACTTGTTTTGGCGCTAGGCGCGTGCCGTCGTCGAGGAGAACATCATAATCCTTGGACAAATCGAAGCGAGCCGGCAGCTCTCCCGATAGCAGGCGGAAGACAGCTTGCCCGATATTGGATGCAGTTACCCGCCGCTGATCACTGTTCGCCAAGCGGGAGTGTGATGCCGCAGCCTCGACAGTGTCAGTCCATGTCACCAAGCGCAGGAGGGATATTAGATCTTGCTGATTTTGTGCAAAGGTCTCGATTCGAAGGGCTTTCGTTGAGTTTCCGCCCTTAGCGTCGGGTGCTTGCCCCATGCCCCTAGCTCTATGTGCTGCGGTTGCGGCTGCTTCCTCGTTCGAAAGTCGGGCAAGCTCGCCTACCTCAAGAAGTACACGTTCATTTTCCGGCAGACGGCGACCAACGGTGCTGTCCAGAAGTATTCGGTCTATTGCGGGATTGGCTGCGGCTTCCCCCCGCAGCCTGGAGATGATCTTGCGAAACGCCTTTTGGTAGTCGGGGTTTCGCGGCGGCCTACCACCTGCCGCGCCTCCACGGCTATGCAGAAGCACCGCAGTTCCCTCCAGCTCCACTTTTGCATCAAGGTGTCCAGCGCCGTCGTCGTCCAGAATGCCGTATAACATATCCTTACCAACCCAAATGAACCTGAGGTAAACCGCTCGCCCCGGTGACGTCGCTGCTTTAGTACCTATTCCTGATCAGTTGAGCGATACAGGGTGTGCGCCTGCGCGAAGATGGAAATGAGAATGTCTTCTCGCACAGTGCTCTCTTCAGGCTGCTTCACAGAACTGATGACGATATCACCGAGCTGAGAGACAACAGGTTCACGCAGAAAACCGGCCAGGCCCGCTGTAATGAATGGCATAGATTTGTGGCAAGGGTGGGAAACGTGGCAAAAAATCACTCATGAATCTCGATCGCCGGCCGCTGGGTCACTCGCTTGTTCGGGAGCCAAAGGCGTGGAGTGGTCGGTCGACAGCGTAGTTGACTCCAATTCGGCATTCAGTTCGCTTAGTCTGGCTCTGAGTGATGCGCGGTCAACGGTTGCCGCGATCGGCGTCATTGTTCCCGGTGCACCTGAAAGCAAACCAACGATTTGATCTCTTTCATCTTCGAGCTCCTCCAACCTTGCTCGCGCCTGGCTTGCCTCGGCGGCTTCGCTTTGTTTGCGCCTGGCGCGCTCGTCGTCCCGTAGACTTTTTTCAACTTGATTAACGCCGGCCTTGATTTCGGGAAAACGCTCTGCCGCGAAGTGTAGGAATTGCCCAAATTCATACATGTGAAAATCTTGGTCCGAACCGGCTTGAAACTCCTCGATCAATTCGGGGCGAGGGCCTAATTTCCTTCCCTTGTGAATCCACCACCAATCTTCCTTAGCGTCGTCAGAAATGAAAATGATTGGCCGTTTCTCTTCCTTTGCCTTGGCAATCATGTCTTTCCAAATAATGAGATCGCCGTACTTATCGAACTCACCTGCGTCCTTCTTCGCGTCCTTGTATCCAGGCGGAACTTTTTTAGCGTAACGATCGTCCCCCTCTTTCTTGACGGCGACCAGTTGCTCTGGTTTCCATTTTTCACCAATCCGCCCTTCCAGTAGTTGGGTGAGACGTGCGACGTCGGCTGCAATTTCTTCAGTCGGATGCGAAGCACGCGAGGCCGCCATTCGCGCTCGAAAATCCGTTGCGAACATATCCAAAGCGGCCAATTCCTTGGCAACGTTAATCGTCGGATGAGCGCGTAGTTGCCTCAGTCTCTCGCGGGCCTTTTCGATCGTTGCTTCCTGGTCTTTAATCAGGACATCGTAGGTATCTTGCGCTCCAAATTCGACATCCAAGCGATTGCGATGAAATTCCAATCCAACTTGATAAGGAGCCCAGAGGGAATCCTTGAGCGCATCGAATAGCCTCAAGAGCTCCTCACGTACCTCCGCTGGATGCCTGAGGCAGTGCAGCAAGACGTTCGCATCGGGCACAAAAATCGCAGTGCCCCAAAGTGCCGAGGCCTCGGCTGCCGATTTTGGATACCAGCCTGGATATTTGTCCCTCATGATCATTCCATCCAAGCAAGCTTTTCAATGCCGAGTCGTTGAGCGGCTTCTCTTACGAGGCCGCGCGATCGCTCTGCCTCAGTCTTCCCGCTCTCAAGGAGTACAACGCCAAACGACGAAAATGATTTATTCGCCCGACCGCGTTCGAAAACCGCCATCAAAACGGATTTCCAATCCCGGCTCCGGCCCCACCCGATTACACGGCCGTCCTCAGTCCTCCTACCGTGCGGCTTAATATAAGTGTGAACCGCAGCGTCAATACTCGTAAGCCCGAGTAACCGCCAGACCTCGGCCTCGCTTAGGGATAAACGCGCCCGAACATATGGCTTTACAAGGGAATCTTTGATGTAGACGCGTACTTTTCGTGGATCCATCACGTGGGCCAACTGCCCACCAATCGAGGCGTCTCGCGTCCAAAGCTCGTAGTAGCGCGCACGCTCGACATCCTGGAGGGACATCCAGCCGAGCTCGTCGCATTGTTGCCAGAGCGTATCCCTTAATGCGTCACGTAGGGCTGTTGAAATAGTAGTCATTGAATTCCGCCCCGTGTATGAGGCGCAGGGAAATCAAAGGCGGGCAGTTCAAGTGTAGGATCGCCTTCGCGCGTGAATAGGTCCGCCTGGTCCTTCATCCAATCAAGCATGAAAGTGCCGGCACCCTCATCGCGAAACTGGATTACGCCGGGCAAACGAAGTCGCTCGACGTCCCCTCTGACTGCCTTCTCAAGCTCGACCACCTCCGCAAGACGGCGTAGATCACTCACGAAATCGAGAATGACAACTTTCTTTTTCCTCGGACTAATTCGCAGGCCTCGACCTAATTGCTGCACAAAAATCCGTCGGCTATGCGTGACGCGCATGAAGACGATCATATCAACGTCCGGCACGTCAACACCTTCATTGAAAAGGTCGCGGGTTGTGACGACATCCAACGAGCCCTTTCGAAAAGCGGCCATTGTACGATCTCGTTCTCGCGACGTCATGTCGCCGGTTATCGGCTCAGCACGAAAACCGAAAAGCCTAAGCATCGCAGCGAAGCTTTTGGCATGAGTCACGGAAGAGCAGAATATTATCGCGGAGCGCCGAGTTTCTTTGTCGAAGGTTTCCCGAATCGCTCGCGCCGCCTCCTCGTCGCGCGTTGGTAGCAGTAGCAGCTTGTTGAGCTGCGTGATTGAATAGCTATTACGTGAGTGTGATCGCACAAACGACCAGTCGATATTATCCGCGAGCAACCGATAATCGGCCTCGCAAAGAAATCCCCGTCTGAGTCCTTCCGCGATACCTATTCGAATAACAGGCGGCCCCAACAACTGGTCAATATCATAGCCGTCGCCTCGCCACGGTGTCGCCGTGACGCCGCCGATCATCGCCTCCGCCATTTTATCCGTTACCCGGCGAAAAGTATCGGAGCCGACATGGTGGGCTTCGTCTATCAGCACGACCCCGAATTCGGGTAAATCGTCCAGCCGAGACACAGCGCTTTGGACAGTCGCGAATGTTATTCCATTCCACTCACTTGGAAATTCGCCCCCGATCAAACGGTGCGTCGGGACCCATTTTGGAAGTTGGTCCCAAAAAGCTCTTTGCAGCTGATCAACCAACTCTCTGGTTCCAGCGAGCACCAACGCCCGCCCACTGCGGATTGCTTCATCTCGAAAAAGCTGGGCGATGCTCTCAGCGAGGACTACCGTCTTTCCAAGACCGGTCGCGAGTACAACTTGCCCGCGTCCGGTTTCACGCAAAGAGCCGACAAAGCGATCGACGGCGTCAAGCTGATAGTCGCGGAGATCGCGTCTGCTGGTCGGATATTCCGGACTACGTCGCGCCATCTCTAGCAACGTAGCCGGCTCGAGAATGCCGATCTCTATACCCAGCGCGGCCCAGCGCCGAACCGCCGCATACATCGCCGGTCCTGCGCGGCGGCTTGTGGCGACGTAGAGCCGATCAGCTTGATAGTAACGTGCCGCTTCGCCGACCTGATCTACGGCGTTTGACGAAGGATAGCCGTTCGTAGTGAATTTACACTGGATCACCCACAGTTCGGAGTTTTTTACGCCGAGAACATCCGCACCCGCATCGCCTGATCCGCCAATTAGCCTAACATCCTCAAACCCGTTGCATACAAGCAGTCGCGCGACATCCCGCTCAAAGGCCTGCCATGGCCCCCTCAGCAGTCGTTGGGTATGGAGGAACGGTTCTGCTCTCACTCTGCAACATCCGGTCTTAGGAGTCGAAGCGAGCAAGTCGCTCGGATGACAGTATCACGCGAGGCGCGCGCAAGATCCGCTGGCGTTTGATCAGCGAGCCATATGGCGTCGCCAAGATAAGCCTCGTAACGGGCGACTGTAGCAGCCTTGGCTTCGTTCGTTACTTCGGCCGCCCCGAAGTCAAGGACGTGATATGCATCCTCCCAGTATTTTCCATCAAGAAATAACTCGGGATGCCGCAAGAATAACCGGCGAACTGTGCCGCCGTCCGCATAATCCCAGTATCGGCCGTCCTCGATTAGCGCTCTTGGATCGGCAACGCCTCGACCAGCCATTCGGCGTGCGATTCCTTCTTTCTCACGATCAGTTAGTTCTCCATACATACCCTCTGCCGAATTTCCACCCATGAGGCCAGCCACGGAACGACAGATGTCGCTCAGTGTATTGCCTGCAAGTGCAATAATTTCCTGCTCGTCTAACCGAGTGTCACGACAGTATTCGGCACGAAAATCCGAGAGCACGCTTGCTGGTGTCGCATCCTGACTGTGCCCGCGCAGAAACTCGATTGTGCGATAGGTCAGATCAACGAGCAAAGCGTCTAAGGGCGTCATTGTTGAAGATCGAAATACGTCATGCGCCGTATCGACGAGATACGAATAGGTGCGCGTCGCCACATTATCCAAGCGGATCGCCCATGGTTGACCTGTCGGTAATTGCGGGTCAGCGGGATCGACGACAAAGGCTTCTACATCAAACTCGGCGCGATAGGTCGGATGAACGTACTTTCGCGTGAGCTCGAAAATCGGGCGCCTCGCGGGAGGCGGCGCGGGGATAATTGGGCTGACTGCAGGAGCCTCTTCCCCGCTGGTTGCCGTGTCGTCACCGTCGTTGCCGTCCTGCCCTTCCGCATCGGCGTCACCACCAAGAAAACCTGGCGGAATCGCTGAATTGTCGCCCCCGCTGGAGGTGTCTCCCAAAATCTTTGCGTCCTGCTCCTCGACAAGCTGCCACCAACGCTCGTCCGTCAGGTAGTCAGCTTCAGCATTGGCGAAGAAACCTCCCATTTGCTGAGCGCGATCATTATCCTGAACGACCATAATCCGGGACCAAAGACCATTCTTGCCTTGAGGGCTGGTGCGGCGAAACGCTTGAAACAGCTTGTATAGTGGGCTTTGGTTGCCATCGAAGCCCTTTTGGCGCGCCGCATTGGGTCGCAATGGACCCTCGCCACGAACCACGCGCATCATCTCTGTCCAAGCTGGATCGTCCCGTTCGAAGCGGTTCTTGGTGTAACTTACCTGGCAATGGTCGAGATGGATTTCTCCTATGAAGCGGCCGCGGCTTCGCGGATCATCGATTGGATACTCGACCTCCTGAGTTTCTCCATCGTTCCAAACGAAAAGGTCCTTACTCCCAATTTCAATCTTTCTGCCATTTCTGATGAAGTCGATTCCGAAGTCGGTCTTATCCAAATATCTTTGGAGACCGACCCAGCCCTTCACTCTTCGCGGCGTCTCTACGATTGTGCATTGCGCGCTTCCGGTAGGGCATTGCTCCTGATCGCTCGTCAACGTACGCATACAATGCTCGCAATATCGCCGAGGGGCTAAAGCGACATCAAACTGTTCGACCGCCCCGACCATTGTACCATCAGGAAGCTCGACCGTACGGCTTGCATCCCAGACACAGGGGCGAAGCGGCATAACCCTCGCTCCTCCCAGGATCAGTCTGATGGCTCCCGCTTCTGAATTTGACAACAGAGCCGAATATGTCTTGGCCAAATGTTTCTTGATGGTCGCGCGATTGTTCGCACGAGCCAGATAGCCGCGCTGTTCGGGTTTCAGCCGTGTAATAACGATCTCGGTACCGTGATCTTCGTGGTTCGACTTAGCCCTAGTCTGACGGGGTACCTTGTAATTTCCGGACGCTCGGAGCTCGTCCAGATCAATTCGAACACCAACCTGCTCTGGATCGCCGCGTCGACTTGTCCAGACCTCGGTAACGATACCGAGCCGCGCGGTCGAGATGTTGAATCCCATTCCAAAAAGCCCAAGCTTTGACAGCGGATCATTGCCCGACCAGCCCGCCCGTAAAGCGTTTTCCAAGGTCTCTAGGGACATGCCCGGTCCGTTGTCCTTAACGGACACACGTGCGCTCTCGGTATCGGCGGTCGGTATGCTAACTGCTATCTCAGGCTTAGTTATGGGGGCGCCTGCCCTTGCGGCATCAATAAATCCGTCGATGGAATTATCAATTAGCTCGGCCAGGCATCGCCATTGCTCGAGATTAATTTCACCGAGCATCTGCAGCACCCGCGGCGCAGGTGTGAGATCAAGTTCCTTATTCATTTGTTTGCCTTTGTCCCGTCTTCAAAACGGGATTTATTTCCGCCTCGGTCGGCGGTATTGAAGTTTGAAGTTTTGCGATCAATCGCGTTAAGTCACCCGCTTTTGTCTCGCACTCCCAAACCTCCAAGACGGTCCAACCACTGCTTTCAAGTGCGGCGCGTGTCTTTTCATCTCGAACCCTGTTGCCTTCAAGTTTTGGCCGCCAGAATTCCAGCCTCGACTTTGGCATTCTAGCCAGCTTGCAGCTTGGATCTGGATGTTGGTGCCAAAAACATCCGTGGACGAATAGCGCCATCCGTCGGCTCCGAAAAACCATGTCGGGCTTTCCGGGCAACTCCCTTGCGTGGAGCCTGTATCGCAATCCTGCCGCGTGCAACGCTTTACGCACGCGCATTTCTGGTTTGGTATCGCGCCCTCGTATGCGCGACATATGCACACTTCTCGCTAAATCCGTGTCATACGTCGTCGACACCGCCAGCCTCGTTCAGTTCCGGGCCCACGACATTTTCGCCCACCGGAGGCACCTCCGGCTCAGTTAATGGCGGGCCTTCTTGCCGGAACCCTTCCAATAACTCCTCTAACAATGCCGCGTGATCGCGTTTGGCCGGCACTTTTTGTAAAGTCGCGTTGATACGTTCCTGGATTTCGGCTGGCGTCAGAGAGTCGACTAGGCGCTCATCAAGAGCCCACGCCCTCCCAGGATGCACAACATCCCAAGGAGAACGCTTATTGGCACGGGTCGTTGCCGCATCACCGTGCTTGCTCATTCCCCAGCAAGCTTTTGTTTCCGCATTCCAGATGGGCCAAAACGTTCGGATCAAATGCTTTTCTGCCACTAGCTGGGCATTGGTGGCACATACCAGGCGCCGGCAAAGAAAATCATCGAGCTTTAAGGGTGATAAATAGTCAGGCAGTTGCGGGGAATACGTGGCGGCTGTCGCTATGGTACCCGCATGCTCCAATAGGCGGCCTGTCAACTTGGCCCCTTGTTCGCGAACTGTACTAGCGTCATCATTCGCTGGGTCCGCCTTACCCACATAGATTGGCGTCTCCGTACGCGTTATGCCTGCGTAAAGCGGATGGTCGCCGCGATAATATATCGCATAAACTCCCGAGCCATAGGCAGGCTGCACAGATCCTAGTCGAACCAATGGCTGCGCAAGCAGCGCGATTGATACCATGCGCCCAATTGCTTTTGGATCCGCTGGATCGAAGCTAACCATCGGCATTTGAATAGGATCGGTGGCAGCTCTCGCTGCCTCGACGGCCGCCGCATGTGTCGCCAACCCGTCGCGGATCCGGCGAACAACCTGGGCCGGAGGATTATTGCCTCCAAGCGCCAACACTGCGGAAAGAGCATCCTCAAGTTGCTTGATCGCCAAGCGATCCGGGGCTAGCGCCATGGGTTGTTACCTTTCCCGTCGACAATAGGCGCTTGATCAACCTCGTTTTCGACTCATTGCCGCAACCTACGCCACGCGACGCATTGAAGCTACACTTTTGGGTGAGCCGATCTGTTGTTTAAGCCACTGGCCGGATACTGCCCCTAATTCTGATGGAACGGCATTCCCAAGTTGGCGCATGCTGACGGACCACGCCCCTGGAAATTCATAGTCGTCCGGCAACCCTACAAGCCTTGCCGCCTCACGAGTTGTGAAGTATCGGACAGAGCCGTCATCCCTAACCATCATATTTTCGCCACCCGGAACGCCATGATCGCCGGCTTTCAAAGCTTTCGCGGGCAAATCAAGGAGGCTACCGGTATGCCCTGGATATATTTTCGCCCCGGGCTGTAAAACGTGGTTACGCTGCCCATTCGGCTCGCCCAGCCCTTTTAAGGCGTCTCTAAGCGTAACCCACGGAAGCCCTGCGGGCTCAACTCCCAAATATCTCAATCGGTCCACTCGGACTTGGTCTTGCTGCATCGTTGCCGTATACCGCTTTTTCAATCCGTGTCTGTCCCAGTATATTCCCGAAACATACTGGTCCCAGAGTAATTTATCACGCGAATGGGTCGCTGGCATTGGTGACGGATATACGCCCTGGTCTTTCCGAACCCCAAATATGAGCACTCGATGCCTAATCTGTGCCGCGCCGAAGTCCGCAGCATTAACGAGCTGCCAAATAACAGAATAATCCTCAGCGCTACCGGATCCTAAAAGCCGAACTCGATGCTCGTCATGGGATTCGCTCGCCTCACGGGCGATGTCTGGGCGAGCCAGATGAGCGATTATCCAGTCGAGATAGGGGCGAAACCTTGGTCCCGCGATATTGCGCACGTTTTCAAACAGGAAAAATCGGGGTTTGGTTTCACGAATTGCTCGAATTGCTTCCGGCCACATATCGCGCTGATCATTCTGACCAAGCTTCTTTCCGCCAATGCCGAAAGGCTGACAAGGCGGGCCGCCTGAAACTAAATCGAGCGCACCCAAGCTCCGCCAATCAATGTCGCGGACATCCTGCAGGTGCATTGGCCAATCGCGGATATGCGCGACACCCTTGTGCTTATTATGCAAGACAGTGCTCACTGCCTCCTTGTTGAATTCCACCAAATAGCTGTGCTTGAAGCCCGCGTGGGAAAGTCCCAAAGCTAAGCCTCCGCAACCGGCGAAGAGTTCAGCGCTTTTCATCTTCGCCTCCAGGTATATCAAGGGGTAATCGTGGGCCGCCATCGGCGTCTTCTAAAAACTTCTCAACGGCTCGGCGGACGAGCCAAGCGACCTTCACCCCTTGAACCTTTGCCAAGCGGTCGAGTTCGACTTTTTGCCTGCGAGAAAGTGTTGTGGTCACTCTTTCCGCATCTCGGCCATCTTTGCCCAATTCAAAGCCTCGCTGCAATCCGCGGCGTTCCGCGGCAGATCACGTTAGGATCGAATCAATTACCGTTCAATTAAAAACCGCTGCTGACATAGAACAAAAACAGAACAGAAGCAAGCAAATTTAACCCTATCGGGAGGGGGTGGCAATTATACGCCACTGTTATCCAATCCGTTCGTCAGCCTATTCATCGGCCATAACCAGAGACACCCCACCGGGAACGCTCTCGCGGGCCCGCTTCGTCGAACCATTTAAATCTACGGCGTCGAATATCCTTCGTTCCAATTCGGAGCGTCGTGGGTCAGATTCGTCCTGCCAGATTGCCAGTACCGCCTCATCGCCAATATTCATATCGGTCTGAAAGGACGCAACCGCGTCAGCTGCCTTTTCCTCGTCCGTATAGTCATACAAACGGTCGGCTATGTCCACTATCACGGTCATTGTTCATGCTCCTAGTTGGTTTAAAGTATTGCTGCCGATGCAATTTTGGTCAAGGGCGGCAGATATAAAAGGGTGCGGGTAAGAACACAGCCTGGCCACTCTTGCCGCTCGGCCAATTCACATCGATTTCCCCTCCCCTTCTTCCTTTCAACTTCTCGACGCCAATTTTCACTGACATCACTTGAAATCCCGGCTCCGGTGTTGAATTTGCGCCTTGCCCTCGCGCATTACCCGTGGATCGACGCCTGGCCCACCGTTTCGGAATTCGTCCCCTGGTTGGTGCGGCACCTGAAGCGGCGTGTCACGGTCGCCGACGCTGGCCAGCATATGCGACAAGTCGACGACGGTGCGGGCAATAAGATGGATAACGTCGCCTTCCTTCTGGGTATAGCCGGTGATCAAGACCAGGCTTGAGCCATAGACGGCGCGCTTGTATTCCAGCCCGACCTTTTCCCAAACCACGATGTTGGCATCGCCGGTCTCATCTTCGATTGTCATGAAGATGACGCCATTGGCCGATCCCGGCCGCTGCCTGACATTGACCATGCCGGCGACCTGGACGTAACGCTTGTCCTTTGAGGCCATCGCCTCATTGCAGGTGATGATGCTGCGCTCTTTCAGGTCCGCTCGCAGGAAGGCGACCGGATGGGCGCCCTTGGTGAAACCGACTTGGTTATAGTCCTCGACCACTTCGGCACCGTCGGTCATTCGCTTGAAATCCATATCCGGCTGATCGATTTCGGACAGGCTCCGGCCGGTTTCGTCGAGCAGGCTGTCGAACAGGGGCAGAGCGTCGTCCCGGAGTGCCCGGATTGAAAACAAAGCCTCGCGCCTCGACACCTTGAAAGCCTGCTCAAACACGTCCGCCCTGGCCAGTTTTCGCAACGTCGCGACCGGGGTCTTGGCTCGGCGCCACAAATCGGGGATCGATTTATATGGCAGGTCGCCACGGCGTAGGATCATCTCGGCTATCTCCTGGCTGCGGATGCCCTTGACCAAGCGATAGCCCAGCCGAACGGCGAACCTGCCCGGGCGCTCGGTTGGCTCCAGGGTGCAGTCCCAACGTGAATTGTTGACGCAGAACCACCTGACTTCGACGCCATGCAGTTTCGCATCGCGAATGAGCTGCGCTGGCGCGTAGAAACCCATGGGCTGACTATTCAGGATCGCGGCCAGGAAGACGTCTGGATGGTGGCACTTCATCCAGGCGCTCGCTTCGGAGATAATGGCGAAGCTGAAAGCATGGCTCTCGGGGAAGCCGTAGCTGCCGAAGCCCTCCAGTTGCTTCACCAGGGTCAGGGCGAATTCTTCAGTGTAGCCGTTGCCCTTCATGCCGTTGATAATGTCCTGCGCAAGGGGACCTATGCCGCCGGTCTTCTTGAACGTCGCCTGCGCCCGGCGGACGAGATCGGCCTGGCCAGCCGTGAAGCCAGCACAGACGATGACCACCCTCATGGCCTGTTCCTGGAAGAGAGGCACGCCCAGCGTCTTGCCCAAAATAGCGGCCAACTCCGGCGTCGGAAACGTCACCTCCTCCAAACCTTCGAGCCGGCGTAGGTACGGATGGACCATGTCGCCCTGGATCGGCCCCGGGCGGACGATCGCCACTTGGATGACCAGGTCGTAAAAAGTGCGCGGCTTGGTCCGCGGCAGCATCGACATCTGGGCACGGGATTCGATCTGGAAGGTGCCGATGGTATCGGCTTTGCGGATCATCGTGTAGGTCTTCGGATCCTCCGGCGGGATGCAGGACATATCGATATGGATGCCCTTGTGCTCTCCCAGCAGATCGAACGCTCGTTTCATGCAGGACATCATGCCCAGCGCCAGACAGTCGACCTTCATGAACTTGACCGCGTCGATATCGTCCTTGTCCCATTCGATGACCTGGCGGTCCTTCATGCGCGCCGGCTCGATCGGCACCAGCTCGTCCAAACGATCGTGGGTCAGGACAAACCCGCCGGGATGCTGGGAAAGCTGGCGCGGGACGTCGAGCAGCAGGAGATGAATCTCGAAGGCGAGTTTCAGGCGCCGGTCCTTGGTATTCAGATTCAGTTCGGCCGCATCCTCTTCGCTGAAGCCGGTCGAGTGCCAGTGCCGGATAGACGTGGCCAGGGTCTTGATCGTGTCTTCCGGAAACCCCAGGACTTTCAAGGTATCGCGAAGCGCCCCGCGCGTGCGGAACCGCGTGACGACAGCCGTCAGGGCCCCGTGGTTGCGGCCGTAGGTGTTGAACACCCATTGCATGACCTCCTCACGCCGTTGGTGCTCGAAATCGACATCAATGTCCGGCGGCTCCTTGCGCTCTTCCGAGATAAAGCGCTCGAACAGCAGGTCGTTGCGATCCGGATCGACTGAGGTGACGCCCAGCACGTAACAGACGCAGGAATTGGCGGCCGAGCCGCGGCCCTGGCAGAGGATATCCTTCGACCGGGCAAACTGGACGATAGCGTTGACCGTCAAAAAGTAGGGCGCGTAGTCGAGCCGCTCGATCAGATCCAGCTCGTGCTTCAGCAGCTTGATGACCTTGTCGGGCACGCCTTCCGGGTAGCGCCACTTGGCTCCTGCCCAGGACAAACGCTTCAACGCCTCGATGGCCGACATTCCGGGCATCAGCTTTTCTTCGGGGTACTGGTATTCCAGTTCCGTCAGACTGAACCGGCAGCGGTCGGCGATCTCGATCGTGCGAGCCATGGCCTGGCGGTATTCGGAAAACAGCCGCCCCATTTCTTCCGGCGATTTCAGGAAACGGTCGGCATACCGGTGGCGAAGATCGCCCATGGTGTCGATGGTGCAGCGGTTGCGGATACAGGTCACAACGTCATGCAGCATGGCGCGCTCATGGATATGGTAGAGCACATCATTGGTGACGACAGTCGGAACCCGGTGCTTGAAGGCGAGATTCGAGAGTTCATGCAGGCGCATGTGGTCGTTCTGCCGATGGCGCAAGGTCAGAGCCATATAGGCGCGGTCGGCGAAGACCTGCTTGAACTTGCGCAGGCGGACGGAGCACAGTTCGTCGGCCTCGTCGGGAATGAAGATGGCGATTAGCCCGTCACAGAAATCTTCGACGTCCGACCACTCCAGATCACAGGCGCCCTTCCCTCCCCGGCTCTTGCCCAGGGAAAGCAAGCGGCAGAGTCGTCCATATCCCGCACGCTCGACCGGATAGACCAGGATCGACATACCGTCTGTAAGATCGAGGCGGCAACCAATGATCAAGCGGACGCCCGTTTCCTTGGCGGCGACATGCGCCCGAACGATGCCGGCCAAAGTGTTGCGGTCGGCAATGGCCAGGGCCTCCATGCCAAGGGCCTTGGCCTGCGCAAACAGATCGTCCGGCGCGCTGCAGCCGCGCAAAAAGGAAAAATAGGAGGCGCATTGCAGTTCGACGTAATCCGGCATGGTCAGTCGAACTTTCCATGCAGATACCAGTTCAACGAGCCGGTGCCTTCATGCTGGCCATCGCCGGCCCTGAACGCCCAGAAGCGCTCACCGTTGTCGACTTCGAGGATGAAATAGTCCCGGACCTTGCCCTTCTCGTTGTCATTGCGCCACCACTCACCGCGCACCCGTTCAGGCCCATCGGAACAAAGCACGCTGTAGCGTTGACCCCGCCAGGTGAAGGCGCGCGGCGGATGATCCGGCAGCGCGGCAAGAGTGAGGATGGGTTCGGGTCTGCGGTAGATCCGCTGTGGTCGGCGATAGCCAGCATTGCGTTTTGAACCGACTTCAGTCGAGGTCGGAGATGCGCGCTTCACGGCGCGCTCGGGAATGTCGGTCGCGACGGACACGGCTCGGTATAGACACTCCCGGCCATAGCGGTTGGTGATCGTGTCCCACAACTCTTCGACATCCGGCCGCGGCGGCGCCGAATATTGAGCGCCGATCTGCTTCGGGACCAGCGGCTCGACGAAGGCGGCCGTGAGAGTCATCTTGTCAATTCCAAACCCTGGATCGACGGTTTCGATCTTGTCGCACAACAGGCGACCGAGCCGTTTGGGGTCGCGGACAGGCTTGGCCGTCGCCACGAAGATCGTCTCGATGCGGTTGTCGACGCGGGTGTAATGCAGATCCAGGCGCCGACTGCCGAGACCGGCCTCTTCCATCCGGTCACAGATCGCATCGGTCAATCGGCGGGTATATTTCTCAAGCGTCTCCGGCGCCCCGATGGGTTCGGCGAAAATTCGCTGCACCGAAATCAATGCCGGCGACTCCACTGGCTCGATCGGCTCCGCTAGTCGGCCAAAGGCCTGGTCGACGCGACGGAACAGCTTGGGCCCGAAACTCTGGGTGAGCGGCGCGCGTGGCTTGGCTGCCAATTCGCCGATCGTGTCCAGGCCCAGGAGCAGCAGGTCCGGCGTCATCTCTGCCGGCAACCTCAGGGCCGCGATCGGCAGCTTCAGAAGCGCGTCCGCTTGTCCGCCGGGTTCCACGATCCGCGTCGTCTGGCAACTGAAACGCGCCAGAGCATGGGCCGCCCCCCACGTGTCCGCAAGGGCCGCATACGCCGTAATGCCGAGGTCAGCCAGCCGCGCGATGACATCGGAGATCAAGCCCGCTTCGCCGCCGTGCAGGTGGGCGGCGCCTTGGATATCGAGAACCAAGCCATCGGGCGGATCGGTCGCAACGATCGGAGAATAGAGTCGTAAAGCCCAGATGGCGAGCTTCTCCAGCGCGACCGCGTCGCCGGAAGGGTCGGCATCCATGATGACCAGGTCAGCGAACAGGGATTCTGCCTTGGCGACCGGCATGCCAACATAGATGCCGTTGGCCCGGGCGAATTCATCAATGGCCGTTATGACGCGACGCCGGCCGTCCGAGCCTTTGAGGGCGAACGGGATATCAGCTGGCGGCGCGGTGTCGCCAAGCTTCCGTCGCAGCCGATCTGTCGGCCAAGTCGGAAGATAAAGCGATAAAACCCTGGGCATCGCACGCTTCCACTTCAAAGTCCGCACTCTCACCACCCCGACAGCGCATCAATTCGAGTTGCCACCTGGCGCGACCCACGCCGCGGACCGGCAAGGGCGCTGAATTCAATTCTGTCACCCGCCAGCGCGTAAACGCCGCGGTTGGATTGCCGAAATCACGCGCATCGACATGCCGGCGCCATCGGCGCACGGCCAGGCCCATTGTGCCGGAGGTTTCGGCGGCCAGTTGCAGGCGATGCGACGATACGCGGCTCAAGCCCGCCAACTCCGCGACGACGGCCGAGAGGCCGCCGTGCCGCAGTGCTTCTTCAAAACAGCCGAGTATAGACGCCTCGTCCTTGGCTTCGAAAAAGACAACCTGCTCCTCGGCCAGTCCGGATTGCGCCAGCGCCGGCGCGAACAGGTCGGCCTGCGTGTAGCACCACAGGACCTTTCCGCCGGTGCGCGCCGCGATCCCGGCGGCGAAGGACGCCGCTGCCGCGCCGTCTACCGCTCCATTGGCGCCACCGGCGACCTCGTGAAGGGCCCCGAGCGCAAGCCCGCCCTTGGGTAAGCGCCGGTCAATCCCAGGAACGCCGAATGGGAGGACAGTCTTGGTCCTGGCCGCGATACCGCCAATGCCTTCGATGCGTTGCCTGAGGTCGGAAATGACGGCGGCGTCAGCGGGGGGCATGGCATAAATTGTCCTTTCTGGAGTGGTTTATGGGCGTAAAATCGCCTGCGTTTACGAAATATGTTCTTTATTTGTTCTCATTTAAAACGAGAGTCAAGCTGGCCGCTGAGCGTCTCCTTAAGTCACGCGGTATTGTCTTGAGGCTTGAGACAGAAGTTAGGCCCATCAAAACAAGGGCTTATATTCCCAGATTTCATTGTCAAAAAAATAGTGGGCGAACCCTCGTTGAGAGCGGTTGGCTTGGAATGGTGATGCAATAGCGAAACGATTGCGCTATGTGTTTCCCCGGTGCCGTACGCGCGGCACTGGGGTCGTAGAAAGCCCCGGGTTTATTGGTTGATGCCGACCATTTCGGCACGAACCTCCTTTGACCTTATGGTCGGGGAGCCTGTGGCGTATGCAACAGGCCCCGGCTAAAGGCCACAGGGACCGAGTAAACCCGGTTTTCTAACTCCCCGATCTCCAAAGATCAGAGGAGGGCTTTACGCGGGGGCGAACCGCGACAAAGCCCCCTATGAGCCTCGTCATGATTGAGACGCCGGGAGCGACCCTCCAGAAATGTCCTGAACCGGCCGAAACGTCGACCGTTGACGCTTATATTGGCGCCCGGATTCGTGGACGCCGGGTGATGCTGAAACTTTCAGAAGACGCCCTGGCTCGCAGGCTCCTTATGCCGGTGGCGGTTATTCATGCTTTCGAGGAAGGGATGGTGCGCATCAGGGCAAGCACACTCCATGACATCGGCGGAATATTGAAAGTGCCTATGCGCTTCTTTTTCGACGGCTACATGGCGTCGGCCGACAATGATGTTTAAGGCTTACGTCTAGACCCCGAATTCCAAAAAAAAGGCCCAGCTACACAGCTAGGCCAAGTTTACAGGGAGGAAACGCCCAGGAAGGGCATCGACGTAAGAACGTCGAACAAGTCTAATTTATGCTGCAACGCAGCAATTGCAAGTGTCAATTATCCTGAAGCGATCACAAAGGGCCAGGGTATTGGACCAACTGGTAATAGTCCGTGACCACGACTATGCCTTGGCCATATCCCGCTCAAACCTGGCCGACGGAATTGCGTCAATAACTAACGTCGGAATGGGATCGTCCGACACATGCCACTCGACACTTAAGGATCGACCAGCGTCCTGCAATTCCCGACGCGCTTCAATTAAAACGTCACTGTCGTCGGGCTTGACGATATAGAGCGCAGTCGGCTGCCCGGGCGTGTCGGTATATAACATCGCGGCCAGCGCCCGGCCGGCGCCCATATTGTATTTCAGGGGTTTGATGAACTGCCGGCCGGTCGTGACGGAATAGTCAACGACCACGGCCTCCTGTTGATCCGCGACGGGTATCCAGTCGCCCGTCGTCGCCATCAACGTCATTTCCTCGATATTGACGATCCCGCTGGGCTTCACCGAAATCGTCCCGAGCGCCACCAAATGACACTGGCCATCCGCGCGTTCGAACATTTCCAATTCGGTGGCAAAGCGCTTGCGCAAAAGCTTGTAGAGGTCGGCCGTCAGATAGAAATTATCGTCGGGCACATTCTTGGCGACGAGCTTGTAGCCATAGGGCGACGGCGATATCTCCTTGACCTCGAAAAGGAACATGAGGAGTTCACGCGCGGCCTTTTGGCTTGCGACGGACTGAAAGAACCCTCGCCGGCGCAACCTGATCTGATCTTTAGCCTCGGGCTTGAAAGGTTCGGGGATGTAGAGCCGCTTTTGAAGCCGCAGCCCCTTTGTCGTCATCCGCGCAGCGGCATCGAGTAGACGGCTCTGAACGACCCACCAGTTGCGCTTGTTTTTCATGCCCGGTTTCCAGTGCGTCAATTCGGCCTGGTCCCAGAGGTAATGCAACACGGCCCGTAAGCTCACCTTGCTCGTCGAGCCGGCGGCGCTCTCATTGAGGTCGCTTTCCTGGCCTTGGGCTTCCACCGAATCCGCGGTAATGGCGGTCCGCGGCTGCTTTTTCAGGGGGAAGCCCAGCTTCAACTCGATGTCGCCGGTGAGCATGTCCTCACGGATCGCCGAACCCATCAGCTTGCCCAGGCCCGACGCCTCCGGCGGCGCTTCATACCGATCGCAAACAACAGCGTGCTCGTGACCACTTCCGGGCCAGCGTTTCAGCAGGTAACGCTCGCCGAATTTGGCGATGTACATCCGGACATGGATGTCGGTGCAGAGACATAAGGGCGGCTTGCCTTTGAAGCCGGCATAGTGCCGAGCCATTTGCGCCTGAAGAGTCGCGTCATCGACGTTCTCAGCCAGCTGCCCGTCACACAACATAATTCCCCGCATGGTCCCCCCTCTTCCGTCTTAGGCTTTGCGTTTGGCCCGGGTCTGACGACCTTTCACACCCAATTGCATGCTCTTCGCCATGGCCGAGCGCGCGGCGGAATAGGCCGGCGCCACCATTGGGTAATCCTTGGGCAATCCCCACTTCGCACGGTAGGCGTCGGGTGTAAGGCCGTACTTGCTCTGCAAGTGGCGCTTCAGGGATTTGAACTGACGGCCGTCTTCCAGGCAAATCAAGTAATTCGGGGTGATGCTTTTCTTGACGGAAACGGACGGCGCCTTCACCTCGGCGACAGGTGCGTCTGGCACGCTGGTCTGATTGAGCGATGCGTGGACGCTTTTGATCAGACCGGGCAGGTCTGCGCCTGGCACGGGATTTTTCGATACGTAAGCAGAGATGATATCTGCGGTATGCTCAAGGAGCTTCTGATTGTTTTCCATAGGGGCCTTTGCTTTTCAGCGGGTTAGGGGACTGACCATCAAACCCGTGAGACCGGCGAGGCGCCAAGTCAATCACAAATAGACGGCCAGGGTGGTTGCCAGAAAGATCGCGCCGATCATGGCTGGAATCTTGCGGGCGTAGTTCAGCTCTTGCTTTACGACGAGCCTCAGAAAGCTGCGGACTGGCTTTTGCTTCCATTCGAAGCCGTTCTGAGCGCAGGTCTCACGAAATGACAGGTATTGCGCCCCGCCGATCATCAGGATCGTGCCGGCGAACAGGCATATAGTTTTGATGATTCCAACCTGATCGACGATATAGTTGAGCATTGGGGCCTCCGAAAAGATACATCATGCTACCGCGTGATGATTTAAGTCCGGTTTCCAACATCTAAAACATACGTTAATTCAGGGCTTTAATCAGGATTACATGCTGCGCTCCGGTTGCGGCCGTTCCATGGCCTTTTGCTTGTCGCCCATGTCCATCGCTCCGTCTGTCTTGTACCGTGCCGCGTCGCCAGGTTGCTCTTTCGATCCCTTCGCCACATTGGCAAGATCGGATTTGGCGCCCACTAGGTCCGGTGGCTTGATAAGGCTTTCAGCGGATACAAGGTCCTTTTCGATCGGGTCTTTCTTCTTGTCCTCTTCGCCAAAGCCCTTGGGCATCCTGATCACATCATCCAGCCTCAGATTGTTGAGGCCGACGAGGTTGATGCCATCGTGTTCGGTGACCTTGCGCATGAGGTCGCGAAAGCTGTCCGTTACCAGGCTCAGGTTTTCCTTGGCGCGAGACGACATAATGTAGGCGCGGGCATGGTTGACGAAATCGCCCTGGCCGGCCGCCTTCAGCACGGCGATCACGCTATCGAACGACTTGCCCTGGGCTTTATCCGCCGTGACGGCGTAGGCATAGGTCATGAATTCAAGCTGCGGATCGGACCGCGGCAGGCTCAGGCTCCGGTCGCTGCCGTCTCTCGCCTGGACCTGGACAGCCTTGTCATCGAAGCCGGTGATCCGGTATTCGTCATTGGTCTTGATGCCTCGCATCTTGTCCGTCTTGTTGAATAGAACCAGCTCGCCGACGGCAAATTCAGTGGTCGTGCGCTGATAGACGCCGAACGGCACATCGGACCGGCCGCCGAGATTGCGTTTGATGTCCATCTTTACCGCCTTGCCCTCCCGGTCTGTCCCTTCAAGCACATTGCGCTTATGATTGAGCGCCGAGATGGTCAGCGTGTCGCCAGCCTTGAATTTTCCGACCTTGGCAAAAAAGTACAGCGTCTGGCCCGACTGGTAGAGCCGCGAGGTCATCTTGTCGTGGTTCGACATGCCGGCGTCGCGATAGGTCGCCTGGCTGAAGCCGTCTTCGGAAAGGGAGCCCTCGCGGACACGTTCACCCCGGATGCGACTGTTCATCAGGCCGCGCATCTTATTGGTGTCGACGACGACCTTTCCAGTTCCGCCCGTGTCTTTCCAAAGCTCGAATGCCTTGTCGGCGATGACTTCGTCGCTGGCGCCCCTGCCCTGTTCATGGATGAAGGGCTTCAGGCGCTTCATGCCCTCGGCCGACTTTCCTTCGGCGAAGGCGACGACAGCTTCCTTCAGGGTCGGGTTGGCGTTCTGGCGCATGATGGTCGACAAATCGGCCTTGGCCATCTGCTCATTGTGCTCCATCCCCATCTTGAAGGGCGCGCCGGCCTGGAGCGAAGCGATCTGGCGGATGTCGCCCGACAGGATGACCTTGTCGATCTTGAGATCGGTCTGCATCTCAAAGACCTTCTCCAGTTGCCGGTTTCCCATCATCGACGCCTCATCGACAACAAGGGTCGCGCCCTTGAACTCTTTGCGCATTTTGGTCAGGGCTTCAGGTGCGCTGGTCTTGCCAAAATCATAGCGTGACAGGATCGACGAAAGCGTATCGGCCTGGATGTTCTTATCGGATAGCTCCTTGACGGCCGCGTGGGTCGGCGCTGCGCCCTTCAGACCGCCCGCGATCTGGCGAAAATCATCAAGCTGCTGCTGGCTCGCCAGGGCGACCTTCACCGGCGCCGTCTTCGGAGCAAGATCGGCGCGCGCGTCAGCCAGCGCCGTCAAAGCCGAATAGACGCTTTCCAGGGTTTCATAGGCCGTTGTCTTTCCGGTTCCGGCAAAACCTTGGATGGCCACGACGCCATCGCGGCTCGTTAGAGCGACAAATACCGCCCTGTACTGGTCATCTGTCAAAGCGACGTCAATACCGCGCCGGCTCAACGCCTCGGTGGAAAGACTCTCTGATACGGCCTCGGGTTCAAAACCCTTGGCCTTGCCGAACCGTTCCTGGATATGGGCATTGATGCCTTTTTCGCGGTCGGTATTGTCCTGCGTCGTCAGGCCGGCCAGGACCTTCCTGTCAGCCTGCTGGAATTCCTGCCGGTCGAAAAAGCCTGTCTCGATATAGTCGCTGGCACGAAGGCGATTGCCATTGGCGACGATGGCGCGGAAGAGCATGTCGTGCTGGGTTGCGACCGTAGAGGTGTGAAACGCGGCCTCCCGGCCATAGGCCAGAGCCTCTTCTGGCCGTTGGAAGGCGCCCTTCCCGCCGTGAAACAAGTCCTTCAAGCTCTCGATGGCATTGAGGAACGGCGATGGCTTGGTAAATGACAGATCCAGGCCGGCCTCTGCGTCCCTGGCCGCATGGCTGATCGCCCCGACCTCCAGGCCAATCGACTGGTTCGCCGCCGCCCATTTCTCCTGCAACTCTTCGCGGGTAAGCTGGACCTTCCCAGGCCGGTCAAGCAGGACAGCGGCCTCTTTCTCGGCTTGGGTGAGTTGTCGGCCCTTGTCTTCCTCCATCGCCGTCATATTGGCCTTGATCTGTGTGTTGCGGCTGGAGTGCAGCGCCAAGGCGGCAGCCGGCACGGCAGCGATTTCGAACGTATTTAAGGTGTCGCCGTCACGGACATCATGTCCGATCTCCTGGGTCAGGTTACGCAATTCGGCCTGATAGACGGCGCCGGCCAGCTTCATGTGCTTGAAGATGTGTTCGCTCTCCAGCGCCCGCCAGGTTCCATCTTCGTCCTTGGTGGCGTTTAGGACGATGACATGGTCGTGGAGGTTAGGATCACCGGCGCGCGAAAGCGTATGGGTCGTGCGCGCCATCAGCAGGTTGCCGCTGATTTCCTCCCGGCGTTCGCCATCGCCGTCCCTGACCCGATAAACCGAGAAGTGCTGCTCGATATAGCCGAGTGCGGCATCGACCGCCAGGCGATGAGCCTCCTGCAGGCGGGTATCTCCCTCTGCGTCCAAAGCCACGATGGACACGGATTTTGGCGCACTGAAGGTCAGGTCCCAGCCGGCGGCGTGCTTTTCATGATGGTCCTCCGCCGCCTTGATCCGTTCTTCCGCCGACATCGATGCCCACGCGCTTTTCGGTTCGGCGCCACTGGCTTTGTCTTCTTCGGGCACCGCCGGCGGAACATCGACTTCTGGTGCTGCGGTGTAGTCGACCATGGGGTCGGCTTGCGGCTGTTCCTGTGCACCGGCCGTTTCCGCCATTTCCTTTTCAGCTGCCTCGCGCAACGCGACTTCCAGCTTGCTGATGGCCTCGCCTTCAGGATCGGGATTCAACCCATAAAGCACCGCACGGAAATCGGCCTCGTCAACCGGACCTTCCAGACCAAGCTCTTTTGCTCCCTCCCCGTCCCAGGAAAGCGGCGTGCCCAGTTCGTCCTCAGACACAGCATAGTACGAGACAACACCGTCGCTCGTCTCGATCTCGGTAACAGCGCCGCCATCGCGCATGTCGAGGCTGCCGCTGCGCGCATAGTCTTCCTTCGTGTAGTAGCCCGCGGCTCCGCCGGGAGAGCCAATCCGTGACACGCTCAACATGACTTACATGCCACTGAACAGGTCGGGCCCGTTGACCATGTCGTTCAACGAGTCGAGAATTGCCCGGTTGTCGGCTTGCGGTAATACGGCTGTCCTGCCTGCCTTCTTCCCGGCGGCATCTTCGACAGTCAGCCCGGTGACGCTACCTTCCTCGACCAGCGCCTGGTGCGGCGCCGACCGCACAGCTTCGGATTCGACAGGCGCGAGATCGGCGACGTCATCACGTGTCGCCTCCTTGTCGAGATCCTGCTGTCCCGTCACTTCGACACCTGGAAGCCCCTTCGCCTCTGGAGGTGTCATCAGACCGCCCAGAGTTTCATCCTTCGCAGACAACTGCTGGAGATAGTGAATCTCGATCGGGTTCTGCCTATTGTGCGGAACAAAGGACGGCGCCCGGTGCGGCCGTTTGACGAACGGATAGGTCACCAGGGATACCGGGAAGGCTGAGCCCTGTTGTCCCGGAGAGAACATGATGTAGCCGGTGCGTGTCGGCAGGCGCTGGATCTGTTCAGGCATGGCGATGGGCTCGACCGTATCCTTCGGCGCCAGGCCAACGCCATCGCGGATATTGTTGGCGCCGTAAGAGGTCGTCTCCTCTATGCGACGCACTTCGCGCTTGCCGATGAGATCGGACATGAACTCGCCGGTGCGCGGATCGTTACAGGCGAGGATCAGCTTGTTACGCAACTGGCCGACGATCGAGCGCGCCTTTGGCTCGCCATAAATCTCTTCGATCTGGCTGACCTGCTGCATACCGACGACCATGCAGCCGCCGAACTTACGCAAGCGCGCCGGCGAGTCCGCCAGGCTGTCCATTTTGCCAAGGGAGGTGAACTCGTCGAGGATGATCCATGTTGTCTTCTTCGACTGCTCCGGGTCACGTGACAGGAGCGCGGTGATCGTCAGTGACGAGAGATGCGCCAGGATCGGTTTGATGGTCGCGGCCAGGTCCTCCGGAGCGCTCAGGAACAGGAAGCCTCTTTGATTGGGATCGTTGATCCAGTTGCGGATCGAGAAGTTCTCCTTGGTACCGAGGAGATGGCTGAGACGTTCCGCACCCGTGATCAGGACGGAACGTAGACTATCCGACCTCGGGCCCGCTTTTTCACCCAGGGTGTTGGCGGCCGGTGTGTTCTTCAGGTGCTCGTAGAGTTTGTCGTGCGGGCCAACCAGGAGCGCCAGCAGTTCGCTGATCGTCGGGTTGCGACCGGCACGGCTGCGCATCTTGGTGCCGAGCAGCCAGCCGGTGTAGGAATAGATGGTCCGTGTCGCCAGGGTCCAATAGGGATCACCCGTCTTCGGGTCTGGAAAGAGATCGGCGGCGCTCGACTGCCAATGCGTCAGGTCATGCAGGTCCATGTACGGCGACCAGTCGACGGAGCGCATATCGAAGGGGTTGAAGATGAGATCGACGCCCTCGCGGTAATGCGCTCGGATGAATTCACCTTCAGGATCGTAGATGACACCGGAGTCGCCGCAACGTTTGATGTTGTCGATCGTGTCATGGATCGCCACCGACTTGCCGGAGCCGGTGCCGCCAACAACCAGAGTGTGCTCGAACTCAGCCTTATAGGGGTAAGGCACCTTGCCAATCGTCGGCCGACGGAAATCGCTGGGACGAACATAAAAGGGTAGCCCGCGATCAGCCGCCTCGTGCGCGATACAATTCAGGATATCGCGCTGATGCTTGTCCAGCCGGCCTTCCGCCCAGCGCCGATCCTTGAGGATCGCGTGTGGCAGGTCTGAGTTGGCGCGGACCTCGTCGAGCAGGCGATTGTAATGATCGCCATCGGTCAAAAGCGCTTGAACCTCGCCTTCGGTGTTGGATGATTTCCCAGAGACACGTCCGAACATGGAGATGACATCGTCACGCGCATCCGCAAATCCCTGGGCGACGTCGCGCACTTTCATATAGGCTCGATGCAGAAGGTCGTTCTTGATGCTCGCCGTCGGCAGCGACAAAGCCCGCAGCGTGTCTTGGTTGATGTCGCGGGCCTTGGAGAGGTTGTAGCTGCCAATGAGTTCGAGCAGTGTCCGCAAGGGAACGATCTGCTGGCCACGGATGTCGTGGCTCTCAAGCTTGTCTATCCCCGACCTGATGAACGCATAGGAGACCAGGGTAAGGGTGGCGATGCTGCCGACCAGCCAAAGCCAGAAGCCCTGCCACATGTAGCCGAAGTAGCGGTCGACCGCCGCGTTCACGAATGGCAGCGCGTCGTACATCTTGGCGGCAACGACGTGGCTGACGCCAGCCGGGTCAGGGACATTCAACTTGTCAGGCAAGGGTGCGCCGATGTGCGTGTAGAGCCACGCTACGACGTGCAGGCCGGCATACACCTGGTCTTCATTAGGAGCTGCATGGTCGGCGATCGCCCAGCAGACAACGGCCCATAACAGCAGTAGCCATCGCAGCTTCCGCCAAAGCTCCACGATCATGTCAGCGGTGTGTGCGATGGTTTGTCCGCCCCGAAGCCACGCGCTGCCAGCGCTGTTTTCGGGACGTTTCTTCTGCGCAGTGAGAGATGCGTCCATTGAGGTGTCGTCCGGATTTTAGGAGGTGTGAGGGGCTAACACCATACCACAAATCAGGACGTCACGCACCTACTCAGGCCTTATATTCCAACGGTTCTCGGCGTACCGCTCGAACAACTCGAATAGCTCTGTGACGAATTCGGAATCGTCCGCGCTTTTGCTCTCAAGGAGGCCGCGGGGTATCTCCGGATTGGCCCCGAATGCACGGCTGGCCTGATCCTGAATTGACCGCAAAACCTCCTTTCGCACGTCTACGGGAAGAAGCCGGGCGGCGATCACATTGAGCCACGCCGCGCTGATAAAGCTCTGCTTGGCGGCCATCTGTTGGTGATACCGAGATGTGTCATCCAGTTCGCGCTCCAGGATGCTAACGACCAGATGGTTGATTGGCACTTCTTCGCGCGCCGCCCTGCGCTTCAATGCGTCCAGCGTGGCACCATCGAGACGTAGCTGGAATCGTTCATTGCGATTCAGGCCTGATGGCTTTCCTGCCATTATCTTCCCTTTCAATCCTCGCAGGCGTCATTGATGACGCCTGCTATGAAAGGTTTAAGGCATTGATTCCACTGCGTAAAGAGAATTTTCGTGAAGCAGTCCATTTTTATAGGCGTCATGAATGACGCCTAATACGTGTTGTTTTTTCGCTTAACTTTCAAAGACTTAGACAACCGCCGGGTGGGCGTAAGGTGTGTAATAAAAACAGACCTATTCGCGTACATTACCTGTTACGCTCGGTCATTGTTTAAGGCTGGAAATACAACGCTTTGCGCCAGCCGCCAGGCACCTGATCTTGTCCGTTGATGGCCCGATCCGGCATTCCATGTCAACAAATTCTTGTTCTGTTCCGCTCACGTGACAGAATAGCCACTTAGAAGGGGTGAATTCGATTCCGGGCAAAATGCCAAAATTGCGCCCCTCTGACGCAAATTTTAAGGGCCAAATAAAATCGGGAAATCAGATTTTGGCCGGCATCAAGAATGGGTAAGGACCATGAGCAAGTCATTTATCCGTCGACTGGATTTTGCATTGACGAACTCTGCTCAGGCGACCTTGGAATAACGATGATCATCCGTCGTGTCGGCGGCATGCGGATCGAAGACGCTGGCGACGGACCTGACGAGCATCCTCAAGGGCGAATGAAACACGACCTTGCGATTCCGGACCGTCACTACGCCAGCGGAACTAAACTCGCCCAGTTGCGCCAACTCTCCATCGAGATAGCCGAACGGCAATTCATGATCGATAAGGATATTACCGATATCGATCTCGAAATAGCACATCAGCTCCGCTATGATCGCCTTGCGCAACTGGTCTTCGCCGCTGAAAAGCCACCCCCGGTTCGTTGCGAACTTTGCTTTGTTGATCGTGTTCTGGTACGTCGTACTCTGCGGAATGTTCTGGAATATGCCGCCGTCCAGTTCACTGATCGCGGAGGCGCCGAACGCGAGCAGACGGTCATTCGGCTGGTCCGTATACCCCATGAAATTGCGCCGCAAGGTATGATTGTCGAGCGCCTTGGACAGGCCGTCGTCTGGGAAGGCGAAATGATCGATGCCGATGGCTCTATAGCCTTGCTCCTGAAGAGTTTGGTCGAATAGCATGAAGAATTCGGCCTTATCCTGGGTCGTCGGCAGTGTGTCGCGGTCGATCAGCGTCTGATGTTTCTTCATCCAGGGCACGTGCGCATAGGAAAAGGCGCTGATGCGAGTGGGTTCAAGACGCCGAACCTCAGCCAAGGTGACCGCCAGACTCTCCAACGTCTGAAGTGGCAATCCGTAGATGAGATCCATTCCGATGGATTTTAGGCCATACGACCTGAGCAAATCGACACTCTCCTTGATGAGCTCGATCGGCTGAACGCGATTTATTGCCCGTTGAACAGCAGGATTAGTATCCTGAACCCCGAGGCTGACGCGGTTAAACCCCATTGCCACATAGGATTGAACTTTGGGCAACGTGATCCGCCGCGGGTCGAGTTCGATCGAAATTTCCGCGCCTGACCCGATCGAAAAATTCGACATTAGGGCGTTGAAGACCTCGGCCATGTCCTCAGGCGACAGAATCCCCGGGGAACCGCCGCCAAAATGGATCGAATGTACCTTAGGTCGAAAAGCCAGAAGCCCTCCTACCATGTGAATTTCCCGGACCAGGCTTTCAACGTAGGCGGAGACCGGCGAATATCGCTTCGTGATGTGGGTATTGCATCCGCAGAAATAACACATCTGCTCGCAAAACGGCACGTGTAGGTAAAGACCGAGACTTTGGTGCGGCTGTAGCGATTGAAGCGCGGTTTCATAGGCCGCCGCCGGCATGGCGCCGAAATGGTGAGCGGACGGATAGCTAGTATACCGCGGCGCCTCCTTACCGAGGAAGCGCTGCACATCTTGTTCTTGCCACGACCTTTGCATTGAGTCCCGTCCCGCGCGGAGCGCGTCAAATCGCCGACGCAAGCACAGCACGTCCCGGCGCCCGGAAAAATCAAGAATATCAATCAACCGACCCAAAACATTCATGCAAGAGCAAGCGCGTTACGAATCCACAAGACCATGCGCTTCCGGAAAGTTTCGGAACCGGATGTCCAGTCCCGCCCCGGCCAGGCCCGTCAGATCCAGCCGCTGGGATGGGGCTTTGAGATTACCGAGTGTGCGGCCCATCCTGAAGTTCTGCAGGACGAAGGTGCCACGGAATCCAACGTCTTCCAGAAGGCTGATCATCGTCTCGATGTCGCTGCGATCTAGCAGATCGGCATGGACCGTCGTGCGCAATTCCTTGCCGGTCGCCGCCGCAGCCACCAAACGAAGCGAACGAAGGAAATCCGGCCAAGCCGACATACCGGTGATGGCCTGGAATTTTACCGCCGGCGCCTTGAAATCAAGCGCGATGAAATCAACCAGCCCGGCATCCAGTAGTCCCGCGATCATTTCCGGACGCGTTCCGTTGGTGTCAATCTTGACCTTGAAGTCCAGGTTTTTCAAATATCCGGCGAATTGCGGCAACGCCGACGACAGCGTGCATTCACCTCCCGATAGGACGACCCCTTCGAGACGGTCCCGGCGCGAGGCCAGAAACCGTTCGATCTTTTCGTGGGGTAGCTTGGCCAGCGTGCCCTTCACCAGTTCGGGGTTGTGACAATAGCCGCATGCCATGTTGCAGCCGGAGAACCACAGGATGCAGGCAGTGTGCTCCGGGTAGTCCTGGAAGGTGAACGGCGTCAAACTGGTGATCGGCAACTTGCGCCACATCGCCCTACTCCGCGGCCTCGCAGCGGAATAACGGGAGGCTCGTAGCCCCTTCCTTGAAATGAAGGCGTTCCCTGTGCTCGCCCTTCTTGCCAAGATTGAAACTGGCGACGGGACGATGATACCCCATCACCCGCGTCCAGACGAGCGTCTCCTTGCGGCAGGTCGGACAATGGCTTTGTTCGCCGGCGAGGTAACCATGGGTCTCACATACCGAAAAGACTGGCGTTATGGTAATATAGGGCAGCCGATAGTTCTCGATCACCTTTCTCACCAGGCGTTTGCATGCCTCTCCCGAGGAGATCCGTTCGCTCATATAAAGGTGAAGGACCGTCCCGCCGGTATACTTGCACTGCAAGGCGTCCTGGAGGTCGAGCGCCTCGTACGGATCCTCAGTGAAGCCGACCGGCAACTGGCTGGAATTGGTGTAGTAGATGTTTTCGTCAAATCCGGCCTGCAGGATTCCCGGATAATGCTTGGCATCTTCCTTGGCGAAACGGTAGGTCGTCCCTTCGGCCGGCGTGGCTTCGAGATTGTACAGGTGGCCGGTTTCTTCCTGGTAGATTTTGAGGCGTGCCCGCATGACATCCAGAATGTCCTGGCAGAAAGCGATACCCCGCGGATCGGTAACATCGTAGGCGTCGCCGGTGAAGTTCCGCACCATCTCGGTCATTCCGTTGACGCCGATGGTACTGAAATGGTTGCGGAAGTGCGGCAAGTAACGACGCGTGTAAGGGTAAAGACCGCGATCGTACATTTCCTGGACGAAGATTCGCTTTGTTTCCAATGACGACCGTGCCAGATCCATAAGCATTTCGATCTCGGCCAGTAGCCCCGGCCTGTTGCCTTTAAAGCGGTAACCGAGACGCGCCATATTCAATGTCACGACGCCGATAGACCCCGTCATTTCAGCTGAGCCAAAGAGACCGTTGCCTCTTTTTTGAAGTTCGCGCAGGTCCAATTGCAAACGACAGCACATGCTGCGCACTGCATGCGGTGCGTAGGCGTCCGGATTGGGCTCACGTTCGCCCGCAGCATTCAATCGGTACTGGCTCCCGATGAAGTTCTGAAAGTAGGAGCTGCCGATTTTGGCGGTGTTCTCAAACAGCGCTGTCGCCACGGGACTATCCCAATCGAAATCCTCCATGACATTGACGGTGGGAATCGGGAAGGTGAAAGGTTGCCCCTGTGCGTCGCCCTCGGTCATGACTTCGTAATAGGCGATGACGATCTGCTCCATTTCGGGTTGGAAATGGATGTAGCTCATGTCTTCAAGCGCGGCCGCGCCGCGCCGTTTGGCTTCGGACAGCAACGTCTCGTCCTCGATACCTTTGAACAGATGCAGGGTGTCAGCCGTCGGGAAGTTGTCACGCAGGTCCGGCGGCACGGTGATATCCAAGGTGATATTCGTAAACGGACTTTGCCCCCAGCGCGCGGGAACATTCAGATTGTAAACGAAACTCCGGATGGCCTTCTTTATATCTCCAAATGACAGCTGGTCCTTGAACACATAAGGCGCCAGGTAGGTGTCGAACGAACTGAACGCCTGGGCTCCGGCCCATTCGGACTGCAGGATGCCGAGGAAATTAGCCATTTGGCCAAGCGCCTCCCGGAAATGACGCGGCGGCCGACTGGCCACCTTGCCTGGCACACCGTTGAAGCCTTCATCGAGCAAGGCCCGCAGGCTCCACCCCGCACAATATCCTGTCAGACAGTCCAGGTCGTGAATGTGCAGATCGGCTCGACGATGGGCCCGCGCTTCATCCGGAGCGTAGACATGGTCCAGCCAGTAATTCGCAATAATCTTGCCTGCGGCGTTATTGATAAGGCCGGCATTACTGTAGGACGTATTGGCATTGGCGTTGACGCGCCAATCCTGCCGCAGAACATATTCCTCGACGGTTTGTTTGCAGTCGACCAGAGCTTCCGGAAATATTTTTTCCGGCTGTGTAGAAAGAACGAATTCGAGGGCGCGCAGCCCGCTATCGCTGTCAGCCATGGAGGTTTCCAATCAAAATATGGGGTGGGTAAACACTCGGGCCACTATATGTTGATTGGTCGGGAGGCATTTGACAGGCGTCAATCCCCTGATTGAAATTATTCGACGAACCGGCAAAATCGCGCAGCTATTCTCGCGGCTTTTGCGCGCATACATTCGCTAAACGCACCGGCACCAAAACGGTCGCTCAGGTGTCGAGCCTGGATGGGTGGCGGTCAATGAGTCAGAAACAGTGGAACATGAGCCTGTTTGTATAGATCGATCGTCGTGCCACCGATCAGTTTCTCGACCAAAGCGTTTTGCCCATAGGCTCCTGCGGCAAGGACCCCTGCCCCGACGTCCCGTGTTTTCGCCAGCAAGAGTTCGCCTACAGGTGTGTCTCCTTGCGCCATCAGATGGAGCGTTGGAACAAATCCGTGGCGTTTCAGCCAGTACATAACAGCCGGATCGTCACGGACGTCGATCTTCTTGTTCTGTTCGGCCACGGACATAATGTGAAGTCTCGCCTTGGCTTGGAGAAACGGCAGGAGATTATGAATCGTACGCGTGGCTTGCACGCTGCGGTCCCACGCCACGGCAACATCCTGATCGAAAAGCATTCCGGGATCGGCGCTGTTGCCATAGGATTTGACGAGGAGAACAGGCCTTCCGGAGCGCATGAGTGTACTCATGAAGACATCCGACGCCGCGTCTTTCTTTGCCGGCGTTTTGGAGCATATGACGATATCGCTTGTGCGAGCGACCCGAGGAACGACCTTTTCGACATATCCCGTCAGGGCTTCGTAACCGACGCCCATTTCGTGAAACTCTCTCGAGTTCAAATGTCCTCGCCACAGGGCTGCGCCAAATTTTTGCGCACGCATTCTCACCACCCACGCGATTTGATCGGAAATATGGCTTTGAGAGTCCACCACATTCGCTTCCTGTGCGGAATTCAGTTCGAGATAAGGATCAATCGGCTCTGTGACATGCAGAACATGTAGGAATGCCTTGTGCCGAACGCATAAAGCCAAGGCAAAATCGAGCGCTGGAGCTTGCGTTTCGTCTCCGTCAAAGAGGCAAAGTATCGATTTCAGTCCGGTCACAGGTTCACCTCTTTGCAAAGCCTTCGAAAGTGGCTCCTTCAGCCTGCCGTTGGGGCAGAAAACAGCCGGAACCTAGCCGCCGAGCTGCGCCAGATGGAGCAAGTCGCCGGGCAAATTCTCATGCAGACGGTGCCCCGCGGCCTTGCCTGAAAGCGCCTGTGCAATACGGCGTGTAAGGGGCTCTTTGTCCTCTGCGTCCTGAAGAAGATCGCGCAGATCACAGCCGCCCTCCCCAAACAGGCAAAGTCTCAGCTTGCCTCGTGCGGTGACGCGCAACCGATTACATCCGTCACAAAACCCCGCCGCATAAGGCGCGATCAGCCCGATACGACCGGCATAGTCCGGATGGGCATATTCGACTGCCGGACCTCCATCTTTGTGTTTGTCCTGTGGCGCCCAGCCCCGCTCTTCCAGCCAGTCCGTGACAATGCTGCCCTTGACGTAATTCGCCGCGAAATATTCGGCGTTATCACCTGTCCGCATCAATTCGATAAATCGGACCGCGACCGGCCTTTCGCGAACGAATTCGGCCCAGGTGTCGAAGCCCGTGTTGGCAGTGCTCCTAAGAAGGACGGCGTTCATCTTCACGGCCGCGAAGTCGAGGCCAAGTGCCGTGTCTATGCCTGCCATGACGGCCGGCAACTTGTCGTGACCGGTAATAGTGCGGAATGTCTCCCGGTCCAGGGAGTCGACGCTGACATTGAGGTGACTCAGGCCGGCATTCCGCCAGCGGTTCACGCGTTGATCAAGGTTCCAGCCATTCGTCGTCATGGCAATCTTTTTGACTCCATCGACCGCCGCGAGATTGGCGATGATATCGATAAGGTCAGGGCGAACGCTCGGTTCTCCTCCGGTTAGTCGAAACTTGGTGACACCGACTCCGGCGAAGGCAGAGGCCAGGTTCGCGATCTCTGACGGAGTGAGAAAGCTAAGGGGGCCGGTTTTCTTCCATCCATCGGGCAGGCAGTAGGTACAGCGAAAATTGCACACTTCGGTGACGGACAAACGGACGTAGGAGAAACGCCGGCCGAACCCATCGGCAAGGTTGTGAGCCTCGAAGGCCATCAGAACATCCTCAAAAGCGGAAAGCCGCGCCTTCCTCGCCACCGTGACCAACAGATGCGGACGATTGCCCGTTTCCTGCTGCCACGGGTGGCGAAAGGTGTCAGTCACCTCGTTCCCGGCTTCACCATGACGATATAGGATGAAACCACACGAGCTCTATTGACGGGTCCGCTATGACCACTTGAGCTTTATCAAGTGCGGACACCAGCGATCGCGTCGAAACAAAATGGCCTTCGCGGAGCGCGCCATACGGAGGACTGCCGATAACGCATAAGCAAACGGGGCTTAGCCGTCATTTCGACAGCACTATTATGTATCTCCCGCGTCAAATCGCCTCGCCGATCGAATGCCCTTCCTTAGTTGATGATTGTCAAATGTTTAGCAGGCCGTTGCGCTATCTTGCATTGAGGCAACTGTGCCGCACCCTCCTGACAAAGGGGGCCTGCATTGGCTGCGTTGGCTCGCAAGGGAGATCGGATCATGAAGAGGCAGGTGAACTCCGCAATTGAACGTGTATTGCTCGATTGCGCTGTCGTTGGACGCTCGCAACTATCCGATGGCAAGCAACTTATAAAACTTCTGGCTTTGAACAAGCTACCGCCCGCTGTTGTATACACGCTTGAGGTCGAAAGGCTGGAAGGCGAATTCTACAGCAAGCGCGACGTTCTGGCCCGTCCCATAGACTACTCGAAGTGGCCCCCCCGGGTTCAAGAAGCGTTCAATCATGAACGGCTGCGATTTACTGGCGATCTGTGCACGATGACCGAAAAAGCGCTTCTTCGTCACCGTGGCATCGCGGGCAAAACAATTTTGAACATTTGTTCGGCCCTGAGCGAGTGCGGCTTGCGGCTCGGGATGAAACTGCCTTGGTGGGAGGACTTTCGCACGTCACTGCCCGACGCGACTTGAAACAGGGCTCCCGCGTCCCCCTGCATTTGCCGGGTCATTGATCGCGAACCGCGCTTTGCCCTTTCGGGCACGCGAAAGCGCCGCCGCGGGACGAATGATATTGATCAAGAGTGAAAGCGGCAAAAATGGCGCGAACGCTTGATCCACGACCAAGGACATCTGCCCGGTGGATTGTAACAATAGTCGCGAAACGTTCTCATTGTTGGTACCCGATATGAACATCACTTCGGCATTCATTCATGAACTTGTCGACACACGACCCGGTGCTATCGCCATCCTGCGGGAATACGGGATCGATCACTATCGATCCGGTAACCTTACCCTTTCGCAAGCCGCGACAGCGCGTAAGTTGAACCTGGACGAACTAACAGCGCAACTGTCCGAAATGCCTTTAGACCCTCAGAAGGTTCCAACAAACCAACGTGGACTGATAGACTACGTCCAAGAACGCTATCATCGCGTCCACCTGAACCATCTGCAGACCGCGCTACATCTGGCGCGCTCGGTAGAAGCGGCTTTCGCGGACCACCCGGGCGTCCCTCACGGAATGGCTGCCCACTTGACCACGCTGGTGGACCTTGCCGAAGAGCATCAACAGAAGGAACAAGACACTGTTTTTCCCGCAATTCTCTTCAGTCCGCGGCATAATCTTCGCTTCCCGGTCCTGCGGGCAATCACCGAACATGATGAGCTTTGTGAAGAACTCGATTCAATTGCCCGGCTGACCGGCAATTTTACCCCGCCACCGAAGGCACCGAAATCCTGGAGGACGCTCTACAGCTCATGCCAGGTGATCGACTGCGAAATGCGGTTTCACATGCACCTCGAGAATACCGTGCTTTACAGCCGATACATGAAGTCCGGAGGTGCGGCATGATCGACGTTCTGTTTTTTGGCCGTATGGCGGATATCATGCGCCAACGCAGGCTCCGTCAGGACCTGGCGAGCGATTGTCAAACTCTGTACAGGCTGCGCGATTCGCTATTCGAAGCGCCTTTGGCTCTCGGCCAGGTTCAATCCGACGCGATACACATGAGCGTTAATCAAGTCACGACGCGGGAGGACCTTGTCCTGTCCGAAGGGGACGAAATCGCATTTTTTTCGGTGTTTTCCGGCGGATGAACCCAAACATCATTTCCACATCGCTTGTGTCTGAACCCTTCGAACCCGTCGACGCCGCACAGCAGTTTCATCGCGACTGGGGGCACGCCGGGGCGATTGTGACTTTTACCGGTTCTGTCCGCCCGGACTTCAAAGGGCAGCAGGTCGACTACCTTTTCCTGGATTGGTATCCGGGCATGACGGAAGCATCCATTGATCGCATCGCTCAGACCACGCGCGAAACGTTCGATGTTCTCGCCGTTTCGGCCGTCCATCGCTGTGGAAAGGTTCCAGCCGGCGACGCCGTTGTGTTCGTCGCCGCCGCAAGCGAGCACAGGCGTGCCGCTTTCGAGGCGGCCGACTTCATGATGGATCAACTCAAGTCGAATGCAGCGCTGTGGAAACGCGAATGCGGACCGCACCTGAACCAATGGGTCGAACCGACACCGAAGGATGCCTTGGACATGCAACGCTGGAGTATACCTGCATGAATGCCTACGACCTTACCCACCTCGATTCGAAGGGCCGCGCCCAGATGGTGGATGTTTCGGAAAAGGCGATCACCAGCCGAACGGCGATCGCACGCGGCCGCCTCGTTTGTTCGTCGAAGACCCTCGATCTGGTCCGTCACAACCGCACTCCGAAGGGATCAGTCATATCGACCGCCGAGCTCGCCGGCATAATGGCGGCCAAGCAAACCTCCACACTGATACCGCTTTGCCATCCAATTGCGCTGACCAAGGTAACAGTGGAAATCAACCTCGATCCCAGTCTTCCAGGTTTTGACATCCTGGCGGAAGCAAAGACGAACGGACAAACCGGCGTAGAAATGGAAGCTTTGACCGCGGCAAGCGTCGCCGCCCTCACCCTGTTCGATATGCTGAAGGCGGTCGACAAACATATGAGGATTGAGGGTTTGGCGGTCGTCATGAAATCCGGCGGGCGTTCCGGACTGCCCTACCTTACAGCGGTCCAGCAATGTGACTGACAGACAACGGAGCCGCGATCACTCGCTCGTCTGCATCGCGATCGTCCCATCATGATTGCGCAGCAAGGCATGGTGGTCATCCTGGCCGGAGGTGCTGGGCGCAGAATCGGGGGGAACAAACCGTTCTACGTCTTCAACGGCCGCCCGTTGATCGAATGGGTGCTTGATGCGCTCCGCCCCCAGGCGTCCCGACTTATCTTGAATGCGGGACCGCAAAACTCCGCCCTGGCCGGCGCACTGGCGCGACTGGGTATCGGCCTGTGCTTTGATACACCGCGATTTGAAGGGCTTGGCCCACTGAGTGGCGTCCATGCCGCGATGTTGACAGCACAAGGTCAGGGCCTGGACGTTGTCATAACCGCCCCCTGCGATATGCCGAACCTTCCCTCGAACATGATTGGGACGTTGTTGGACAGCCATGGACAAGACGTAGACGTGACCTATTTTCACGGCGCGCGAGACTATCCGCTCTGCGCTGCCTGGAGTATCGCTCTGCGACTGGCCTTGGAGGCGGCGCTGGAGACATCGCGCGAGAGCGGCGGTTTATCTGTCATGCAGTTTCTAGCTGACTGTCGAACTCGCAGGATCGAGATCGATGACGATAGGGCATTCGTCAATTTGAATGCACCGGTCAAAGTCGCTCAAGCGGGATGACCGGAACACACTCACCGATATCGGCGCAGAGGGCATTCGCTGGTCTTTTGATCAAAACGTCCGCCTCTGCAAAATTGCGGATCATTGCCGAATCCTGATCAGCAAATGGATGTACGACCGTCTGGCCCTGGGGACTGCATGCCAGCTGTGCGCGAAGATACGCCTCGCGCGGCCCGTTGGCCGGCACGGCCGAACCCAATGGCAGGCATGACGCGCTGTCACGCGCCTGCCCAAGCGCTGCCCTGATGAACGGTTTCAACAATAGCTGGGCCATTGTCAGGCACGCCCCCGGATTGCCGGGCAATCCCAAAACTAGCCGATCATCCTGCAATCGTCCGAAAGATGTAGGTTTACCAGGCCGTACATTGACCTTCTCAAATAGTGCCCGAAAGCCAAGACGGGCGAGCGCGGGTTTCACCAGATCGTAATCACCGACCGAAGCGCCGCCTACCGTCACGATAAGATCTGCGTCAATAGACGCTATTCGACCAATCAAGACTTCCGCGTCGTCAGGCCCGATCCCGTGAACTCTGGGTTTTCCTCCCCACTGGGTGACAAGGCTGCATAAGGCGACAGAGTTCGACTCGAATATCTGATCTGTCCCCGCCTCACCGCCTGGGGGTACGAGTTCGTTTCCCGTGGTCAGGATCGCAATCCTCGGTCGCTTTGCGAGCAAAAGCGAACCGCGCCCCGCGGCAGCCGCAAGCGCCAGCCGCCAAGCATCCAGTCGCTCACCTGCGGTGATGAGAATGTCCCCTTGATGGAAGTCATGCCCTTGTGACCGGATATGCGGTTTGTCGGTACTGGCGTCCTTTTCAAACCTTATCCCGCCGTCTGCTACGATTGCGTTTTCCTGCAGAACCACGGCAGTCGCCGCTTCGGGCACCGGCGCCCCGGTGAAAATTCGGACGGCTTCACCCTTTGCCAGAACACCGCGAAAGCGAGCGCCTGCCTGGCTCTCGCCAACGGCAACAAACGTATCTTCCCAGCCGGACGGCGCGTCCGGTTTGATAATCGCGTATCCGTCCATTGCCGACGATGCGAAAGGTGGCTGGTCGCGGCGCGCATCTATGTCTTCAGCGGCGACGCGTCCGAAGGCGTGTCGAAGACCTTTGGATATCCGGCTCACGGCAGGTGAGTGGGAAACGACGATCTCTATCGCATCGTTCATAGTGATCGGTGTCATAATTTCATATCTCGCTGGACTGTGGCGCCTCAAGGGACGGTTCCACCGTCAGTCCCGTTTCTTGCTCGACTTTTTCGGCTTGGAAACTCCAGCTCCGAGATCCCGAAGAAGTCCGTCGCGCGGCGACCAGATAAGCCCCTGCAGTCGGATGCGACCGGTCGCGAGGAGCGGTCTGATCAACACATTTTCCTGCAGATTTCGGATCTGCATGCGGACATTCAACTCACATAAGCTCTGAATTTGAGCATCTTCGCTTACAATCTCTTCGAACTGACGACGGCGCTCGTCGAAAATGACCCGGATAGGGCCTGACCAGCAATTCGAGAGGCTCGGAGGTTCATTCTGAATAACGCTTTTGAGACAGGCACAGCGGTAGTGACCGCAGACGACGATTTCGTTAATCTTCACGATGTGAAGCGCATACTCGATCGTGGCCATGAGCCCAAAATCATGCGGTGATACCTGGTTACCAAGGTTTCGATAAACAAGGCAGCCGTCTTCCTCGAAAGCGCCAGTCTCAAGCGTGGCAGACGCGTTGTCACTGCAACCGATCCACAGACGTTTGGTTTCAATGGATGCGCGCCGCCGGAAAATCTCCGGGTCGTCGTGCGTCCGATGAACGACCCAGTTCAGATTACGCGAAATGATAGGGTCATTCATTGGCTGCCCATGACTTTTCCACGGCGAGCAGCCAAACGTTCACTTAGTGACTCGAGGTCTTCCGCCTTGAGCCGCAGGCGCGCAATCGGAATCACGATGGCATTCTCCAGGGCAACGTGACGGCGTTCCAGGCCGACGAATTCCGTCAGCAAAGCGCGCAGATTCGCATCAAACGAGGGCGGCTTTCGTGCTGCTTTCGCTTGCTCCAAGCCAACAAGGATGTTGCAGACGCGCTCTTGGTCCGCCCGATGATCCGACGCCAGAATTCCCAAGATCCGTTCGACATCATCCTCCGGCTGCGCGCGTCTGCGCAAAAGCGGAAACAAATCTTCCTCTTCATCAAGGACGTGGAGCGGCAGATCGTGCTGCAGAAACTCGATGACGAGCGTTAGCCGATCCTCGTCGTAAATGCCATTTCGCACGAGTCCTTCAATGATCTTGCAGAGCTGCCTGTGCCTGTAATGTTCGGCAAACAGCCAGTTGAGCGGCTCACTGATGAGGGCTTCCGGAATGCTCTCAATGCCCAGTTCCGGTTCGAAATCCGGCATATGTGTCATATCGATTCCTCAATAGCTGTAGTCGAGATTCACCCAAACCTTGGTACGGTCTGCCATGGCGGACTGACGCCCGTCGAACATGGCCACCTTGGCGCCGGCGCTCCAGCGCTTGTCGAGCGCAACGGTCATGCCGGCATCCCACTCGCTGCCGTATCGCGCCCCGCCGCGCGCCGCGCGATAGTCGTGATAGACGGCCGTCAGTTTGACGGACTTGATCCGTCCACCCGGCGACAGCGTCCATCCGAGGCCAGCATAGGTATCGTCGATGCCGTCATTGGGTGTGGTCAAAAAGACGTCGGCCCAGCCCTGAAAGGCATGCAGTGTCGCCAGCGGAGTCTGGAACGCCACTCCGTTGCCACTGCCCAGTCGCTCGAATGCCAGCGAGGCCGACAGGGGGCCGCGCGTCAGGCCGCCGCTCACCGCCGCATAATCGACACTGAAGTGCATCGGATTGCGGCCGTTGTCACTCTGGCGCGCCCATTCGGCGGTGTATGTGTAGACAAGTTTTTCGGACGCCTTGACCCCGCCCGTCAGCCGCGCACCGTAGGTCCCGGTCGAGGCTGACGCCGCATTATCGAAATTGAGCACGTAGTCGTAAAGGCTGAGCGCGCCCAAAGGCGTCTTCATGGCCGCGTTGAGGATGTGGACATTGCCGTCCCACTGCCCCTGCGGACTCTTGTGACCGAAGATGCGGTTGACCTGGCCTGCCCAGGCATAGGTCAAGGTGACACCTGGAACAGCGGTCGTCACCGCCTTGATGCCGTCGAAGGTCTGTTCCGTCTGCCGGAAACCGACATCACCGATAAAACGTGCATTGTCGAGAGCGATGGTCTGGCGCCCGGCCGTGATCTCGGTTTTCGGCAAGCCGCTATAGGTCACGTTGAGCCGGCTGACTTCGTCCGTTTCCGGGTCAGCGACGGTGGGATAAGCGGCCTTGCCGTTGAGCGTGCTGTTATAGCTTTCGTTCAGGGCATAGGTGGCTTCCCCGGCGATTTGGACACGGAACTTGCCCCATTGCGGTGATTGCCAGCCCAATTGCAACCGCGTCGTAAGAGCCTCCGCGTCGCGGACGAAGCCCTCCTGATCAACCGTCTCGGAGCGTAGACGGTTGTTGAAGATCAGCTTGCCGTTATCATCTGCAAGCGCCGGCGGGGCGAGCGCAATAAGGCTCGCAAGAACGGTAAGGGCGGCTGTGGAGGTGAGCATCGTCAGGACTTCCGGATGAGCGTGAAGTTGCGTTTAGGTGGCGTCAGGCGTGACTTCAGGATACAGGCGACGCTGGCCAGCATCGGATCGTCCGACCCTTGCGCCGCCGAGACCAGTTGCGTGAAGGCTTCATCGTCGGCATGATCGAGGAAATGGCGGACCTCGCCGCGCACGAGTTCGACGACCGACTTGCCCTGGGCTTCAGAAGCCGCACGGACGCGGGACAACAGATCGGGATCGACGGCGGCCAGCCACGGCTCGATTCTCGCCGCCATCCGATCGTCGTCGACAAGTCCACCGAGGGAAAGGCTGGGCCTTTCGATATCACCGGCCTCGCCCAGCCGAAGGGCAACGCCCTTGGCCTTCGAGGCGTCAAGCAAGCCTTCGACATATTTCGCCGAGGCGGCGATCCAGGCTCGGCTTTCCAGATGCATCAATATCTTGGCCTTGACGGCGTCAAACGGCAGGCGCTGACGTACGACACGGCGGTCCAGACGCAGAATGTGCCAGCCAAACTGTGAGGCAACGGGTTCGGGGAAAATCGCCCCGACCGGTGTCGATAGTAGGGCTTCTTCGACTTCGGCCACCAGGTCTCCGCGCTGGAGCTGGCCGAGCGACCCGCCAATCTGGCCCGATGGACAAACGGACAGAGACCTGGCGAGGCCGGCAAAACCGCTTTGATCGGCCAGCAATTGCTTCACCAGATCGAAAGCCAGTTCGCGCGATGACTCCAGCACAAGGATATGCGACGCTTCATAAAGCTCGGGGGTGAAGAAGTTGTCCGGCCGGGCGTCATAGAAACGAAGGCATTCCGCTTCGGACGGCACCTGAGGTGTCAATTCATGCGAAAAAACCTGCCGGATCAGTGCCTCTTCCGCAGTTTCCAGACGACCGGCTTCGTCAGGCTCGGGCTCGGGCGTAAGCAATAACTCGGCTGCCCGATTGAGCAACAACGCTTTGATGGCCAGGGCGCGCGCCGCGTTCTTGTGAGCCTCCGCCGAGGTCGCCGCAGGATGGTTGGGCATTTCGTCGCGGATCAGTTGTTCCGGGATTTCGACGCCTTCGATAACAAGGGATGCCATGAGTTTACTTCCTGCGGATGTCGGAGATGTCGCGGCGCGTGCGGACCAGCTGCCAGCCGCGGCGATTGAGGTACCAGATCGGCGCCGACAGCATGTGGACGAGACGTGTGAACGGGAAAACGAGAAGGATCGTCAGGCCCAGGACCAGGTGCGCCTTGAAGATCAGGTTCACGTCGGCAACGTGGGAGGCGACGCCAGCCTTGAAGGTGAATATGCCCTGGGCCCATGTCATGAACTTGATCATTTCCGAGCCATCGAGATGCTGCGCTGATAGGGGAATGGTCGCCAGGCCAAGGCATAGCTGAAGGGTCAGTAAGGCCAAAATGGCGATATCGGCGAAGCTCGAGGTTTTGCGGATCCGGGCGTCGAACAGGCGGCGATGGAGCAGAATGAGCGCGCCGGCCAGTCCGAAAACGCCGGCAATTCCCCCAGCGACTATGGCCAGAAATTGCTTGGCACCGTGCGGCACTCCGAGATAGTCGAAGACCACGATGGGGGTCAAAAGACCAACGAGATGCCCGACGAAAATTACAAGCACGCCGAGGTGAAAAAGTACCGAGCCCAACACCAGTTGCTTGCGGCGAAGGAGCTGGGAAGAGCCCGAGCGCCAGGTGTATTGTTCGCGGTCAAACCGCAGGATCGAACCCAGGGCCAAGACCGAAAGGGCGATGTACGGATAGACTCCGAACAGAAAGCTGTTGAGGATTTCCATGACTACAAGCCTCCCGCGACAGCCGACCGTTTGACGGCAGGCGTTGAACGCATGGCTTCGACCAGAGCTTCGGCCTTCGGGCAGCCGGCCTCACCCGGACCGAAGGTCACGGCGGTCTCCTCCCAGGTCTTATCGAGCGCCTCCAGGTCGTCCGGGTCTTCTTCCGGTTCCGCCAGCAGGGCGGCCAGGACATGGGCTTCGGCGCGGACGCCCGCGAGCACGACGAGCGCGTCGAAGACAGCCTTGTACTTGCTGTCGCGCTTTTTCAGTCGCGCGCCCATGGCTTCGAGGACGTGCACAGCTTCAGCCAGGAATGATGCGGCCTCGGCTTGCGCCATGGTCGACAGGAATTCGAGGAAGACCGGAAGGAAGTCCGGCAATTCGTTGGCGGACAGTTCCAGGTCTCGGCTGCGATAAAGCTCCAGTAAAGCCACCATTGCCTGACCGCGTTCGCGGCTTTCGCCGTGGACGTGTTCATATAGATTGAGGGATAAGGAACGCGTCCGGTCGAAGATGGCGATGTATGCCTCCTGCAAATCGTACAGGTCGCCTTCGCCAAGATCGTCGATCAATTTGGACAGGTCCGAAACCACGCCGGCATTCAACATGCCTTCGAGCTTAAAAACGTCACGGATAGCCTCGGCGTCCGCCTTGATGTCTTCAGTCGGATAGGCCAGCAGCCGGGCCAGGCCTTGATAGGTATAAGCCATGATTACAGATCCTTCGCTCTGGCAGCCATCGGAACGGCCTTGGGCTTCCTGATTTTGCCGAACAGCCCGACCTCGGTTTGGCCGCCGGAACAGCCATTGCCGAAGGTAAAGCCGCAGGACCCGCGCAGGTCGTACGCGTCTTCCGCCACTTCGCGGTGGGCCGTCGGAATGACGAAGCGGTCCTCGTAGTTGGCGATGGCCATGATCTTGTACATGTCCTCGACCTGGGCGACGCTTAAGCCGACCTTTTCGGTAATTGCGGCGTCAATGCGGCCGTCGATGGTCTTGGCGCGCATGAACATCCGCATCGCCATCATCCGCTGAAGCGCCGTGATGACGGGCGCTTCGACACCGGCGGTCAGCAGGTTCGCCAGGTACTTGGCCGGGATGCGCAACGATTTGACGTCGGGCATTTCGCCGTCCATTTCGAGGGCGCCGGCCGAGGCGGCCGCCTGGATGGGCGACAGGGGTGGGACATACCAAACCATTGGCAATGTCCGGTATTCCGGATGAAGCGGAAAGGCGATCTTCCAGTCCATGGCCATCTTGTAAACAGGGCTGAAGCGTGCCGCTTCGAGCCAGGCTTCAGGGATACCGTCAAGCCGCGCCTGGGCGATGACCTGGGGGTCGTGCGGATCGAGGAAGACATCGAGCTGGGCCTGATAGAGGTCCTTTTCGTCCGCCGAGGCCGCCGCTTCGATACGGTCGGCGTCATAGAGCAGGACGCCGAGATAACGGATGCGGCCGACGCAGGTTTCCGAGCATACGGTCGGCAGGCCGACCTCGATGCGCGGGAAGCAGAAGGTGCACTTCTCCGACTTACCCGAATTCCAGTTGTAATAGATCTTCTTGTATGGACAGGCCGAAACGCACATCCGCCAACCGCGGCACTTGTCCTGGTCGATCAGAACGATGCCGTCTTCCTCGCGCTTGTAAATGGCTCCCGACGGACATGCAGCGACGCAGGTCGGATTGAGGCAATGCTCGCACAGACGCGGCAGGTACATCATGAAGGTGTTCTCGAAGGCGCCGTACATCTCCTTCTCGATGCCTTCGAAATTGACGTCCTTGGAGCGCTTTGAGAATTCGCCGCCCAGGATTTCCTCCCAGTTCGGCCCCCACTCAATCTTTTCCATGCGCTGGCCGGTGATTTTCGAACGCGGCCGCGCGGTCGGAAAGGCCTTCATTTCCGGCGCCGTCTGCAGGTGGCCATAATCGAAATCGAAGGGCTCGTAATAGTCGTCGATTTCCGGCAGGTCGGGGTTTGCGAAGATCTTCGACAGGATGCGCCATTTGGCGCCCATGCGCGGCTCGATCTTGCCGTTGGCCTTGCGTGTCCAGCCGCCGTGCCACTTCTTCTGGTTTTCCCACTCCTTGGGATAGCCGATGCCGGGTTTAGTCTCGACATTGTTGAACCAGGCGTATTCGACGCCTTCGCGATTGGTCCAGACATTCTTGCAGGTTACCGAGCAAGTGTGGCAGCCGATGCACTTGTCGAGATTGAGCACCATGCCGATTTGCGCACGAATCTTCATTGTGCCTGTTCCTTCTTGCTGAGCTTCTTTTCGAGCCAGTCGACTTTTTTCATCTTGCGCACGACGACGCACTCGTCGCGGTTGGAACCGACCGTGCCGTAATAGTTGAACCCGTAGGATAACTGGGCGTAACCGCCGATCATGTGGATCGGGTTCAGGACAATGCGTGTGCACGAATTGTGGATGCCGCCGCGCTGGCCGGTGATCTCCGAGCCCGGCGTATTGATGATCTTTTCCTGGGCGTGGTACATAAAGAGCGTGCCTTCACGCATCCGCTGCGACACGACGGCGCGCGCCGTCAGGGCACCGTTGGAATTGAAGACCTCGACCCAATCATTGTCGACGATGCCGACCTTGGCCGCGTCGGTTTCCGATATCCACACGACCGGCCCGCCGCGATTGAGCGTCAGCATCAGAAGGTTGTCGGAATAGGTCGAGTGGATGCCCCATTTCTGGTGCGGGGTAATGAAGCTGAGGACGATTTCGGCCTCGCCGTTGCTCTTCCCGCCCTTGACCCAGGTCGTTTTCATGTCGACCGGCGGCTTGTAAACGCACAGGCTTTCGCCAAAGGCCCGCATCCACAGGTGATCCTGATAAAGCTGCTGACGCCCGGTCAGGGTGCGCCACGGGATCAGTTCGTGGACATTGGTGTAGCCGGCATTGTAGCAGACATGCTCGCTCTCGATGCCGGACCAGATCGGCGAAGAGATGATCTTGCGCGGTTGGGCGACGATATCGCGGAAGCGGATCTTCTCGTCTTCCTTGGGCAAGGCAAGGTGGGCATGGTCGCGGCCCGTCTGTTTCTCAAGCGCCCGCCAGGATTTGACCGCCACCTCCCCGTTTGTTTCAGGCGCCAGCATCATGATGGCTTCGCAGGCGTCGATATCGGTCTCTATTTTGGCGAGGCCGTGGCTGATGCCCTCTTCCGTCACTTCACCGTTGAGTTCCTTCAACAACTGGACCTCGTGGCCGGTTTCCCAGAAGATGCCCTTGCCGCCGTTGCCTGTCTTGGCCAGCAGCGGTCCGAGCGAGGTGAAGCGCTTATAGAGATTTGGGTAGTCGCGTTCGACCACTGTGATCTGCGACATGGTCTTGCCGGGGACGGGCTCGCATTCGCCCTTGTACCAGTCCTGCACATCGAAAGGCTGCGCCATTTCGCTGGCTGTGTCGTGCTGGATGGGGGTCAGGACGACGTCCCGCTCGACACCCAAGACTTCCGGCGCGATGTCCGAGAAGGTTTTGGCCAGGCCCTTGAAGATGGCCCAGTCGGAACGTGCCTCCCATGCCGGATCGACAGCTGCCGTCAGGGGATGGATGAAGGGGTGCATATCCGAGGTGTTGAGGTCATGCTTTTCGTACCAGGTCGCTGTCGGCAGAACGACGTCCGAATAGACCGCCGTGGTTGACATGCGGAAGTCGAGCGTTACCAGGAGATCGAGCTTTCCCTCCGGCGCATCCTTGTGCCAGACGACATCCATCGGTTTCTGCTCGCCCGTGACGCCCAGATCCTTTCCCTGGACCCCGTGGGACGCGCCTAGTAGGTGCTTCAGGAAATATTCATGGCCCTTGCCGGACGAGCCAAGCAGGTTGGAGCGCCAGACGAACATGTTGCGCGGCCAGTTGACGGGATTATCGGGGTCCATGCACGACAGTTTGAGCGACCGGTCCTTCAGGGAATTGACGACATAGGTCTTTGTGTCGATGCCGGCTGCTTCCGCCGCCTTGGCGATTTCCAGGGAATTGGTTTCCAGGGCGGGCGCGGATGGCAGCCAGCCCATGCGCTCGGCGCGGACATTGTAATCGATCAGGGACGCATTCCAGTCGCCCTCTGGCGCGGTCGGCGATAACAATTCACTGGTCGATACAGTCTCGTAGCGCCACTGATCGGTATGGGCGTAGAAGTACGACGTGCCATTTTGCTGACGGGGCGGTTTGGCCCAGTCGGTGCCGAAGGCCAGAGGCGCCCAACCCGTCTGTGGACGCAGCTTCTCCTGGCCAACATAGTGCGCCCAGCCGCCGCCTGACTGACCGACGCAGCCGCACATGACCAGCATGTTGATAACGGCGCGATAGTTCATGTCCATGTGGAACCAGTGGTTCATCGCAGCGCCGATGATGATCATGGACTTGCCATTGGTCTTTTCGGCATTGGTCGCAAAGCCACGGGCCACGGCGATGATCTTGTCGCGCGAAACCGTCGTGATGCTTTCGGCCCAGGCCGGCGAATACGGCTGCGGATCGTCGAAATCCTCCGGCATGAAGTCGCCGCCGAAGCCCTGATCGACGCCGTAATTGGCCAGGAACAGATCGTATACGCTGGCGACTATGGCATCGCCTTCTTTCAGCGCCATACGCTTGACGGGGACATTGCGCACTAGGACGTCGGGATGGTCGGTCGAGGCGTAACCGACGGTCGCCGCATTGGCGAAATAGGGGAATCCGACACCGGCGACCTCGTCATGGACGCCGTTCAGGCCCAGTCGCAGGGAGGTCGGTTCACCGGCACCTGATTTTTCTTCCAGGTTCCACTTGCCGTCCTCGCCCCAGCGGAAGCCGATCGAACCTTGCGGCACGACGACCTGGCCGCTCGTCTCATCGATCGCAACGGTTTTCCAATCGGGGTTGTTGGCCTCGTGCATATCGCCGATGAAATCGGAGGCGCGCAGCAGGCGCTCTGGAATGAGGTAGCCATCTTTTTTAATCAGTCGGACGAGCATCGGCATGTCGGAGTACTTACGCAGGTAATCGCGGAAGTACGGCACCTGACGGTCCTGGTGGAACTCCTTCAGGATGACGTGGCCGAATGCCATGCCAAGTGCCGCGTCCGTGCCCTGCTTGACGGCGAGCCAGATGTCGCCGAACTTCGAGGCTTCTGAATAGTCAGGGCAGATGACCGCCGACTTGACGCCCTTGTAACGTGCTTCGGTATAGAAATGTGCGTCAGGTGTGCGGGTTTGCGGGACGTTGGATCCCCACAGCAACAGGAAGCCTGAATTGTACCAGTCGGCCGATTCCGGCACATCGGTCTGTTCGCCCCAGGTCTGCGGTGACGAAGGTGGCAGGTCGCAGTACCAGTCGTAAAACGAGCCGCAGACACCGCCCAGAAGCTGGAGATAGCGCGCGCCGGCCGCGTAGGACACCATCGACATCGCCG
>NZ_AWGD01000033.1 GCF_000495795.1 Asticcacaulis sp. AC460
TAAGTCGGGATAGTGCGGCCCTGCGCTCAAGCAGCGTAGCGGTAGCGCATCAGAGAATGTCTTCTCAATTACAGCAACTGCTTTTGGTTGACCTGGTGGCTATGCCGGAAGGTCCCCACCCGATCCCATTCCGAACTCGGTCGTTAAGCCTTCCTGGGCCGATGGTACTTCGTCTTAAGTCGCGGGAGAGTAGGTCGTCGCCAGGTCTACCAAGAGCAGTTGCTAAAACCCTTCATTACAAGTTTTAAGGACCGGATCGCGTACATCGCTATCCGGTCCTTTTACCATATTGCCGCGGGATGGAGCAGCCCGGTAGCTCGTCAGGCTCATAACCTGAAGGTCGTCAGTTCAAATCTGGCTCCCGCAACCAAAACAGAAAAGCCCCAGCCCAAAAAGCTGGGGCTTTTTGCTGTTTGGCATTCAAATTGATGATGTGAGCCATTCGATAAGTGAATTTGCCAATTTTCCGGGCGAAGCATAAATATTTTCCAGCGGTGCCGATAAAAGATCAGGGATGAAAATGCGTTCAGAAGCTCGCACGCTGCTTCCCCATGAGGCGCACACGCGGACGTGGATGGCGCAGCCCTTTTACGCGGCAGTGGCTTCCAACGACGCGTCGAAGCCTGTCGAGAGCCTGGGAGGCTACACGGCCGCGGCTATTGAAGACGCGCTTTCTTTTGAAGGCTGGCCGACGGGACAGGTTTATGGGCCGGACAATGCCCTGGCTGCGAACTTCAAGGTCGATGGCCGGCGCTTCAGACAGGCGGTTCGGCTCTTGGAAATGCGCGGCGTTTGTCGCTCGAGGCGCGGAACACCTGGCGGCCTCACGGTCCTCAAGCCGGATCTAAGTGAAACAGCCCATACTCTGTTTCGACATCTCTGCGCCGTAGGCGTAACCCAAACCGATATATGCCAAGCGCGTTCGGTCATCGGGCCCTTGGTTCTTGCAGGCCCTTCCAATGTGCAACAGTCAACTCCTGACTTACTTTCTGCGCCGTGCCAATCGGAATACCAGCCCGACAACTGTGCTTTGAAGCTTATGTTTGCAAGCCTCGAATATTTTTCGGACGCGCCGCACCAACTCGACGATCCACCTGCCTCATCATCCGCGCCGGAACTCAACGCAGACACTACGGCAGTCTTTATGGATCGCCCCGGATTGACGCGGCACTTCCACCTGGCGACTCTCGTAGCCTCAAAAATTTGCAGCGACGTGAGTTCAGGCATGTGGCGCAGTGCCACAAGACTTGGCTCCGCCATCCAACTTAGCGACCGCTATAATGTCAGCGAGCGGGTCATAACGGAAGCGATTCGGCTTCTCCGAGATGAAGGCCTTTTGACAACGCGCCGTGGTCGCGGCGGTGGTGTGGTTTTCGCCAGGCCATCCGACGGAGATATCATGCGGCGCGTCTTTGGTTTCTTGTCCGCCCACGGACTTGATGGCGGCACATGCAGCGAAACAAGCTTATTGATCAATATCGGAACGCTGAAGCTTATTTGTGCGACGCCGAAATTTGGTGATTTAGATCATGCCCTGGACCAAGCTAGATGTGCGTTGCTAACTGAAAACAGGCCGCTGATACTGTCCTGGTTTTCCGCATTGAGACTACTATATGATCTTCCGGGGAACCGGATTTTGCATCTGTTTATTCGATTGGCCGTCGGCTTTCATGTTCGACAGGGATGTATGGATCTCGATCATCCCTTGCACCTGAAAAACGAGGATGAGTTCCGCGGACTGGGGCTGAAAATGCTCACAAACATTGATCGCAGAGACGCAGACAGCACTGTTTCGGCGTTTTTGACTTTGCAGGCCTTGATAAACAAGGAACACCCCGCCGCTGGAGCGGTCGTGACTTGCTGAACCGTTCCGGTCTTTTGGACCCTATTTAAATTGCGCTGCCTCTTTAACGTCATTCGTCAGCCTTGGGCATGTCGAATACGAAAATTAAGAGGGAAGAATGACCTATAAGCGAACGCTGCCGCTCTTCGCGAGCGTGCTTGGATTAAGTTTGGCCGCACAGGCTTCATTTGCCGAGATGCCCGCTCCGCCTGCCAGTGCTCAAGTGGCGCCGAAACTGGTATTCGCCTTTGAAGAAACCGTTGAGCTGGCCGATGGCATTCCGGTTGGCCCTACGGCACTGGGCATTCGCAACATCGTGCCCATTACGGGCGGGACCTTCGAGGGGCCCGGCATCAAGGGAACAATCATACCCGGCGGTTGGGATTGGCAGCTTATCCGTCCCGACAAATGCATTTCTATCAAGGCCGACTACATGCTGAAGACCGACGATGGTGTCGTGATCAATGTGGTCAATGCCGGCACCATTTGCCTGCCTGCCGAGGGCGCGCCCCAGACGCCCGGCTATACCAGCCCTGTTTTTGAAGCCCCGGTTGGCAAATATGATTGGTTGAGCAAGGGGGCCTTTGTCGGAACCCTGGAGCCGGCGATGGGTGGTCCGAAGCCCGCCGTGCGTATCCGCTTCTACCGCGTTCAGTAGGGAAGGGGACGTATTGTGATTCAATTCTATCGATACATTCCGCTTATCGCTCTGGGCTTTGCAACATCCCTGGCCTTTGCGACAGCCTCGAAAGCGGAGACCGTGTCGTCTGCCGCGTGCGATGGATTTGCCGCGCAAAGTGTCCCGTTCAAGGACAAGAGTGTCAGGCTTACGTCAAGTGTGAGCGTTACCGACGGCACATCGTTGAATGTGATGGCCGCGCCAGGCATGACCGTGCCGGTTACCTTACCCGCGCACTGTGAGGTCACCGGTATCTTGCAAGAACGCAAAGGTGTTGACGGTCAGGCATACGCTATCCGTTTCCATTTGCGCCTTCCCGTCAACTGGAACCATCGCTTCGCCTTCCAGGGCGGCTCCGGCAGTAATGGTGATGTAGGCAATGCCCTTGGCATGTTGCCAGGCGGGCAAACCGCCTTGGCTATGGGCTATGCCGTCGTCAGCCAGGATTCCGGACACGACAACGCGACGAACAGCAACCCGCTGAAAAATGGTCAGACAGCCTTTGGCTTCGACCCTCAGGCGCGCCAGGATTATGGACGAGCCTCTCTTAAGCTGGTTGCTGATACGGCTAAGGAAGCGATCACGGCCTTTTATGGCGCGCCTATCCAGTACAGTTATTTTCTGGGCTGCTCAAAGGGCGGGCAAGAAGGTATGGCGTTCGCGCAATACTATCCTGACGAGTTCGACGGGATCGTTGCGGGTGCCCCTGGCTTCTCTTTGCCCCGAGCTGCCGTGGCAGAAGCCTGGGATGTGCAGAAATTTGGCAGTCTCGTCAAACAGCCGGGCACCAAGAGCTTCAGTTTCATGAGCCTGTCGGGCGCCTTCTCATCCTCTGACCTGGCACTTGTTCGGACGACAATTCTGGCTGCCTGTGATGATAAGGACGGTTTGGCGGACGGCATCGTATCGGACTATCTGGCCTGCACGGATATAGACGTTTTGCCGCGCCTGCAGGCCTTGACCTGTGTGCAGGGCAAGACTGCGGAATGCTTGTCAGCGGCGCAGATCGAAGCACTCACGCAATCACACAACGGCCCTAAGGACAGGTCCGGGCATGCGCTTTATTCGAGCTGGTTCTGGCCGTCGGGCATAGCCGGCGAAGGCTGGCGCCTTTGGAAAATCGGCATGAGCAATGGCCAGGTGCCGGCGCTGAATCTAATCCTGGGCGGGCCAGCGCTCGCATCGGTTTTCACGACCCCGCCGACCGCTCTGGGGCCCAATCCACAAGCCACGGCCGACTATCTGGCACGGTTCGACTTCGATACGGACGCCCAAAAAATCTATGCGGTTGTCGCACCCTATACGCATTCCGCATGGGACGACATCAGCGCGCGCTCGACAGACCTGTCAGCCTTCCACGAGCGGGGCGGCAAGCTGATTGTCCCGCATGGCGAGTCCGACCCGGTGTTTTCGCTCAAGGACACTCTCGCCTGGTACGACGAGGTCGACACGCTCAACCAAGGTAAGGCGTCGAGCTTCGTACGAGTTTTTCCCGTTCCGGGCCTTTGCCATTGTGGCGGCGGACAGGCAACCGACACTTATGATGCCTTTGGCACTCTGATCGCCTGGGTCGAGAGAGGCATTGCACCGGATTATCTGGTCGGAACGGCATCGCCCGAAATGCCCTGGCCGGGGCGGCAACGTCCGATTTGCGCGTACCCTAAGATTTCACGGTACGACGGGAAAGGGGATCCGGAGAAACTCACCAGCTTCGTCTGCACCCATTGAAATCCAATTCGCGGGATGTTTGGCATCCCCGGAATAACAAAAAAGCCCACAGAGAGAGACCTGCGACATGACAAAGACATTCGCCAAAATTCTGATGCTGGCCAGCGTTTGCGTAACAGGCACGGCGTTTGCTCAGGCGACGCCTAAGCCCTTCAATCCGGCCCCGCCCACAGATATGACGCCGACGACCACGACACCCTTGGACCTGAAGCAAATCCCGCTCGCCAGCGTCGGCTCAACGGCATCGGAAAACTGGGAGACTGTGCCAGGCGATCTGATCGTCCGCAACACCACGCAGCCAGCGATTTATCCGATTTTGCCGAAAGCCGGAACGGCAAACGGGACGGCGATCGTGGTAGCGGCCGGAGGCGGCTATATGGTGCAATCCATAGGGAATGAGGGCCTGGGCACGGCCAAATACTTCGCCGACCTCGGCTATACCTGCTTTGTCCTCAAGTATCGCCTTAACCCAACCCCCAAGGATCCCAGTTTCCTGGCCGAAGGCATGGCGAAGATGGCGGCCAGCGCCCCGAAGACCGGGGACAGTGGTCCGCCGCCGTCTCCCGCTATGGCGCTTGCCGGTGCCGACGGTCTCGCCGCCGTGGCCTACATCCGCGCCCATGCCGCGGAATACGGGATTGATCCGCAGCGTATCGGCATTGTCGGGTTCTCCGCCGGCGCGAGTGTAGCCATGAATGTGGCGACCGCCTATAACGCCGAGTCTCGGCCTAATTTTGCCGGTATCATTTACGGCCCGCCACCTGCGCTTGCCGTTCCTTCCGACGCGCCGCCATTGTTTGCCGCCGTGGCTGCCGACGATCCCCTGCTGGGCCGGGCAAGCCTCGTCACCTACGACAAGTGGCACGCGGCCGGGAAATCAGCGGAGTTACATGTCTACGCGGCGGGCGGACACGGCTTTGGTAGCCGGACGCAGGGCACCCCTTCAGATCTATGGTCAGCAGAGTTCGCTGCATGGCTTGAGTTCCAGGGCTTTGCTGGAACCACGGGTCAGCCGTGACTGGGCGGCAGTCCGTCTGTTGTTTATGCGGGCCATCTGCCAGGAGTTGGCCCGCAGTTTGCCTGTGCTGTAACGTGAGTTGACCACAGACGTTCCTGATCTGGGCCCGGTAGACCAAGTGCCGACGGCATCATCCGGCGGGCCGGTTCGCCGGAGCGATCTTCGACACCGTGAAATAGAAAATGCTGCCGCCATCGGGGGCGGATTCGACCCAGATCCGGCCGTCGTGGTTTTCGACAATCTTGCGGCAGATCGACAGGCCGAAGCCGACGCCCTTGATATGGGCGTGCGTATGCAACCGCTTGAACGGCTCGAAGATGACCTGCCGATAGGCCTCGTCAATGCCCAGGCCGTTATCGCGAACGCCGAACAGCCAGTCGCTTTCCCGTTCTTCGACAGTGACATGAACCTGCGGTCGGCGGCCCTGCGGCTGGTATTTTATGGCGTTGGAGATCAGGTTTTGCAGCAGGCGCAGCAACTGCACCGCGTTCCCACGGACATGCGGCATGGCGTCATGGCTGATAAGCGCGCCGGAATCCTTGATGAGTTCGCTCAGATTGACCTTGACGTGATCCAGCTGGTCACTCAGGTCGACCTCGCCATAGGTCAGGCCTTCGCGGCCCAGTCGGGCATATTGCAGCAATTCCCGCACCATGGTGTGCAGGCGATGGGCGGAGTCACTGAGCACCAGAAGATATTCGCGGCCCTTGTCGTCGAGCCTGGCTTCATAGTCCTGAACGACCATCTGGCTGAAACTCATCACCATGCGAATGGGCTCCTGCATGTCATGCGAGGCGGCATAGGCGAACCGTTCCAGTTCGGTATTGGACTCGGTGAGCTTTTCCAGAAGGGACTGCCGGTCCTTCTCCGCCATCCTGGCCTTGGTAATGTCGCGCAGGACGCCGCAGAAATGCACGCCGTCGTCGAGTTCGAACCGGGTGACCGACAGCTCCATGGGAAAGACTTCGCCCGTCTTGCGCAAACCCGTCACTTCGCGTGCCACATGCTCGCCGTGGAAGGGTTCGGGCATCAGGATGCTGATATTCTGCCCGCGGACGTCGCGGGCCTGGCGTTGGAACATCGCTTCGCAGGCCGGATTGAAGCTTTTGATGGTGCCGCGCGCATCGATCGTGATCAGGCCGTCCGTCGCATTGTCGAAAATGGCGTTCAGGTTCGACATTGTGTACAGCACGTGCCGGTTGACCAGCCAGAAGGCCGCGGCCACGGCGGCCACGCCGGCGATAAGCCCGAAAATGCACAGGGCCAGCAACCCGGCTTCCGAGCGCTTTTGCTGCTGGACGCGGCTCTCGACATAGAGTGCATTGCCTTTTTCCAGATCAAGAATGAGGCTGATCGCCGCGGTGGACTGGTCGAACCATTCCTGCGCCGTCAGGCTGTAAGCCTCGCCGGCACGGCCTTGCGCCAGGATCCGCAGGCGAAGCGTCTCATAGTCCTCGAAGAAGCCGGTCCTGACCTGCGCCATCTGGCCAGACAGCATGGCCTGTTCATCGGCACGCAACTGGAGATGGGCGACAACGTTCCAGCCGTCCTGCACATGCGCCCGGTATTCAGACAGGGTGTTCATCTGCTCCGGCGTAATGGGGCGTCCGGCGGAGATAATCCCAGCCAGGAGCCCGCGTTCCCGGCCGGCATATTCGCTCATCATCCACAGATTGTGGCGGACGATGGCGTCTTTGGCGATGACGGAGGTCGTGTTCAGGGTCTGGCTGGAATAGTGGATGCCCGACAGTTGCGATTGTTCGATAACAGCGGAGGCGGCGGGAAACCATGCGGCCAGTAGGGCCGGGTCACGCGCCGACCGCGGCAGCTTCAATTCCTGGTCGACCTGCGCGCGCAGGGCCTTCAAACGAGCGTAGGCTGCGTCGAATTGCTGGGAAAAGCGGGGATTGGCCGCGATATCGGCCTGGGGCAGACGATTCAGCGCTGCGAAATAGTCGGCATCAGCCTGGGTGCGGAGCGCGTGAATGTGCGCAATGACGTCCGTCCCGGCGGCGTTGGGAGCGTTCAACGCCAGGTTGGTGAAACCACGTTCCTCCGCCCAATGACCCGAGGCCGTCAGCAGGGAAGCGGTAATCTGATTTGACCGCTCGGCGCGGGCGGCGTCCTGGAAACGGTCGACGCCCTGGACCAGGAGAACAGAAAGCGCCAGGATCAACAGGGCCGCCAGCGTCGCCAGGACGGACAGCAGGATAGTCTTGACGGTCATGGGCTCCACTCCGGGCGGACGATAGTACGCCATACTTCCACCCTGGATGGAAGGACCTGTTCCATGGTCGGGCGGACAATGTACGATTCCGCTGTGATTCGGCCTGTCGTCAAATCTTGCAGTCTCTTAAGGACGCCCATGATCGTGCGCATCATCCAGCAGCAGGACGTTCCGCAACTGCTGCAACTGTATCGTCACCTTGATCCGGACGACCGGGATCTACCCGTGGATGCAGCGGTGGAGAGATGGGAACAGCTGAAGCGCTACCCGGGCAGCAACATCTTCGTCGCCTGTGTGGACGACATTTTGGTCGCGACCTGCACGCTGGTCGTGATTCCCAATCTTACACGCGGCGGAGCGTCCTATGGCCTGATCGAAAACGTCGTGACCGATGCGGCCTGCCGCAGGCGCGGCTACGGCAAGGCGGTTCTGAACGCGGCCGTCGAGGCGGCATGGCGCGCGGGCTGCTATAAGGTCATGCTGCTGACCGGGGCGAAGCAGCCGGACACGCTAAGGTTCTATCACGACGCCGGCTTCGAACAGAGCAAGACCGGCTTCCAGATCCGGCGCATTCCACCGCGGGCTTCGTAAGGCGGCTACTCTCCGGCCGCCGGGTCCGTTTCGTTGCCGAAAAATGACCAGGAACTCGGCGAGAGGATCAGGACAATAAACAGCCCGCCGAAGATGGCAGCGATCCCGCTCGTCAATACAAAAGACACGTCATCCATGACAGCACCTGCGATATACACACAAAAAACATTCGATACCGGCTTCACGGTCAGGGAAGCCTTTATCGACATTGCTTTCGCGAGATTACCGACACCTTAATCAAATCTTACCCTTGTGTCAGAAGCGCCGGGCCTTGCGATAAGCTGCTGAAATCGTTTCAAATGTTGGGAATACGTATTCACGTTGCCGGCCCTTTCCTGTCGTGCGACCGGTGTTATCCATGGCTTGGGAGACAGCGACATGTACGCACGCAGACGGATATTGACGGCCGGCGCCGGCGCGGTACTGGCCGGAATGACGAGGGGCGCGCTTGCCGGCCCGTCATCGGACATAGCCAACCGGGTTGCGCGGTTGCAGACGGCCCTGGATGCTGAAATCGCCGCGAAGACCATGACCGGCGCGGCGGTGTGCATCGATCGGGCGGGGGAGCCTTTCGACGTCGCCCTTGGCGTCGACGGCGAAGGCAGCGCCTTTAACGGCGCGACGAACATCTGGATGTCATCCCTGACCAAGCCGGTGACCTGCGCCGCCGCGCTGGTCCTGGTCGACCGTGGCCTTCTGTCGCTGGATGCGCCGGTCGAGACCTACTTACCGGCCTTTGCCCGTCGTCAGGTCGCCCCGCCAGAGGGCCTTGTCCCAGCGGAACGATCACCGACGATCCGCGACCTGATGCGCCATACCGCCGGCTTCATCTATGGCGAGTTCGGCACGACGCCCCTGCATCAGCAGTACCGCGAAGCCCGGCTGATGGATCCGGCCATTTCCAGCGCGCAGTTTATCGAACGTCTCGCCGGACTGCCCCTGGCCTATCAGCCGGGGACGACGTTTGAGTATTCGCCTGGGATCGATCTGCTGGGCTGTGTGATCGCCGCGATTTCCGGCATGAGCTTGTCGGCCTTTGCCGAGCGCGAGTTTTTCAAGCCGTTGCGCCTGACGTCCTTCAACTTCGGATCCGATCCGAACGCCTTCCAATCCGGCGGTGGCGGCCTGCACGGCACACTGTCCGAATACAACCGGCTGCTGGGCGCCCTCCTGTTCGGCGGGAGCCTGATTTCGAAAGGCGCCATCGCCGAAATGACCCGCAATCAGTTGCCGGCGGACACCGTGTTCCCGAAAGGCCAGCGCGATCTGTTCGGACCGCTGTTGCCGTCGCCCGACCAGGGCTGCGGCTACGGTTTCGGCGTCGCGGTCAAGACGGATCCAAAGCTCGGTATGCCGGGCGCGTTGGGTGACGTGTCGTGGATCGGCGCCAGCGGCTGCTACTTCTGGGCCTATCCGGCGCAGAAACTGGTCGTCGCAGCGGCCTTTGCCGGGGCTGACACGCCGACCCTGGTCCGCATGTGCGCGGTACTGAGGCAGCAGGTTTATGGCTAGTCCTTAGCTGATGGCCAATGACGCCTTCATCTTCACGAGGTGGCTGGTAAAGGCTGCCAGTTCTTCGTCGTCCAGACTGCCGAAGGCGGCTTCCACCGGAGGCCAGGCAGCCTGGCGCGCCTGACCCAAGGCCTCAAGGCCGGCCGGCGTGATCTTCACCCGCTTGACCCGCGCGTCCTCGGCGTCGTCGATCTTTTCGACCAGCCCCCTGTCGGCCAGGGCGGCGATAGCCTTGGTCACGCCCGGCTGGTTGATCGCCATGACATCGGTCAGCTCGGTGATGCTTTGGGCGCGGTCCGGCTGCCACGAAAAGTGGTTGAGCAGGCTCATCTGGGTCAGGTTGATCCCCATGGGACGCAAGGCCGCCTCGATCTGAAACCGCAACCGGTCGGCGGCGATCATCAGGTCGACGATTCCGCGTTGGATCAGGGGCGCGCGCTGGTCGGTCATGGGCAGGGCCTCATCGTCATCTCACATAAAACCATCGCATTGCGCTTGACAATGCATTCTGAGGAATATAAATAAATATTCCAAGGAATGTAAATAATATGAGGAGCTCTCCCATGTCGAAGTCACTTGTGTCGCGTTTTCCGCTGGTCGTGTGGTGGATCGCCGCGATCGCCCTGGTGGCGCTCAGCCAGTTCGCCCAGCATGAGCTGGACACGCTTTACAAGCTGTCGCAGTTTCCGGTGAACTTCTTCGAAGGCCAGACCAGTTTCGACGCCGCCAAGGTGAAGGCCTGGTACGCCGTCCTGGCCGAGCGCGGCACGTTTGGCACCTATGTCTGGGTGCAGATCTTCGACTACGGCTACATGCTGACCGTGTTCGCGGCCTTCTTCACCCTGATGGCCGCGGTCTATCGAAGCCTGCCGGTGACATCCTGGGCCAGGGGGATAGCCCGGGCCATGATCTTGATCGCCCCCATTGCGCCACTGTTTGACGCCCTGGAGAACCTGGTCTCCTTCGTCATGCTGGCCGATCCGGTCAATTTCGCAGATTGGCTGGTCTATCCCTATTCGGCCTTCGCCTGCCTGAAGTTCGGCATCTATCTCCTGACCTATCTGTGGACCATCGTCGGCGTCGTCATCGCCCTGGTGTCGGCCCTGATCGGTTTGTTCAGGCCACGCGCCCAACACGCGGCCTGAACAAAGAAGGCCCCGGCTGCTGCACAGCCGGGGCCTGAGACCAGGAGGGGGATAGGCCTGGCTCAGAAGAAGAAGTCCGTCGCCGCGACCGAGGTGACGTTTATCACATCGATCTGGAAGTCCGCCGTGCCGTCGCCATTGACGTCGCCATAGACGCGGACGAACTGCGGGGCGTAGGTCGACGCGCCGAACGACTGGAACCATGCGGTGCCGGCATGGCCCGCGCCGGGATAGGCCGAACCGCCCCAGCTGAAGGCCTGGTTGCCGGACAGCGAACTGTTGGCGTCGATACCCGAGATGTCGATCTTGTCCTGGCCGGCGGCGAAGTCCCACAGTTGGTCGATGCCCAGGCCGATCTGGCTGTCGGTCAGGTTGCCGAACACGAAGACGTCGTCACCCAGGCCGCCGTACTGCATGTCGCGGCCGCCTTCGCCGTACAGACGGTCATTGCCGTCATGGCCGTACAGGTAGTCCTCGTTGGAACCAGCGCGGATCACGTCATTGCCGGATTCGCCGTAGATGGTGTCGTAGCCGGTGCCGCCATTGATGTAGTCGTTGCCGTTGCCGCCGTACATCATCTCGTTGCCGGACTCGCCGACCATGAAGTCGTCGCCGTCATTGCCCGCCATGACGTCATTGCCGGTGCCGCCGTACATGGCGTCGTTGCCGCTGCCGCCGGCCATGGTGTCGTAGCCGTTGTCGCCGTACAGCAGGTCGTTGCCGACTTCGCCCCAGACGCGGTCGTCGTGGTCGCCGCCGAAGATGGTGTCGTTGCCACCCTTGCCGTACAGGCTGTCGGCGCCGGCATTGCCGTAGAAGACGTTGGCATAGTCGTTGCCGGTGATGGTGTTGGCCAGTGCATTGCCGGTGACGGTCGAGGTGCCTTCGTAATTGTGGTAGGTGCCGCGCGGATGGTTGATATAGGTCAGGTTCTCGACATTGGCCGACAGGGTCAGTTCGATACCGTAGAACTCGACCGTATCGGTGCCTTCGCCATACAGTTCGACGATGTTGCCGCCGCCGCCCTGGGTCCGGTAGATGTCGTTGCCGGTACCGCCGTACATGGTGCCGTAGCCTTCGGTGGTGGCCAGCACGTCGTTGCCGGATTCGCCGTACAGCATATCATTACAGAAACCGCCATCGATGGTGTCGTTGCCTTCGCCGCCGTAGATGGTGTCGTCATCGTAGAGGTAATAGACCGACCAGTCATGACCGCCGTTCAGGACGTCGTTACCTGTGCCGCCGTAGATCAGGTCATAGCCTTCGCCGCCATCGACCGTGTCGTTGCCCGTGCCGCCCCAGGCCGTATCGTCGCCCTTATAGGCCCAGACCTTGTCGTGACCACCCTTCATGTCGAAATAGTCGTTGCCCTTCAACGCCGTGACCTCGTTGTCCTGGTCGTTGCCGTAGGCCTTGAAGTTCTTGCTGTTGGTCATTTCATAGGCGTCGATATTGGCGCCGAACGTATAGGTGTTGAAATTGGCCACGATCGTATCGTAGCCGCCGCCGGCATATTCGACGATGGTGACGTCGGTCTGTTCATCGGCGTTGTAGTGGAAGTCATAGGTATCATCGCCGGTACCGCCGTAGGCGCGATTGCCGGTGCCGACGCGGATAAAGTCGTTACCCGAACCGCCGTAGAGATAGTCGGCGGCGCCGTCCAGGCCCTCGAGCCAGTCGTCGCCCGAACCGCCGTCCAGGGTGGCGACGCCGTCGTCGAAATAGTTGGCGTTGTGGGTCAGGTCGTCGTTGCCGGCAGCGCCATAGATGGTCGACGATCCGGAACCGTTGATCGAAATCTGGTCGTCGCCGTCCCCGGCGTCCATCCAGGTTGTGCCGTCGATATGCAGGGTGAATGTGTCGTTGCCGCCGTAGGCGTAGATTTCGTAGCTGTCGCCGTCATCCCAGTTGTAGGTGCCGATGTTCACGGTGTCGGCGTTGTCGGTGTACTTCTTAACTTTGTAAGCCATGGTCCCTTCTCCTTGTGCTCCGTGGATCGGAGCCGATGAGCAGGGAATAACGGCGTCATGTTGGTGGTTAATGTCTCGCCACCGGCAAAAGTGTTTCAATTGTTGCAACGGCCTGGGCCGTACAAAAAAGAGCCCGGCTGACGTGCAGCCGGGGCCAGGGATGAGCCGGGGAGGGCGGGGTTAGAAAATGAAGTCCGTCGTCGACAGGGTGTTGACATACATGACGTCGATCCGGAAATCGGCGCCGCCATCGCCATTCACATCGCCAAAGACGCTGACCGACTGCGGGCTGGTCGAGGTGGCGGGATTGTACTGGATCCACACATTACCGGCCTGGCCAGCGGCAGGGCCATGCATGTTGAAGGCCTGGTTGCCGGACAATAGTGTGTTGGCATCCATGAGCGACAGGTCGATCCTGTCCTGGCCGGCGGTGAAGTCCCACAGCTTGTCGACGCCGGTCGAGATGTTGCTGTCGCTTGTCGCGGTGAAGATGAACAGGTCATTGCCCAGGCCGCCATACTGGTTGTCGGCGCCGCTGTCGCCCTGCAGACGGTCGTCGCCGTCATAGCCGTACACCATGTCGTCATGCGATCCTGCGCGGATGACGTCGTTGCCGCCTTCGCCGTTGAGGATGTCGTTGCCGGTGCTGCCGGTCAGGGTGTCGTTGCCGGTGCCGCCAAAGACCTGATCATTGCCCGATTCGCCGTTGACGAAGTCGTTGTCGGCGCCGCCCTGCAGGACGTCGTTGCCCGTGCCGCCATAGAGGAAGTCGTCGTGATCGCCGCCGGACAGCGAGTCGTTGCCCGCGTCGCCGTACATCAGGTCAAAGTGCTTTTCGCCGTACAGTCGGTCGTCACCTTCGCCGCCGCGTACCGTGTCGTTCGCATCCCCGGCGAAGATGACGTCGTTGCCGCCATTACCTTCGATGATATTGGCGTCGCGGTCGCCGGTAATGGCGTTGTTCAGGTCGTTACCATAGACCTGGGTCGTATCGTACCGGTCCATCGACGTACCCTGGGGGTGGTAGATGAAGACCAGGTTCTCGACATTCTCCGGCATGATCATGTAGGGGCCGTAATACTGGATCAGATCGATGCCGGCCCCGGCCGCTTCGTGAATGTTGCTGCCGTTGTTTTCGGTAATGTAGGTGTCATTGCCGGTGCCGCCATACATGTCGCCGTAACCGCCGATGCTGCCCAGGATGTCGTTGCCGGCCTCGCCGTACAGCAGGTTCTCGTCGTAGCCGCCGTCGATATAGTCGTCGCCGTCGCCGCCATAGATGGTGTCGTTGTTGGACATCGAACCGATGTCGTACAGACGGTAGCTGGTCAGAACGTCATTGCCGACACCGCCATAGATCAGGTCGGCGCCATAGCCGCCTTCCAGCGAGTCGTTGCCCGTGCCGCCCCAGATGGTGTCATTGCCGCGGCCGGCATTGACGGCGTCGTGACCGCCCTTCATGTCAAACCAGTCATTGCCGTTGGCGGAAACGACACTGTTGGCCGCGTCGTTGCCGTAGGCGCGGAAATTCTTGTTGCCGGTGGTTTCATAGGCTTCGATGTTGGCGGCGAAGGTATAGGTGTCGTAGTTGGCGCGGATGGTGTCGTAACCGCCGCCGGCATATTCGGTGATGGTGACGTCGGCCTGGTCGGTGACGTCCGCCCCGACCTCATAGACATCGTTGTCCAGGCCGCCATAGGCGCGGTTGTTGTCTTCGACATACAGGTAATCCTGGCCGGAGGCGCCATACAGCAGGTCGTTGGCGCCGGTCAGGCCGGTCAGCACGTCGTCGCCGGCGCCGCCATCCAGCGTCGCCACGCCGTCATCGATCAGGTTCTCGCGATGCGTCAGGCGGTCATTGCCGACATTGCCGTACACGGTGTGGCTGCCCGAACCGCCAATCGTTACCTGGTCGTCGCCGGATCCGGCATCGACCCAGGCGGTACCGTCGACATAAAGCGCCAGGGCGTCGTTGCCGCCGTAGGTGTAGAT
>NZ_AWGD01000034.1 GCF_000495795.1 Asticcacaulis sp. AC460
GGTGCCGATGTTCACGGTGTCGGCGTTATCGGTGTACTTCAGAATCTTCTTGGCCATGTTTCAATCTCCCTTTGCTCCGTCCGTTGGAGCTGATGGAGCGTGGAATAGCGCCGTCCTGTCGGCGGTTTATGTCGCGCGGGCGGAAATTGTGTTTCAATTGTTACAATGGCGGGCGGTCGTACGAAAAGCCCCAGCCGCGCTGCGGCCGGGGCGATTGTCGCTGTGAGGAGATGTGATCAGAGATAGAAGTCCGAAGCCGACATCGAGGTGACGTTCATCACATCGATCTGGAAGTCGGCCGTGCCGTCGCCGTTGACGTCGCCATAGACGCGGACAAAGGCCGGGTCGTAGGTCGAAGCGCCGAACGACTCCACCCATACCGTACCGGCATGGCCGGCCCCGGGGGCGGTACGTCCACCCATGCTGAACGCCTGGTTGCCCAACAGCAGGGTGTTGGCGTCCATGATCGACAGGTCCATTTTGTCCTGGCCGGCCGTGAAGTCCCAGATCTTGTCGATGCCGGTCGAGATGTTGCTGTCGCTCAGGGCGGCGAAGACGAAGACGTCGTTACCGAGTCCGCCATACTGGAAGTCGCTGCCGCCGTCCCCGTACAGCCGGTCATTGCCGTCGTGGCCGTAAAGATAATCGTTGTTCGATCCGGCGCGGATCACGTCGTTGCCGGATTCACCCCAGATGGTGTCGTAGCCGGTACCGCCGCTGAGGTAGTCGTCGCCGTTGCCGCCGTACATCATCTCGTTGCCGGCGTCGCCAACCACGAAATCGTCGCCGTCATTGCCGGCCATAACGTCGTCGCCTGTACCGCCATAGAGGGCGTCATTGCCCGTCCCGCCGGCCATTGTGTCGTTGCCAGCATCGCCATACAGCATGTCGTCGCCGACTTCGCCCCACACACGGTCGTTGCCGTCGCCGCCGCGCAGGTTGTCATTGCCACCCTTGCCGTATAGCGAGTCAGCGCCGGCCATGCCTTCGATGTTATTGACATAGTCGTTGCCGGTGATGGCGTTGGCCAAGGCATTGCCGGTGATGGTGTTGGCGTCTTTATAATCGTAATAGGTGCCTCTTGAGTTGCTGATATGGACCAGGTTCTCGACATTGGCACCCATGGTCAGATTCACGCCAAAGAACTCGATCGTGTCGGTCCCCTCGTTGGCATATTCGATAATGTTCGAGCCATCACCCTGGGTACGGTAGATATCGTTGCCTGTTCCACCGTACATGGTACCGGAACCTTCGGTCGTTGCCAGAGTATCGTTGCCGGCTTCACCGTAAAGGCGTTCACCGTCGGTGAGGCTGTTACCAAAGCCACCGTCGATAAAGTCGTCGCCGTCGCCGCCATAAATCGTGTCAATGTCGAACGACCACCAGACACCGAAATCATGGCCGCCGTGCAGGGTGTCATTGCCAGTGCCACCATAGATCAGGTCGTCGCCCTTGGAACCGTCAATCTTGTCGTTACCGTCGCCGCCATGGGCGGTATCGTCGCCAAAGCCGGCATAGACCTGGTCATTGCCGCCCTTCATATCGAAATAATCGTTCCCGGAAATGGCGATGACCGTATTGTTCTGATTGTTGCCGGTGGCAGAAAAATCCTTACTCAAGCGCATCTCGTATTCTTCGACATTGGCGCTGAAGGTGTAGGAGTTGAAGTTGGCCTCGATCCTGTCGATGCCTTCGTTGGCATATTCCGTGATGGTCACGTCGGACGCGTCAGCGTCGTCTTCAAAAACATAGGTATCGTTGCCCGAGCCGCCATAGGCCCGGTTATTGGTTCCGACGTAAAACTTGTCATTGCCGCTTTCACCATAGAGATAGTCATAAGCGCCGGCCAGTCCGGTCAGGGCGTCGTCGCCCGCGCCGCCGTTCAGCGTGGCCACACCGTCATCGATGATATTGGCGTTGTGCAGCAGCGTGTCATTGCCGGCGGCGCCGTAAATGGTCGAGTTGCCCGAGCCATTGACCGTGACGCGGTCGTTGCCGTCGCCGGCGTCGACCCACGTCGTGCCGTCGACAAAGAGCGAAACCGTATCGCTGCCGCCGTAGGTGTAGATGACGTAGTTGTCGCCATCGTCCCAATTGACCGTGCCAACATTTACCGTGTTCATCAGATCGTCGTACTTCAAAGTCTTCGTGGCCATCGCTTAATCTCCCTGTGCCCCGAGGATCGGAGCTGATGGAGGGTAAAATAGTGCCGTCGTGTCCCGGGCTGATGCCAGCCAACAGGCAATCGTGTGTCAATTGTTACAGTCCGCAAGCGCAAAAAAGCCCCGGCATCTCTGCCGGGGCTCTTGTGGCGGTGGGAGGGCTTGATCAGAACGTCACGTCCCAGCTGTTCAGCGAGGTGTGGTTCATCACGTCGATCTGGAAATCCGCCAGGCCGTCGCCGCTGACATCGCCATACAGCCGGGTGAATTCCGGGCCGCTGGCCGAGGCGCCGAAATACTCGGTCCACACCGTCCCGGCATGACCCGCGCCTGGCGCCGAGGCACCGCCCCAGGTAAAGGCCTGGTTGCCGGCGACGGTGGTATTGGCGTCCATCAGGGTCAGGTCGATGGTGTCATAGCCGCTGGCCATGTCCCAGATGCGGTCGATTCCGGTCGAGATGAAGCTGTCCGTGACCGCCGTGTAGACGAAGGCGTCGAAACCTTCACCGCCGTACAGGTAGTCGCTGCCGCCGTCGCCGTAGATGCGGTCATTGCCTTCGCCGCCGTAGGCGTAGTCATTGTTGGAACCGGCGCGAATGATGTCGGCGCCGGATTCGCCCGAGATGGTGTCGTAGCCGGTACCGGCGCTGATGACGTCATTTCCCTCGCCGCCCAGGATGTCGTCGTTTCCGGCGTCCCCGTACAGGCTGTCATTGCCGACGTTCCCGGCGATCAGATCGTTGCCCAGCCCGCCGTTCAGCATGTCCTTGCCTTCGCCGCCGACGATCGTGTCGTTGCCGGCGTCGCCATACACAAAGTCGTCGCCGTTTTCGCCGTAAAGCAGATCGTTGCCGTCATCGCCATGGATGATGTCATTGCCATCGCGGCCGAAGACCAGGTCGGCCCCGCCTGCCGCATCGATCATGTTCACCAGGCCGTTGCCGATGATGGTATTGGCCAGCGCGTTTCCGGTCACGGTCGTCGCGGTGTAGACCGGCCCTTCGAAACCGTAGTAGCTCACCGGATTGTCGATATGGACCAGGTTTTCGATGTTCGCCGCCATGGTGATGGTGCCGCCGAAGAACTCGATCTTGTCGATGCCGGCATTGGCGCCTTCGTCCAGGGTATGGCTGTTGCCGTCGACGCGGTAGGTGTCGTTGCCCAGGCCGCCATGCATGATGGCCGTGCCTTCGCTGGACGACAGGATGTCGTTGCCGGCGTCGCCCCACAATTCATTGCTGCCGAAGCCGCCATCGAGGATATCGTCGCCGTCGCCGCCGGACAGGGTATCATTGTCTCCCGCCCACTTGGTCTCGTCCTTTGCGCCGACACGCTGTTCGAACCCGCCTACAATTTTGTCGTTGCCGGTCCCGCCATACAGCGCGTCCTTGCCTTGGCCACCGTCAAGCTCGTCATTGCCGCCGCCGCCGTAGGCGATGTCGTTGCCGCTGCCGCCGCGGGCAATATCGTTGCCGTCCTTCATGTCGAAATAGCTGTTGCCGATACCGCCGACGACGACATTGTCCTGGCTGTTGCCCGTGGCCTTGAAGTTGCCATTGGCCTTGGACTTGTACATTTCGATGTTGTTGATGAAGGTAAAGGTGGCGAAATTGGCTTCGATCGTGTCGAAGCCGCCATTGGCATCTTCCGCGATGATCACGTCGGACTGGCTGTCCGCGTGGATCCAGTACTGGTCGTTTCCGATGCCGCCATAGGCGTGGTTGTCTTCTTCCACCGAGAGGCAATCGTCGCCGCTTTCACCGTAGAGATAGTCGCTTTCGCCGGCCAGGCCCGACAGGACGTCGTCGCCGGCGCCGCCATACATGGTGGCGACACCATCGTCAGCCGTGTTGGCCAGGTGGCGGATATTGTCCTTGCCGGCGCCGCCATAGACGGTTGCATTGCCGGAGCCGTTGATATCGACATGGTCGTCGCCATCACCCGCATCGACCCAGGACGTGCCGTCAACGTACAGGTTTACCGTGTCGTCGCCGCCCTTGGTATACAGAACCCAGTCGTCACCACTGTCCCAGTTCTGCGAACCGATGGTGATGGTCTCGCTGTTATCCGTATACCACTTGGTGTACTTGGTCATGGTCGTTCTCCCTTGGGGCTCCGAGGATCAGAGCCGATGGGAGGCTTCTAGAGGCGCCGTGTAGAGCGTTAATGTCTTACCGCAGCCTATCGCGTGTCAATTGTGACAGCAGGTCAGCCGGCGGTCAGTTCGGCGACGATCGCGCGGACGCCGGCGGGGGTAAACGGCTTTTCGAGGTAGGGCCGCCCGGCCTCGCCCAGGAAGGACGCCGCCGCGTCCCCCAGGGTGTCGCCGGTGACGAAACCTATGCGCTGTGCCAGTTCAGGCCGGGCCTGCAATAGCCAGCGGTAAAAAGCCGGTCCGTCCATGACCGGCATGCGCAGGTCCGACAGGATGACGCGGTAGTCGCGTTCAGCGATGAACGCCCGCGCTTCGGCTGCGCTGTGGGCGACATCAACCGTAAAGCCCTGGCGTGACAGGAACTCGCCCAGGGTTTCACCGACTTCGGTCTCGTCGTCGATGACAAGGGCGCGGCCATTGGCCGTTACGGCTGCGGTCGGGGCGGGCTGTTCGGCGGTGACCGGGCCAAAGTCGATCGGCAGTTCCAGCACGAAGGTCGCCCCGCCGCCGGGCGTGTCGGCCAGACGCAGGCTGCCGCCATGGGCTTCGACGATGCCGCGCGAGAACGACAGTCCCAGCCCGGTGCCCATGCCCATGGCCTTGGTCGTGAAGAAGGGGTCGAAGATGCGGTTGCGGACATCGGCGGCGATGCCGGGGCCGGTATCGATGATTTCCACCACCACCGTGTTCGGTGTCGCGCCGCGGCCGGTGCGGATATGGATCTCGCGTGCCGCTTCCTGGCTTTGCATCGCCTGCTGGGCATTGATCAGCAGGTTGACGATGACCTGGTGGATCTGGTCGCTGTCGGCGACAATGGCCGGCAGGTCCGGGGCGTAGTCGGTGGTCAGCTTGATACTGGCCGTGCGGATGCCGTAATCGGCCAAGTCCACCGCCGCGGCGACGATCTTCTCCAGGGTTGCGGTGCGGCGCTCCGGCGGCTTTTGCCGCGCCATGGCCAGGAAGGTCTGGACGATGCGGCCGCAGCGCTCGGCGGCGGTGCGGATCTTGAGCACGCGGGCGGCATGGGGTGTGCCTTCGCAGTCCTCTTCCAGCATCAGCGACTGGCCGATCACCGCGGACAGGGGGTTGTTCAGCTCATGGCTGACCCCGGCCAGGAGCGAGCCCAGGGCGGTCAGCTTTTCGGCCTGGTACAGCGCGTCGCGCTGGCGGGCGACCTGGGCCTCGGCGGTCTTGCGGGCGTCGATGTCGATGACGGCGATGATATTGACCGTTTCGCCGTTCAGCTCCCACCGCCGCCAGCTCACCGACACCCACAGCGGGGAACCGTCGCGCACCAGCCGCGTCTCGAAACCGTCGGTCGAAGGGAGGGCGGCCATCTTGGCCAGAAGGTCGGCGCGGTCGGTGATATGGTCCAGCCAGTCGGGGACATGCTCACCCACCAGGTCGTGGAAGGCCGGATTGGCCATGACGGCCTGATGGTCGTGCTTCAGGATCACCAGGGCCACGGGATGCTGCTCCGACAGGGCGCGCAGCATGCCTTCCGCTTGGCGCCGTTCGGTGATGTCGATCAGCACGCCCCCCAGGTGGGTAATGACGCCTTCGCTGTCGCGCACCGGAAAGCGCACCGCCATGGTGTCGCGGTACCCGCCGGGGACCTCGAACCGTTCCTCGCTGACATAGGGGGCGCCGGTGGTCAGGATCTGTTCGTCGCTGCGGCGGACCTGATCGAAGGCCGAAGGTTGCAGGATTTCGCTCACCGGAAAGCCGAGGATCTGATCGATCGGCCGGCCCAGGGCCCGCGCCATGAACTGGTTGGCCACCTGGTAGGTGCCGTCGACATCCTTCAGGTACATGGCGGCCGGGGCGTAGTCGAGAAAAGCGGTCAGGCGGGCATTGCTCTGGGCCAGTGCGGCCTGGGCGGCGCGCTGTTCCGACAGGTCGCGCAGCGAGGCCGAAAACAGACGTTTGCCGTCGGCGTTGATCTCGGCGATGGCCAGCTCGACCGGGAACAGGCTGCCGTCGGCACGCATGGCCTCGATCTGGATCCGCTTGCCGATGACGTGGGGATCGCCTTCGCGCAGGTAGCGCGCCATGCCGGCCTCGTGGGCGGCGCGCCATTGCGGCGGCACGATCAGGTCGCCGATGGTTTGGCCCATCGCCTGCGCGCGGCTGTAGCCGAACATGGCTTCGGCAGCCGGGTTGAACTCGATCACCTTGCCGGCGGTATCGATCATGACGATGCCGTCCAGCGACGAGGCGATCACCGCCGAAAGCAGGGCATCGGGACGAAAACCGGAATCAGCCATGATACTGTTCACCGGCCGGCACGAAGATATAGCCGGCGCCGCGCACCGTGCGAATCGCCTGGGGCGTCTGAGGGTGTTCCTCGATCTTCTGGCGCAGCCGGGTGATCCGGGTGTCGATCGAGCGGTCGAACGCCTCCATCTCCTTGTTGTGCGCCAGCTCCAGCAACTGGTCGCGCGACAGGACGCGGTTGGGATGGTTGGCGAAGGTCTGCAGCAGGTCGAATTCCATGGCCGTTATGGCGATCTCGTTGCCCTCTGAGTCGTAAAGCCGCCGGCCGTCCAGATTGAGCACGCAGCGCCCGACGCGAATCTCGCGTGCCATGGTGGCCGGGGCCTCCTCCGGCGTCGAAGCGCGGCGCAGCACGGCGCGGACCCGGGCCAGCAGTTCGCGCAGGTCGAAGGGCTTGCAGACATAGTCGTCGGCCCCGACCTCCAGGCCGACGATCTTGTCGACGCTGTCGGAATTGGCGGTCAGCATGATGATACCGATGCGGCCGCCGCGGCGCAGTTCGCGGGCGATGGTCAGGCCGTCTTCGCCGGGCATGTTGATGTCGAGAATGGCCAGGTCGACGGGACGCTGGGCCATGATTTCGCGCAGCGCCGGGCCGCCGTCGGCGCAGGTGACCGTATAGCCTTGGCGCAACAGATATTCCTGGACGGTTTCGCGGACGATCTCTTCGTCGTCCACGACCACGATATGAAAATTCGACATGATCCGCCGGGTTCAAATTTACTGGAAGTATGAATTACGCGAATACTGAATACACAAAACCGGACGCCGAACGCCGTTTCACCGTGCTATCCTATTTCCCCGCGGTTGGGTAGGGCAGCTTGCGCAAATCGGACATGAAAAAAGCCCCGGCATTGAACGCCGGGGCTCTTTTTACGTAAGGGAAATGGGAAGCGGTTACCGCGTCCACTCCGCGACTTTTAAGGCGCCGGTGTGGGTTGTCTTCTTGGCGACCTTGGCCAGGTCGCGCCGGGTCTGGTTGAGCTTGTCGAAATCGACCCGGTTATAGGTTGAGCGCAGATGGCGGAAATCAACATCACTGAGACCTAGCTGGTCGCGCAGGCGTTCCAGGCGGCTGGCCGGCTTCTTTTGTTGCTCGCGGTAGGCGAGGTAGGCGGCAACGGCACCAGCGGCCGCCGCACCGGCGGCGACATAACCGGCGACCTGCCACCAGTTGATCTTGCGGGCGGCGTCCTTGACGTCTTCGACGACCTCTTCAGCCTTTGCTTCCAGTTGACCGGTGGCTTCGATATCGAAGTCGTCGTCATTGTAGCGGCCGATTTCGGGTTTGGTGATCTTGTCCAACGTGTCCATGTTCAGGCTCCTAAAAGGGGAATATCGCAGTGCACCCTATCAGCCCGAACATAAGTAATATCGCAGCACATCGGGCATTGCGTATTAAGAAGCGATAAAAGGAGCAGAGCTCAGGATGGAGCGCGGCAGAACTGGCCCGGCGTCTTACCCGTCCAGCGCTTGAAGGCGCGCGCAAAGGCCGCTGGCTCCGAGAACCCGACCAGATAGGCCGTCTCGTGGATCGAAGCCTTGCCGCCGCGCAGATAGTCCTCGGCCAATCGCCGGCGCAGGCCATCCAAGACCGCGGCGAAGGTCGTCTCCTCCTCCTTGAGCTTGCGAAACAGGGTCTGGCGGCTGAAGCCCAGCCGTGACGCCATGGTGTCGGCGCTAATATCGCCCTTGTGCAGGTCTGCCATCAACAGGGCTTCCAGCCGGCCTTTCAGGGTGCGCGTGGCGTCCAGTTCGGCCAGCAGCCTGTCGGCGTGCTGGGTCAGCAGGCCAAAGACGTAGCGCGGGTTCTGCGCCACCTTCCAGCCGATGATCTCGGGGTGCAACTCCATCGCGTTCCAGCCGGACGAGAAGTGTACCGGGCACTGGAACACCCGGTCATATTCCGACCGGTAGGCCGGCGCCGGATGGCTGACATGGATGGCCAGGACGTGGGGCTGTTCCAGGAACCGGCGCGGGCCGCAGACCAGGCGGGCAAAGGATTCCTCGGTCATTTCCGGGAAATCGTTCGGATTGCTGCGGTTGAACACCATGTACAGCCTGCCATCCTTCGGCATCAGCATAACCCGCGGGCCGGGATCGCTGTCGACGAATTCGGTCGCCAGGCGGCCATAACGCTGAAGTTGCAGGAAGGCCTCGCCCATGGTCGCAGACGCCTCCATGATCAGCCCCAGAACCGAGACCTCGGACATGCCGACCTGCTCGCCATAATGCAGCGCCAGGGCAGGATCGCCGGTCGCCTTCTGGGCGGCGCGCATCAGGTCCGTATACTGCCGGAAGGGGATGCGATTGTCGGGGTTCTTCAGTCGGTGCGCCGAAATCCCGGCGCGCCTGGCCAGATCGTCGCCGTCGGCGCCGTGGCCGGAGGCAAATGCCAGAAGTCCGGACACCAATCCGGCGGAAACCGTTGCTTCCACGCCCAAACGCCCCTTTTGTTACGCACGGTCAATCGCCGTGTCACCGGCGGTCATTGCCTGCCGCCCTTCGCGGCTACACGATATCGCCGTTCGCTTAAAGAAAAAGAATAGGGGAGAATGTGTTGAAGGATGTGTCTTTGCTGCGCCTGTACCTGCTGCGGGCGTGCTATCTGGTCCTGGTTGTCGGCCTGGCCTGGCAGTTCTGGACGCGATTGCCGATGGCGGCGGCTATGCCGTTAACGGCGGCAGCGGTAACCGTCATGCTGAGCGCCCTGGGTCTGCTATCGGTGCTGGGCGTGCTGGCGCCGCTCAAATTCCTGCCTTTGATTCTGTTCGAACTGACCTGGAAACTGATCTGGTGCCTGACGGTCGCCCTGCCGCGCTGGCAGGCCGGCACCATCGACGCCGAAACGGCCAATATGCTGTTCGCCGTTGCCCTGGTGGTTCCGTTCGCCTTCGTCGTACCATGGTCCTATGTCGTCAAGACCTATGTGCGAGGCGTCGAGCGTTGGCGGGTGGCGGCATGAACCGGATCGTCATCTGCGCCGCCGTACTGGTGGGCCTGCTGGCTGGCCCGGCGATGGCCGAAACTCTTAAGGCGGCCCCGGACGCGCCGGTCTGGCTGCACTGGGGCGCGGCAGCCCTGTTGTGGGCCCATATCGGCGGCGGGACCCTGGGGATGATATCCGGCGCCACGGCCATACTGAGCCCGAAGGGGAAAACCGTCCATCGCGCTGCCGGCAAGGTCTTCTTCGCGGCGATGTTCACCACCTACGCCGTCGGCGCCGGCGTCGCGCCCTTCCTGACGGAGGGCCAACGGCCGAACTTCGTCGCCGGCATACTGGCCCTCTATCTGCTGATCACGGCCTTCCAGGCGGCGCGCCGGCGCGACCCGAAAGTCGGCTGGATCGAATATGCGGGCCTGGCCGCGGCCCTGGCGATCGTCGCCGCCGGTGGGCTTTTCATGTGGCAGGGGGCGAACGCCCCCTCCGGAACCGTCGACGGATCGCCGCCCCAGGCCTTCGCGCTGTTCATTATCGCCGGTGTCTTTGCGGCGGCGGGCGAGGTCCACGTCATCCTCCGGCGCAGCATAACCGGCGTGTCACGGATCTCGCGTCATCTGTGGCGGATGTGCATGTCGCTGTTCATCGCCTCGGGTTCGTTCTTCCTGGGTCAGCAACAACTCCTGCCCAAGGCCATGGTCGGCACCTTCTGGCAGTTCGCGCCGGTGGTGTTTCCGCTGCTGGCCATCCTGATCTGGCTGGTGGTCGAACACCTGCCGAGGAAAAAGGCGGCTTAAATCACCCGGTCATAGTGCGGGAACAGGACGCCGAAACTGCGCCAGAAACCTTCGGATGACTGGCCGTCCAGTTCGGCGGCCAGCACGCCGAGATGGGCGTGCCACCCCGCCGAGACCATGACCCGCTCGGTGCGGTCGGGGGCGCGGCTATGGGTGATGGTCAGACGGACCTTGTCACCTTCGTCGGTCAGGTCGAAGCGGACCTGTGACGCTTCGGGACTGGTGCCCCAGGTAAAGGCCAGGAGCGAGGTCGGCTCGCAGGCCAGGACATGCCCCTTCAGGCGCTGTTCCTCGCCGAAGGCTTCGAAGCCGGCAGGCGGCGCGGCGTCGCCCGGTGTCAGGCCATTGTTGTTGAAGATCAGCTCGATATCACCGCCATTCGACAAGCTCAATTCACCGGCGCCCAGCCAGCGGCGGCGCAGGTCGGGTTCGGTCAGGTAGCGCCACAGCCGGTCACGCGGGCCGGGCAAAAGGCGTTCGATGCGGATGGTGTCGGCGGCAATAGCGTGAGCGTAATCGTCTACGGTGTCACTCAGGGTCATTCTGTGCTCCTTTGTCGTCTTCAATAAGCAAGGCCTCGAGAACATCGAGGCGTTGCGTCCAGAACCGTTCGAAATGGCGGATCCACTCCTGGCCGGCATGCATCGGCGCCGCTTCCAGGCGGCAGATATGGCTGCGTCCCTTGATCTCGCGCCGGACCAGGCCGGCGTCTTCCAGCACGCGGATATGTTTCGACGCCGCCGCAAGCGACATGGGGTAGGGGGCGGCCAGGTCGCCGACCGTTCGCTCTCCGGTGGTCAGCTGCCGCAGCATGGCGCGGCGCGTCCCATCGGACAGGGCGTGGAAAACGGCATCGAGGGGAAGTTGCTCAACCATATGGTTGAATGTAGAGGTGATGTGTTCAATTGTCAACCGATTGGTTGAATATATTGCTGCAACCGGGACGGTTGACAGGTTGCGCGGGGCACCGCAAACCTGCGCGGTATGAACATCCTTCTTATCCATCAGAACATGCCGGGCCAGTTCAAGCATCTGGCGCCACTGCTGGCCAGCGCCGGACACGACGTCCGCTTCATCACCAAGCGCAAGGATATCGAGATCCCCGGCGTGCGGAAGCTGCTGTACGAACCGCACCGTGAGGTCCGCGACTCGACACACCATTATATGCGCCAGTTCGAAAACGGCGTGCTGCATGGCCAGGCCGTGACCCGCATCTGCCAGGATCTGCGCAAGGAGGGCTGGCGGCCCGACCTGATCATGGCGCACCCGGGCTGGGGCGAGACCCTGTTCGTCAAGGAAACCTTCCCCAACTCGCCGCTGATCAGCTATTGCGAATTCTATTACTCGACGCGCGGCGCCGATTTCGGTTTCGATCCGGCGACCTCGACCACCTTCGACGACCATTGCCGCATCCGCACGCGCAACGCCCACCTGCTGCTGAGCCTGGAACTGTGCGACGCCGGCTGGAGCCCGACCCAGTGGCAGAAGTCGCGCCACCCCAAGCCGTTCCAGGACAAGATCAATGTCGTCTTCGACGGCATCGATACCGGTGTCGCAAGCCCCAATCCCAATGCCAAGTTCGTGCTCGACGACGGCCGGGTGCTGACGCCGCAGGACGAGGTCATCACCTATGTCGCGCGCAACCTGGAACCTTATCGCGGGTTCCCGACCTTCATGCGCGCCCTGCCGGAGTTGTTGAAGGCGCGCCCCAACGCCACCGTCCTGGTCTGCGGCGCCACCGGCGTCTCCTACGGTTCCAAGCCCAAAAAGGGCGGCACCTGGAAGGAAGTCATGCTGGAAGAGGTCGGTCTCGAACAGGTCCCGGGCTTCGACCGCGTCCACTTCCTGGGCCATCTGCCCTATGACCGCTACATCTCGTTGCTGCAGGTGTCGACGGCCCACATCTACCTGACCTATCCTTTCGTCCTGTCGTGGTCCTTCATGGAGGCCATGTCGGCCGGCTGTCGCATGATCGCGTCGAACACCGCGCCGGTCCTGGAAGTGCTGAAGGAAGGCGAGAATGGCTGGCTGACCGACTTCTTCGATCCGAACGCCCTGGTCGAAAACGTCGTCCGCGCCCTGGAAGACCCGAATGCTGCCGAGATCCGCGCTGCGGCGCGCGAAACCATCCTTGGCCGCTACGACCTGAAGACGTGCGTACCGAAGCAGTTGCACATGCTGGAACGGGTCAGCGGCCAGCCGGTGTTACCGCGAAAGGCGAAATCGGCCGAGGCCGTGTAACGCCGTTCTCCCTCCCGTTGTATGCTTGCAAATGATACCGCCCCGAACGGGCGATGATACCCCCTGTTCAGGGGTTGAGCGGCCCCCTGCCTTACAGCATTTGTAAATATTAAGCCTTTGTTAAAACGGCTAAAAGTGCTGGGTATTTGCGTAAATCATAACATCGTTCGGGACGAACGGACCGGCGGGCGGGGGGATTAGTTTTCGCAAACCCTTGTCTGGCCGTGCTTTGCAGCGGGAATGGACATGGTCGACTACAACGGCACCACGGGTAACGACAATTTCGGCGGCACGTCCGAGAACGACACGCTGCGCGGCAATGCGGGCAATGACACCCTGGGCGGTGGCGCGGGTGACGATGTTTTCGTCTTCGCCCCGGGCGACGGCAACGACCTGCTCGATGTCCAGAACTTTGCCACGGGCAATACAGACAGCATCGTCATCGAGGGTGTCCTGACCATCGACGACGTCTGGATGGAGCGCGTCGAGTCCTACCACCCCAGCTATGGCTACGGTTATTACGACCTGGTCATTCATTATGGCAGCCAGGGCGACACGATCACCCTGCGCGGCCAGTTCTACAATCAACTGTTCGGCACAACCTCCTACAACCAGATCCAGACCCTGACCATCGGCGGTGAGACCTATAGTCTGACGTCGGACCTGGAACTGTTTGGTACCGACAACGGCCGTCTGCTTCAGGGCACGGAGGGCAATGACACGCTGTTGGCTGAAGGCGGCAACGACCCGGTCTACGGTTATGGCGGCCACGACCGCATCGATGCCGGCAGCGGCTACGACACCGTCTATGCCGGCAGTGGCAATGACACCCTGATCGGCGGGACGCAGAACGATTACCTCTACGGTTCCACCGGCGATGACCGCTTCGTCTTTACAGTCGGAGACGGTAACGACGTCATCTATGTCAGCGACGCCGCGGTGACAGATATGGACGTCATCGAACTCCTCGGCGGGCTCACGCTTGGCGACGTCTGGTTCGAGCGCGCCCAGTCCTATCACCCCAGCTATGGCTACGGCTATTACGACCTGATCATCCACTACGGCAGCCAGGGCGACACCATCACTCTGGTCGGTCAGTACTACAACCAGCTGTTCGGCGTGACCGGCTACAACGAAATCCGCACCCTGGTCATCGGAGGCGTGGACTATGACATCGTCACCCACCTGAACCTGCGCGGGACCGCGTCGGGGGAGACCGTCCAGGGCAAGGACGGTAATGACACGCTGAATGCTCTGGGCGGCAACGATGCGGTTTATGCCTATGGCGGTAACGACCTGATCGACGGCGGCAGCGGCAATGACACCATCTATGGCTATGGCGGCCATGATACGATCACGGGCGGCACCGGCAATGACCAACTCTACGGCGGCGCCGGCAATGATCGTTTCATTTTCAACCTGGGTGACGGCAATGACACCCTCAACGTCCAGGACTATGGCACGGGCGACGCCGACGTCATCGAAATCGTCGGTGACATCACCATCGACGACGTCTGGTTTCAACGCACCAGTTCCTACAATCCGAGCTTCGGCTATATCTGGCAGGACCTGCTGATCCACTTTGGCGACAGCGGCGACACCATTCTGCTGGCCGGCCAGTTCCACCGCCAGTATTTCGGCAATGCCAACTACAACCAGATCACCACCCTGATCATTAACGGGGTGTCCTACAATCTGGTCGACCATATGAACCTGCGCGGGACGGCGTCCGATGAGTGGCTGCTGGGTAATGCCGGTAACGACACCCTGGTCGGCCTGGGCGGCCAGGATTATCTCTATGGTTATGCCGGGAACGACAGCATCGATGCCGGGGCGGGAGTTGACACCGTCTACGGCGCCGAAGGCAACGACACCCTGACGGGCGGGACCGGCAACGACCAGATCTATGGCGGCGCCGGCAATGACAGCTTCCAGTTCGCCCAAGGCGATGGCGACGACACCATCCATGTCCAGGACTATGCCGCAGGTGATGCCGACGTCATCGAGCTGACCGGTGACCTGACCATTGACGATGTCTGGTTCCAGCGCACCTATTCCTGGAATCCGAACTTTGGCTATGTCTGGCAGGACCTGATCATCCACTATGGCGACAGCGGAGATTCGGTCTACCTGTCCAACCAGTTCCACCGCCAGTATTTCGGCAATGCCAACTATAACGAGATCACCACCCTGATCGTCGGTGGCGTCGCTTACAACATTGTCGACCACCTGAACCTGCGCGGGACGCAGGGCGACGAATGGGTCCTCGGCAACAGTGGCAACGATACCCTGACGGCTCTGGGCGGCCAGGACTATCTGTATGGCTATGCCGGCAACGATATCGAAGACGCTGGCGCCGGCCAAGACACGGTCTATGGCGCCGAGGGCGCCGACACCCTGACCGGCGGCACGGGTAACGACCAGATCTACACCGGATCGGGCGACGACGTCGTGCGCTTTGCCGAAGGCGACGGCAACGACATCATCTATGTCCAGAACTCGGCGGCGGCGGATTCCGACACGATCGCACTGCTTGGCGACCTGACGATCAACGACGTCTGGTTCGAACGCACCCAGTCATGGAACAGTTCCTACGGCACGGTGTGGCAGGATCTGATCCTGCATTACGGCGAAGGCACGGACTCCATCCTGCTGAGCGAACAGTTCCGTAACGATATTCACGGCAACACCGCCTATAACTGGATCGATACCCTGGTCGTCGGCGGCGTGACCTATAGCCTGCATGACGGTATGAGCTTCCGCGGCAATGGCGGCGCCAATACGGTGGTGGCGTCGAACGGCGACGATCGCATATCGGGTCTGGAAGGCAACGACACCATCTACGCCTATGAGGGTGACGACACCATCACCGGCGGCCTGGGCAGCGACCTGATCTATGGCTATGGCGGCATTGACGTCGCCCTGTACGACGGCCAGGCCGGCGACTACACCATCGTCGTCAATGGCACCACGACGACCGTTACGGACAACCGCGTCGGCAGCCCCAACGGTACCGACACCCTGCAAGGCGTCGAACTGATCGAATTCGCCGAGCAGGATGCCGCCACCGGCCCGGTAACGCGCATCGGCACCGCCGGCAACGATACCCTGAGCGGCGGCGACTTCGGTGACTCGGTCTACGGTTACGATGGCGACGATGTTGTCACGGCCGGCGGCGGCCGCGATGTCATCTATGGCGGTGCCGGACAGGACAGTCTGGACGCGGGCACAGGCGACGATACCGTCGATGGCGGCGAAGGCAACGACACCGTCCTGGCCGGCGATGGCCATGACAACGTCTCCGACACTTCGGGCCTCAACCTTATCGACGGTGGTGCGGGTAACGATACGATCGTCGCGGGCGGCACGGTTGATGCCGGCGATGGCAACGACTCGGTTACCGGGACAGCCGCGACCACGGACAGCCTCAGCGGCGGCGGCGGCAACGACACCCTGCGCGGCGGCAGCGGCGATACGCTGAGCGGCGGTGACGGCGACGATCTGGTCGACGCCACGGCCCAGGCCGGCGGCACGGCCGTGTCCCTGAGCGGCGGCGCCGGCAACGACACTCTGCTGGCCAGTGGCGGTAACAGCGACGGTTCGGTCAATATCGCCGATGGCGGAGCCGGGGCGGATTCGCTGAGCGGCGGTGCCTACGGCGACTCCCTGAGCGGTGGCGACGACGACGACCTGATCCGCGGCGACGGCGGCAACGACGTCATCTCCGGCGGCGCAGGACTCGACACGGTCCTGATCAATGGCAATCGTGCCGACTTTACGCTGGTCCGCGACGGCGGAACCGGCGTCATCATCCTGACCGACAATCGCAGCGGCGCGCCTCTGGGTGTCGACACGATTTCCGGTGCAGAAGTCCTGCGTTTCAACGATATCGACGTCACCTATGAAGGCCGCAACCTCACAGGCACCGAGGCCGGCGAGACCCTGACCGGGACAGCGGCCAACGACACCATAGCGGCGCTGGGCGGCAACGACACCGTCAACGGCAATGGCGGCGCCGATTCCATCGACGCAGGCGCGGGTGATGACTCGGTCACCGCCAGCTATCAGAACGACACGGTTCTGGGCGGCGACGGCAATGATACGATTTCGGCCGGTACCGGCGATAACAGCCTGGACGGCGGCGCCGGTGCCGACCGCATCTTCGCTGGGACGGGCGCGGATACGATTTCCACCGGTGACGGCGCCGACTACGTCGAAGCTTCTGGCGGTCTCAACCAGATCATTGCCGGTATCGGCAACGACACCATCTATGCCACCGGGACGGTCGATGGCGGCGACGGTGCGGATTACCTTCATGCTGACCAGGGCGCGAGCTTCGGCGCGACTCTGACGGGCGGTGCCGGTAATGACACCCTTTTCGCCACGCAGAACAATACGACAAGCATCAATGTGCTGGACGGCGGCGCCGATCTGGACAGCATCCAGGGTGGTAACTACGACGACAGCATCCTGGGCGGAACGGGCAATGACAGCCTGTGGGGCTATGGCGGTAATGATACCATGTCCGGTGATGACGGCGCCGACTATATCCACGCGGGCGCTGGCCTGAACGAGGTCAGCGGGGGCATCGGCAATGACACCATCTATGCCACCGGCACGGCCGATGGCGGTGACGGCAACGACTTCATCAATGCCGATCAGGCCGTCGCCTATGGCGCGACCCTCACCGGCGGCGCAGGTGACGATAGTCTGACCGGCACGCAGAACAACACCACCTCGGCCAACTCGGTCGATGGCGGTCTCGGCAATGATACGGTGCGCGGCGGCAACAACCGCGACAGCCTGTTCGGCGGCAGCGGCAACGATACGCTGTATGGCTTCGGCGGGGACGATACAATCGACGGCGGCAGCGGGATCGACATCGTCTACATCAGCGGCAACCGCTCAGGCTTTACGATTACCGAAACCGCGGAGGGCGACCTGATCGTCGCCGGCAGCACGACGACGGACTATCTCAGCGGCGTCGAGGTCATCCGTTTCAGCGACCAGGACGTGTCGTATCAGGGCCTGACCCTGAATGGCGGCATCGATGGCGAAACCCTGACCGGCTCGGCCGCGGGCGACACGATCAATGGCGCCGGCGGTGGTGATCGTCTGGAAGGCGAGGGCGGCCGCGACAGCCTCAGCGGCGACGCCGGCAATGACAGTCTGTACGGCGGCCAGGGCGGTGACACCCTGGCGGGCGGCGACGACAGCGACGTGCTGCGCGGCGAAGCCGGCAATGACAGCCTGTCCGGTGGCGCCGGCGACGACGAGATCGTGGCCGAGGCCGGCGACGATACGGTCGACGGCGGCCTGGGACGCGACACGGTCATCGTCGGTGGCAATGCCGCCGACTTCAGCCTCAGCCTCGACACCCTGACCGGTGCGGTTACCCTGAGCGATAACCGCGACGGTTCGCCGCTGGGCAGCGACACCCTGACCGGGGTCGAGCTGATCCGTTTCAACGACGAATATATCGCCCTGGCCGGCAATACCGGCAGCGTGATCACCGGCACAGGCGTCTCCAATACCCTGAGCGGTGGAGCCGGCAATGACACCCTCTCCGGCCTGGAAGGCGGCGACATCATCTCCGCCGGCATCGGCAACGACCTGGCCGAGGGCGGCGACGGGTTGGATACGGTTTACGGCGGCGACGGCGCCGATACCCTGGCGGGCGGCGAAGGCAATGACCAGGTTTCGGGCGAGCGCGGCAGCGACAGCCTGGACGGCGGCACCGGCCAGGACATCCTTTGGGGCGGCCTGGGCGCGGACAGCCTGGCGGGCGGCGAGGGCCGCGATACCGTCTATGGCGAGGGCGGCAATGACTCGCTGAGCGGCGGCGACGACAACGATTACCTGCACGACGATTCCGGCAGCAACACCTTAAGCGGCGGTGCCGGTAACGACACCCTGTACGGCAATGGCAGCCTGTCGGGCGGCGACGGCGATGACCAGGTCACGGTCTATGGCTCGGGCTATGGCGACGCCGGCAATGACAGCCTGGACGGCGTGGCGGGCGGCCAGACCCTGTCCGGCGGCGCCGGCAATGACAAGCTGCGCGGCCTGGCCGGCGACGACAGTCTCGACGGCGGTGACGGCAACGACACCCTGATGGGCGACAGCGCCCAGGCCGGCAATGACACGATCGCAGGCGGCAGCGGCTACGACGTCGCCGTCTATTCCGGCAATGCCTCGGACTACGGCATCTCGACCGCCGGCGGCGTAACCACGATCACCGACAACCGCCCGGGCGCGCCGGAAGGCACGGACGTGCTGACCGGGGTTGAACTGCTGATGTTCGACGATGGCGAGTACCAACTGGCCGCCGACGTCGAAGGGATCGTCGTCAGCGGCACCGGCGCCGATGACGTCATTCCCGGACCTGTGCCCTTCCACAACCTGAACCTCAACGGCAGCGACACCATCGATGCCGGTTCGGGCGGCGACAGGGTCGAGGCCGGCGCCGGCCATGACGTGGTGCTGGGCCGCCTGGCAAATGACGTTCTGGATGGCGGCTTTGGCGCTGACACCCTGATCGGGGGCTCGGGCGACGACACCCTGCTGGGCGCCACCGGCCATGACGTCCTGTACGGCAGCGACGGTTCGGCCGGCGGCTACAGCGACGACGCTGATGGCAATACGGACGGCCATCCCGACTTCGATCGCGACAGCCTGGACGGTGGCCAGGGCAATGACACCCTGATCGGCGGCAATGGCGAGGATCGCCTGACCGATTGGGTTGGCGGCAACCTGCTGCAGGGTGGCGACGACGGCGATACCCTGCTGGGCAACGGCACGCTGGAAGGCGGTGCGGGCGGTGACAACATCACCGGCTATGGCAGCCTGAAGGGCGAGGCGGGGGCCGACACCATCGTCGCCTATACCGGCGCGACGGCGGACGGCGGCGACGGCAACGACGTCCTGTCCGGCTCGGCGCCGGGCGGTTACGACGGCGCCCAGACCCTGCTGGGTGGCGCCGGCAACGACACCATCGCCACCAACTGGGGCGACGACAGCGCTTCGGGCGGCGACGGCGACGACGTTATCAGCGGCTACTACGGCAACGATACCCTGGGCGGCGACGCCGGCAACGACACGATCAGCGACAACAGCGGCGCCAACAGCCTCAGCGGTGGCGCGGGCAGCGACCAGCTCGGTGGTGGCGGCGATGACGACACGCTCAGCGGCGGACAGGACGACGACACCCTGACCGGGAGCAGCGGCAACGACTCGCTGGACGGTGGTCAAGGTACGGACGTGGCGCTGTATGCGGCCAATCGCGACCTCTACAGCGTTATCAAGGATGGCGCCGGCGGCTACTATGTCGTCAACAACCGCGGTGGTGACGGCCAGGACCGGATCACGGCGGTGGAGATTGTTCGCTTTGCCGATGCCGACCTGGTGGTTTCGGCCGCCAATACCGGCGCGATACTCAATGGTGGCAGCGATCCGGCAACCCTGACCGGCAGCGCCTTCGATGACAGCCTCACCGGCGGTGCGGCGGCCGACGTGATCGTGGCCGCGGCCGGCAACGACATTGTTGGCGGCGGCGACGGCGCCGATACCCTGGACGGTGGTGCGGGCTTCGATGTTGTCGACGGCGGCGCGGGGGCGGACAGCGTCCTGGGCGGCGGCGGTGAGGACTCGGTCCTTGGCGGCGACGGCGATGACGCCCTGGACGGTGGTGACGATGCTGATACCGTCTCCGGCGGGGCAGGTAACGACACCGCGACCGGCGGTGCCGGCAACGACGTGGTCAGCGGTGGTTCCGGCACGGATGTGCTGGACGGCGGCCTGGGCAACGATACGGTGACGGGCAATGGCAGCCTGTCGGGCAACGATGGCAACGACAGCCTTGACGGTTCCGGCCAGTTGTTCGGCGATGCCGGCAACGATACCGTGGCGGGTTGGGGCGGCGTGGCCGACGGCGGCGACGGCGACGACCAGGTCCGCAGCTACGGCGGCACCGGCCGCGGCGGCGCCGGCAACGACACGCTTCTGGGCTATGGCGCCCATTCAGGCCAGTCGGCCAACGAATATCTTGACGGTGGTATCGGCCAGGACGCCCTCTACGGCTATGGCGGCAACGACACCCTGATCGGCGGCCAGAACGACGACACCCTGTCGGGCGGCGCCGGCAATGACATCCTGTACGGCGGCTCCGGCGCCGACCGCGCCTATTTCAACGGTAACCTGGGCAGCTACACGGTCCAGTCCGTGGACAACCACGTCACCATCACCGGCCAGGGCTATTCGATCAGCTACACGGTCGATGACGACGGTTATGTCGTCGGCGGCGCGGCCGTAACCGGCTATGACGGCACCGACGTCCTGTACGGTGTCGAAGCCCTGGTCTTCGGCGATACCGAACTGGCGCTTCAGCCCTACAGCAATGTCGGCCTGGAGCTGAGCGGCACCTCGGGCGACGACATCATCATCGGCGATATCGGCAACGACACCCTGGCCGGCAATGGCGGCCACGACCGGCTGACCGGCGACCAGGGCAATGACAGCCTGTCCGGCAATGACGGCAATGACGTGCTGTATGGCGACGGCGGCAACGACACCCTGGCCGGCGGCGAAGGCCTGGATCACATCTATGCCGGCGAAGGCGACGATCTGGCCCTGGGCGGTGACGGCGCCGACACCATCGACGGCGAACATGGCAATGACAACATCCTGGGTGGCGAGGGTGGCGACAGTCTCACCGGCGGCAGCGGCAACGACACCGTGGCGGGCGAGACCGGCAATGACACGATTGCCGGCAATGGCGGCGACAATCTGCTGACCGGCGGCACGGGTGACGACAACATCACCAACAGCGGCACGGGTCCGGCTTCGGGCGAAGACGGCGCCGACGTCCTGTGGGGCAATGGCACCCTGTCGGGCGGGGCCGGTAACGACACGATCTATGCCTGGACCCTGGGCCAGGGCGACGGCAATGACGATCAGCTCTTTGTGGTTGGTGGCGGTACCGGCCAGGGCGGCGAAGGCAATGACACCCTGAATGGCTGGGATCCCTATACCTCAGACGGCGCCCAGACCCTGAACGGCGGCGCCGGCAACGACATGGTCAACGGCAACCACGGCAATGACAGCGTATCGGGCGGCGCGGGCAGTGACACGGTGTCCGGTGGAACCGGCGAGGACACGGTCGACGGTGGCGACGACAACGACGCGCTTCATGGAGGCAGCGCCAACGACACCCTCACCGGCGGGCTGGGTGACGATACGGCGTCCTACGACGGTGACCGCATCCATTACTCGGTCATCCGCGATGGCCTCGGTGGCTATGCCGTTGTCGCCAATCGCTCCGGCGAAGGCGAGGATGCGCTGAACGGCGTGGAAACCGCTGGCTTCAACGACGGTGGGCTCATCCTGAGCGCCGCGACGGCGGGCGAGATTCTGACCGGCAACGATGCGTCGGGCGGCCATCTCGACGACAGCCTGATCGGCACGGCCGGTGGCGACGAACTGACCGGCAATGGCGGCAACGACATTATCCGTGGTGGCGGCGGCGATGACAGTCTGTCGGCCGGAACCGGGTATGACGTGGTCTATGGCGATGACGGCAACGACTCCATCGATGCCGGCAGCGGCGAAGACCAGGTTCGCGGCGGTGACGGCAACGACACCGTGCTGGGGGGCAGCGACAATGACACCGTCTATGGCGACGGCGGCACGGACAGCCTGTCCGGCGGTGACGGCGCCGATGCCCTGTTTGGCAACGGCACCCTGTCGGGCGGCGTGGGTAACGACAACCTCCGCGGCTCGGGCACGCTGTCTGGCGATGCCGGCGATGACAACATTGAACTGACCGGGGCGGCGTCTGCTTTCGGCGGCGAAGGCAACGACACCATCTCCGAACTTTGGCCCTACACCTATGCCCAGTCCCTGTCGGGCGAGGCCGGCAACGACGTGCTCAGCAGCGGCTATGGCAACGACACCCTGGACGGCGGCCTCGGCAACGATACCCTGAACGGTGGCTATGACGACGACAGCGTGACGGGCGGCGATGGCGCCGACCTGCTCAGTGGCGGCGACGGCTACGACCGTGTCGAAGGCGGCGAGGGCAATGACGTCCTGCACGGCGGTAGCGGCGACGACCGTCTGTTCGGCAATGCCGGCAATGACAGCTTCCATGCCGAAGGCGGCAACGACAAACTCTACGGCGGTGGCGGGGCGGATGTCGCCTATTTCAGCGGCAACCGCAACGACTACACGGTGGTCGAAGAGGACGGCGTCATCGTCGTCACCGACAACCGCGGCGGCGCGCCCGAAGGCCAGGACACCCTCTATGGCGTCTACAGCCTGGTCTTCGCCGATGCGTCCTACACCGGCACGCCGAACTATGGCTACACCTACACCGGCACAGGCAACAACGACACCATCAGCGACCATTCCAGCGACGGTGTCACCTCCGACCGGCCGGGTTCGATCAATGTCAGCTCTGGCGACGACACCATTCGGGGCGGCGAGGGCGACGACCTCATCTCCGGCCTGGCCGGCGGCGACGAAATCCACGGCGAGGCCGGCAACGACACCGTCGACGGCGGCACCGAGCCCGACCTGATCTACGGCGAAGCCGGCAATGACAGCCTGAGCGGCGGCGACGAAGACGACCGTATCGACGGCGGCGACGACAATGACGTCATCACCGGCGGTGACGGCGAAGACTACCTGCTGGGCGGCGACGGCCATGACAGCCTGTCGGGCGGTGCCCAGGACGATTTGGTCGACGCCGGTGCCGGTAACGATACCCTCAACGGCAATGCCGGGGCGGATACGGTCCTGGGCGGCGACGGTGCCGACCTGATCGCCGACGGCGAAGGCGACAACCTGCTGTCGGGCGGCGAAGGCAACGACACCGTCAGCGGCACTGGCGACCTGCGCGGCGACGGCGGTAACGACGTCCTGACCGGTTCGGGCACGGCTTCACTGGACGGCGGTGACGGCCATGACACCGTCACCGGCTCCGGTACCTTGGCCGGCGGCGCGGGCGACGACGTTATCAACGCCAGCATCGCGGCCGACAGCATCGTGGGCGGTGACGGCGACGACACCGTCAACATGGCTGGCAGCCGTGCCGGTTACGCGCTGATGGCGGTCGAGGCGGGCGGATACGCCGTGGTTCGACTGGCGGACCTTTCGGCCGATCTGGTGACCGAGGTCGAGCATCTGGTCTTTGCCGATGGCGAAACGGCGCTTACGGGCGGCGATATCGTCGCCGGAACGGACGACGCCGACGGTTCGACGGGGACGGCGTTTGACGACTCGATCTCGGGTGGTCTCGGCAACGACACGATCACCGGCCTGGCGGGCAACGACCTGCTTTTCGGCGGCGACGGCAATGACGATATCGCTGCCGGCGACGGCAACGACTATGGTGACGCCGGGGCCGGCGACGACAGCCTGACCGGCGGTATCGGCGCCGATATCCTGCTCGGGGGCTTCGGTCACGACGCCGTCAGCGGTGGCGCCGGTGATGACCGGGTCGAAGGTGGCGACGGCGTCGATACGCTCCACGGCGATGACGGCCACGACAACCTGTCCGGTGGCAATGGCGGTGACGTCATTAACGGCGACGCCGGCAATGACACGGTGGACGGCGGCAGCGGCAACGACCATCTGTGGGGCAGCACGGGCGATGACGTGGTCACGGGCGGTGCCGGCGATGACGGTCTCGCCGGTGATGACGGCGCCGACAACCTGAGTGACAGCAGCGGTGACAACACCCTGGCCGGCGGCGCCGGCAACGACACCCTGTCCGGCACGGGTACGCTGGATGGCGGCGACGGTCATGACGCCATCAGCGGTTCCGGCACGCTTACCGGGGCCGCCGGCAATGACACCCTGTCGGGCAGCGGCGCGCTTTCCGGCGACGCCGGCGCGGACCTCCTGACGGGGGGCGGCAATGCCGACACGCTGAGCGGCGGTGATGATAACGATACGGTCTCCGGCGGCGGCGGCCATGACGACATCACCGGTGCCACGGGCAATGACCTCCTGACGGGCGGGACGGGCAACGACACCCTGTCGGGCGGCGACGGCACGGATACGGCGGTCTTTGCCGGCTCCCGCGGCCAGTACACCATCGTCTCCGACCAGGCCGGAGGCTATATCATCGTCGACAACTTCCCGGAAAACGGTGACGAGGGTACCGACCACTTCTACGGCGTCGAGTATCTGCAGTTCTCCGACCAGACGATCGATGTCACCGCGTCCAACTTCGGCATCATCATCGACGGCAGCGCGATCGCCGACGACAAGACCGGAACCTCGGGCAACGACTTCCTGCGCGGCTTCGGCGGCCAGGACAGCCTGAGCGGCCTCGACGGCAACGACACCCTGATCGGTGACGATGATGGCGACTCGCTGACCGGCGGTGCGGGCGATGACGTGCTCAACGGCGGCTCGGGCGCCGACACCCTGGCCGGCGGCAGCGGCGACGACACCTATGTCGTCGACGACAATGGCGACCTGATCACCGATACCGCCGGTACCGACCTGGTCCTGTCGGATGCGGGCAACTATGTCCTGGCGGCCAATGTCGAGAACCTGAACCTGCAAGGTCCGGGCAACATCAACGGCACGGGCAACACCCTGGCCAACATCATTACCGGTAATGATGGCAACAACGTCCTGACCGGCGCCGGGGGCAATGACACCCTGATCGGCGGGCTGGGTGACGACACGGTGGCCTATCTCGGCGCCCGCAGCGCCTATCACGTCACGGTTTCGGGCGGGGTCTACACCGTCCACGGCCCCGACGGCACCGACACGGTCACGGGCGTCGAAAACATCCGCTTTGCCGACGGCACCTTCGCCATCGCCGGCATCCTGCAGGTGGCGCCCGTCGCCGCCGGCCAGACGATCGGCAACGGCGTCGAGAGCGAGGCCATCACCGGCGCGGTCACCGCGACCGATGCCGAGAACGATGTCCTGACCTATGCCATCGTTGCAGGCCCCAGCCACGGCACCATCACCGCCTTCGATGCGGCGACCGGCGCCTTCACCTACACGCCGGACGCCGGCTATTATGGTGCGGACAGCTTTACCTTCCGCGCCAATGACGGCTACGAAGACGGCAATGTCGCCACGGTGTCGCTGACCCTGCATCACCTGATCCAGGGCGATGGCGGCAACAACACCTTGACCGGATCGGCCCTGGACGAAGTGGTCCGCGGCCTGGGCGGCCACGACAGCCTGGACGGCGGTGCGGGCCTCGATACGCTGTACGGCGGCACCGGCAATGATACCTACGTCATCGCCGACGGCGACAGCGTGGTCGAAGCCGGCGGCGAAGGCACGGATACGGTCGAGGCTTCGGTCAGTCACACCCTGGCGGCCAATACCGAAAACCTGATTCTTACGGGAACCGCGGCGATCAATGCCACCGGCAATGCCGGCGACAACATCCTGACCGGCAACAGCAGCAATAACCTCCTGAGCGGCGGGCTGGGCAACGATACCTATTACATCCAGAACGCCGGCGACAATGTCGTCGAAGCCAATGGCGAGGGCAACGACCTGATCGTTGCCTCGGTCAGCTACAGCCTGGCCGGCCGCTATGCCGAACGCCTGAACCTGACCGGTTCGGACGATCTCACGGCCACCGGCAACGGCCAGGCCAATACGCTGAATGGCAACGCCGGTCACAACCTGATCGATGGCGGCGCCGGCAACGACACAATGTCGGGCGGGGCGGGCAACGACACCTTCGTCGCCAACACGACGGGCGATGTCGTCACCGAAAACGCCGATGAAGGCACGGATACGGTGCGGTCTTCGGTGACCTTCACCCTGGGGGCCAATATCGAGCACCTGGTCCTGACCGGCCTCGCCGCCGTCAACGGCACAGGCAACGGGCTGAACAACAGCCTGACCGGCAATATCGCGGTCAATACCCTGACGGGTGGGTTGGGTGACGACACCTATTACGTCCAGACCATCGGCGACACCGTCGTCGAAGTCTCAGGTGAAGGTAATGACGTGGTGGTCTCGTCGATCAGTTACGACCTCAACGGCCGCCACGTCGAGACCCTGACCCTGACCGGTTCGGCCCATATCGACGGTATCGGCAACAGCCTGGCCAACACGCTGAACGGCAATGCCGGCAACAATCTGCTGGATGGCGGCGCCGGTTACGACACCTTCGCCGGCGGTGACGGCAACGACACCTATGTCGTCAACCTGACCTCCGAAGTGGTGACCGAAGGGCTCAACCAGGGCACCGATACGGTCCTGTCCTCGGCCAACTTCACCCTGGGCGACTACGTGGAAAACCTGACCCTGACGGGTACGGCCAATATCCGGGCCACCGGTAACGGGCTGAACAACGTCCTGACGGGCAATGACGGGGTCAACATCCTGGCCGGTCTGCTGGGTAATGACACCTACTACGTCCAGAACATCACGGATGATGTCGTCGAAAACAGCGCCGAGGGCACGGATCTGATCCTGTCGAGCGTCAGCTACAACCTGACCGGCCGTTACGTCGAAACCCTGCAACTGACGGGTTCCGGCAACATCGACGCCACCGGCAACAACCAGGTCAACACCCTGATCGGCAACGGCGGCAACAATACGCTGAACGGCAAGGGCGGGGCGGACGTGCTGACCGGCGGCCTGGGCGCGGACATCTTCCTGTTCGAAGCCGGCAGCCGCGCCGACACGGTGACCGACTTCAGCGCGGTCCAGGGCGACAGTCTCAACGTCAATGCCTACACCCACGGCGTCGCCAATAACGCCCTGGTGACCCAGGTCGGCGCCGATACCGTGATCAACCTGGGCAGTGGCAATGTCATCACCGTCGTCGGGGTGACCACGGCCGATGTCCTGGGTCACATCGTCTGGTAAGGAACGCCCGGCTGCCATGCAGCCGGGCGCTTGTCTTACTGGAGGCCCAGCTTCGCCTTCACGAAGGTCAGGGCATAGGCCAGGGCATCATCTTTCGCGGTAACATTGGCCGCGATGGCGTTGGCGGTGGAATTGTTGGCGTCGAAATTGTGCGTCGCGCCGGCCTTGGTTTCCATGGTCATGCGGTTGCTCTTGGCCGTCACGACGTTGAGCAGTTTCGGATTGCACACCGTGTTGTCGACCTTGGTGTCGGCGCCGGCATTGATGACGTGGACGGGGACATAGGTGTCATAACCGCCGACGCCGTTGTTGGTGATGGCATAACGGTTTTCCATGCCGCAGGCCGGATACAGGGTGAAACCCGCCTGGAAACCCGATGACGTCGTGGCGGTGAAACCTGCCGGCAGGGGCGCATTGCTGGCCGCCAGGGCCGACAGTGTGGTTGTGCCGCCGTTCGACCAGCCCATCAGCACGACCTGGTTGGGGTTGATATGGCTGAACTTGGCCTTGACCGCGGCCAGGGCGCTATAGGCGAAATAGGGGCGGGCATTGGCCGCGCTGGCCCAGCCCGGGCGGGTGCTGGAATCGGTTTCCGGGAAGCCCATCGGCATGCCGTAGGCGGTGAAATCGTCCATGATGATGGCGACGAAGCCCTTGGACTTCCAGTAGTCGCCCCACATCTTGGAACGGTTGCTGAGCTTGTCGAAGGTGCCGGGAGTCTTGTCGGCCTTGTCGGTGGAATAGATGCCGCCCTGGCCGCCCATCATGACCACGGCGGGCCAGCCGCCGGCCGGTGCCGTGCCCGCAGGCGTCCAGACAAAGGCGCCCAGTTTCGGCGGGTTGCTGAGGAGGTTCGCTTCAGCGGCGGTGGTCTGGATGGTGGTGTCGAGGTTCGGGTTGGCGGCGATGCTGCCGGCGGTGGCCAGGTTGGGAATGTCGGTCAGATAGTATTTGGCGGTGACCAGAGGGGACGGGGTAACCGTGCCGATGGCGGGGGATTCGTAGGAAACGGTCTGGGCGGTGGCGCGCTGGAACAGCGCGAGGCCGATCAGGGAGATGATGGCCAGGGCGGCCAGTTTCTGCATGGTCATGGGGAGGAGGTCCTTATCCGGTTGTGATGGCGACCGGATAAGGGGCGGCTGTCAGGGTTTGATGTCGTGACCGCGAAGACTATGTTTCAATTGTATCAGAAGCCGCCTATTTCCCCGCCGGGACGTTTCCGGGCACATACTTATCGATCAGCCGCGCCAGTTGCGCCGCGTTGAAGGGCTTGGAGATATAGTCGTCCATGCCCGCCGCGATACATTTCTGGCGGTCGCCGACCAGGGCATTGGCGGTCACCCCGATGATCGGTACCGCCGCCAGCTTGCCGTCCTTCTGCGCCTTGCGGATGCGGCGGGTGGCTTCGTAGCCGTCCAGCTCAGGCATCTGCACATCCATCAGCACCAGGTCGAAATCGCCGCCGTGCAGCCTGTCGACCGCTTCCTTGCCGGTCCGTGCCGTCTCGACGGTGAAACCCAGTTCCTCCAGAACGGCCACGGCGACGACAATATTGCCCTCGTAGTCCTCGGCCAGCAGGGCGCGGCCTCGCATCGGTACGGTCGTTTCGACGGCGGCCGGTTCTTCGGCCTTGGCTTTCGGCGGCGGCGCCAGCCGCACCGGCAGAGACAGCGTAAAGCGGCTGCCCAGGCCCTCACGACTCTGTACCTCAATCGTTCCCCCCATCAGCTCGGACAGCTGTTTGGCGATGGCCAGGCCCAGCCCCGTTCCGCCATACCGGCGCGATATGCTGACATCGGCCTGAGTGAACTTGTCGAACACCTTGGCCGACTGTTCGCGCGACATGCCGATGCCGGAGTCGATCACGTCGATCACCAGGCGGCGCTCATGAAAGGCCAACTCGGTCTTGACATGGATATTGACGAAGCCTTCCTCGGTGAACTTCACGGCATTGCTGACCAGGTTGGTCAGGATCTGCTGCAGCCGCAGGGCATCGCCATAAACATACAGTTCATCGCGCGGCGGGCACTGCACATTGACCATCAGGTTCTTTTCGGCCGCGCGCACGCTCATCATCGACCGGACTTCCGACACGATGTCGCAGACATTGATCGGCGCATCTTCCAGCACCAGTTCGTGCGACTCGATCTTGGCGAAGTCGAGCAGGTCGTTGATCAGGTTCAGCAGCGAATCCGAGCTCAGACGCAAAACGCTCAACAGCTTGCGCTGCTTCTCATCCAGCGGCGACGACCCGCGCTCCAGCAGCGACACGATGCCGGTGATGGCGTTCATCGGGGTACGCAGTTCGTGCGACATATTGGCCAGAAACTCGCTCTTGGCCAGGTTGGCATGTTCGGCCGAGATACGCTCGCCCTCCAGCACGATCTGGACGATATTCTGCGCGGTTTCGACGTCGTCGCGCGTCCACGGCTTGCTGCGGTCCTTGACCGTCTGCTTCCACAGCTCGAACGAACTGCGCGGCAGAAGGCGATAGCCGGCCTTGGTCTGGGCCAGGGGTTTTTCCGGCCCGCCGGCCCAGTTGACCTGCTGCTGGATGCTGTCGCGGAACCAGATGACGTATTCGCGGGTGGTCTGGCTGACCGGCGCCGCCAAAAATCCGCCCTTCAGCGTCTCCAGCCCCTTGACGCCGGCGCAGTCCTTCTGCGCCTCCTGGGTGGAATAGATGCCGGCCGACTGCTGCGGCAGCCACCCTGCCAGCGCCTTGATCACCCTGTGGTCCGGCGTGTCGCCGAAACGCAGCACGCGCTTGTTGGTCATCACGGCCAGGCCCTGGGCGTTCAACGCCCCCAGCGCCAGACCCTGACGGCCCTTCAGCAGTTCCTCCAGGTCGAAATAGCTCTTCAGGCCGGCCGATAACCGCTCGATGATCAGGTTGCGCTTTTCCTGCTCGGCCTTGTCGAGCATGTTTTCCATCGACGACAGCTGGGCCGAGAAGATGTGGCCCATGATCTCCGACACCATACGCACACGATAGGGCACGTGATAGCCGACATTGTGGTGGCAGGCGACCAGGCCCCACAGCTTGCCGTCCTGGATGATCGACACCGACATCGACGCCGAGACGCCCATATTGGCCAGGTACTGCACGTGGATGGGCGACACGCTGCGCAGCACGCTCATCGACATGTCCAGCGCCTTGCCGGTGTCGGGATGGCGCTCCGGCATGATCGGTACGGGTGCGTATTTGACGTCGGCGATCTGGCGGACATAGTTGGTGGTGTATAGACGCCGCGCCTGTTCCGGGATGTCCGAGGCCGGGAAGTGCAGGCCGCGATAGCTCGGCATATATTCCGCCTTGCTTTCGCCGACGACCTCACCGTTCCAGTTTTCATCGAACTTGTACAGTTTCACGCGGTCGAAACCGGTCAGGTCGCGGATACTGCTGGTGACGAAGTCGTACAGGTCTTCCAGCTTCTGGGTGTTGCGCAGACCCACGGCGAATTCGCGCAGTTCGTCGTAATAGAAGTCGCGGACCAGGGCTTTCTTGTCGTCGACGACCTCCAGTTCGACGACGATACAGTCATCGACCTTGTGGGCGACGGCGTCGAACAGGACCTCGTCGATCTTGACCACGGTCGAGCGGATCGGCTGCAGCGAGCGTTCCACCGTGATGTGGCGAATGTGCTCGGCCTGCTCGGCGCCGATGATCTCGGCCAGGGTGCGGCCCAGCACCTGCTGCGAGCTCATCTGCGGCAGCCACTGTTTGACGTTGGCGCTGACCTGCAGGACGCGGTGGTTAGCGCCGTCCAGCACGAACAATACACCCCAGGGCTGGATGGAGCCGGGGATGTGGATCGGTTCGCTGGCGCACTCCTTCAGGGCAGCTTCCAGCTCGGCTTCGGTCAGTTCGACCCGGGGCTCAAGTTGCATGGTCAACTTTCATGGGGGCCAGGTCCAGCTCAGCCATGCGGTCGCAGAAATGGGCGATATTCTCGAAGGCCTGGCACGCGCCCCAGACGGCTTCCTCCACGTCGAGGCGAACTTCGTTGGCGCCCAGCCACAGGGTGAATTCGCGCCAGCGGACGCCGTTCTCCTGGCCGTAGCCGGCGAAGAACCATTGACCCGTATGAGGTTTGAGGCCGAGATGGCGTTCCAGGTGGCGGCTGATGACGTGTCCCCCCAGGGTCGAGCCCTGCTTGGTGTAAAGATAGCCGACCCGCTTGGACAGGGTGTCCAGCGGCGGATGGCGGAAGGTGATGCGATGCGCCCAGGACGTCAGGTCGTGTTCACGGAAGTCGTCGGCCAGCCACGACAGGACGGGCGCATTGGCGGTCTGCGGCGCCGGGGCGCTGGCAAAGGCGGCTTCGCCATGGCGGTAATAGGCCTCGAAGGCCAACAGGATGCGGCTAAAGCCGTCCATGGTCAGGCTGTCGTCGGACAGGCCCTTGAGGAGAGGATGGCTATGAAGCGCCTCATGCTGGTTTCGGGTGTCATGTCGCAGAACATCTAACAGAGGCATATATGGGTCGGCCCGGTAAGCGTGCCATCGATTGCGCGACGGTCACAGGTCACCTAAAGGATTCCGCAAAAATTATAAAAACCGAATATGGATTTCGGTAAGAAACGGCAGGTTTTCAGCCGCAGGGCGAAGCTTATGTCCGCTTTACGAAACTAGTTTGCGGTGGTTCCAATAGAGGTTCCAATCGCTTGAGCGTGTTCCACACGCGGCTCGTGCCGATACCCAGGCGCTTCTTGGTCAGGGCGCTGTTGAGGCGGGAGTCGCTGGGTTTGTCACCATAACGGATCCACAGGTCACCATTGGCGATTCGGATCGTTTCGCTGTCGGGACAATAGGGTTTCAGGACATCGAGGATGCTGTCGTCGAGCCGGTCACGCTGGATACGGACGGCGACGGTATCATCGCCGGCATCGGAAAACGGGTTTACGGCCAGCGTCTCGCGCCATTGCGCTGCCGTGCGGATGATGATGTCGATATGATTGCCGAAACGCGTGTCGAAGGCCGTTTCGAGTTGCTGTTCCAGTTTCGCGGCGGTGGTCTTTTTCGCTTCGAAAACCAGGTTGCCGGTGGCCAGGAAGGTGCGCGGATTTTCCAGCCCCAGCTTTTCGGCCAGGTCTTTCAGGTCGGTCATGACCAGCCGGCCCTTGGGCAGGATGATGGAATAGAGCAGGGCGACGTATGTGGTCATGGCGGGAGTCTAGCCGCTTGAAATCGTGTGGGCAATATGTTCTTATTTTGTTCTCAATTTGAGATGCAGAATGTCCGCCCAAAAAACAAACCTTTCTTTGTTCGACCTGTTCGAACCGGAGCCCGTACCGGGCCTCAGCTATCGCGAGGACTACATCACCCCGGCCGAGGAGGCCGAACTGATCGCCCAGATCGACCGCCGTCCATGGTCCCTGGAACTGCTGCGCCGGCGGCAGTGGTATGGCTGGGCCTATGACGATACGGCTTTGGGCCGTCCGTCGGACTATCAGCCTCAGCCTATGGAGGAATGGCTGAACATCCATGCCCGGCGGCTGCATGGCGATGGCTGGTTTGCCGGTGTGCCGCAATGCGCCCTGGTCAATGAGTATGAGCCGGGGCAGGGGATCGGAGCCCATAAGGACCGGGATATCGAACATATCCGGTCGGTGGCGATCCTCAGTCTGGGGTCTGCGGCGATGATGGACTTCACCCGGCCGAACCATGTGATGCGGTCGCATTATCTGCGGCCGCGTAGCCTGGTGGTGATGACGGGCGAGGTGCGCGAACACTGGATGCACGGCATTGTCGGCCGCAAGAGCGACCGCCTGGGCGGTCTGGTGCTTCCGCGCGGCCGGCGGCTGTCGCTGACCATGCGCTATGCGGCGGGCGAGTGAAGCCTACTTGCGCGCGCCGGCCTTGATCATCGTGTCGCGCTCTTCGGACGTCATCAATCGCCACTGGCCTTCAGGCAGGTCGCCCAGGTGCAGAGGCCCGATCCGGTCGCGGTAGAGATCCATAACCCGCAATTCCACCATATCGCACATCCGGCGGATCTGGCGTTTGCGGCCTTCCTTCAGCACGAAGGTCAGGCTCTGCGGTCCGGTCTGGATGATCTGGGCCGGCTTCAGCTTGCGGCCGTCCAGTTCCAGGCCGTGGCGCAGCCAGGCCAGTTTGGCCTCGATGATCTGGCCGCGGACCTGGACGTGGTAGGCCTTGTCGAGCTCCGAGTCCGGACCGATGACGGCCTTGGCCAGAACTCCATCCTCCGACAGGACCAGCAGGCCATGCGAGTCCTTGTCCAGCCGTCCAATCGGCGCCAGCTTCGAATTCTGGTCGGGATAGACATCGGCCGGGCCATAGACATTGGCGCGGCGGATCATGCGCACGGCCGGGGTTTCGCCGGGCTCCGGTTGCCCCGAGACGATACCGATCGGCTTGTTGTAGATCACCGTCATCGGCAGGGTTTCGCCGCGGTCCAAGGTCACCGTCTGACCGGGCAGGATCTTGCGGCCGGCGTCGCGCACGGTCTCGCCGTCGATGGCGACGCAGCCCTCTTCGATCAGGGTGTCGGCTTCGCGGCGCGAACAGACGCCGCTCTGGGCCAGCCATTTGTTCAGGCGGATCGGCTCAGTGCCGTCATAAGTTTTGCTCATGGACATGGCGTGGTCCTAGCGAAGTTTGCGCATCTGCGCTAGTCACAGACGGATGAGCGACGTTTTCGACCTTTATCACGCCTGGCTGGCCGCGCGCACCGATCGCCCGGCCGAGGTGATCCGCGGCCTGCATGGCGACTGCGACCGGGTGCGGCTGGATGCCGAAGGTCTGGCGGCCAACAACTGGCCGGCCAGTTTCCCGGCGGATATGCAGGTTCAGCGTGGCGACCGCCTGGCCTGGGGCGGCTATGACGAGGATCGCGCCATCTATGACAGCCCGGTCTTTGTGCCGGAAACGGGCGAAGCGCGGACGATCCATCTGGGCGTCGATATCTTCGCCGCAGCCGGGAGCGAGGTATATGCGCCGGTCGATGGGCGGGTGCACAGCTTCCAGGACAACGCCAATGTCAAGGATTACGGCCCGACGATCTTGCTGGAACATGCGGTGGATGGTTTGACCTTCTGGACACTGTACGGACATCTCAGCCGCGACAGTCTGAGTGGCTTACGGGTCGGCCAACCGGTCGCGGCCGGGGAACGTATCGCCTGGCTGGGCGCCGCTCAGGTCAATGGCGGTTGGACCCCGCATCTGCATTTCCAGGTCATCCTGGATATTCTGGACAAATCCGGCGACTATCCGGGGGTCTTCAAACGCAGCGAACGCGACCATTGGAAACGCATTTGCCCCGATCCGGCGGGCTTGCTGGGACTTTACGGATGACCATGAACTTCGCGCCTTCG
>NZ_AWGD01000035.1 GCF_000495795.1 Asticcacaulis sp. AC460
ACAGCCGCAACACCCGGTCGGCCAGGCGCTCGATCTCGAAAGCGTCGTGGCTGACATACAGAACCGGCAAGGTCTTGCCGATCGCGGCGATCACCGGGATCAACCCGGCCTTGGCGTCGCCGTCCAGGCTGGACAGGGGCTCATCCATCAGAAGCAGGTCCGGCGCCGACAGCAGGGTACGCGCGATGGCCACCCTCTGGCGCTCGCCTCCCGACAGCTTCGCCACGCCGCGGCCCAGCAGGCCATCAATGCCTGTCTGTTCCACCACGCGATCAAAATCGACCGACGCACCCGACCGATAACGGGCATAATCGAGATTGCCCTGCACGCTGAGGTGCGACAGCAGGGACGGTTCCTGGAAGACATAACCGATCCGGCGTTTATGGGCAGGAACGAACCGGGCGCCGTCCTGCCACACCGCGTCACCGATCTTCACCCGGCCGTTCAGGCGAACCAGTCCGGCAATTGCGCGCAGAAGGGTGGTCTTGCCTGAGCCCGACGGTCCCCAGACGGCGGTGACACCCTGCGCGGGAACTGAAAACGCCGCATCGAGCGCAAATCCACCAACCGTACCGGAGAGCGAGACCTCAATCACGCACAGCCCTCCCGATACGGCGTTCGATCACCAGCAGGGCCAGCAGCACCACAAAGGCGAACACCATCAACCCACCGGCCAGCAGGTGCGCGCCGGCGAAGTTCAGTTGCTCCACCATCTGGAAGATGCGGATAGACACCACCTCGGTCTTGCCCGGGATAGCGCCGCCGATCATCAGCACCACGCCGAACTCGCCTACCGTATGGGCGAAGACCAGCAGGGCCGCCGTCAGGAAGCCTTTACGGGCCTGGGGCAGGGCGACGCTCCAGAAGGCGTCCCACGGCGAGGCGCGTAATGTGGCCGCCACTTCGAACGGGCGCGCGCCGATCGCCTCGAAGGCGTTGCGGATCGGCTGGACGGCAAACGGCAGCGAATAGAGGATCGACCCGATCACCAGCCCGGCGAAACTGAAGTTCAAAGTCCGGATACCGAAGGGCTGCAGCACCGCCATCAGCGGCGAGTTCGGCCCCATGGCGACCAGCAGGTAGAAGCCAAGCACCGTCGGCGGCAACACCACCGGCAAGGCGACCACGGCCGTGACGACATCGCGCACCAGACCCGAGCCGCGCGACAGCCACCACGCCAGGGGCGTGGCCAGCACCACCAGGCAGACCGTCGTCACGGCCGCCAGGTTGATGGTGACGACGATGGTATCCCCCAGACCGGTCATTATTCAGGTTTGTGACAGACGGCTTCGATATTGTGCCCGTCGGGATCGAGCACGAAGGCGCCGTAATAGTTGGGATGATAGTGTTCGCGAATGCCCGGAGGACCATTGTCCTTGGCGCCGGCGGACATGGCGGCTTCATAGAAGGCGTCGACCGCCGCGCGGTTTTCGGCCTTCACGGCGACGTGCAGATAGTCCTTCGGCTCGCCATCGGCCAGCCAGAAATCCGGTTTGTTGACGCCGAAACCGCTGCCCCAAGGGCCGTCCAGCACGAGCTTATAGCCCAGGGGCGCAAAGGCGGCGGTGTAAAACGCTTTGCTGCGTTCGCGGTCGGAAACGCGGATGCCCATATGATCGATCATCACTTCACCTCGTAGCCATAGGATTTGATGATGGCAATGGCCTGGGGACTGCGCAAAAAGTCAAGATAGGCCTTGGCGGCCGGATCCTTGGCGCCGGGCTGCAGCAGGATGGCCTGCTGATCGATCGGCGTATAGTAGGCTTTCGGCACCACCCAGCGCGAACCACCTTTTTCGTTAATCACCTGGGACAGGGCGACGAATCCCAGTTCCGCCGAACCGGTCGAAACGAAGGTATAGGCCTGGGCGATCGAGGTACCCCTGACGATCTTCGGCGCCACCTGGTCGTACAACCCCATTTTCTTCAGTGTCTCCACCGCCGCAACCCCGTACGGCGCAGCGGCCGGATCGGCGATCGACAGGTGATCGTACTTGCCCTTCAGCACCGCGCCCTTGCCGTCGACAAAGCCGGGCTTGGCGCTCCACAGTACCAGGGTGCCGTAGGCATAGACGAAGCGCGTGCCCTTGACGCCCAGGCCCTCGGCCTCTAACCGCGTCGGGCGTTCGGCGTCGGCCGACAGGAAGACCTCGAACGGCGCGCCCTGCTGGATCTGGCTGTAGAAACCGCCCGACGGCCCGAAGCTCTGGGTGACGGTATGGCCGGTCTTCTTCAGGAAGGCCGTCGCGATCGCCTTGGCCGGTTCCGTGAAATTGGCCGCTACCGCTACCTGGACATCGCCCGCGTTCGCTGAACCGGCACAGATCGTCAATGCCAGGGCAAGCAGCGCGCGTTTCATGGATAGGCTCCGGAAGTGTTAGAAGCCGAACTGGCTCCGCACCGCGAAGCTAGTATAATCCTGGCCGATCTGCACGCCCGAACTGTTGCGGCGGTCGACTTTTACGTCCTGGCCCTGGAAGATGAAGCGCATGGCCGGATTCAGCGTCCAGCCCAGGCCCAGCGAGGTGATGTCCTGCTTGCCGCCGCGGATGCGATCGGCCGTCAGCGCTGCGTCGGCGTGATAATCCAGGTTCAGGGTCGAATAGCGCGCCACCAGTTCGAAGGCGCCCCACTGGCCCTTTTTCGGGTCGAAATTGGCCTTGGGCGTCACGCCGTCGAAGGCCGCGGTGACGGTGTTGTACTTGCGCGATTCCCCGGTCAGCACCCAGCCGCCTTCGACATACCAGCCCGCGAAGTTGGGATCGGTAACGCCCGAGGCCGGATTGAAGCGCTCCATGTTCAGGCTGAAGGATTCGCCCTGAACGAAGACCGGACCGTTCTGATAGGCCAGTTCGACGCCGGTGATAGCGGCCGATTGCGCATTGACGGCGCCGGTATCGACCAGGCGCGTGCTGTCGAGCCGCAGTTCCGGGCGGTCGCGGAACTGCACCGGATAACGCGTGGCCGCCGCGGCGCCGGCATCGGCCGGGTTGATGATGGCCGAATGGTTGATGCCGGCATGGACCAGCCAGCCGTCGCCCTTGAACGGCGTCCCCGCCACCCGGGCGGTGAAGCCCAGTTGCTCGTCGCTACTGGCGCCGGTGAAGCTGGCCGCCTGGGTGTTGAGGGTCGAGAGCGTGTTACCGGTCAAAGACACGTACCACAGCCAGCGGTCGTGGGCATTGAAGGCGGCCACACCCATGCGGGTATCGCCGGCCGCCAGACTGCGTTGGATGTCTGAAACAGATGCGCGCTCCATGAACGGCGACGTCATGGTGGAACCGGCATCGCCTAGGCCGACATTGGGCGCGAACTCGCCGATGCGCAGCTTGGCCGACTTGAAGCCGGAATATTGCAGCCAGGCTTCGTGGAAACGGCCGACATCCTCGGCGCCGGAACCGCCGAAATCCAGCGTGATATTGTAGTCGAAATCGGTGAACAGCTTGCCGACCATGCCGATCCGGGCGCGGCGGAAATTGGTGCCGGAATTGAGGTCGCGGCCGATTACGGATGCCCCCAGGTCCTTGTCCTGATTATAACTGGCGGCATCGAACTGGAAGACGCTTTTGAACGCAACGCTGAAAGCGCCGTCGGTCGAGGCAATGGTCGGCGTGCCGTTCTTGATGGTGACCGGCGCGGTTTGGGGTGGCACCGGAGCGGGAGCCGGGATGGGGGCGGCGGCAACCTTCGTTGCCGGAACGGGGGCGCCGTACTGCTTGGCGACCTCGGCCTTCAGTCCGTCCAGTTCGCTCTGTTGAGAGTCGATCTGCTTTTGCTGGGAGTCGATCTGGGCCTGCATGGCGTCGATACGCGCCTGGACCTCCGGCGGCACCTGCTGCGCCAGGGCGGGAACGGCGGCGGCCATGGCAAGGGTGCTGAAGGCAAAAATCCGGGCTGTCCGGTGGAACCTACGCATGCAAAAATACTCCCTGTACTGATCTCTTAACCCTATAAGATCGGATGGTTAATCACGTCTTACGCGAGACCGGTTCGCGGCCCCTATGGCGTGAGTCGCGGTGAGAACGAAGTTCTTTTGTGACAGTTCGGTGTCAGGCTGGCCAGCGTGGGCAAAAGGCTTTAAGAGCACGCGAAACGACAGGAGCCGGACATGGCCATTGCCCAGAGCGAATTGCAGGCGCGCATCGAAGCGGCCTTTCCCGATGCCGAGGTGACCATCACCGACCTGGCCGGCGACGGCGACCACTATAAGGCGCGCATCGTGTCGGCGGCGTTCAACGGCTTGGCCCGCGTGCGCCAGCATCAACTGGTCAACCGCGCCCTGGCCGACCTGCTCAGCGGCCCTCTGCATGCGCTGGCGCTGGAGACGGTGGCCCTGGAGACGGTGGCAAAGGACGGCTGATGCTGTCCAAGGCCAGTTCAACCACGCTTGGAATCCTTTGCGGCATGGGCGCCGGTGCCCTGTGGGGGCTGGTCTTCCTGGCTCCGGAACTGGCGCAGGACTTCAGCCCGTTGCTGCTGACGATCGGCCGCTATATTGCCTATGGAGTCATCTCCGTGCTGCTGATCGCGCCGCGCTGGCAGGTTTTGCGAGCAGCCATGACGGGGCGGGAATGGCTGGCGCTCGCCTGGCTGGCCCTGGCGGGGAACACGCTCTACTATATCTTCCTGTCGTCGGCCGTTCAGATGGGCGGCATCGCCATGACCTCGCTGGTGATCGGTTTCCTGCCGGTGGCGGTGACCCTGATCGGCAGCCGCGCCCACGGCGCCGTGCCGTTGATGCGCCTGCTGCCGTCCTTGCTGTGCTGCGCCGCAGGCGCCGTCTGCATCGGCTGGCAGGCCTTGGCGGTCCCCGCGCAGTCGCCGATCACGCAGTTGGTAGGGCTGCTTTGCGCCGTCGGGGCGCTGGTGTCGTGGACGATCTATGCCGTCGGCAACCGCCACTGGCTGGAAAAACTTGGCGCTGTGTCGGCCCAGGACTGGAACCTGCTGACCGGCGTGGTCACTGGCGCCCAGGCGCTGTTGCTGATTCCGGTGGCGTTGGTCCTCGATCATACCCATCATGATGCCGCCGCCTGGATGCGGTTTGCCGGCGTGTCCATCGGTGTTGCGGTGGTGGCCTCAATTGTCGGCAATGCCCTGTGGAACCGGATGAGCCGTTTGCTGCCCCTGACCCTGGTCGGCCAGATGATCCTGTTCGAAACCCTGTTCGCCCTGATCTATGGCTTTGTCTGGGAACAGCGATGGCCGACGGTGCTCGAAGCTGCCGCCTTTGTGCTGATCTGCGTCGGGGTGATCTCCTGTATTTCGGCGCATCGAACCCAGGTGGAACCTCACTAAGAGCTATTATCCTGAATCGCTTCAACAATTTATCCGCCTTGACTCCTGACCATTTTTGGAACAAAACAAGAACATATTTCCGAAGAAATCGGAGGATGGTGAGTGGTCCCAATGGCGAAACCTGCGTTCGAAAATCTCGAAGCGCTGCGTCGGCACGTCCAACTGCTGGAGGGCAGCCGACGCGCCGCCGGTGTGCTGCCGTTCGGCATCGAACGGATCGACGCCCGCTTACCCGGCGGCGGGCTGACCCTGGGCGCCCTGCATGAAGTGGCCGGCCGCGACCAGGGCGTGGTCGACGGCGCCGCCGCGGCGCTGTTCGTCGCCGGCATTGCCGCCCGCACCAAAGGCCATGTGCTGTGGTGTCTGACCCAGGCCGATTTGTTCGCGCCCGGCCTGGCCCAAGCGGGACTGGATCCGCAGCGCGTCATCTGTGTCGAAGCCGGCGATGAGAAAAGCGTTCTGCTGTGCTGCGAGGAGGCCCTGCGCCATGGCGGCCTGGGGGCTGTGGTGGCCGAGGTGTCGCGCCTGTCGCTGACGGCGTCGCGGCGGCTGCAACTGGCCGCCGAGAACACCCGTACCCTGGCCCTGGCGCTGCGGCGCTGGGGCAAGGTCAAGGAAGCCGCCGAATTCGGCCTGCCGACGGCGGCGGTGACGCGCTGGCGCATCGCATCCGCCCGTTCGCACGCCCTGCCGGTGGCCGGTATCGGCACGGCGCGCTGGCGGTTGGAACTGCTGCGCTGCAAGGGCGGAGATGCCGCCGAATTCGATGTGGAGGCAAGGTATGGCCAGGCTGGTCTCGCTCTATCTGCCCCGCTGGCCGACCGATCGGCTGCGGCGGCAGTGGCGGCACGACGCGACGGCTTCCGCGCCGCCTCCTGAGGCGCCGCTGGTGCTGAAGGGCATGGACGGCCGTCGCCGCGTGGTTACGGCCGCCGACCGCGCCGCCCATATGGCCGGTCTGCGCGTCGGTATGCCCCTGACCAAGGCCCAGGCCCTGGTCGAGGACCTGGCTGTCTATAACGCCAATCCGGACGGCGACCGCGACGCCCTGGAACGCCTGGCCGGCTGGGCGCTGCAGACCTATTCGCCGGTGGTGGCCGCCGATCCGCCCGACGGCCTGATCCTGGATATCACCGGCGCCGATCACCTGCATGGCGGCGAGGCGGTATTGCTGGACGGCCTGATCCGCCGGCTGTCGGATCAAGGCATCGAAGCGACCGCCGCTATCGCCGACACCTGGGGCGCCGCCCATGCCCTGGCGCGGTTCGTGGCGCGTCCGACCGTGATTATACCGCCTGGCGACAGCGCCAAGGTCGTCCGCAACCTGCATGCCGCTGCTCTGCGTCTGCCGCTCAACCTGGTCGAAAGCCTGTGCGTGCTGGGCTTCGAGACGGTGGGCGACCTGGCATCACAACCGCGCGCGCCTCTGGTCCATCGCTTCGGCCGTGAGTTGAGCCGGCGGCTGGACCAGATGTTCGGCTATCTGGCCGAACCGGTCGATCCGGTCGATCTACCCGATGTTACCGAAGTCAAACGGGTGTTTTTCGAGCCGATCGGGGCGCCGGAAACCCTGGCGCGCTATACGGCGAAACTGACGGAGGAACTATGCGATGCCCTGGAAGCGCGCGGGGAGGGGGCGCGGCAGTTGGATCTGTATTTCGTCCGCGTCGACGGCCGTATCGAAGCCATTCGTGTCGGCACTGCCAAACCGGTGCGCGATACCGCTCGCCTGACGCGGCTGTTGTGCGACAAGATCGAGACCGTCGATCCCGGCTTTGGCATCGAGCGCATGCGCCTGATCGCCACCCTGGCCGAACCCCTGGTCATGACCCAGACCAGCAGCCACGAAGAGGCCGGTCCCGACCTGGCCAGCCTGGTCGATATCCTGAGCAACCGCATCGGTGGCGAACGGATCTATCGCCTGACCGCGATCGAAAGCGATGTCCCGGAACGGTCGGTACGGCGGACATCGCCTCTGACGTCCACCGACAATGGCTGGCCGGCCCACTGGCCGCGGCCGATCCGGCTTTTTCGTCGCCCCGAACCGGTTCTGCTCCTGGCGGCATTGCCCGATCATCCCCCCGGAGCCCTGACCTGGCGCGGCGCCCGTCATCGGGTGGTCTCGGCCGACGGGCCGGAACGCATCTTCGGTGAATGGTGGAAGCACGACAACGAAACATGGGCCGTGCGCGACTATTTCCGTGTCGAACTGGATACCGGTGAGCGCCTGTGGCTGTTCCGCAATGGCGACGGCGAAGACGCTGATCCCGACAAGCACAAATGGTTCCTGCACGGGATGTTCGCATGACGGGTTATGTCGAACTGCAGGTCATGACCCATTTCTCCTTCCTGCGCGGCGCCAGCAGCCCGGAGGAGCTGTTCATCCGGGCTGCGGAACTGGGCATCGACGCCCTGGGCGTGGTCGATCGCAACTCCCTGGCCGGCATCGTCCAGGCGCATAAATGGGCCAAGATCACCGGCGTGCGGCTGATCGTTGGCTGCCGGCTGGACCTGACGGACGGGACCTCGCTGCTGGTCTACCCGACCGACAAGACGGCCTATTCTCATCTGTGCCGCCTGCTATCCCTGGGCAAGGGCCGGGCCGGCAAGAACAGGTGCCATCTCGACTGGAGCGATGTCGAAACCTGGAACGCAGGTCTGATCGCCGTCCTGGTGCCCGACATGGCCGATGACACCTGCGCTGCGAACCTGCGCCGTCTGAAGACGGTTTTCGGCGACCGTGCCTATATGGCCCTGACCCTGCGCCGGCGTCCCAACGACGCTTTACGTCTGTATGAACTGTCGCAACAGGCGGATCACGCCGGCGTGCCGACCGTAGTGACCAACGATGTGCTGTACCATGACCGGTCGCGGCGCATCCTGCAGGACGTGGTGACCTGCATTCGCCACAACTGCACCATCGACGAGGCCGGCTTCCGCCGCGAACGCCATGCCGACCGCTATCTCAAAACCCCGGACGAGATGGCACGGCTGTTCAAGGCCTACCCGGACGCTATTCTACGGGCGCGCGAAATTCTGGATCGCTGTCCGTTCGATATGGGGGAACTGGACTACCAGTATCCCGACGAAAAATCGCATCCCCACCTGACGCCGCAGCAGACCCTGGAGAAATTTGTCCGGATGGGCTGTGAAACACGCTATCCCGAAGGTGTCCCGGTCAAGGTCGAAAAGCAGTTGCGCTTCGAACTCGATCTGATCGAGGAGATGGGCTACGCCAACTATTTCCTGACCGTCCACGACATCGTCTACTTTGCTCGGTCTCAGAAGATCCTGTGTCAGGGGCGCGGGTCGGCGGCCAACAGTTCGGTCTGTTACGTGCTGGGGATCACCGAACTGGACCCCGCCAAGTACGATTTGCTGTTCGCGCGTTTCCTGTCGAAGAATCGCAACGAACCGCCGGACATCGATGTCGATTTCGAACACGCCAAGCGCGAGATCGTCATGCAGTGGGTGTTCGAGACCTATGGCCGCAACCATGCCGCCCTGGTCAGCGTCGTCAGCCGCTACCGCACACGCGGCGCTTTACGTGATGTCGGCCGGGCGTTGGGCCTGCCCGAGGACGTACTAAAAACCCTGTCGCAGCAGTATCGTCATTGGTCTACCGACGTCGATGAGAAGCACCTCGAAGGCCTGAACATCAAGCGCGATGCCCGCCGTATCCGCCTGACGATCGACTTGGCCAAGCAGTTGGTCAATGCGCCGCGCCACCTGTCGCAGCATCCCGGCGGCTTCGTGCTGACACGCCACCGGCTGGACGAACTGGCGGTGATCGAGCCGGCCGCCATGAAGAACCGTCAGGTCGTCGAATGGGATAAGGACGATATCGATGTGCTGAAATTCATGAAGGTCGACTGCCTGGCGTTGGGCATGCTGACCTGCATGAAAAAGAGCTTCGATATGCTGCTTGAGCATAAGGGTGTCGAGATGGCCATGGCCGGCATTCCGGCCGACGACAAGCCCACCTACGCCATGATCTGCAAGGCCGATACGATCGGCGTCTTCCAGATCGAAAGCCGGGCTCAGATGTCGATGCTGCCGCGCCTGCGGCCGGCCAATTTCTACGACATCGCCATCGAAGTCGCCATCGTCCGGCCGGGACCGATCCAGGGCGACATGGTTCACCCCTATCTGCGCCGTAAGCATGGTCTGGAGCCTATCGACTACCCCAATGACGCTGTGAAGGATATCCTGGGGCGGACCTTCGGCGTGCCGCTGTTTCAGGAACACGCCATGAAGGTGGCCGTGGTCTGCGCCGGCTTTACCGATGACGAGGCCGATCATGTCCGCCGCAGCCTGGCGACCTTCAAGCACACCGGCGGCGTGAAGAATTTTCGCGGCAAGATGTATGCCGGCATGATCGGGCGCGGCTACTCGCCGGAGTTTTCCGAACGGCTGATCAACCAACTGGAAGGCTTCGGTTCCTATGGCTTTCCGGAAAGCCATGCCATCTCGTTCGCCCTGATCGCCTATGCCTCGTCGTGGATGAAGTGCCACCATCCCGACGTCTTTCTGTGTGCCCTGCTGAACTCCCAGCCCATGGGCTTCTATGCCCCGGCGCAACTGGTGCGTGACGCCCGCGAACACGGCGTCGATGTCCGGCCGGTCTGCGTCAATACCTCACGCTGGGACTGCAGCCTGGAAGGGACAGGCACGTCCGGAAAATTGGCTGTGCGGCTAGGCTTTCGTATGGTGAAAGGCATGTCCCAGGACGAGGCGGGGATATTGGTGGCGGCGCGCGAGGACCGCTACGGTTCTATCCGTGAAGTTTGGCTGAATAGCAGATTGCCGGTTTCGACTCTGGTTACCCTGGCCGAAGCCGATGCGTTTTTCCCCTCCCTGGGTCAGTCACGGCGCGAGGCCCTGTGGGCGCTGAAGGGGATGCGCGACACGCGTCTGCCCTTGTTCGATGGCCCTGAAACCCATGAACCGGCTGTGGTGCTGAAAACCATGACGGCCGGCAGCGAAGTCGTCCAGGACTACGGCCATGTCGGCCTGTCCCTGCGCCTTCATCCGGTGAGCTTCCTGCGCGGCGAACTGACTGAACGCGGCATAGTCACCTGCAAAGACGCCAATGCCCGCAAGGACAAGAGCCACGCACTGGTCGCCGGCATGGTGCTGGTGCGGCAACGGCCAGGCACGGCCAAGGGCGTCACCTTCATGACGATCGAGGACGAGACCGGTATCGTCAATGCGGTCATCTGGTCGAAACTGTACGAAGAACAGCGGCGGCTGATCCTGACTTCGCGCATGGTGGCGATCAGCGGCCAGATCCAGAAGGAGGGGGAGGTGGTGCATCTGGTGGCGCGGCGCCTGATCGATCTGTCGGAGCAGTTGGACAGTGTCAGTGAGCGCGAGGACGCCTTTCCCATGCCCTACAGCCGTGGCGACGAGTTCCGCCATGGCGAACCGGGGCCTGACCCGCGCACCTTGAAGCGCACCGGCAGCCGTGCCGCCCAGTCACCGGTCATTTTGGTGAAATCGCGGGACTTTCATTAGAAAGCAGGCTTGCGGAGATTACCAATACTATTATCCGCAAAATTTGCGGATAATAGTATTGGTAATATACAGGTCTGTATGTCATAATCTCCGCATATGGTGCAGAGGTTATGACGTACATACACGAACTTAAGGAATGGCCGAATTTCACTTGGGAGAGAGGCTATCTGAATCAACGTCTCGCTGACGTTAGATACAGACAGGGACGACTTATTGGTCGAATGCAAAATGCCGGTTTTCGCCTCAAGGCGAACGCCGTGTTACATACCTTGACGGAAGACGTGGTCAAGTCGAGCGATATAGAAGGTGAGTATCTGGACAAGGATCAGGTGCGTTCCTCCATAGCCCGCAGGCTAGGCATGGACATAGCCGGCCTCATTCCATCCGAGAGACACGTTGACGGTGTCGTCGAAATGATGCTCGACGCGACGCAAAATTATGCGCAGCCCCTGACAGAGTCGCGCTTACTCGGTTGGCATTCGGCTCTTTTCCCCACTGGACACAGCGGGATGTCGAAAATCGTCGTTGGCGCCTGGCGTGACGACGCCAATGGTCCCATGCAGGTGGTTTCGGGTCCCATCGGCCGCGAGCATGTCCATTTTCAAGCGCCGGATGCAGATCGTCTTACCGCGGAAATGCGCGCCTTTCTCATCTGGTTCGAGAGGGAGAAGGATGTTGACTCGGTTCTGGCAGCCGGTCTCGCCCATCTCTGGTTCGTCACCGTCCATCCCTTCGAGGACGGTAATGGACGAATAGCTCGGGCCATTGCCGACATGATGCTGGCGCGATCAGAGGGCAGTGCGCAACGCTTCTATAGTATGTCGTCGCAGATTCGTTCCGACCGGAAACACTATTACGACATGCTGGAAAAGACGCAGCGCAGCGATATGGACATAACAGATTGGCTGCTGTGGTTTCTGAATTGCCTCGCACGTGCGATTGATCTGGCGGATACGACCTTAAGCGCTGTCATGAGCAAAGCGCATTTCTGGCAAGTCGCCAGAGATCATTCCCTCAACGACCGGCAGCGACAGATGCTGAACCGTCTCCTGGATGGGTTTGAAGGAAAGTTGACTTCGTCTAAGTGGGCGAAGCTGACGAAAAGCTCTCAGGACACCGCCAACCGGGATATCGATGATTTGATCCGCAAAGGGATGCTCAGACGCGGCGAAGCCGGTGGGCGCAGTACCAGTTATGATCTGGTTCTCCCTGCAGAGTCAGAATAGCCGGTCTCACACATAGGGTGACGCATCACGCTTTAATCGGCGCAGGCAGAAGGTCGAGCGGGCGTGGCGGATGCCGGGGAACTTCAGCAGGCGTTTGCGCAGGAAAGCCTCGTAATCCTCGGTGTCCTCGACCGCGGCGATGATGACATAGTCGTATTCGCCCGTCGTTAGATAGGCGTCGGTCACTTCCGGCTGTTGCGCCAGATGGCGAGAGAAGGCCTCGATCTTCTCGTCATCGTGCTGTTCCAGATTGATTTCGATGATCACCGACAAAGGCCGGCCGATCTTTTCGGCATCCAGCAACGCGACATAGCCCGAAATCACCCCGGCCTCTTCCATCCGCTTGATCCGCGACCAGCATGGCGTCTGGGACAACCCGACCTTGTCGGCTATGTCCTGTGTGGTAAGGTGGGCGTTCTCGCGCAACAGGCGAAGTATGCGCCGGTCGGTATCGTCCAGCACCTGGACGGGTTTGCTACGTTTCATTGCCTTTTGTGCCCTGCAGCAGAATTTTCTTTCGTATGTGCGCATTATCGCAGAATTCTATTCGCTTCACCAGCGGTTTGCAGGCCGCAGTTCGGAAGCACATTCTTGCGGAACGGGTCTAGTATCGACGGAAACGACGAGCGCAATCCGACAAAGTGGTCACCACTTTTCGGATAAATTGCGCGACCACTAAAAATGACCGTTCGAAGAGCGGTCGGATACAGGGACATATCGGATGCGCGCGCAGGTTACCCTTGCCGACAAGTATGAGCTGGACTCCGGCCGCGCCTTCATGACTGGGGTTCAGGCCCTGGTCCGTCTGCCCATGCTGATCCGTGATCGCGACCGCAAGGCCGGCCTCAACACGGCCGGTTTCATTTCCGGCTATCGCGGCTCGCCGCTGGGCACCTACGACATGCAACTGTCCAGCGCCCAGAAGCTGCTCGACGCGCACGACATCGTCGTTCAGCGCGGTATCAACGAAGACCTCGGCGCCACGGCAGTATGGGGCACGCAACACGTTCCTTTGTTCCAGGGCGCCAAAAAAGACGGCGTCTTCGGCCTATGGTACGGCAAGGGGCCCGGTGTCGACCGCACCGGCGATGTCTTCAAACACGCCAACCTGGCCGGCACCTCGCAATATGGCGGCGTCTTGGCCTTGGCAGGCGACGATCACAGCTGTAAATCCTCGACCCTGGCCAACCAGTCCGAGTTCGCCTTTCTCGATGCCGAAATGCCGACCCTGGCGCCGGCGACGATCGATGAGGTCATCGATTTCGGCATGAAGGGCATCGCCCTGTCGCGTTATTCCGGCTGTTGGATCGGACTGAAAACCATCGCCGACCTGATGGATGCCTCGACCTCGGCGCATATCGATCCTGAGCGCTACACCACCGTCATCCCGGACTTTGACTTGCCAGAAGGCGGTCTGAACATCCGTTTGAACGATCCGCCGGAAGCCAAGGAAATAAGGCATCGCCACTTCCGCCTGCCGGCGGCCCAGGCCTTTGCTCGCGCCAACAACATCGACCGCATTGTCAGCGATTCGTCGCGCCCGCGCCTCGGCATTGCCGCCACCGGCAAGGGGTTTTTACATGTGTTGGACGCGCTGCGGCTGTTGGACATCGGCGATGCCGAAGCCCGCGACCTCGGCCTGCGCCTGTGGAAAATCGGTCTGGTGTGGCCGCTGGATCCCGTCGCCGCGACCGCTTTCGCGGATGGTCTCGAATCCGTCCTGGTCGTGGAGGAACGCCGCAACCTGATCGAATACCAGCTGCGCGACGTCCTCTATATCCTGCCGGACGGCCGCCGTCCGCGCATCCTGGGCAAGCACGATGCTGCCGGCAAGCCGCTGGTTCGCGACACCCTGGACCTCGATACCGGCCACGTTGCCCTGGCCCTGTTCGACAGTCTGCCCGAGGCCGCGCGCACCGAAGCTCGCACCGCCATCGCTGACCGCCTGCGCCGCCAGTCGGAGGTCAAGAACAACGTCGTGCAACTGCATACGCGCAAGCCCTTCTTCTGCGCCGGCTGCCCGCACAACACCTCGACCACCGTGCCGGAAGGCTCGCGCGCCACGGCCGGGATTGGCTGCCACTACATGGTGCAGTTCATGCCGAGCCGGAATTCGGAAATCTGCACCCATATGGGCGGGGAGGGCGTCACCTGGGTCGGCCAGGCGCCGTTCACCGAAGAGAACCACATCTTCGCCAACCTGGGCGACGGTACCTATTTCCATTCAGGTTTGCTGGCCATCCGTCAGGCGGTCGCCGCCGGCGTCAACATGACCTACAAAATCCTGTATAACGACGCGGTCGCCATGACCGGTGGCCAGCATGTCGATGGTCAACTGCATCCGGTCACCGTGGCGCAACAGGTCGCTGCCGAAGGCGTCACGCGCATCATGATGGTGTCGGACAATCCTGACCGTTGGCGCGGCCATCCCAAGATGCCGGCCAAGGTCAGCTTCTGGCACCGCGACGACATGCCGGTCGCCGAAGAAGAACTGCGCAACACGCCGGGCACCACGGTGCTGATCTACGACCAGATGTGCGCCACCGAATTGCGCCGTCGCCGCAAGCGCGGCCTGGCGCCCAAGGCCAAGGAGCGCATCTTCATCAACTCCGCCGTCTGCGAAGGCTGCGGCGATTGTTCTGCCAAGTCGAACTGTATCGCCGTTGGCCCCAAGGAAACGGACCTCGGCCGCAAGCGCGAAATCGATCAGTCTGCGTGCAATATCGACACCAGCTGCGTCAAGGGTTTCTGCCCGTCCTTCGTTTCGCTGGACGGCGCGCAGCTCAAGAAGGCCCAGGTTTCCGATATCGATGTGATCATCGCCGATTTGCCGGAGATCACCCCACCGCAGGTGTCGGCTGAACCGTACAATGTCCTGTTGACCGGGATTGGCGGGCTGGGCGTGACCTCGCTCAGCGCCATGGTCGGCATGGCGGCGCACCTCGACGCCATCGAAGTCCTGGCGGTCGACCAGATCGGCCTGGCGCAACGCGGCGGCGCCGTCGACGCCCATATCCGCCTGGCCGCGCCGGGCGTCATGCTGCCCGGCGGTCGCATCCCGTTCGCCGAAGCCGATGTGCTGATCGCCGCCGACATGGTCACGGCGCACGGCAAGGCGTGTTTGCCGCTGATGGACGCCGGGCGCACCAAGGGTTTCCTCAACTCGGCCCTGACCCCGACGGCGGAATTCACCCTGAACACCGAGACGAAGTTCGACAGCATCGCCATGCTGCGCCGGGTGCGCCAAGCAACGCGCGATCTGAACGCCTTCGATGCTGCCGGCCTGTCGCGCAAATATCTCGGCGATGCCGTCTATACGATCATGGTCGTGCTGGGCGCCGCCTGGCAGGCCGGCACCGTGCCGCTCAGCCGCGCCGCCATCGAAAAGGCGATCGAGCTGAACGGCGCCGAGGTCAAGGCCAACCTGCGTGCCTTCGCGCTGGGCCGCGCCTGGGTGGCGGGCCGCCTCAACACTTCGCAAAAAGAAGAAGTGTTGTTCGGCCTCGATACCTTCATCGCGGCGCGGATGAAAGACCTGGAAGCCTACCAGGACGAAGCCTATGCCCGCGACTATCGCGCCTTGGTCGACATCGCCCGCAAGGCCGAGGCGAAGTTCGGCACCACTACCTTTACCGAGGCGGTCGCCCGCAATGCCTTCAAGGTGAAAGCCTACAAGGACGAGTACGAGGTGGCGCGGCTCTATCTCGACCCGGCGTTCCGCGCGCAACTGGAAGCCCAGTTTGAAAACCCCGACAAGGTCAGCGTCTTCCTGGCGCCGCCCTTGTTCGGCGAAAAGGACGCGCACACCGGACTTCCCAAAAAGCGGAAGTTTGGCCCGTGGATCTTCAAGGCCTTTGCTGTCCTGTCGGCGATGAAGGGTTTGCGCGGTTCGGCGCTGGACATCTTCGGCTACAGCGACGAACGCCGCATGGAGCGCCGGTTGATCGTCGACTATGCGCAACTGATCAACCGTCTGGCGCGCGATCTGGCGCCGCATAATTTCGACGCCGCCCTGGCCCTGGCGCGACTGCCGGCGGACATCCGCGGCTTCGGCCACATCAAACAGGCCAGTCACGACAAGGCCCGAACCCAATGGACCGAACTGCTGACGCAGTTCGAGACCGCCCAACCCCTCAAGGCCCAACCCCTCAAGGACTTAGTACATGTTTGACCATCCCGATTTCGACGCCCACGAAAAGGTCCTGTTCGTCAATGACGCGCAGACCGGCCTGCGCGCCATCATTGCCGTCCATTCGACGGCCCTGGGCGCGGCGGCGGGCGGATGCCGGCTGTGGTCCTATGCGGCGGACGCCGATGCCTTGACCGACGCCCTGCGCCTGTCGCGCGGCATGTCGTACAAGAACGCCATGGCCGACCTGCCCATGGGCGGCGGCAAGTCGGTGATCCTGGGGCCGGTGGCGACGGACAGGCGCGAAGCCGTGCTGGAAGCCTTCGGCCGCGCCGTCGACACCCTGGGTGGCCAGTACATCACCGCCGAAGACGTCGGCGTATCGGTCGCCGACATGCAGATCGTGGCCCGCACCACCAAACACGTCTCGGGCCTCAGTGCCGAAGCCGGCAAATCGGGCGGTGACCCGTCGCCGTTCACCGCGCGCGGTGTTCGCGTCGGCATCGAATCGGCGGTTCGTGCTCGCCTGGGCCGTTCGGAACTGGCCGGCCTCAGTGTCGCCGTCCAGGGCCTGGGCCATGTCGGCATGTATCTGTGCCAGGAACTGCATGAGATGGGTGCCAACCTGGTGGTCGCCGACATCAACCCGGCGCGCGTGTCCGAAGCCCAGATTCGCTTCGGCGCGATCGGCGTGTCGGTCGACGAAATCCTGACCCAGGCCGTCGATGTGGTGGCGCCTTGTGCGTTGGGCGGTACCATCACCGAATATGCCGCGCGCTATATCCGCGCCTCGGTGGTGGCGGGTGCCGCCAACAACCAGCTTCTGACGCCGGAAGCCGGCCGGATCCTGGGCGAGCGCGGCGTGCTGTACGCGCCGGACTATGTCATCAATGCCGGCGGCATTATCATGGTCCAGGGCGAAATCTCCGGCGACAACGACGCCGACCTGATCCGCGCCCGCGTCGACGCCATCGGGCCCCGCCTGGATGCCATCTTTGCCAAGGCGAAAAGCGATAATGTGATCACAAACGAGGTTGCCGATTCGATGGCGCGCGCTAAACTCGACGCCGCCCGGCGTATGCGTGCCCGCATCGCCGCCTAACCTCTTTAAGGTCCTCATGCGCGATATCCATCACTTCATCAACGGCCGCTCCGTGCCCGGTACCTCAGGCCGTTTCGGCGATGTCTACGATCCCAATACCGGCAAGATCCAGGCACGCGTGGCCCTGGCCTCCGGCGCCGAGATCGACGACGTCGTCGCCAAGGCCGTGAAGGCCCAGGCCGGCTGGGCGGCGATGAACCCGCAACGCCGCGCCCGCGTCATGTTCGCCTTCAAGGCCCTGCTGGACAAGCATATGGACGAACTGGCCGTCCTGCTGTCCAGCGAGCACGGCAAGGTCGTCGCCGACTCCAAGGGCGATATCCAGCGCGGCCTGGAAGTGGTGGAATTTGCCTGCGGTATCCCGCATCTGCTGAAGGGCGACTATACCGAAGGGGCAGGGCCGGGGATCGATGTCTATTCGCTGCGTCAGCCGTTGGGCGTCGTGGCGGGCATCACCCCGTTCAACTTCCCGGCCATGATCCCCATGTGGATGTCGGCGGTCGCCCTGGCCTGCGGCAATGCCTTTATCCTGAAGCCTTCGGAAAAGGACCCGTCGGTGCCGGTGCGCCTGGGTGAGCTGCTGATCGAAGCGGGCCTGCCCGAGGGCGTCTTCCAGGTGGTGCACGGCGACAAGGAAGCCGTCGACGCCCTGCTGGTCCACCCGGATATCAAGGCGATCAGCTTCGTCGGCTCGTCCGACATCGCGCAATATGTCTACGCTACCGGTTCGGCCCACGGCAAACGGATCCAGGCCATGGGCGGGGCCAAGAACCACGGTATTATCCTGCCCGATGCCGACCTGGATCAGGTGGTGCGCGACATCGTCGGCGCCGCCTATGGCTCGGCCGGCGAACGCTGCATGGCCCTGCCGGTGGCGGTACCGGTCGGGGCGAAAACTGCCGACGCCTTTATCGAACGCATGACCGACGCAGCGCGCGCTTTGAAGGTCGGCGTCTCGACCGATGCCGAAGCCCATTACGGCCCGGTGATCTCAGCGGCGCATAAGGCCAAGGTCGAGGCCTATATCCAGATGGGCGTCGACGAAGGCGCCGATCTGGTGCTGGACGGTCGCGGCCTGAAGCTCCAGGGTCATGAGGACGGCTATTTCATCGGCCCGACCCTGTTCGACAAGGTGCGGCCGGAAATGAAATCCTATCAGGACGAAATCTTCGGGCCCGTACTTCAGGTCATCCGCGCCGAGACCCTGGAAGAGGCGGCCGCCCTGCCGTCGCAGCACGCCTATGGTAACGGCGTCGCCATCTTCACCCGCAACGGCCTGGCGGCGCGCGAATTCGTCTCCAAAGTCAATGTCGGCATGGTCGGCATCAATGTGCCGATCCCGGTGCCGGTTGCCTATCACAGCTTCGGCGGCTGGAAACGTTCGGCCTTCGGTGACCTGAACCAGTACGGTGAGGATGGGGTGCGCTTCTACACCAAGGTCAAGACGGTGACCTCGCGCTGGCCGGATGGCGATATCGGCGACCAGGCCTTCATCATTCCGACGATGAAATAGCCATGAAATACGACGACGCGTCCTGGCACTATGGCGGAGACTTTCCGGAAGACCTGCCACCGGAGGCAGGCGGGACGCACATCGCCATGTTCGTGGTCTGGTGTTGGCTCAAGGGTCTGGCAGGCGAAGAAATATTAGAAGAGCCGGATTTTCTAGAGGCCGCCCGAAACAGGACGTCCAGTCCGGGCGCGATATTTTTCCGGACTTCGGATGAGAAGTTTGCCGACATCGACCTTAACGAGGAAGGCAATGCCTTCGCTCGGGCCTACTATTACCATGACGGTGGAACATATGTTCAGGATTACGATAAGACCTTAGCCAAAGGATTGCCGTCGCTTTATCATGTCCCTGACAACTGGGAGACATTCGACAAGCTGGCTCCGATTGTCGCACGGCGATTCAAAGCTTTCCAAAACAGACAGAAAAACTGGTTTCAAAGACTATGGAACAGCAGCAAACACTAACCTTCGAACAAAAAGGCCGTGTGGCGGTGGTCACCTTGAACCGCCCCGACGTCCTCAATGCGCTCAACTACCAGACCATGACGGAGCTGAGCGCACTGATCCGCGACATCGACCGCAATCCGGAGATCGCCGTGACGGTGATCACTGGGGCGGGCAGGGCCTTTGCCGCCGGCGCCGATATCAAGGAAATGGCCGGCCGCGATGTCGCCGACATGTACCTGAACGACTATTTCGCCGGCTGGGACGTCTTTGCCGCCTGCCGCAAGCCGGTGATCGCGGCGGTCAACGGTTTTGCCCTGGGCGGCGGCTGCGAACTGGCCATGATGTGCGACCTGATCATCGCCTCGGACAAGGCCAAGTTCGGCCAGCCGGAAATCAAGCTGGGCGTGACGCCAGGCATGGGCGGCTCGATCCGGCTGACCAAGGCGATCGGCAAGGCCAAGGCGATGGACCTGGTCCTGACCGGACGGATGATCGATGCCACCGAGGCCGACCGCATTGGTCTGGTCAGCCGGGTGGTGCCGCATGATGAGTTGATGGCGGTAGCCATGGAGGCGGCGGAGGCGATCGCGGGCTATGGTTTGCCGGCGATCCTGGCAGCCAAGGAGATGGTCGGCCGGGCCTTGGAACTGCCGACGACGGAAGGCGTGCGGTTTGAGCGGCGGCTGTTTACGGCACTGTTCGCGACCGAAGATCAGAAAGAAGGCATGGCGGCGTTTGCTGAGAAGCGGCCTGCTAAATTTAAGGACAGATAGCGTAATCACCTCTCCCCGCCTGCGGGGAGAGGACGAGAGCCGAGCGAAGTGAAGGCGATCGGGTGAGGGGCCTTCCGAAGACGATTGTGCACCGGAAACCGGGCATGCCCCTCACCCTAACCTCTCCCCGTAAACGGGGAGAGGGGTTAAAAAAAGCAGGGACGGACATGCTCAACGACGACCAGGTAATGATCCAGGAGGCGGCGCAGCGGTTTGCGTATGATAAACTGCGCCCCCATGCCGGTGAATGGGACGAGACCAAGCACTTCCCGGTCGAAGTCATGCGCGAAGCCGCGGCCCTGGGGTTTGCCGCCATCTACACCCGCGAAGACCATGGCGGCTCAGGCCTGTCGCGCCACGACGGCGTTATCATCTTCGAACAGCTGTCACGCGGCTGCATCGCCACCGCCGCCTTCCTGTCGATCCACAACATGTGCACCTGGATGATCGACAGCTTCGGCAGCGACGACCAGCGCGGTGGGTGGATCCCCAAACTGACCACGATGGAGGCCATCGCCAGCTATTGCCTGACCGAACCGGGCTCGGGGTCCGACGCCGCCGCAATGAAAACCCGTGCCGTCCGCGACGGCGACAGCTTCGTCCTCAACGGTTCGAAACAGTTTATTTCCGGCGCCGGCGTTTCCGATCTTTACGTGGTGATGGCGCGGTTCGACGACGGCATTTCCACTTTCCTCGTAGCGAAAGACACGCGTGGCCTGAGCTTCGGCGCGAACGAAAAGAAGATGGGCTGGAACGCCCAGCCGACCCGCCAGGTCACTTTCGACAACCTGCGCATTCCGGCGGACAACCTGCTCGGCACACCGGGTGACGGCTTTAAATACGCCATGAAGGGGCTGGACGGCGGCCGACTGAACATCGCCGCCTGCAGCCTAGGCGGCGCCCAGGATGCTCTAGATCGGGCGCTCAGCTATGCCGGCGAACGGTCGCAGTTCGGCAAGCACCTCAATGCCTTCCAGGCGACCCAGTTCAAGCTGGCCGACATGGAAACCGAGCTGTCGGCGGCGCGGACCCTGCTGTACGAAGCCGCTGCAAAACTGGACGCCAAAACGCCGGACGCCACACGGTGGTGCGCCATGGCCAAGCGCTTCGTCACCGACACGGGCTCGAAAATCGCCAATGATGCTTTGCAGATTCATGGCGGCTACGGTTACCTGCATGATTACGGCGTCGAACGGATCGTCCGCGATCTGCGCGTGCATCAAATCCTCGAAGGCACCAACGAGATCATGCGCGTTATCATCGCCCGGGACATGCTGAAGTGAGCGAGGTCATCACCCGCATCGAACACGGTATCGGTCGGATCACCCTGAACCGGCCCCAGGCTCTGCATGCTCTGACGACGCAGATGTGCGCCGATATCGATGCCGCCCTGACCGCTTGGGAAAATGACACGGCGGTGACGGCGGTTCTGGTCGACCATGCCGAAGGCACGCGCGGTTTCTGTGCCGGCGGCGATATTCGTAAGGTCGCCCAATCTGGCCGCACCGATGGCGTCGAGGCGCGCGAATTCTTCGCTGTCGAGTACACCATGAATGCGCGGATCAAACGCTTCACCAAGCCCTATATCGCCATCATCGACGGCATCACCATGGGCGGCGGTGTCGGGCTGTCGGTGCATGGCTCGCACCGCATTGCTACCGAACGCACGGTCTTTGCCATGCCGGAAACGGGCATCGGCCTTTTTCCCGACGTCGGCGGCGGCTGGTTCCTGCCGCGGCTGGACGGTGAACTGGGCACTTGGCTGGCCTTGACGGGTGCGCAACTGCGCGGCAGCGATGTGGTGGCCGCCGGGATCGCCACCCACTTCGTGCCGATGGACCGCATCGACGCCCTGAAAGCCGACATAACCGCCATCGACCGCTATGCCGAAGCTGTGCCGCCGGCCGCCTATACCAAGCATATGGACACCATCAATCGTTGCTTCGGCCACGACACCATGACGGCGATTTCGATCGCCCTGAACTCCGGCGATGACTGGGCGCGGGAACAGGCGCAAATCCTGACCAAACGCTCGCCTCAGTCCTTGGCCGTGTCGCTGCGCCAGTTACGCGAAGGCCGCAAGCTGGACAGCTTCGAGGACGTCATGCGGATGGAATACCGCATCGCCAGCCGCATCACCTCGACGAAGGACTTCTCCGAAGGCGTCCGCGCCGTGATCGAGGACAAGGATCAGGCGCCGGTCTGGGCCGAGTTGACAGAAGGCGCGATCGAGGCATTCTTCCAATCTCTTGGAAATATGGATTTGCAGTTCCCGGATATATCGACATGAAGATCGCCTTTATCGGTCTGGGCCACATGGGCTCGGGGATGGCCTCCAACCTGGTCAAGGCCGGTCATGAGGTCCGCGCTTTCGATATCAGCACCGATGCCGTGGCCCAGGCTGTGGCCGCCGGCGCGGTGACGGCGCCGTCAGTCCTTGAAGCCTGCCGCGACGCGGAGGCCGTGGTGACCATGCTGCCGGCCGGCCAGCATGTCGTGTCAGTCTACGGTCAGGTGTTCGAAGCCGCACCCCGATCCGCCATCCTGATCGACTGTTCGACCATCGATGTCGCCACGGCGCGTGAGGTGGCGGCGCAAGCCTACGCCAAGGGTTTTGCCATGGTCGATGCCCCGGTCTCGGGCGGCGTGGCGGGAGCGCAAGGCGGAACCCTGACCTTTATGTGCGGCGGGACGGCGGAGGCTTTTGCCCGCGCCGAACCGGTGCTGAAACCGATGGGCAAGGCGGTGATCCATGCCGGCGCGGCCGGGGCCGGGCAGGCGGCCAAGATATGCAACAACATGCTGCTGGCCATCACCATGATCGGCACGTGCGAAGCCTTTGCCCTGGCCGAAAAACTGGGCCTGGACGATCAGGTCTTCTTCGACATCGCCTCGAAAGCCTCGGGCCAGAGCTGGTCGATGACGTCCTATTGCCCGGTGCCGGGACCGGTGCCGTCGTCGCCGGCGAATAACGACTACCAGCCGGGCTTTGCCTCAGCCTTGATGCTGAAGGACCTGACCCTGGCCATGCAGGCGGCGTCCGCGTCCGGCGCCGATACGCCGCTGGGCGCCCGGGCTCACGCCCTTTACGACGCCCTGTGCGCCCAGGGCCATGCCGGCCAGGACTTTTCCTACATGATCGAGCGCATCCGCCGGGGGGCTTAATCGCGCCGGGCATTATGGCACGCATCGACGCGGTGTTCGCTATCGTCCAACCGCGATAGCCGGGTCCCCACGGGCATCATCGCCTTGGTTACGCTGTCTTCGAAGTTGATAAACAGCGATGTCAATTGGCCTTTGACCGACAGAAGGGTTTCGAAACCGAGCACACGGGTTTGGTGGAGACGGCCGTCCGGTCTTTCCAACAGAATTGGATCGCCAACCTTTATCTCTGCAGTCGGCTTGGTAATCATGACGACCAGGCGCCCCGTCTTGAGGGCGAGAACGTCTTGAATTTCGGAAATATGACTCATCTGCATTCGCCTACTTTTCCAACGGTACCCGCACCCAGCCTTCCATCAGCACGCGGGCGCTGCGGCTCATCAGGGCTTTTTTGACCACCCACTGGCCGTCGACCTGAACAGCCTCGGCGCCCACGCGCAACGTGCCGGACGGATGACCGAAGCGCACCGCGTTACGTTCACCGCCGCCGGCCGCCAGGTTGACCAGGGTGCCCGGCACCGCTGCCGCCGTGCCGATCGCCACCGCCGCCGTGCCCATCATGGCGTGGTGCAGCTTACCCATCGACAGCGCCCGAACCACCAGGTCAATGTCGCCGGCCACGACCGGCTTGCCGCTGGAGGCGACATAGTCCGTCGGCGGTGCGACAAAGGCGACCTTAGGGGTGTGCTGGCGTTTGGCGGCTTCGGACAGGTCGGCAATCAAGCCCATGCGCAGGGCGCCATAGGCCCGGATGGCCTCGAATCGCGCCAAGGCGGCCGCATCGCCATTGACGGCCTCCTGCAATTCCGTGCCGGTATAGCCGATATCCACCGCATTGACGAAGATGGTCGGGATTCCGGCATTGATCAGGGTAGTTTTCAGCGTGCCGACGCCCGGCACCTCCAGATCGTCGACCAGGTTGCCGGTCGGGAACATGCTGCCGCCGTCACCGTCGTCCGCTGGGTCGACAAATTCGAGCTGAATCTCCGCCGCCGGAAAGGTCACGCCGTCCAGTTCGAAATCGCCGGTTTCCTGGACCTCGCCGCCGGTCATCGGCACATGGGCGATGATGGTCTTGGCGATATTGGCTTGCCAGATACGCACCGTGCACAGGCCGTCGCGCGGCACATCCGCCACCAGGCCGTTCGAGATAGCAAACGGCCCGACCGCTGCAGACAGGTTACCGCAATTGCCGCTCCAGTCGATGAAGGCGCTGTCGATCGACACCTGGCCGAACAGGTAATCGACATCGTGGTCCGGCCGGTCGCTCTTCGACAGGATGACCACTTTCGACGTAGACGAGGTCGCCCCGCCCATGCCGTCGGTCTGCTTGCCGTAGGGGTCGGGACTGCCGATCACCCGCAGCAGCAAGCGGTCGCGCGCTTCGACGTCGTCCGGCAAGTCCTCGCGCCGGAAGAAGACGCCCTTGCTGGTGCCGCCGCGCATATAGGTCGCCGGAATACGAATCTGACCGCTCATGCCACCTTCGCCTGTTCCAGGAAATCACGCGCGAAGCGTTGCAACACCCCGCCGGCCTCGTAGATCGATACCTCTTCGGCCGTATCCAATCGACAGGTGACCGGCACCTCGACGGCCTCGCCTGTGCGACGATGGATGACCAGCGTGACTATGCCGCGTGGGGTCAGGTCGCCACGAACATCATAGGTTTCCGTGCCGTCGATGCCGAGCGATTGCCGCGTCGTGCCAGGCAAAAACTCCAGCGGCAGCACGCCCATACCGATCAGATTGGTCCGGTGGATGCGCTCGAACCCTTCGGCGGCAATGGCCTCGACACCGGCCAGACGCACGCCCTTGGCGGCCCAGTCGCGCGACGAACCCTGGCCGTAGTCGGCGCCGGCAATGATGATCAAAGGCTGTTTGCGCTCCATATAGGTTTCGATCGCTTCCCACATCCGCATGACCTGGCCGTCGGGCTCCAGCCGCGTCAGCGAACCCTTGCGGATCTGGCCATCGACCACGGCCATTTCGTTCATCAGGGTCGGGTTGGCGAAGGTGGCGCGTTGTGCCGTCAGGTGATCGCCGCGGTGGGTGGCGTAGGAGTTGAAGTCCTCCTCGGGCACCTGCATGCGCAGCAGGTATTCGCCGGCGGCGCTGTCGGCCAGGATGGCGTTGGACGGCGACAGGTGGTCGGTGGTGATGTTGTCGGGCAAGACCGCCAGGGGGCGCATCCCGGTCAGGGTCCGCTCGCCGGCCAACGCGCCCTCCCAATAAGGAGGTCTCCGGATATAGGTGCTTTGGGGGCGCCAGTCATACAGCGGATCGACCGGCTTGCCGCGCGCCGCGAAGCTGAACATCGGATCGTAGACGCTGCGGAACTGCTCGGGCTTGACGCTTTGGGCGACGATGGCGTCGATCTCGGCGTCATCCGGCCAGATGTCGATCAGCCGCACCTCGGCGCCGTCGGGACCGTAGCCCAGCACGTCCTTTTCGATGTCGAAACGGATGGTGCCGGCGATCGCATAGGCGATGACCAAGGGCGGCGAGGCCAGAAACGCCTGCTTGGCATAGGGGTGGATGCGGCCGTCGAAATTGCGGTTCCCCGACAAGACGGCAGTGGCGTAGAGGTCGCGGTCGATGATCTCCTGCTGGATGGCGGGATCCAGCGCGCCGCTCATGCCGTTGCAGGTCGTGCAGGCAAAGGCGACGATGCCGAAGCCGAGCTTTTCCAGTTCCGGCAACAACCCGGCGTCTTCGAGATAGAGCTGCACCGCTTTCGAACCCGGCGCCAGGGACGACTTGACCCACGGTTTGCGCAGCAACCCCTTGGCATTGGCATTACGCGCCAACAGGCCGGCGGCGATGACGTTGCGCGGATTGGAGGTGTTGGTGCAACTGGTGATCGCCGCGATGATGACGGCGCCGTCGGGCATGTGGCCCGGCGTATCGATCCATTCACCGGCGATACCGCGCGCCGCCAGATCCGAGGTCGGCAGGCGTTTGTGCGGGTTGGACGGCCCGGCCATGGTGCGGACCACGCTCGACAGGTCGAAGGTCAACACCCGCGGATATTCCGCCGTCTTCAGGGCATCGGCCCACAACCCGGCCGCCTTGGCGTAGATTTCGACCAGGCGCACCTGTTCGGCGGCGCGACCGGTCAGGGTCAAGTAATCCAAAGTCTGCTGGTCGATGGCGAACATGGCCGCCGTGGCGCCGAATTCCGGCGTCATGTTGGAGATGGTAGCGCGGTCGCCCAGCGTCAGGGCCGCAGCGCCTTCACCGAAGAATTCGAGATAGGCGCCGACGACCTTTTCCTTGCGCAGATATTCGGTCAGGGCCAGCACTACGTCGGTGGCGGTAATGCCGGGACCCGGTCGGCCGGTCAGTTCGACGCCGATGATGTCGGGCAACCGCATCCATGACGCCCGGCCCAACATGACGTTTTCGGCCTCCAGCCCGCCGACCCCGATGGCGATGACGCCCAGCGCATCGACGTGCGGCGTATGGCTGTCGGTGCCGACCAGGGTGTCGGGGAAGGCGACGCCGTCTTTCGTCTGGATGACAGGTGACATGCGCTCCAGGTTGATCTGGTGCATGATGCCGTTGCCGGGCGGGATGACCTCGACATTGCGAAACGCCTTGCGCGTCCAGTCGATGAAATGGAAGCGGTCCTCGTTGCGGCGGTCTTCGATGGCGCGGTTGCGGGCGAAGGCATCCTTGACATCGCCGCCATATTCGACCGCCAGGGAGTGGTCGACGATCAGTTGCGTCGGCACGACCGGATTGACCTGGGCAGGATCGCCGCCTTGGGCGGCGATGGCGTCGCGCAGACCGGCCAGGTCGACCAGGGCGGTCTGGCCCAGGATGTCGTGACAGACGACCCGGGCGGGGAACCACGGAAAGTCATGGTCCTGACGCCGTTCGATCAACTGCCGCAGGCTGCGTTCCAGGATGGCGGGATCGCAACGCCGCACCAGGTTTTCAGCATGGACCCGCGACGTGTAGGGCAAGGTACGGTAAGCGCCCGGCGCCAGCGCCTCGACGGCGTCGCGGGCGTCGAACCAGTCGAGATCCGTACCGGGGAGGGGCTTGCGGTAGGTCATGGACGATCGTTGAGCGGCACGAAGGGGCGGTCTTCCGGGCCGGTATAGTTCGCGTTGGGGCGGATGATCTTGCCGTCCTGGCGCTGTTCGATGACGTGCGCCGACCAGCCAGACGTCCGCGAAATAACGAACAGCGGGGTAAACATCGCGGTCGGCACGCCCATCATATGGTAGCTGACGGCGCTGAACCAATCGAGGTTGGGGAACATCTTCTTGATCTCCCACATCACGCTTTCCAGCCGTTCGGCGATGTTGAACATCTTCATATTGTGCTGCTCGGCCGACAGGGCCTTGGCGACGGCCTTGATGGCTTCGTTGCGCGGATCGCCGACCGTATAGACCGGATGGCCGAAGCCGATGACGACCTCCTTGGCGGCGACTCTTTGGCGGATATCCGCCTCGGCCTCGTCGGGAGTGTCGTAGCGCTTCTGGATGTCGAAGGCGAACTCGTTGGCGCCGCCGTGCTTGGGCCCCCGCAGCGCGCCGATGGCGCCGGCGATGGCACTGTAGAAGTCCGAACCCGTGCCGGCCACGACCCGGGCGGCGAAGGTTGAGGCGTTGAACTCATGTTCGGCATAGAGGATCAGCGAGGTATGCATGGCCCGCACCCAGGACTCGCTGGGCTTTTTGCCGTGCAGCAGGTGCAGGAAGTGGCCACCGATGCTGTCGTCGTCGGTTTCGGTTTCGATGCGCCGGCCGTTGTGGCTGAAGTGGTACCAGTACAGAAGCATGGAACCGAAGCTGGCCATCAGCTTGTCGGCAATGTCGCGGGCGCCGGGGTGGTTATGGTCGTCGCGCTCTGGCGTCAGACAGCCGAGCGTTGAGACACCGGTGCGCATGACGTCCATCGGGTGGGCCGACGGCGGCAGGCTTTCGAGGACGGCTTTCAGGTTCGACGGCAGGCCGCGTAAGGCGCGGAGCTTGGTCTTGTAGGCGTCGAGTTCGGTGCGGTTGGGGAGCTTACCATGGACCAGAAGGAAGGCGATTTCCTCGAACTCGGACGTGGCGGCCAGGTCGAGGATGTCGTAGCCGCGATAGGCCAGGTCATTGCCGGTGCGCCCGACAGTACAGAGCGCGGTATTGCCGGCGACCGTGCCGGAGAGGGCAACGGATTTCTTGGGCTTGAAACCGGTCGGTGTTTCAGCGGCTGTGTCCATGGTTCGGTTCCCTGTTTTTATTTTTGACCACGAAAAGCTCGAAAAGCACAAAAAGCACGAACTTCAGGTCTTGCTTGATCTTGCCGAGTAGCGGCTTTGACCTGTTTCATTTCAGCCGCTGCGCGGCGCCAGACACATCCTGATGTTTCGTGCTTTTTGTGTTTTTCGAGCTTTTCGTGTTCAAAAAACTTTATTTTTGTCCGCTGAACAACAGGTCCAGCTTGTTCTCGAAATCCCAATACCCGATGCGGTCGTACAGTTCCTCGCGCGTCTGCATGGTATCGAGCACGTTCTTCTGATGGCCGTCACGGCGGACGGCCTCGTAGACCGCTTCCGCCGCCTTGTTCATCGCCCGGAAGGCCGACAGCGGATACAACTGGATCGCCACACCGGCCGAAGCCAGTTCCTCGCGCGTGAACAGAGGCGTCTTACCGAACTCGGTGATGTTGGCCAGCACCGGCACCTTCACGGCATCGACAAACCGGCGGTAGGTCTCCAGATCATAGGCCGCTTCGGCGAAGATCCCGTCCGCCCCGGCCTCGACACACTTCACGGCGCGTTCGATCGCCGCATCGACGCCATGCACCGCAATCGCATCCGTCCGGGCGATCAGGAAGAAATCCGGATCGGTCTTCGCGTCGGCCGCGGCCTTGACCCGGTCGACCATCTCCTCGGTCGAGACGATTTCCTTGCCCGGCCGGTGGCCGCAGCGTTTCGCCCCGACCTGGTCTTCGATATGGCAGGCCGCCGCGCCGAACTTGATCAGCGACTTGACGGTGCGTTCGATATTGAATGCCGACGGCCCAAAGCCGGTATCGATATCGACCATCAAAGGCAGGTCGCAGACATCGGTGATGCGGCGGACATCGATCAGCACGTCATCCAGGTTATTGATCCCCAGATCCGGCATGCCCAAAGATCCGGCGGCGACCCCGCCGCCCGACAGATAGATGGCGCGATAGCCGGCGCGCTTGGCCAGCAGAGCGTGATTGGCATTGATCGTGCCGATGACCTGCAACGGGGATTCCGCCGCCAGGGCGTCACGGAATTTGCGGCCGGCGGAGACTAAGGCCATCCTGGATATCCTCTTATGTCATTTTGATCAGGTCGTATCGATTGATACGATCCAAGTCAATTCCACATATAGGCCTACAGCATGGCCGCGGTCAATTCAACGTTCGTTGAAAAAATGCCGATGTCGCTGAGCGGGTGGTCGTTTTGTGTGAGCTTCGACGGGTCTTGGTTCGCGTGCCGATCGATAGTGTGTTCAAGCTCAGTTGGTAGCGAAGCCGGCTGCGTAGCGCTCTGCAAGAGAGCTGGCGCAGCAGCCGGCTAAGCGCGTGAGTTATTCTTCGTAAAAAATCGCGTCTAACAACGCGACGCGTCCTTTCCATATTTTCTGCTCAGTTTTTTCGGTAGGGCAGTCAAAGGTGTACCAAGGGGCAGTGCGTACCGTCTCTACGACGGTATCCCAATAGTTTTCCAGCGTGACGGACGACCCCAAAGCTTTCTTCAAGCGTTTCTTGTTTTTGCCGTCCACACACATAAAGACGTCGGGTCGCTTCATAGCGAGTAAACGCGTCGCTGTACTGACTCCAGTGGCCCCATTTCCGCCCTTGAAAGCGGCACCAAAATGCTTGGCAAATGTATCAAAATCGTTGCGGCAAACCTCGCCACTAAGAGGTATGCTGTCCACGGCCTTGGCTAAGTTTCGATTCCTGGAGTTTATCAGTTTTTGGAAGGTTCCCGAGCCACCCATCGATCCGAACCAACCCCAGTCGATATCGTGTAGCTTCAGTTTCCGAGCGTCGTCTTCCTCCTTTTGCTTCTCGGTTAGGAGTCCGGCGATTGCGCGCCACTGTTTGACTTCGAGCTCCGCCATACTGCCAACGGTTTCAAACATTTCTCGAGCTCTTCGAAGGATTTTGAAACGCCCGGAAATCGAACTGCCACTTTTGTGGCGAAGTTCGCTGCAGTACTCCGCCCAACTCATTGCCAACAACTCAGATGTTAAGGCCTCTGCATTGCCGGGATCTCCTGGCAAGTGTGGATTCTTTCGTCCCTGCCGGGCTTTGTTGAGTTCATACTGGTCACGGTAGCTGTCGACCAGTTCTTTGGTGATGTTCCGCCGGTACTTTTTATACCCGTTCAATTGGGCTTCAACCTGCCGGAAAATGTCTTCTCCGGATTCCCCTTTTATGTGGAAGGAGGCTTCAAGGTTTCCGCCAAGCCCGCCACCCGTAAAGTTTGAACTCCCGACAATCGTTTCGGAGGTGTTGGCAGAGACAAAATGATAGATCTTTGGATGAAAGGTGCCCTTGTCGCTCTTGATTACGAAGGCGTTTTTGACACCTATAAGTTCTTCGAGAAAGGCGGGCTCGGTAACGAACCTGTTGAGGCCAATCGTGATCGTACTGAACTTGTCTTGGTTCTTCAGCAGGCAATCAGCTACCTTTCCGCTGGTAGCCCAAGCGACAGCGAAATCGATTTTTTCATGTCTATTAATGAGCTCGATTAGCTTATTGGCCGTACCTTGCGCATCCAGCAGCGTGATTTCCATGCCTGTGTCCTTTTTTGAGGGATAAATTCAAATTCGAGAGGTCGTCTTCATTTCAATAGTCACGCCGCTAATCGTCAACCGGCGCTGCGTTACAGCGCCAATTTTCGTGGCTGGGGCTTCGACAAAGTATCGTTGGCGTTCACGTTCGTGTCTGTTCGTGACGTTCGTGGTAAGAAATCTGTCTTCCCCAAGGTTTACGGATTTGGAGTCGACAGGCGCGGCCCAGGTGTTTTATCGGCTTGAGCCGCAAGCAAAAGGACACTGAACGATGGCGCGCAAACCCGCCTATTCGCTGGACGGCCTGCGTGAACTGGGCGCCGACGCCCTGGCGCGGATCGTCTTCGAAGAAGCCGAACGCAATCCGCTGTTTCGCAAACAGGTCAAGGCGGCCATGGCCGGTCAGCAAGGGCCTGCGGCCGTGGCCAAGCTCATCGACCGGCGGCTGGCAGCGCTGGAAACAGCGCGCAGCTTCATCGACTGGAACAAGGCGCGCGCCTTCCGTGACGACCTGGCCACCGCCGTGGCGACCATAGCCAGCCAGTTGGGGAATATCGCCCCCGCTATGGCCATTGACCGCCTGCTGCGCTTTGTTGCGACCCACGAAAAGGTCTTCGAACGGGTCGACGATTCCCACGGCCAGGTGCAGGACGTCTACGAAGTCGCGATCGAGCACCTGGAAGGGCTTGCCCCGAAACTGACGCCGGACGAAGCCGTCCTTCTGCCTGACCGGGTCATGGCCGCGCTGGGCGACACCTCGCACGGCTACCTGATCGGGACGGCCCGCGCCGTCGCCCCCCATGTCCCGCCGGCCGCGCTGCAGGCGTGGAGCGCCGACCTGCAGCAACGGCAGAAGGCGCAGGAGGCCAAAGACAAGGCTTCCAAAGAGCAATATGTCATCTCGAACGCCCGCCAATATCATGAGGTGCGCCAGATCATCGCCGATGCCCTGGGCGACCTGGACGCCTATGTTAGGCTTGAGGCCGAGAAACACCCCAATCTCCAGGACCCGATGGCGTTGGCAGAGCGTCTGTTGGCGGCGGGGCGGGCCGAAGCGGCGCTGGACTGGGTGCGACGCGAAAAACCCGTCAACCGCTATGTTGCCTTTTCCGATGAGGCCACGGCGCCTGCCGGGATGGCGCCCGACCGCGCCAGCCTGGAAGCGAAGATCCTGGACGCGCTGGGGCGCAAACCCGAAGCGCAGGCGTTGCGATGGAAGGCCTTCGCCGCCAGCCTGGATGCCGATATCCTGCGGGAGTATACCAAGGCGCTGCCGGACTTTGAGGACTTTAAAGCCCTGGACCGCGCCTTCGACCACGCCATGACGTCGCCGCGACTCTATGCCGCCCTGATACTGTTTCTGCGTTGGCCGCGCCGCGACCTGGCCGCGAACCTGGTCATACGGAACCGCAAAAAGTGGGATGGTGGACAATACCATATCCTGCCAGGCGTCGCCGAAGCGCTGGAACACGACTATGCCTTGGCGGCGACGGTCCTGTACCGCGCCCTGCTGGACGATATTCTAGCGAAAGCACGGTCGAAAGCCTATGGTTTCGGGGCGCGCTATCTCACGGCGCTGGACAGGTTGGCCCTTGATATCGCGGAGTCAGAATGGTCGGCGAACGGTCTTGAGGGGCATGCCGACTACAGGGCCAAACTCAAGGCGCAACACGGGCGCAAAGCTGGCTTCTGGTCGCTTTTGACGTGAGGTGAGCGGATATTCCCGTCTGATGGCGTCACGCCGCTGTGTAGGTCAAATGCATCGTGTCGTCGTCGATCTGGTGGCTGGAGATCAAACGCAAAGGCGGTCGGGCGCCGTGGAAGAACGGCTTGCCTTCGCCCAGGACGAACGGGCGCAGGTGCATGTGATATTCGTCGATCAGGCCCAACTCGGTCATCAGGCCCGCCAACTGCGGACCGGATACACTGATGATACCGTCAGTGCCCGCTTTCAGCGCGCGGACCCGAGCTTCGATGTTGCTGGAGATTAAGGTGGCATTGGGACCGACGTCCGTGAGCGTGCTTGACACCACCCACTTGGGCATCTTGCGCCAGGCCTCGGCAAAGTCGCGCCGGGGTGCGTCCCACCCTGCGCGGTCTTCGCCCCAGTAGCGCATAACTTCGTACATACGACGGCCATAGATCGTGGCGGCGTGGCCTTTGATCGTGTCGATCCAGTACTGGAAGTGCTGCTCGCTGGGCGGCGGCATAACCAGGCCGCCGGCCAGGTCGTCGACATAGCCGTCGAGCGATACGTTCATCGCCAGAATAAACTTGCCCATCTGCTACGCCGTCTTGCCGCCGCAGCCGCAAGACGATGAGCCGCTGTCGTATTTATCGTGATGCTTTACCCAATCCGTCAGATCGCCATTGGGGCCGGTTTCGTTGCGGCCCTTCGGCGTCATGTCCAGAAGCTGGAACACGCCCGAGGCCAGCTCGGTGCCGCGCGAGTAGACCGAATAGGTGTGGTAGATGGTGCCGTCCGCAGTCTTGTGGAAGACGCTCAGCCCGGGCAGGTCGACGCATTCGAATGCGCGGTCGGCGTAGTTATAATAGACGGGTTCGCCTTCGCGGAAGGAGACGTGGAAGTCGTAGTTGAAATCGCCGTCGCCCGCCGACACCCAATCGAACGGCCAACCCATGCGCTCGCGGAAGGCAATGAGTTTGGCCAGAGGCGCGCGCGACACCAGGGTGTACTTGACGTCGTGGTTTTCCAGGTGGGCCGTGATGCCGTTCATATGGTCGGCGCCCAGCGAACAGCCGACACAACCTTCCTCCCATTCGGGGGCAAACATGAAATGCTGGACGATCAACTGGCTGCGGCCGGCGAACAGGTCCGATAACGTGCGCGGGCCCGACGGGGTATCGAACAGGTAGAGCTTGTCGACCTTGACCCACGGCAGGGCAGCGCGCTTCTTGGCCAGGGCGTCGACCTCGCGCAGAACCCGCTTTTCCTCATTTTTCAGGGCGATGCGGGCGGCCAGCCAGTCTTCGCGGCTCACGACAGGGTGGGGTGCGGCACTATCCATTCTGGGGCTCCGGGCGCAGGCTGTTGAGGTGAGAAACGAGTTGCCGGACGCCGGCTTCGAGGACGGCGCCGCTTTGCAGGCTCTTGGCGATCGACATGTAGCCTTCGTAGGCGGCGACAACGAACTGGGCCTGGGCGCGGGCGTCGACTTCGGGACGCAAGCTCCCCTGGGCCTGGGCGCGGGTCAGGGCGTCGGCGACCGTGTCGATCCAGGTGGTGAACAGGGCCGCGGTGCGGGCGCGGAAGCCTTCCTCGACGCGCGACATCTCCTGGGCCAGGTTGTTGAGCGGGCAACCGCCGGCCGCATGTTCGTCGTCGGTAAAGGTGCCTTCGATGATCGTGATAAGGGTATCGAGCGGTGTATCGCTTTCACGCAAAGGGGTGAGCCACTTGTCGTCGGTGATCTTCGCCACCACATCTTCCAGGATGGCGTGGCCCAGGGCGTCCTTGCTGTCGAAGTGGTGGTAAAGAGCGCCCTTGGTGACCCCGGCCTTGCCGAGGATGGCGTTGAGGTCGCAACCCTGGAAGCCGGATCGGTAAACTTCCTCGAACCCGGCCATCAACAGGCGTTGCCGGGTGCGGCCCGGATCGCGGCGATTTGTAACTTCGGACGTCGCTATTGACATACCAACCGGTATGTATGTTTATGGCCATGTTGTCAAGTTCACGTGAGGCGGGTGAAAGCCTACTGACAAAATTTGGCACTAAGTCTATGTAGACCGGCTTCCAGTGCAGCGTATCCTTCCGTCACCTTTTTGCGGTACAGACTCATGACGCGCGCCACCCGTCTTCTCGACCTGCTGCAGTTGTTCCGCCGTCACCGTTATCCGGTAGCCGGCGCTGAACTGGCGCGCGAACTCGATATTTCGCTGCGGACCCTCTATCGCGATATCGCCGCGTTACAGGCCCAGGGGGCGCATATCGAAGGCGAGCCCGGCGTCGGTTATGTGCTGCGGCCGGGCTATATGCTGCCGCCGCTGATGCTGTCGCAGGAAGAACTGGAGGCTTTGGTTCTGGGGACGCGTTGGGTCGCCGACCGTGCCGATGCCCGGCTGGGCGAGGCGGCGCACAATGCCCTGACCAAGATCGCCGCCGTCCTGCCCAAGGATATGAGCGACGACCTGGAATCAACCGGTCTTCTGGTCGCGCCAGCCTGGCCCCGCCATGAAGGCACGCTTGACCTCGGCGATGTCCGCAGCGCCATCCGCGCCGAACAGTGCGTGTCCCTGAGCTATACCGACCTGAAGGGCGAAACCACGGAACGGACGGTGTGGCCGTTCGCCCTGGGCTTCTTCGACCATGTCCGGCTGCTGATCGGCTGGTGCGAACTGCGTCAGGATTTCCGCAGCTTTCGCACGGACCGTATCAAGAGCTGGGACCTGACCGGAAAGAGGTACCCGAAGCGCCGCGCAGCCTTGCTGAAGGCCTGGAAGACGCAGAAGGACGCCGAAGCCTGCGAATGGCAGTCCCAGAATCCGAACCATTACCCGGCCAATGCGATCCGTGTAGCGCCCCAGGCCACGGCTTGAGCTTGACTTGACGGCTGACTCGCCGCTTGCTGACGCCGCTTTTGCGGAGCGATGCCATGGCCGATGTAAAACTGGAAGAGAGCTGGAAGGCGCCGCTAAGCGGTGAGTTCGACAAGCCCTATATGCACGACCTCAAGGCCTTCCTGCAGGAAGAGCGGGCGGCCGGCAAGCGGATCTTCCCCAAGGGCAGCGAATATTTCCGCGCCCTGGACCTGACGCCTCTGGACCAGGTGCGGGTGGTCATCCTGGGCCAGGATCCGTACCACGGCGAAGGCCAGGCCCACGGCCTGTGTTTTTCGGTCCAGCCGGGAGTGAAGATCCCGCCGTCCCTGGTCAATATCTATAAGGAACTGCGCGACGATCTCGACATTCCGCCGGCGCGGCATGGCTTCCTGGAACACTGGGCCAAACAGGGCGTGCTGCTGCTCAATGCGGTTCTGACCGTGCAGATGGGCGTGGCCAATGCCCACCAGGGCAAGGGCTGGGAGCCGTTCACCGACGCCGTTATTCGCGCCGTCAACGAACAGTCCCACCCTGTGGTGTTTATTCTGTGGGGAGCCTACGCCCAGAAGAAGGCGGCCTTTGTCGATACGACCAAGCACCTGGTGCTGAAATCGCCGCACCCGTCGCCCCTGTCGGCGCACAATGGCTTCTTCGGCAGCCGGCCGTTTTCGAAAGCCAATCAATTTCTGGAATCCAAAGGCTTTGCACCGATCGACTGGCGCGTGCCGGATAATCCGGCGGACAGTTAAGAATCGGGTGGAGTCTGCCGTTACTTGGCGCTAAGTTCGGCCCGACAGCAGGAGGTCGATATGCACAAGCTCACCCTCGGTATCTGCGTAAGCGTCGCCGTGCTCGCCCTGGCGGGTTGCGGCAAGAAGGAAGCCACGGACGGCGCCACCGAATCGGCGGCTGCCCCGGCCGATGCCCCCGCCGCAATGACGGCCGGCGGCGCTGGGCCGAGCCTGAAGCCGGGTCTCTGGGAAATGACCACCAAGGTCGATAAGGTCCCCCAGACGATCACCACCAAGATCTGCCTGGATGAGGCCCTGACCACCAAGTTCACCACCAATGCCGGCCCGATGCAGAAGGGCGACACCAACTGTACCGATCAGAAGGTCACCCGCAATGGTAACACCGTCGACGTGACGGCGGTTTGCCAGGACGGCGGCAGCAAGATTCACACCGCCGTGCATATGGAACTGACGGGCGACACCGCCTACCACCAGACCATCAAGGCGACCTTCGATCCGCCCAAGGATGGGATGACGGACGTCTCGACCTCGGTCGACGGCAAGTGGCTGGGGGCCTGCGATGCCGGCATGAAGCCGGGGGACATGGTCATGCCGGGCGGGATGAAGATCAATATGGGCGATGCCCTGAAGAACAAGTAAGCCCGATATGCGTCAGTACCTGATCGACGCCTTTGCGCGGCAGCCGTTCAAGGGCGGTCCCGCCTGGGTGGTCGAGCCCCTGTCCGAATGGCCCGACGACGCCTGGATGCAGGCCTTGGCCATGGAGAACAACCAGGCCGAAACCGCTTATCTGCGTCCGATGGAGGCGGGACATTTCGGCCTGCGCTGGTTTACCCCGGCCTGCGAAGTGAAGCTGTGCGGTCATGCCACCCTGGCCTCGGCCCATACCCTGTTCGAAGAGTTGGGACATGACGGTGACCGGCTGGTCTTTTCGACTCTGTCGGGCGACCTGATCGTTACCCGGACAGCCAACGGACTGGAGATGGATTTTCCGGCCTATGAGCCCGAGCCGATCGACATGCCGGACCTCGCTTCTGCATTGGGGGCGACGCCGAAAGCCGTCTATGGCGGGCCGGCCCTGATCGCCCTGTTCGACGATGAAGAGACCGTGCGCGGCCTGACCCCGGACCTGAAGGCCCTGCCGCTCTATGACGGCAGCGTCTATAACGACCGCCATGTCGTGGTAACTGCGCCGGCCGCCGCGGGAAAACCGTATGACGCCGTATCACGCCTGTTCGCGCCCGACATGGGGATCGACGAAGATCCGGCGACGGGCTCTATGCACTGTATGCTGACACCGCTATATCATCGTCTGACGGGCAAAACGGTGTTTGACTTCTATCAGGCCCATCCCAAACGCGGCGCCGAGATCCAGGCTGAACTGGCCGGTTCCCGCGTCCTGCTGCGCGGCCACGCCGTCACCGTGGTTCGTGCGGAACTCGTGCTGTAAAACCATAAGGATAAAACATGTTGAGAAGCGCACTTCTGGCCGGCCTGTGCCTGCTGGCGACCCCGGTCCTGGCTGAGGAAGCCTATCACCCCCAGACCCTGATCCTGAAGGACGTGCCCGCCGCTACCGGCCCGGCCGTCAGCCTGTTCAACGGCAAGGACATCGATGCCTGGGACGCCTGGCTGGGTTATGCCGACCCCGCCCAGACCTACCGGCCCGACCATGATCCTTCATTGGGCGCAGGTGGCAAGGGCGATATCTTCAAGGTGGTCGAAGAGGACGGCGAACCGGCCCTGTTCATCTCGGGCAAGACCTGGGGCAGTCTGGTTCACCAGGGCGACTACGGCAACTATCACCTGCGGCTGGAATACAAGTGGAGCGGCAAGCGCCACGCGCCGCGCCTGGATCAACCGGAAAACAACGGCCTGCTGTACCACAGCCACGGTGAGCCGGGCGTGGTCTGGGGCACCTGGATGCGCGCCGTGGAGTTCGAGATCATGACCGGTTCGACCGGCATGGTGGTGCCGGTCGGCGCCAATCTGAAGGCGACGACCACCGCCGTGAAGGATCCGGCCATCATTGCCCCCGGCCATCGCTTCACCGTCGGCGCCGCGGACTACACCACCGTCGGCAACACCGCCGACTGGAATGTCGAGAACGCCCGCGACGCCGAAAAGCCGGTCGGTCAATGGAACACACTCGACCTCTATGTCTTTGGCGATCGCGCCATCCATGTCGTCAACGGCGTGCCGGTGATGGAGGTGTGGAACCTGTGCGACACCGACGCCGCCGGCGTGTGCCAGCCCCTGACCCATGGTCGTATCCAGTTCCAGTCCGAAGGGGCGGAAACCTTCTTCCGCCGCGTGACCCTGGAGCCGATCGACCGGCTTCCGGCGATCGAGGTTAAGTAGTTTCGTTATCGGGCGCCGGCACCACCGGCGCCTTTTTCTTACGGTTTTTCAGCCATTTGCGGACGAACCAGATGACGGGTGCGGCCACCAGTCCCAGCGGAATCAGGAAGGACAGGATACTGATCAGTCCGGCCAGGACCAGGACGATATTGCCGACGACACCGTTCAGCGCCTCGCCCAGGGGCGAGAAGGTGCCTTTCGAGGCGGCAACGGATTCGCTGCGATAGGCCAGGGTGACATGCACCGTGGCGACCCGCCGGCTCATCACCGCCAGGGCCGAGCGGGCGGCATCGATATCGGCCTGGACCTCGGCGACCTGGGTTTCCGCCTCCATCAGTTCGGAGATCTTGCCGCTGTGGCTGCGGATCATCTCGACCATGCGGTCGCGCAAGGCCTCCTTGGTCTTTAGCCGCGCTTCGGTGTCGACGATCTCGAGGCTCAGATCCTCGCTGGCGATCGTGTAGCGCTCGATCTTGCCGCCGGCGGCTTTCATGTCGCCCTCCAGCCCGGCCTGCCACGCTTTCAGCCAGGTAGAACTGACGCGCAGTTCCAGGACCTCGTTGGCGTAGGCCGAGTCGCGATAGACGTTCGAGTTGCGCGACACGATCTGGCATGCCGCCGGGCCGGCGTCTTCGCAAATGGCCTGGTGCCGCTTGACCAGGGCCTGGACACCATCGTCGTTGGCCGTGAAGCCGTAATTATAGTCGTAGGCGACCTGAGGGAGGGTGACATCCGGCAAGGGTGCGCCGGTCGTCTTGGCCGGGGCTCCATCGGTATCCTGCGCCGGTGACGCGGCGGGCGCCTCAGCCCTTGACCCAGCTCTGGCGATAAGATTGGTCGATGGACTTTGTTCCATCTCGACCTGTTGGGCGGTTTCGTGTGCCGGCTTTGCCTGGCAGGCCGCCAGGATGCATAGCAATGACACGCCCGCCAGGGACAGGGTTTTGCGTTTGAAAGTCATGGATCGCCTCGTGAATTGTCCATCGCCCCACGGTCACTGTGCGCGCGGTGAGGCGGTTTGGCGAGGGCGATTTTCAGCGTGGTTAAGCCTGACGTAAGCTTTTGCCAAGCTCTTGAACTTGCTCGCGAAGTTCATTCAACCGGTTCAGATCCAGGCCGGAATTGCACAACATGGCGGCGGGGATTCTCCGCGCTTGGTCTTGCAGCGACTGTCCGAAATCGGTCAAATGGATGCGGGTGATCCGCTCGTCCTTGTCATCACGGCCGCGGGTGACGAAGCCGGCTTTTTCCATCCGCTTGAGCAGTGGCGTCAGGGTGCCGGAATCGAGCTGCAGCGGTTGGGCCAACTCATTGACTGAGCGACCGTCGCGCTCCCACAGCAGCAGCATGACCAGGTATTGCGGATAGGTCAGCCCCATGGGCTCCAGCCATGGCCGGTAGGCCTGGGCAAAGGCGTGGGCAGTCGAATAGACAGCGAAGCAGATCTGGTTGTCCAGACGCAGTTCGGGCGGGGAGGGCGCTTTTATCATGAACGTAATTTAATTGTGCGCAATGCACTTGACAATATATTGTGCACAATTAAATTGTGTCGTGTCATTCAAGCCAAGGAGCATTACCCATGACCCAATCGATCACCGCAGCCTACACCGCGCATGCCAAGGCCACTGGCGGCCGCGAAGGCACCGCCACGAGCGGCAACCTGGACCTGAAGCTGTCGACGCCCAAGGAACTGGGCGGGGCCGGCGGCGACGGCACCAATCCAGAACAATTGTTCGCCATGGGCTATGCCGCCTGTTTTATTGGCGCCTTGAAGTTCGTCGGCGGCAAAGAAAAGGTCGCTGTGCCGGCGGATGCCAGCATCGAATCGTCGGTGGGCATCGGCGCGACCCCGACCGGTTTCGGTCTGGAGGTGACTTTGAAGATTTCGCTGCCGGGGATCGACGGCGAGGTGGCGGATCGTCTGATCGCCGCGGCGCATCAGGTGTGTCCGTACTCCAATGCCACGCGCGGCAACATCAACGTCACGCTGATCCGGGCGTAAGCGAGGAAGCGGGACCACGGAAGACACGGAAGCGCCGGCCTTTGGCCGGCGACACGGAATGACACGGAATTCAGGTTCCGGATTCTATCGCGCGAAGCGCCTTCCTATGAGACACCTATAGGAGGGCGCTTCGCGCGGACCGGCTCTGACTTCAGTGTTTTCCGTGTCGCCGCGCAGCGGCTTTCAGTGCTTTCCGTGGTAAATCTTCTTGCTGGCCGGGAGCGCTATCAGGGCCACAAATCATCCCCGTTAGCCTTTGGCGGGACGGCGAACACATCCGGCAGGTCGCGGGTAACAAGATCCAGTTCCGCGATCTCGTCCGGCGTAAGGCCCAAGTTATCCAGCGCCGACAGGCTTTCATCCAGTTGCGCCACGGTTCTCGCGCCGATCAGGCACGACGTCACCCGCGGATCACGCAAGGTCCAGGCTATGGCCAGTTGCGCCACGCCCTGGCCACGCGACCGCGCCACCGCATCGATCCGCCCCGAGGCCGCCTGAACCTCCGGCGTCAGTCGCGCCCGCACCCAGTCCTGGCGGCCGGCGCGCGAGTCGTCCGGCACACCGTTGATATACTTGTTGCTCAGCAGCCCCTGGGCCAGGGGCGAAAACACGATCGTTCCGGCACCGGCCTCAGCATTGGCCCCCAACACCTCCGGTTCGATCCAGCGATGCAGCAGGCTGTAATTGGGCTGGTTGGTGATCAGCGGCACCCCTTCGGACGCCAGAATCTCCGCCGCCTGTCGCGTCAGTTCGGCACTGTAGTTTGAAATCCCGACATAGAGCGCCTTGCCCTGGCGAACCAGTTGCGCCAGCGCGCTCATGGTCTCCTCCAGCGGGGTGAACGGATCGACTCTGTGGGAATAGAAGATGTCGACATAGTCCAGCCCCATCCGCTTCAGGCTCTGGTCACACGATGCGATCAGGTATTTGCGCGACCCGTTGATGCCGCCGTAGGGGCCGGGCCACATATCCCAGCCGGCCTTGGATGAGATGACCAGCTCGTCGCGCAGCCCCTGGAAATCGGCGCCCAGGATGCGGCCGAAATTCTCCTCGGCCGAACCCGGCGGCGGCCCGTAATTGTTGGCCAGGTCGAAGTGGGTGACGCCGCGGTCGAAGGCGCGGCGGACGATGGCGCGCCCGGTCTCATAGACATCGACGCCACCGAAATTCTGCCACAGGCCCAGCGAAATCGCCGGCAATTTCAGTCCCGACGCGCCGCAACGGCGATAGGGCATGGTGGCGTATCGGTCACGGGCGGGGCTGTACATGGTCTCTCCTCAACATCTTTTTGTATCTTTCGTTAACGGCTGGGCTACACTGGCGCGAACAGTCAGGGAAGGGGATGCCCGTGAAAAAGATCGCGCTGATGACGGTGGCCATGGTTCTGACCGGCTGCGGGCTGCAATCGGACGACCAGTTCGGCATCTATGCCGATGGCGAAAACCACTTCGTCGTCAACCACGCTGCCGGGCGGATCAACTATGCCGGCGGCGGTGGCTCCGCTGAAGACTTGCTGAAACAGACCCAAAACGGCCAGGGCCTCAGCTTTACCACCTGGCGTAACAAGACCTCGTGCGGGCTGACGGACTCGTCGGGCAATGTCTTCGCCATTCCGCGTGGCGACCGCTTCGACAAGGACAATGCCATCTTCTCGGTCGAGAAGGATCCGGCGGTGTTCGAAGAGATCAATGGCGGGCCGGCGGGATCGCGCGTGGTGACCCTGCGCACCGAAAACCTGGTACGAATCCGCTACCTTTATGACGATGCCTCAGGCATCCGCTGGATCGACCAGTACAATCCCCAAGGCGAGTTCGACCGCCGCCTGTGGCTGGAACGCGGCGTCGGCCTGCTGGCCCACTGTCGCGGTGTCTCGGCGGACGATCATAAGGAATAAGCGATTATTTGTGGAACAGGTCGACGGTCAGAAGCCAACTGGTGTCGCGTTCAGTCAGCTTGTTCCACACCCGGACATAGTGGCCGCGATAGGTCCCGTCGGCGGCGGTCGCGTGGCCGTAGGTATACACGAAGGCACCGGACTTCGAGGCGCCCGAGCCATCGCGCGTCCAGGTCAGGCCTGTTTCGGGGCGCGCGGCAATCACCGCCTGGCGACGCGCCTCCATCTTCGCGTCGGCCCCCTCGGGCGGCGGCGGCGCGCCATCACCCGATGGCCACGGCCAGTAGCCTTCGACATAGGGCGGCACGCCGTCGGAAGCGATAGTCGGCCGGGTGCCGCCGAGGCCGGCATAGATATCTGAGTAGGATTTTTGCGCCAGCAGGGCGTTGAAGGCGTCGTCCCGGCCAAGACCTTCAGCCAGTCCGTTGGGATGGACATGTTGGGTGTTGGCGACGAGTGTAAAAGTCTGATCAGCGGGGGGAAGATTGTCCGGCGCATCGTCGCCTGCGCCGCCGTCCAGCGACCACTTCCATGTGCCGTCGGCCTGCTTCTCCCAGATGGTGAAGAACCAGCCGGCCTTGTCGTTGCCTTCCATCGTCCAGGTGCCGAGGTCGAAGGCGAGGTCGCCGGAATTGGCAACGCCGACGTGAAACGGCCGCCAGCGCAAGGGCGTCGGCGCGCCGGCCAGGCTGGGATCGGCCGCCAGCGAGTCGACCAGGGCCTTATGGAAGTTTCCAGCCTGGGGCAGGAAGCCTATGGCGTCGTCCGTCGACCAGGCGATGAAGCCGCGATAAAAGCCGTTCTTCGCCGTATCGGCGGCGAAGTCGCGCTCGGCCTGTTCGACGGCCTTGATGTCGGCAAACACATCGGCCCGGACCGGGACGGCGGTGACCATCAACGCCGCCACGGCCAAACCTGTCAGAAATCCCCGCATGACCCATCCCCGGCTGTGAGCAGACCGGCACCATGCCGCCAAACCGTCGTTACGGCAAGTTAAGGATGAGTCACTGAAGCCTTGTCGGGCTGTCGGTGTAGAGGCGCTGGTGGTCTTCGCTGGCCTCGGCCCAACTGGTTGGCAGACGCGGCGACGCCAACAGTACGTCGTGAAAGGCCTGGCGCATTTGGCGGGCACAGATAGCAGCGGGAACCCGGCCGACGCCGGTCCCCATGGCGGGGAAGGCGACGGTGGTCACCCGGCTGGAAATTGCTTCGCCGGACGGCAGCGCGCCGTGTCGCACCAGGAGCAGCGCAGCGCGAGTCGCCAGATAGGGATTGACGGTTGCTTCGCCGAGATACATCGGCACGCGCATGGTCGGAGCGGCGATCATAAACGGAATCCCGTCGTTTCCGGTTTCAACGATCTCCGCCTGGCCGACCAACAGCTCGCCATGGTGGTGATCCAGAATTCGCCGTCGCAGGCGCAGTTGCAGGTCCCAGCCGAAATGCTCGGAATAGAGCAGGTCGAGTCCTCCATCCATGAAGCCGAAGCTGTTGGCCGGACTGACGATGGCATCGCAGGCGAGGTCGAGGATCGAACCCCGCTGCAGGATCACCTCGGGCAGCCCATGGCACGCCGCCTCCCAGGCGGCGGCCATGGCGTCATCCGGTGTGGCCAGGACGATCTTCATCCTAACCGCGCCAAGGCCTTATCCAACGCCTTGATCAGGTCGGCCGGGTCTTCCAGCCCGATCGACAGCCGGATCAGGCCCGGCGCAATCCCAGCCGTGGCCTGGGCCTCGGCGGACATGGCGGCGTGGGTCATCGACCCCGGATGGACGATCAGGCTTTCGACGCCGCCCAGCGATTCCGCCAGGCTGAACAGGTCAATGTCCTCGAACACGGTTTTCACGGCGTCCAGCCCGCCCACGAGCTCGAAGCTCATCATGGCGCCCGGGCCCTTCTGCTGGCGTTTGGCCAGGTCGTGCTGGGGGTGTGAGGGCAGGCCGGGATAATGAACGACCGCCACCGCCGGATGGCTGTGGAGGTATTCGGCCACGGCCTGGGCCGACTCTTGCGCCTGTTTGATACGCACGAACAGGGTGCGCACGCCGCGCAGGGTCATGTAGCTGTCGAAGGCCGGGGCCGTGGCGCCGACGCAATTGGCCCACCAGCGCATCGGCAGGACATCGGCTTGGTGGGCGCAGACCAGGGCGCCACCGATGACGTCGGAGTGGCCGTTGATATATTTGGTCGTCGAATGGACGACATAGTCGGCCCCGAACGCGATCGGGTTTTGCAGGGCCGGCGACAGGAAGGTGTTGTCGACCGCCACCCGGGCGCCGGCGTCGTGGCCGAGCTTGATCAGCTTTTGCAGGTCGATCAGGCGCATCAGCGGGTTGGACGGGGTTTCCAGCAGCAGCAGGGCGGTCGGCTGTGAAAGCGCGGCGGTGAGGGCGGCTTCGTCGCTCTGGTCGACATAGACGCATTCGATCAGGCCCTGCTTATGTCGGGCATTGAGCAGGCGCTGGGTGCCGCCGTAGCAGTCATGCGGAACGACGACCCGTTTCGACTTGGCGGCTGTGGGATCGGGCGTGGCCGAGGGCGCGATCGGGTTGGCGCGGTCGAGATCCTGCCACAGCAGGTCCAGCGCGGCCAGGCCTGAAGCCGTCATGACGGCGCCGGCGCCGCCTTCCAGCTCGGCGATGACCTCGGCGATGATTTCGCGCGTCGGATTGCCCGAGCGGGCATAGTCGTAGGTCCGCTTCTTGCCGAAGCCCTCGAACGAGAAGTTGGTGCTGAGGTATATGGGCGGCATGACCGAACCATGGGCCGGGTCGATATCGACTCCGATATTGATCACCTTGGTCTGGAGGCTGGCGTCTTTGAGATAGTCTTTGGTCATGGCAGGCAGGGCTCTTAAATTTTATCCCTCCCCGTTATACGGGGAGGTGGATCATTTGCGGCAGCAAATGAGACGGTGGGGGATTGGGCCCGCTGTCGTCTCTTATTGCCTCGTTCATCGTTCGGCGCCTGGAAATCCCCCTTCCGTCTGCGCGCTCCGCTTGCAGCCACCTCCCCCGTATAACGGGGGAGTATAAGAAGAAAAAGATATCGCCGATCTTTAGCGCAGCGACATTCGGACGATATCGGATACGGCCGGAATCTCCTTCAGGAAAGCGTCGTGGCCATACAGCGACGGAAAGTCGATAAATACGCTGTCGGCCAGTTGCGCGTGCAGCAGCTTCATGTCGTCATAGGGCACCAGCCGGTCGGTCGGCACCGCAGCCAGAAACACCTTGGCCTTGATCTTCGCCGGATCGACGCGGTGACGGTCCAGGCTGTCCGACATGGAAATCCAGCGGTTCACATCGGTCGCCGCATAGGCATCACCGCGCGCCCGCAGATAACCGCAGACCGTGTAGTTCTCGCCGGCCAACTCCGGCGGCGGGCCATCGAAACGCTCGGCGAATTCGGCATCCGACCGGTAGGTGGTCATGGCCAGTTGCCGCGCCAGGGAAATACCCTCGGCGTCGCGGCCGGTCGCCTTGCCGAACATCAGCAACCGGCGCTGCAGGCCGCGAAAGGCCGTCGCCATCGGATGGGCGCGATGGGCGGCCGAGATGATACAGAGGCGCTCGACCGCGTCCGGATACAGCTCGGCAAAAGCCAGGCCGATCATGGCGCCGTACGACGCACCGACAAAGTTGTAGATGCGCTCGACGCCCAGCTGATCCAGCAGCAGCTTGACCAGGCGGGCCTGGTCGTGGGTCGAGATAGTGTAAATCTGGCTGGCCGGCAGGCGCGGGGCGAACTCGATGCTGAGCACGCGCCAGACATTCAGATCCAGGGCTTCATTGGGGCCGGCGACGCCTTCCCACCAGCCCGGTGCGGCGGCGGTGGCGTCTTCCTTGGCGAACAGCACCCGGCCGGCCGAAATCCCGCCGGCAGCGACGACGACCGGCGCATTGGCCGGACCATATAGCCGCGCCACCACATCCGTCTGCTCCAGCTTCTGGCCGCTTTGCAGACGGAAATCGTCAGGAATAATAGCGGTAATGTCGGTCCCGTCGAGGTCGGGCGCGCTGAGGAAGGTGTGCATATTCATGGTGTGTCCGGTATGCATGCCGATGAAGGCAGAAAGATTCATCGGGACCAGACGGGAGAACGCCCCGCGCGACGGCGGGTTGGCGTGTCTCTCATCTTTCGGGGAAATGCGCCCCGTAGGAGTTGGCACCATTCCACAGGCTTGTGGCGGTTGCCCCAGCGTCGTCGGGCCTTTCCCTCGGCTGGTCTCGATGAGTAGCAATTTTCATGGCTCAATTTCGCAGTTGCGTCAAGAGGCCGGCCCGAATGCGCGTCCATTCGGCCAGCAGGATGCCGGCGCAGACCAGGCCCAGGGCGGCGATATGGAAACCGTGCAGGGGCTCGCGCAGGATCAACACCGCCAGGAAGACGCCGAAGATCGGCAGCAGGTTGATGAAGATGCCGGCGCGGTTGCTGCCGATCAGCGCATTGGCGGCGATATAGGCGCCGGCGGCGATCAGCGACGGGAACACCGCGGCATAGGCGACCACCCACCAACCCCGGGCGTCCGGCCATACCACAGGCATGTCATGATAGCGCCAGATCAGGGCCGGGACGCAGGCGACCAAAGCGCCGATACATGACGTCGCCAGGAAGGTCTTCCAGTGCAGGTCGGGCTTCCAGCGCAGCGCCGCGGTATATCCGGCATAGACCAGCACGGCGACCAGCATCATGGCGTCGCCGATATTGAGGTCGAGATGCAGCAACTGGCGGATATCACCATGGGTGGCGGTGACCAGAACGCCGCAGAAGGTCAGGATAAACCCGGCGATCTGGGCCAGGGTGGCGCGTAGCCGGAACAGCGCGAAGTTGAGGACGAAAATGACCAGCGGGATACCGGCCTGTTCGATCATGACATTGACCGTGCTGGTATGGGTCAGCGCCATGTAGAGCAGCAGGTTGAAAAGGGTGAACCCGATGGCGCCATAGGCCAGCAGCAACGGCCATTTCGCCGTGATGACGGGGAGGTCACGCTTCAGTTGGGGGATGCAGATGGCCAGGATCAGCAGGCAGGCAAAAACCCAGCGCAGGGTCGTCAGCAACACCGGTTCGATATGGCCGACCGCCAGCTTGCCGGCCACGCTGTTGCCTGCCCACAGGAAGTTGGTCAGGATCAGCAGGGCGTAGGCGCGTAAGGACATGCCCGGCTTCTAGGCGCAAAGCATGACCGGGTTCAAGCCCTTACCGGCACACCCGGATCGTATCGCCGGCCAATTGCCGAAGGTTGGTCAGGCTGACCGCGCCGGCTTCCGTTCCGGTCAGGTCGCGGGCCTGGCGGCTGCAACAGAAGCGGCCGGCTTCCCCCGCCGGCATAAGCGTGCCGGCGGGGGCGCAATAGGCGGCGAAGTCGACGTTCCCGGTGGTGTTGACGGTGTTGAAATTGACCGCCCGGCGCCAGCTCAGCAAGGTGCCGACGCGGGCGAAGGCCTTGTTGAACTGGGCCTGGCAGACCTGGGGCGGGCCGCCGGCACCGACGACCGCCGCCATCTCTTCGAACTTGCCGTCGCACATGCCGCCATCGCGGTTACGCACGCAGCATTCGTCATGCTCCCAACTGCCGGCATTGATGGTGCACGATCCACCGATACAGGTGCCGACGCCGCCAATGGTGTCGGAACAGCCCTGGCCGGCGGCGCCGAAGCAGCGTTCACCGTTGAGATTGATGGGACCCAGGACGCCGGGGTGCGGCTGCCGCGCCAGTTCGTCGGCTCTTTCCTGGACGGCGCGCCGGTCGATCGTCACGGTGCCGGGCGTCGGGGTTGGCGTCCCATCCGGGCAGACCGGGCCGCCGGACGCGGGCAGGGTGACGGTAGCCAGGGTCAGCGATCCCGGGATGCTTTGCTGCCCGCCGCGCGTGCCGGAATGCGCGGTGATGACCAGAGGACCGCTGCTGTCGGCCACGTTGAGAACCGCCACGCCATTGGCATTGGTGTGACCGAAACCGCGTGAGGCGCGAGCGGAGGAGGTCCCGGCGCAGACCGTGGCATTGGCCACCGGATTGCCGGCGGCGTCGCGGACCTGGACCTGCAGGGAAGTGTTGGCATAGGCCAGGCCGGCGATCAGGGCCATGGCGGCTAACGCGCCGGTAAAAGCTGAAATCCACGCCTTGGACATGACGGCCTCCCTTTGGACGAGCACAGCCTAGGCCGGGAGACGATCCGGCAAAATCCCGCGTTTCAGGGAGGTGAATTACCGCCTCACGGCAATTTTTGCTTTTCCTTTGGAGTGACCTCCTGTAGCGACCAGAACGAAGAAAGCAGGGCAGGCCTATGTCAATTCTCGTCGTCAAGTTCGGTGGATCGGTTCTGGTGTCCGAAAGCGCGCTGCAACGCGCCGTGTCGGAAATCTACCGCTATACCCGCGATGCCCGTAAGATCATCGCCGTCGTCTCGGCCTTCAAGGGCCAGACCGACCAACTGCTGCGCCTGGCCGGCGCCTATACCCAGGCGTCGTCGTCCTCGGCCACGCCCCATCTGGTCGCTACCGGCGAAATGCGCGCCGCCACCCTGCTGGCCATGGCCTGCGAACGTTCGGGTATTCCGACCCGCTTCCGCTCGGCCTATGAGATCGGCCTGGTCGCCGACGGCGAGCACCTGAACGCCAATCCGGTCGCCATGAAGCCCGAGGTCCTGACGAAGGACCTGGATAGCGTCGACCTGGTCGTCGTGCCGGGCTATGTCGCCGAAAACGCCGCCGGTGAACCGGTGCTGCTGGGCCGCGGCGGTTCCGACCTGACCGCCGTCTTTATCGCCGACAAGCTGGGCGCGCCGGTGCGCCTCTATAAGGACGTCGACGCCATCTACGACGCCGATCCGGCCCAGGTCGGCGATTCCGCCAAGCCCTTCGACAGCCTGAACTGGGACGAGGCGCTGAAGATCGCCTTCCCGGTGGTTCAGAACAAGGCCATGCGCTATGCCGCCGACAAGGGCCTGACCGTCGAGGTCGCCGGCCTGAGCAAGGGCTACCAGACGGTGTTGGGCGCGCCCACGGCCTACCGCAAGGCCGCCGTGCTGAAGCGGCCGATCCGCATCGCCGTCATGGGCGCCGGTGGCGTCGGGGCCAAGTTCCTGGAACGCTGCCTGGAATGGTCGGACCTGATCGAGGTCGACCGTGTCCTCGTGCGCGATCCGTCCAAGCGCCGTGATCACCCGCTGGCTGCCGCCTTTACCTCGGATGCGCGCAACTTCGTCCGCAACGATGTCGACGTCTTCGTCGATATCGGTACCGGCGTGTCGCCCTCGGCCGAGTTGCTGGAAGGCTTCCTCAAGGCCGGGGTGTCGGTGACCAGTGCCAACAAGCAGGCGGTGGCCGCTTCGGGTGACAAGCTGCGCGCCGCGGCCAAGGCGTCGGGCGCTATGCTGACCTATTCGGCCAGCGTCGGCGGGGGCGCTCCGGTGATCGAGGCGCTGAAACGCGCGGTCAAGTCGCACAAGGTCAAGTCGATCGCTGGCGTGCTGAACGGCACCTCCAACTTCGTCATTGACCAGGTGGAATCGGGCAAGAGCTTCGACGCAGCCATGGACGAGGCCCGCCGCCTGGGCTTTGCCGAGCCGGATTCGACGGCGGATCTCGACGGCACCGATGTCGGCGCCAAGCTGAAACTGCTGCGTGAGATCGCCTTCCCGGGCCTGACCCCAGCCCATCTCGAGGTCGGCCAGATCACCGAGGAATCGCTGATCATTCCGGCCGGCAAGGGGCTGCGCTATGTCGCGCGCTGCTATCTGACGGACGGCGGCTTGCAGGCGTCGATGAAGCTGGAAGTGCTGGATCGCGACCATTACCTGGTCGGCGCGCGCGGCGAGCAGAACCGCGCCATCATCGAGCTCGATAACGGCGAAACCTGGTACGTGACAGGCAAGGGCGCCGGAGCCTGGCCGACGACCGAATCCCTGCTGGCTGATGTGCTGCAGATCGCCCGCGAGCAAAAGCTGCAACAGTGACCCCGGAAAGCTGCAACGCCTTATGCGCCGGCCTGCCCGCCACCAGCCATGTGGTGCAATGGGGCGGTTCGGACGTGTGGAAGGTGAGCGGCAAGGTGTTTGTCATCGCCGGTGAAGAGGGCGACCACTTCGCCGTCAGTTTCAAGGTGTCGCAACTGGCCTTTGAAGCGTTGCGCGATCATCCTGACTGTCGGCCGGCGCCGTATCTGGCATCGCGCGGGATGAAATGGATTCAGTATTATCGCGGCGACGTCATGGATGACGGCGAACTGGAAGACCTTATCCGCCAGTCTCACGCCATCGTGGCGGCGGGATTACCGAAGAAGACGCGGGTGAGTCTGGGATTGACGTGAGGCGGTACGCTCCGTAGGACCCCTCCGTCTCGACTTGGTCGCCTGAAGGCTCCCTCGCTCGCCACCTCCCCACCTTCGGTAGGGAGGAGAAGAAAGAAGAAGCAAACTGTTCCTTACTTCTCCTCCCCATGACAATGGGGAGGTGTTGAGCAAGCAAGGCCCCCTATGGGCCGAAGCGCGTCGAAGCGGAGGGGTCCTCTTTGGACCTCGGTCACAGGTTCGAGGATGAGGCCACAATGAACTATCGTCACGGCTTTCACGCCGGCAACTTCGCCGACCTCGCAAAGCACGCCGCGGTCCTGACCTTGCTGCGTCTGATACGCGAGGCGGCCGAACCGCTGCTGGTGGTCGATACCCACGCCGGCGCCGGTTACTACGACCTGTCCAACCCGGATTTCGCCCGCTCCCGTGAGGCCGAAGCCGGGATCAAATACCTGATGAGCCAGGCCGTGCCGGAGAGCCTGCAACCCCTGGCCGGCTATGTTCGTGCCAAGAACGCCAAGGCCGGGTTCCGCGATCGCGTCGGCATCTATCCCGGATCGCCCGTCCTGGTGCTCGACCACATACGGACGGACGACCAATATGTCGGCTGCGAACTGCGCGAGGACGACTTCGGTTTCTTGCGCGAACGCATCGAACCGCGCGGCAAGGCGGTCAAGGAGGACGGCTATCAGGTGGCGCTCGATTCGACCGGATCGGCTCGGTCGCTGTTCTACCTGATCGACCCGCCGTTCGAACGCGGCGACGATTACGATAATCTGACCTCGACCCTGGCTGGCATCATCGGCCGCAGGCCTGATGCGCGGGTGCTGATCTGGCTGCCGCTGAAGGATCTCGAAACCTTCGACGCCTGGCTGCGCGGCCTGGAGCGCGAGATCGATCCGATGCCGGACAATCTCATCGCGGAGTTGCGCCTGCGGCCCTTGTGGAACCCCATGAAGATGAACGGTTGCGTGCTGATGGCCGTCAATCCGCCGGAAAATTTTGCAGCGCACCTAAAGCCTATTGCCGAAGATGTGGTCCGTGTTTTCGGCGAAGACGGCGGTCAGGCCCGTTTGTGGTCTTTATAAGGAAAGCGTAAACCTCAAATTGCCGTGAGGGCGATTCTCCTGGTTGGAGTCTGAATCGGGATGTGTTATGTTGCGGCGCAATATGGCCTGACCCCGAGGTAATGAGATGCTGACGATATCCGAAACCGAGTCGCCGAAGCTGTTCCCCTTCACCAGTTCCGATGAGATCAAGACCGCCTCCGAAAAGGCCGTCCACCTGTGGGTCGGCGCGTTTTCGCCCCTGTGGGTGCCGTTCTGGGCGTCGGCCAGCTTGGGCGTCGGCGCCTGGGCGGTGGCGCAGTCGCTGAGCCGTTCGGGCGAACTGTTCAAGGATCTGCCCCAGGTCACCAACCTGGCGGCGAAATGGCCGGGCTTTGTCACGCCGTCGCCGAAGGACTTGACCGAGGCCGTCGTCGAAACCGCTGAAACGGCCGCCGACCGCGTCAAGGCCGCGATCGACGATCAGCAGGCCGTAGTAGAACAGGTGGCGGAAACCGTTACCGAAGGCGTTGAGACTGTCGCTGAGGCGGCCCCGCCGGTGGTGGAAGCCGTGATCGACCCGGTCACCGAAACCCCGGTGGTTCCGGCCGTGGTCGAAGCGGTTGCGGAAACTCCGGCGGTCGTAACCGAGGCGGTTGCGGAGGTCGTCGAGGCGGCCGACCCGGCGCCGATCATCGAGGCCGTGGCCGAACCCGAGGTGGTCGCGCCCAAGCCGGCGGCGCCGAAGCCCATCGCCTCCGAACTGGCGGTGTCGAAGCCCGCGCCGAAGGCGGAAGCCGCGCCGAAGCCGGCCGCTGTTGCGGAAAAGCCGGTCGCCGTAGCCAAGCCTGCGCCTGCAAAACCGGCAGCCAAGCCTAAGCCCACACCCAAGCCGGAAGCCTAATCCGCTTTTGCCGGCTGGATATCGACCACGACCGGCCGGTGATCCGATCCGGTAAAGCCGCCGACCTGACGGCGGCTCAAAACCCGGTCTGGGCTGGCCAGGACGTTGTCGATGCCGACCCGAAGCAGCGACGGCAGGAAGCTGGGCCAGGTGCCGCGCCATACCGGCGCGGCGTGCAATCCGGTTTCCCGCATGAAATCCCCCATGCCGGAGGCGCAGGGCGGGGTGTTGAAATCACCGACCAGCACCAGGTCGTCGTCAGCCATGTCATTCAGCGAACGGGCCAGCCGTGAAAACTGCCGGCGCTGGTCTTCCGGGTCGCTGAACGGCCAGGGCCGCGTCAGGTGCGTCACGGCCAGGGTAAAGGGCCGGCCGGGGGCTGCGACCTCGACCGTCATCAGTGCGAAGCCGGCGGGACGGGGGCTTGGGCGTTTCAGCGGATAGCGCGACACGACCACCATGTCGTACCGGGCGGCGATATTGGGCCGGCCGGCTTTAAGGCCTTTGATCAGTTTTTCGCGTGCCGCCGGATTGGCCTCGATCAGCGCCACCACGTCAGGATTTTGCTTCTCTACCCACGGCAGCAGCTTTTCCGGCTCCGTGTTACGGATCAGCAGGTTGGCGAAGATCAGCCGCACCGGGGCGGCGTCCTTGTCCGGCGCGGCCTGTTTGGGAAAGGCCTGGGGCCACACGGACAGCACCATCATCACGCAGGCCAGGGCGGCCGCTCCGCCACCCCATTTCTGCCGCAGCAAAGCCAGGGCCGTGGCAACAAGCACAAAGGCCGTCAGGATCGGCACTGAGAAGATATCGATCAGGTAGAACAGCGGCCTATGCGGATTGGCCAGGCAGATCAGGGCAACTGCTACCATGGCGGCAGCGACCGCCAAGGCGGCGGCTTTCAGGATTTGCTGTAACAGTCGCAACATATCTGCCCCATCGCCGATTGACATTTTGCCGCGGCATGGCCTTAGCTGGTTTCCGCGAAAGGTTAATTTTCGCTTGCCGGGGGCGCTTCATGCTGGCCAAGTCGCACGATCATATCCAACGTATCTACGACTCGATTGAGTCCGTAAAGCGGCTGTCGGACCGCATCATCGGCATCGGACCGATCAATATCATCGGCCTGGACGGTATCCTGGCCCTGGTTCCGATACCGGGCGTGGGGACGGCCTATTCCGTCCTGGCCGGGCTATTCCTGCTCATCCAGGGGATGCGCGCCCGCGTGACACTGGGCACCCTGGCGACCGCGGTGATCATTCTTCTGATCGACAGCGGTCTGACCACGATTGAGGATATAGCGAAAATCTTTCCGCCCCTGGCCCTTATCCCGGGATTGATCGACGCCTTCTTCCAGGGCCACCTGTACGCCGCCCATTTGATCCAGAAGGATATCGAGCGGACGCACTATGTGCAGGGACGCCGTGGCAGCGCTGACGAACATCGCGAGCATTTGAACGACATGCACGCGCAAAAGGGCAAGAAGCGGGTGGTTTATCTCGGCTGAATTCAGCTGCGCGAACCGCGTAGGGCCCCATCGGTCGGAATGGCGCTCTCAGTGATCGAGTTCCACAGAAAGATCGCGCCACGACTGGCGATGGCCATGCTGGTGCCGATGACATCGTTGTGGTGAAGCTGATAGCCCTTGAAGGTATCGCTGGCGGCATCGAAGCCTATCGCGGAGATATCGCCGCCGGTGGCGAGCTGACGCAGTTCGTTATAGTCGGACGCCGTCAGGTCGAACTGAGCAATCACCTGTCCGCTTTGTAAAGCCTGGGCAATTGCGTGGTTGAGACGCTCAACGATTGTCATCGGGTACTCCCTGTGTGCGTCAATGGTCGCACTCAGAAAATAAAGGAACAATCTGGAGATGGCGTGACGCGTACTGAAAAATGGCCGGGGCCCGGCTCTTGCGAACCGGGCCCCGATGGTGCCGTATGGCAGGATTGAACTGCCGACCTCAGCCTTACCAAGGATGCGCTCTACCACTGAGCTAATACGGCGAAGAGGGTGCGGCTATAGCCAAACTTTTCCGGAAGGCAAAGCGAAAAATCACGACCCCTTGAATTTCTTCCACGCTTTTCGTAACTCAGCTCCATGAGTGAACCCAGACTTTCAGAAAAAGCCAACCTTTCTGAAAAAGAAAGACGGGAGCAGGCGCTGCAGAAGGCGCTGCGCGAGAACCTGCGCCGCCGCAAGGCCGCTGCCGTTACGCCCCCCCCGCCCGATCACGAAAATACGACGGCGCCCGACGCCGAAAAACAATAAGCCGTATTGCGCACGGCCTATTGTGATGTAGAACCGCGACTCCCGTTTCGCGTACCTTTACTTACGGACATCCATATGGATCGCATCGCCATCGAGGGCGGCAGCCCGCTGTTCGGAGACATTCCCGTCTCCGGGGCCAAGAATTCCGCCATCAAGCTGATGGCCGCCTCGCTGCTGACCTCGGAACCGGTGCGCCTGACCAACATGCCGCGCCTGGCCGATACCCGCCTGCTGTCGCGTCTGCTGGTGCGATTCGGCTGCGCGATTTCCGAGTCGGATGAGGGCGGTCAGTCCATGACCCTGCACACGCCGGAAATCACCTCGGCCTTTGCCCCCTATGACCTGGTCCGCCAGATGCGTGCCTCGTTCAATGTCCTGGGGCCACTGCTGGCCCGCACCGGCCACGCCAAGGTCTCGCTGCCCGGCGGCTGCACCATCGGCGCGCGTCCGGTCGATCTGCACCTGAAGGCGCTCGAAGCTTTGGGCGCCCATATCGACATGCACGAAGGCTATGTCTTCGCCCAGGCGCCGCGCGGCCTGCGGGGCGCGGAAATCGAGTTTCCCTTCGTCTCGGTTGGCGCGACCGAACATGCCCTGATGGCGGCTGTTCTGGCCCAAGGCACGACGGTCATGACCAACTGCGCCTGCGAGCCGGAAATCGTCGACCTGGCCGAATGCCTGAACGCCATGGGCGCGAAGGTCGGCGGCGCCGGCACCACCACCATCGTGGTCGAAGGCGTGACCAGCCTGCACGGTACCGACTGGGCCGTCATCTGCGACCGCATCGAAGCCGGTACCTACGCCGCCGCCGCCGCCATGGCCGGGGGCGAAGTCCGTCTGACCGGCGTGCGGCCGGAGCTGATCTCCATCCTGCTGGACAAGCTGGCCCAGGCCGGCTGCGGAATCCATCGCGGCGTCGACACGGTCACCATTACCCGTAAAGACGGCAAGCTTAAGCCGGTCGATCTCGAAACCCAGGTCTATCCCGGCTTTGCCACCGACCTGCAGGCCCAGTTCATGGCGCTGATGACCCTGGCTGATGGCGAGAGTGTCATCCGCGAAACCATCTTCGAAAACCGCTTCATGCACGTGCCCGAACTGGGCCGTCTGGGCGCCGATATCTCGGTCTCCGGCGGTGAGGCGCGGGTGCGGGGTGTCTCCGAACTGCGTGGCGCCCAGGTGATGGCGACCGACTTGCGCGCCTCGGCCTGCTTGGTCATTGCCGGCCTGGCGGCGCGGGGTGAGACCATTATCAACCGCGTCTATCACCTCGACCGTGGTTTCGAGAACCTGGAAGGCAAGCTGTCGGCCTGTGGCGCCAATATCAAGCGGCTCAAGGGTACGGAGCCGATTCTGGAAGACGAGTGATGTTCGGCAAGCCGCCACCCAAACCGATACGACTGATCGCGGAAGAGGCCTCCGACCTGCCGCCGATCTCGGCCCTGGTCCAGGACGCCGCCCTGCGTTTTGGCGACATGGCCTATGACCGGGCGGGCCGCCACTTTACCCTGCGCATGAACCGGTTCTGCCACGAAGCCGGTGGCCGCCAACCGCTGCGGGCGCCGTCGGTGCTGCGCATTTCCGGCGTTGACAAGGTGCAGGTTCGCGGCCTGGATGCCAGGAATACCAAGCAGATCCTCAGCCTGCTGGATATTTCCGTTGAACCGCTGGAAGCGCCGGCGGCAGTATTGATCCTGCGATTTGCCGGCGAGGGGACGCGCGACATCCGTATCGAAACCGAATGCGTCGATGTCTTATTGCTGGACCTGGCCGCCCCGCACCGGGCAAAGTCGACTCCTAACCATACTTAGCGCTCAAGCGCCGCGAGGCTCCTCGCAGAGGCTCGGGCGGGCAGTCGCCCTTGCCAAATCACAGAGAGTCGTGATTTGGAGAACCTGAAAGGGTCACACTATGAAACTTGCCCGCATCGACATCGACGAAGCCAGCCTGTCGGCACCGACCGACCAGATCGAGCACGAGCGCAAGGTTGCCATGTTCGACCTTGTCGAGCGCAACAGCTTTACCCCGGAAGGCGCGGCCGAAGCCGGATCGGACGGGCCGTTCGACCTGCGTCTGGCGTTCGAGGACAACCGTCTGGTGTTCGACATCACCGGTCCGAACTTCGCGCGCAAGATCATGCTGTCCATGTCGCCGTTCAAGACGATGATGCGCGACTACCAGATGATCTGCGAAAGCTATTACGAGGCGCTGAAGAACGCCACGCCGTCACAGATCGAGTCGATCGACATGGGCCGCCGCGGCGTTCACAACGAAGGCGCCGAGCTGCTGACCGAGCGGCTGAAGGGCAAGGTCGAGATCGATCACGAGACGTCACGGCGTCTATTCACCCTGATCAACGCCCTACATCTGCGGCTTTGATTAAATTACCTCTCCCCGCGCGCGGGGAGAGGACGAGAGCCGAGTGTAACGAAGGCGATCGGGTGAGGGGCCTTCCGAAGACATTTGCTCACCTGAATTGTCCGTGTGCCCCTCAGGCTCGCCGCCCTGCGCCTCACCTTTCCCCGTGAACAACAGGAAGGGCGGACTCTACGATCTTTGCGACTCGGCAAAAATTTCCTATCCTTATGATTTTCTTACATTTTTGTCATTTATCCGGCGTTCATCAACACGGCCGGAACAAGGCTTAAACCGGACATCCGGCCACATAAAAGGCCCTGGCATGACCGTCTCGCCATAGTTGGCCGCAAATACCCTGAAAAGACCTGCAAATGGCCCCACGAGAGCCCGCTCCGATCGCCATATTACTTGGCAGGCGGCGACATGATCGCTGCCGTTAGAGCCTCATGCCAAAAAGTGGACTGCCACTTTTTGGATAAGCATGAGGCGTCAAAAAAAGACTATGGAGCACATATTATGAAGACCCTTCTTATCGCTACCGCCGCGACCGCCATTGCCCTGTCGGGCGCCGCTGCCGCCAATGCCCAGGACGTCGGTCAGGTTTACGGCTCGATCGGCTATCAGGGCACCAAGAACGACACCACGGACACCAACGTCAACGGCATCAATGCCCGCGTCGGTACCAAGCTGACCCCGCACTTCGGCGTTGAAGGTGAAGCCGCCTTCGGCACCAACAAGGACAATGGTCCGGGCGGCGACTACAAGCTGACCAACAAGGTAGCCGCCTATGGCGTCGGCTTCGTGCCGGTATCGCCGCGCTTCGACCTGATCGGCCGCGTCGGCGTCTCCGACACCAACCTCAAGGCCCCGGCCGTTGCCGGCAAGCTGGAACAGGGCACGGCCCTGGAATACGGCGTCGGCGCCCAGTATCACCTGGATAACGACTTTGCCCTGCGCGCCGACTACACCAAGTCGGACTTCAGCGGCGACAAGGGTGAAGCCGGCACTACCTCGATCAATCTGGTCAAGAAGTTCTAGGCTTTTGGCAGTTTGATCCCAAAACGCCCCTCGCCAGCCGGCGAGGGGCGTTTTGCCTTATGGGCGCAGAAACTAAAGCTTTCCCTTTGAGGCCTTTCGGTATAAACGGGCGCACTCACGACCGGCGCCCCATCGAGTCCCGCAGCGGGCAGGCGCGTCCGTTTCACGATTTGAGAGACCGAATGGCAAAAGAAGAACTCCTTGAGTTTCCGGGTACGGTGATCGAACTGCTCCCCAATGCGACCTTCCGCGTCAAGCTGGAAGAGAGCGGGCACGAGATCATCGCCCACACGGCGGGCAAGATGCGCAAGAACCGCATCCGCGTCCTGGCCGGCGACCGTATCCTGGTCGAAATGACGCCCTATGACCTGACCAAGGGCCGTATCACCTACCGCTTCAAGTAAGCCCGGATCAGGCATGGCTGCCAAAGTCCCTGAAAACTGCAGCCCCCTGATGCAGGCACAGCTTATTTTGGCCAGCGCCAGCCCGCGCCGCCGCGACCTGCTGGCGCAGATCGGCATCGCGCCGGACATCATTGCCGCCGCCGATCTCGACGAATCCCCTCGCAAGGACGAAACGCCCCGCAACCTGGCCCTGCGTCTGGCCCAGGACAAGGCGCGCGCCGTCGCTACAACTCACACCGGCTTCGTCCTGGCCGCCGATACGGTGGTCTGTGTCGGCCGCCGCGTGCTCGACAAGGCCCATGACGCGGCCGACGTCGCCCGCTGCCTGGAGCTTATGTCGGGCCGTGGTCACCGCATCTACACCGGCATCGCGGTCATCGCCCCGTCGGGCAAACTGTCCTCACGCGTGGTCGAAACCCGTATCACCTTCAAGGTGCTGACCCCGGCCGAGATCGCCGCCTATGCCGCCTCGGACGAAGGCCTGGGCAAGGCCGGCGGCTACGGCATCCAGGGGCGGGCAGGGGGCTTCGTTACCCACCTGGTCGGCAGTTTCACCGCCGTCGTCGGTTTGCCACTGTATGAGACCCGCTGCCTGCTGGAGGGAGCGGGCTATTCATGCTGACCCTGCATTACGAGGCCCGCTTCGGCCTGGCCCGCGGCGCGGTCTGGTGGCAGGGCAAGCCGCACCTGTTCGCCCAGGGCTATGAATACGACCCTTCGCTGGGCGTGCTGGGGACGCGTTCGGTCGCGCGCCTGCGCGCCAAAGCGGGCAATCTGCTGTTCCTGAAACTGGCCGATGGCGAGGATGCCGTGCTGGAAGGACCGAACGAGGTTCTGACCAGGCTGAACGAAGGCGCCACGGTCGAGGTCGAGATCATCGCCGAATCGCGCAACGCCGGCGCAAAACTGGCGCGCGCCCGGTATGTAGCGCCGGCGACGGGTGAGCTTCGCCGCCTCTCGCCGGTCCTAAGCCTGAAGGCGCGTCTGCTTGCGCAGGCCGTGAGCCTGATCGGCGACCGGCCCGTCGAAGAGGTTTTCGATCGCGACGTTATCGACCTGGCGCAGGACGAAGCGGTCCGGCCTTCCGGCGACCTGGCCGGCGGCGGCTATCTCCATATAGAGCCCACCAGCGCCCTGATCGCCTGCGATGTCGATTCGTCGGGCGGTACCGAAGGCGGCCTCGCCGCTGCGCCCGTGGCCGGTCGCGTCTGCAACGAAGCCGCCGTCCGCGATCTGGGCCGTCGCCTGCGCCTGTCGGGCCGGGCGGGACTGGTCGTGGTTGACCTGATCGGCAAGCGCCATGATGGCGATCGCCTGCGCACCCTGCTAATGCAGGGCTTTGCCGCTGAGGCGCCGCGTCTGGTCGTCGCCCCGATCGGCAAGTTCGGCACCCTGGAATTCACCCGGCCGTGGGGGGCACGCCCCGCCGGGGATTTTCATCTCTTGACCGCCGCTATATATAGTCTGTGGCAAGCCATCCGCCTGTCGGAGCAGGACCGTAGCCGTGTTATCGTCATCCGCCACCAGGCCGGGGTCATCGACGGGCTGCGCCCGCTGCTTGCGGGATCTCTGGATCCGCTTGCCCCCATGCTGCGCCTGGAAGTCGCGCCCAAATCCGAGGTTTTTGCCCTGTGACCGTCCGTTACTGCACCCGTTGCCGCAAGCCCTATGGCGAAGCCGTCGAAGGCGTCGTCAATGCGGCGCGCACCTACGCCCCGTTCTGTTCGAAACGCTGCGCCGATGTCGACCTGGTCCATTGGCTGAAGGGCGAGTACGTGATCGGCGATGATGGCGATCTGAGCCTGGCCGAGGAGACCGAGGCGCCGCCGCCACGGTCGCGTCCGGCTGATGAAGAAGAAGCCTGAAAAACTTCACTTTCCGGCTTGCCAAGCGCAAACGGCTCGCCTATAGACCTGCCTCCCTCGGGCGCGAAGGCGCCGGGTTCAGGGGCCTGGATAGCTCAGTTGGTAGAGCAGCGGATTGAAAATCCGCGTGTCGCTGGTTCGATTCCGGCTCCAGGCACCATCTCCTCCCTTTGCATCGTTGTCGAGCCGGCTGTTTTTGAAACAACAGGCGTACGCCGCCTGAGGTGTACGGCGATGCCGGCAGGTCTCCTCTGCGGGGAATATGGGGCCGGGCTCGCATTCCGCCGTTATTTTTGCGTTGAACTTGTCACAGACATTGGTCATGACTGAGGCAGGCCGCGGGGCGGGAAGCCATATATATGCGGCCATTTGAGGGGAAATCCAAATGGCGAATTTCATCGGTGGTCCGGGCGACGAATCCTTCACGGGTGGCGCCGGCAATGACACGGCCACAGGCAACGGTGGCAGCGACGTCTTGAACGGAGACGCGGGCAGCGACTATCTCTATGCCGCGGCAGCACCGGGTACGGATGGCAACATCCTGGACCGCGATGCGACGGCCGATACACTGAACGGTGGTGATGGCGGCGATGTCCTGTCGGCCGGCTATGGCGACAATATCGACGGCGGCGCCGGTGAGGACTACCTGTATATCAGCTTCCAGGGGGCGACCGCGGGTGTCACCTTCGATCTGTCGCTGACCAGTCAGACGGTCGGTGGCGCCACGATCCAGAACATCGAAGGCGCCTACGCCATCGAAGGCAGCAAATTCGATGATGATATCAAGGGCGCCGGCATCGCGTGGTTTGGCGACGTGCCGATCCTGCATGGCATGGGGGGTAACGACACCCTGGCGGTCGGCTACTACACCTCTGAACTGTATGGCGACGCCGGCAACGACGTCGTGGATGGTCGTGGCTCCCAATACCTGAACGTCGCGGATGGTGGTGCCGGCAACGATACGGTGTACACCGGCGGCAACAGCTGGGCGACGGCCTATGGCGGCGCCGGTGACGACATGATCTACGCCTATCGTGACGTTTACGGCGGCGCGGGCAACGACACCATCGAAGCCCTCGGCAGCTATTACTCCAACTCGACCTATGGCGGGGACGGTAACGACCGGATCACGGCGACGACCGGCTCTGCGGCGATCCTGTATGGCGATGCGGGCGCCGACACCCTGACCGGCAACTACGCCAACGACGTACTGGATGGCGGTGTGGACCATGACAGCCTGAGCGGCGGCGACGGCAATGATACGCTGACCGGTGGCGCCGGCAACGACACCCTGACCGGAGGCGCCAACCTGGCCAGCACGACCGGCGATATCGCCGTCTACACCGGCGCCGTCGGCGACTATCAGGTCACGGAAGACGCGGTCACCCACCTCATCACCGTGGTGGATCTGCGTTCGGGTTCGCCCGATGGGACGGATACGCTGGACCGCAGCGTCGAAGCTCTGCGGTTCTCGAACGGAACCTATCTGGTTGACGCGGTTCTGGCCGGTGTCGGTCTGGGCGTGCTCAACTTCGTCGGTGACGACGCAGACAACAGCTACACCGGCAGCGAGGACGCCAACACCGCGGTCGGTAAGGGCGGTAACGACACGCTCAACGGCAATGGCGGCAACGACCTCCTGCAGGGCGACGCCGGCGGCGACGCGCTGAACGGCGGCATCGGTGAAGACACGCTCTATTCGGCGGCGCCGATCGGCACTTACCAGGAACCCTACTACTACATCCCTTATGTCGCGCCGACGCTTGACCGCGATGCCGTGGCCGACACCCTGGCCGGTGGCGATGGCGGCGACAGGCTTTCCGCCGGCTACGGCGACAATGTCGACGGCGGCGAAGGCTTCGACACCCTGTTCATCAGCTTCCAGGGCGCCACGACGGGGGTAAACTTCGACCTGTCCCTGGCGAGCCAGACCATCGGCGGCGGCACGATCCGGAATATCGAAGGCGCCGGGTGGATCGAAGGCGGTGAATTCAACGACACCATCCTGGGCGAAGGTTCCGGCTGGAGCGGCAGTGCTCCGGTGGTCTTCGGCATGGGCGGCGACGACAGTCTCGCCGCCGGCTACTATACGGACGGTCTGTATGGGGGGGACGGCAACGACGTCGTCGACGGACGCAACTCGCAATATCTTCAGCTCGTCGACGGTGGCGCCGGCAACGATACGCTGTACACTGCCACCAATACGTTTGCCGCGGCGGACGGCGGCGACGGCGACGACATGATTTATGCGCATGGCGCCATCCGCGGTGGGGCCGGCAATGACACCATCCAGATCGTGTGGAGCTATTACGGCGAAGCGGCCTATGGCGGCGATGGTAACGACGATGTCTCGGCGGCGGAAGGCCTGGCGGCGATTCTGCATGGCGAGGCGGGGAACGACATCCTGCGCGGCAGCGGCGGTTACGACGTCCTTATCGGCGGCGATGGCAACGACACCCTGAACGGGGGCGCCGGCGACGACGAATTGACCGGTGGTGCCGGCAATGACAGCCTCACGGGAGGCGCCAACGCGACGGGCACGACCGGTGATGTCGTGGTCTACAGCGGTGCCGCCAGCGACTACCAGGTCACCGAAGACACGGAAACACACCTCATTACGGTGGTCGATCTTCGAACCGGTTCTCCGGACGGTACCGATACGCTGGATCGAACGGTCGAGGCCCTGCGGTTCTCGAACGGCACCTACCTGCTTGATGCGGTTCTGGCCGGCGGGCTGGGGGTGTTGAACTTTGTCGGCGACGACGGCGACAACAACTACGGCGGCGGTGAGGACAACAACACCGCGGTCGGCAAGGCCGGCAACGATACGTTCAACGGCAACGGCGGCAACGATACCCTGGAAGGTAATGCCGGCGGCGATCTGCTGATCGGCGGGACGGGCAATGATTACCTCTATTCCATTGACCGGCCGGCATCCGGGTACGGAACGCCTCCGGCTCCCGACCGCGATGCGACGGCCGACACGCTGAACGGCGGTGACGGCAATGATGTCATCTCGGCCGGCTATGGCGACAATGTCGACGGCGGTGCCGGCGAGGACTACCTGTACATCAGCTTCCAGGGAGCGACGTCGGGCGTCGCCTTTGACCTGTCGCTGGCCACCCAGACCATCGGCGGCGCGACGATTCAGAACATCGAAGGCGCTCTCGCCATTGAAGGTGGGGAATTCGATGACCTCATCAACGGTAACGGCAGCGGCGGGTCTGGCGATGTGCCGGTCCTGCACGGCATGGGCGGTAACGACACGCTGACCGTCGGTTACTACACCTCGGAACTGTACGGCGACGCCGGTGACGACGTGGTCGACGGGCGCGCCTCGCAATACCTGAATCGTGCCGACGGCGGTGCCGGTAACGACACGATATACACCTACAGCAACAGCTGGGCGACGGCCTACGGCGGTGATGGCGACGACCTTATCTATGCGTACCAGGGTGTCTTCGGCGGCGCCGGTAATGATACCATTGAGATGGCGGGCAGCTACTATTCCAACGGGACCCATGGTGACGACGGTAACGACGACATCAAGGCGACGAACGGCATGTCGGCGTACATGTATGGTGACGCAGGCAACGACAGCCTGACGGGCAACTCGGCCGCCGATGCGCTGGATGGCGGTTCCGGCCACGACAGCCTGACCGGCGATGCCGGAGATGATGTGCTGACGGGCGGCGCCGGGGATGACACCCTGACCGGCGGCGGCAACGAAACGGGCACCACCGGCGATATCGCGGTCTACAGCGGCGCGGTCGGCGACTATCAGGTGACGGAAGACGCGGTCACGCACCTGATTACGGTGGTCGACCTGCGTTCGGGTTCGCCCGATGGCACCGATACGCTGGACCGCACCGTCGAGGCGATGCGATTCTCGAACGGGACCTATCTGATCGATGCGGTTCTGGCCGGTGTCGGCCTCGGTGTGCTCAACTTCGTCGGTGACGATGGCGACAACAGCTATACCGGCAGCGAGGACATCAACACCGCGGTAGGTAAGGGCGGTAACGATACGTTCAATGGCAATGGCGGCACTGACGCCCTGCAGGGCGACAGCGGCAGCGACCTGCTGAACGGCGGGATCGGCGACGATGTTCTCTATGCGGCGGCGGCTACGGGCGTCGACGGCGCGACCCTCGACCGCGACGCCGCCACCGATACCCTGAATGGCGGTGCGGGCGGCGATACGATCTCGGCCGGCTATGGCGACAATGTCGACGGCGGCGTCGGCGAGGACTACCTGTACATCAGCTTCCAGGGGGCGAACTCGGGCATCACCTTCGACCTGGCGAAAACCAGCCAGACTATCGGCGGCGGAACGATCCAGAACATCGAAGGCGCCCTGGCCATCGAAGGCAGCGAATTCGACGACGTTATCAAGGGGGCGGGCAGCACCTGGCATGGCGATGTCCCCAGCCTCCATGGCATGGGCGGGAATGACAGCCTGACGGTCGGTTACTATACCTACGAACTCTATGGTGACGCCGGCAACGATGTCGTCGACGGACGCGGCTCGCAATATCTGAATCGTGCCGACGGCGGTGCCGGCAACGACACTGTGTATACGGGCAGCAACAGCTGGGCGACGGCCTATGGCGGCGACGGCGATGACGTCATCTACGCTTATCGCGACGTCTTCGGCGGCGCCGGTAACGATACCATCGAGATGACGGGCAGCTATTACTCCACGGCGACCCACGGCGAAGACGGCAACGACGACATCAAGGCGATCGGCGATATGTCGGTGACCCTGTACGGCGACGGCGGCAACGACACCGTAACGGGCAAGGGCGGCTATGACATTCTGGACGGCGGCGCGGGTGACGATGTCATCAATGGCGGTGCGGGCAATGATGTCCTGAGTGGTGGCGCCGGCATAGATACCGTGAGCTATACCGGTGCGACGGTCGCCGTGACTGTGTCCCTGGCGACTGGCCAGGCCACGGGCGGCGCCGGCAACGACACCCTGACCGGCTTCGAAAACCTCACCGGTTCGTCGCGCGGCGACAAGCTGAACGGAAGTTCCGGGGACAATCTTCTGGACGGCGGCGCCGGCAACGACACCCTGACCGGTGGCCTGGGCAATGACACCTATTATGTGAATGCGGCGGGTGACAAGGTGATCGAAGCCTCTGGTGAGGGCAAGGACCTGATTGTGGCGACCGTGAGCTATTCCCTGGCCGGAATCTATGCTGAAAATCTCAGACTGGGCGGTGCCGGGAACATCAACGCCACCGGGAACAACCTGTCGAATCAGCTGACCGGTAACAGCGGCGCCAATCTCATCGACGGCGGCATTGGCAACGATACCATGGCCGGCGGGGCAGGGGACGATACCTATGTCGTCAATGCGCAGGGCGATGTCGTGACGGAAATCGCCGGTGAAGGTGTCGATACGGTGCGGTCCGCCATCAGTTTCACTCTCGGCGGCGAGCTTGAACATCTGACCCTCACGGGAATCGCAGACCTTGTCGGCACCGGCAACGCCGGCGCCAACACTCTGATCGGCAATGGCGGCAACAACCGGCTGGATGGCGGTATTGGCAACGATACGCTGGTCGGCGGAGCCGGCGACGACACCTTCGTCGTCGATGGCGACGATACCGTGACCGAAGCGGCCGGCGAGGGGACGGACTGGGTGATGGCCTCGCTCAGCTATACGCTGGGCGCCGATGTCGAAAATCTCATTCTGTCGGGCAGCGGCCATTTCGCCGCCACGGGCAATCTTCTCAACAACCTGCTGACCGGTAACGCCGGAAATAACTGGCTGGACGGTCTTGCCGGCGCCGACTCGATGCAGGGCGGCCTGGGTAACGACACCTACGTCGTTGATGCCCTTGGTGATGTGGTGACCGAAGGCGCGTCGCAAGGCATCGACTCGGTGCGGTCCTCCGTGGGCTTTGTCCTCGGCGCCAATCTGGAGCACCTCGTCCTGACCGGGTCTGATCACGTAAACGGCACGGGTAACGGTCTGAACAACACCCTGACGGGCAATGCCGGCAATAACCTGCTGGACGGTGGCGCCGGTGGCGACCGCATGGTCGGCGGGTTGGGCGACGATACATACTATGTCGATAACGCCGCCGACAGCGTCGGCGAGAACCACCTGGAGGGCACCGACACCATCATCTCGTCGGTGAGCTATTCTCTGTTCGGTCGCGCGGTGGAGGTCCTGACCCTGACCGGGGCGGGCAACCTGGCCGGCACCGGCAACTCTCTCAACAACGTGATGACCGGCAATGCTGGCAACAACACGCTGGATGGCGGGGCCGGCAACGACGTGCTGGACGGTGGAGCGGGCATCGATCGCCTTCTGGGCGGGCTGGGTGACGACACCTATTACGTCGACAATGCCGCTGATAGCGTCGGAGAGAACCACCTGGAGGGCACCGACACCATCATCTCATCGGTCAGCTACTCACTGTTCGGTCGCGCGGTCGAGGTCCTGACCCTGACGGGCCCAGGCAACCTGAACGGCACCGGCAATTCGCTAAACAACACGCTGACCGGCAATGCCGGCAACAACGTGCTGGATGGTGGCGCCGGCGCGGACAGGCTTGTCGGGGGGCTGGGTGACGACACCTACTATGTCGACCATGCCGGCGATAACGTTCAGGAACTCCATTTCGGAGGTACCGACACGGTGTTAAGCTCGGTGACCTATTCGCTGATCGGACGCGCGGTTGAAGTCATGACGTTGACCGGGGCAGCAAATATCAACGCCACCGGCAACTCGCTGAACAACACCTTGACCGGCAACAGCGGCAACAACCGCCTGGATGGGGGGATTGGCAACGATACCCTGACCGGGGGCGACGGTGCTGACGTGTTCGTTTTCCTGGGTGGCACCTGGAAGGACGCAGTGACGGACTTCTCGGCCTCCCAGAACGACAGAATCGATATCCATGCCGTCACGAACGGCGTGGTCAACAGCGCCATCGTTACGCAGATGGGATCGGATGTGCTGATCAATCTGGGCGGCGGCAATACGGTTACGGTCCTGGGGGCGACCCAGGCCGATGTGCTCAGCCATATTGTGTGGTAAAGCGCGCCGGCTTCGCGCCGGCACCCTGTCGTATCGCTGGCCAGGAGCCAAGCACGTTCCCACGGCATCACCGTGTGAACGTGCGGAGCGTATAAATGTAAAATTAGAGCGGGTTGCGTTCCGCTAAGCGTCTCCGTCTCAACGCGCCCCACGCTTGTCCTGAAGCGTATGGACGTCGCACCGCCACAGGTGGTGCTCCGGGCGGGTATCCGCATGCCCCCTCACGGGTGCATGCACGCAACGGCGCGGGGGCCTCACCCCTGACTATCCAGGTGCGTTTCACATAGCGTAACGCCGCCCTCAACGCCCTGCACCGGCGAAGGGGGAAGATCGTCCGTTTCCGGACAGTTCCTTGTTTAAGTTGGTATGTTAGCGGTCACAACGACTCGTAGGCCCGCCCCCCTCCATAGGGTTGTACCACGCCTGCGGATTTCGCCTGTGAAGCGCTGTGAGGATGATTTTCATCCACACCGTAAAAATTTTTTTCACAGGGCGACGGATCACGTCTTATTACGTATGTAGCGAATAACTCTCGGACAGATATGGCTTTTTAATTCATCCTTTTCTAAGGGTTTGGCCTTACCGAGGTTCCGGTCAAGAAAAGTCTGTAACTGACACCTTGACGTTTAAGGCTTTGCCGGATCATTTAGCCACAAACCGATTTGTAGCGGGTTACAAACCGTTAACAAATCGGTCGCCTTTTGAACCGGAATGGTTCATAATGGCAGGGTTTGTGCTCTGGCCATGGCGTGATACGGACCGTCAGAATTCTGTACGTGCCCGCGCTCAGACACGAAAGGATTGCTCAGGGATTTCGGGTGCGCCCGTTGTTCCTTGCGGTTCTTAGTTTTCAACACGGGGTAACGCTTCCCCCCTTTAGTCCTTGGTCAGCCCCCCTCCGGGTACGGTCCATAATCAGGAATTGGCGAAAAATGCTCGAACACAAGAAATCTAATCCGCTCATTGCTCTGCTTGGCGCCGCTGCGCTGCTGATGAGCGCTCCCGCGATGGCCGCTACGGCCGCGGCTCCGGCCGCCGCCACTTCGGAAGCCGCCGCTCCGGCCGCCGCTCCGGCCGCCGACGCCCCCGCTGCCGAAGAAAAGCACGGTGGCGATGTCAACTTTGCCTCCATGTTCCTGGGCGCGACGATCGTCGTTAAGGTCGTCATGTGTCTGCTGGTCCTGATGTCCCTCTTCTCCTGGATCCTGCTGATCATGAAGATGCTGGACTTCTCGTCGCTGAACCGCGTCTCCAGCAACTTCCTGGAAGCCTATCGCGGCGCTCGCTCGATCGCCGACATCAACCGCATCGCCGTCTCGGACGAGTTCGCCGGTAACCCGCTGGCCGACATGGCCGCCGTGGGCACCGAAGAAGTCCAGCTGTCCAAGCAAGCCGGCCTGCAGGTCTCGGGTGAACACCGCGACTCGACCCTGACCCGCGCCGAAGCCTCGATCCACGCCGTTCAGGCCGGTCTGGCCAAGCGTCTGTCGGGCGGTCTGTCCTTCCTGGCTACCACGGGTTCGACTTCGCCGTTCATCGGTCTGTTCGGTACCGTTTACGGCATCATGAACTCCTTCATCGGTATCGCCAACTCGAACACGACCAACCTGGCCGTCGTCGCCCCGGGTATCGCCGAAGCCCTTATGGCTACCGGTATCGGCCTGATCGCCGCTATCCCGGCCGTTGTCATGTACAACATCTTCAACACGGCCATCTCCAATTACGGCATCCGCTCGGAACAGTTCGTGTCTGAACTGATGAACTCGCTGTCGCGTCAGCTCGACAAGGGGGCGTAAGCACCATGGGAGCTAAGCTATCAGGTGGTGGCGGTGGCTCGAAACTGCATGTCGATCAGAACGCGGAAATCAACGTTACCCCGTTCGTGGACGTTATGCTGGTTCTCCTCATTATCTTCATGGTGGCGGCGCCGCTCGCCACTGTGTCGATCGAAGTGGTATTGCCCAAAGCCGTTGCCAAGCCGCAACCTTCCCCGCCGAAGCCGGTCTATATTTCGGTTCAAACGGATGGTAGCGTGTTTATCAGTGACTTTCCGACGTCGCTCGAAACTCTGGGTGACGACATTAAGAAAAACATTGGTGCACGCGACCCGGATCAGGAACGGATCTATATCCGTTGCGATCAGAAGACCCGTTATGCCGATTTCATGAAAGTCATGAATGCGCTTCAGGACAATGGATTCTACTCCGTCGCGCTCGTCGGCGAAGATGATGCACAGTAGTAGAGGGTCTTGAATCATATGGCTGACGAAGCACCCATTAGAAAACGGGACCCAATTCTCGACGACGCCCCCAAGACCAACAAAGGGTCTTTGGCGATCGCCGTCGGGGTCGCCGCTGTTATCCACGCGGGCATCCTTTTCTACTTCCTCAAGGCGAAGTTTGAAATCAAGGAACACGCGTTTCAAGACGAGAAGGTGAATGTGGACATTGTGGAGGCACCTCCGCCGCCTCCGCCTCCACCTCCACCTCCGCCTCCGCCGCCGAATGCGCCGCCTCCGCCGCAAATTCAGCCGCGCGAACCCGTCGTCACCAATATCCCGACGGAAACCTACGAGGCAAAACCGGTTAAGAAGGAAGAGCGTGTCGAAGATCCTCGCCCACCCGTGAAGATCGCTGATTCGCCTCCGCCTCCGCCGGCACCGCCGGCGCCGACATACGTGAACGCAAAGTGGGCCAAGTTCCCGAAACTCGACGAGTACTATCCGGAGCGTGCTGCGGAAGACGAAGTCGAAGGTCAGGCCACCATCGAGTGCGAAATCCTGAGCGCAGATGGTAAGGTTCGCTGTAACGTTCTCGACGAAAAGCCCAAGGGCTATGGTTTCGGCGCCGCTGCCAAGCGGGCCGTTGAATCCAAGGGCCGGGTCGATACCGGTGGCGGTCTCGTTCAACCGGGACAAAAGCTGAGACAGACCTTCAGCTTCAAGTTCTAACCGGAACCAAGACGTCAAACCCGGAACCGCAAGGTTCCGGGTTTTTCATGTGCGGAAACGAACACCCCGAAGGCGACTTCGGGGTGTTCGTTTTTCAAAGCCCTATTCTGCAAGGGTTTCCCGCATTTGCGCGAGCGTCATGATGGGCGTATCCTGATGCAGTAAAGCAAAAGTCATATCGTACTATCGGCTAAGGTCGATTAGTAAGCCGGACGGGTTTTGACCTCGTATGGCATCGGTACACTTTTGTCTTTTCCACAATGTGCAGGAGATATAAGTATCATGGAAGCTGTTCACAGTTCTCATTCCGCCATATTCGACGATCGCAACGACAAAAAACTCAAACCATCCTTCTGGCTGGGATTGTCTATCGCTGTTGTGCTTCACGGTGCATTGGCGGCCTATATGATCAGTCAAAGGTTTGCTATTCCTGTTCCGCAAGTTGAGCCGGTGCCGCCGACCACCATCATCATGGAACGGCCGCCGGTGAAGGAAGAGCCACCGAAGCCCATCAAGACCACTGAACCGCCACCGACCACGGTCAAGCCTCACCCGGTGGACACGGTGATCCCGACCGATGTCGAAACATCTCCCATCCCGCCGTCCGATACCGTGGTGGAGGGGGACGGCAAGACGCCGCCGGTCATTGGCCCGGAGCCCTCAACCGGACCGGCTGCGGATCCGGCGCCGCCGGGACCGGTCTATGTCACGGCCCGGTGGACGCGTTTTCCCGACAGCGACGCCCTGGTCAGCTACTATCCTCCCAAGGCCGAAACCGACGAGGTCATCGGCGCTGCGACCGTGGAATGCACCGTTGCCGACACCAAAGGCCGGGTGACCTGTGTCGTGGCGTCCGAAAACCCGAAGGGCTATGGCTTCGGCAAGGCGACGGTGGCCATGGTCCAGAAGGAAGGCCGCGTCGATACCAGTCAGGGCGACGTCCGCGTCGGATCGAAGCTACGGACCACGGTGAAATGGACGCTGGATTAAGCCCACTTCAGGCCCTGAGCGAAAAACCGCATTAAGCCAAGAACCGCATTAAGGATGTTTTTTTTGCAAACGGCGCGCTAAGGTGGCCTTCAATTATCCTGTGAGAGGGAGGAAGCCATGCGCAAAATCTTGAAGACCACCCTGGCCCTTGCCGTTTTGGCGGCGGCCGGCGGCGCCCTGAGCGGCTGCGAGACCAACGAGGCCCTGGGACGGTCGCAGCTGATTCTGGTCGACGAATCGTCGATGCAGCAGGCGGCAGCCGCCGCCTGGCAGGAACAACTCAAGAGTGCCAAGATTTCCAAGGACGCCAGCATGAACGCCCGTGTCCAGAAAGTCGGGGCGCGAATCGTCGCCGCGGCCGGGATGGGCGGTCAGCCTTGGGAATATGTCGTGTTTGACAACGACCAACCGAACGCCTTCGTGCTGCCGGGTAACAAGGTCGGGGTCAATACCGGCCTGTTCAAGGTGGTCAAGAACGACGATCAGCTTGCAGCGGTCCTGGGCCACGAAACCGGCCACGTCATTGCCCGCCACGCCGCCGAACGGGCTTCGCAGAACGCCGCCACCCAGGTCGGCCTGGAAGTGGCGACCGGCGTGACCAAGGGCCGCGTCCAGCAAGTCGTAGCCAACTATGGCGGCCTCGGTGCCCAGTTGGGCATCCTCTTGCCCTATTCGCGCAAGCAGGAATCCGAAGCCGACTATATCGGCGTCGACCTGATGGTGAAGGCGGGCTACAAGGCCTCCGAATCGGTGACCCTGTGGCAGAACATGATGGCCTTGGGTGGCAACAAGCCGCCGGAATTCATGTCGACCCACCCCTCGGACACGACCCGTATCAAGGGCCTGCAGGCCTATATCGCGTCCAAGGGCTATAAGTAGGCCGCGAGGCGCCGCGGGTGAGCCAAGGTTTTTTATCTTAAGGCCTTGATCATCCCGGCGTCCCGCGTTAGATACGCCGTCCTTACGATGGATATGCCGCCTTAGCTCACTTGGTAGAGCGCCAGATTGTGGCTCTGGAGGTAGCCGGTTCGAAACCTGCAGGCGGTACCATCGCGAGTTTTGCTTTTCGGCCCATCTGCCGCATGGCCGTTACCGGCGGAATCGCTTAGAGCCGGTGCATGGCCCAGTTCCCTTCATCTCTCATTATTGTCGGCGGCGGTATCGTTGGCCTGACCGTGGCCGTTGCCGCCCAGGCGCGTGGCCATGCCGTCACCGTCATCGCCCGCGACGCAACGGGCGACACGGCCTCCGGTATCGCGGCCGGGATGATCGCTCCGGCCCTGGAAGCTCTCAACGATCCCGAATCGCCGGAAAGTTTCGGCCGCCTCAGGGCGGCCCAGCAGGCTTGGTTCGACCTGTTCGAGTCTTGGCCCGAAGCCATCCGTGGCACCCTGCGGGCAGCGCAGCAGGCATGCAGCCGATATGTCTGGCCTCAGAGCGACAATACCTCCGACCATGTGACGCCGCGCCTGAAAGCCATGGGCGTCGACTACGAAGCCCTGATCGACGAGGATCTCGACGCTGTGGCGGCTGACTGCAATGGCGTGCGGGTTGCCGGCGAAATGCTGCTGGAAGCCGGCGGCTTTCTCGCCGCGCTGGCCCAGGCTGTGCCGGTGCGGATGGGAAATGCCGTCGCCGTTACCGCCACCTCGGTAACCTGCGAATCGGGCGAGGTGCTGAGCGCGGATGCGGTTGTCGTCGCCGGTGGCTTCGCCTCGCGAGGCCTGGCCGCTGCCGTGCCGTCGCTCCATGCCTTGAGCGCCATCAAGGGCCATATCCTGGCGGCGCCGGGGCAGGGCGGCTTCGGCGTGATCCGCTCACCGGTAGGCTATCTCGCCGATTACGGCGCCAGCGCCCGGTTCGGGGCCACCATGGAATTCGGCATCGAGGATGTGACGGTCGATCCGGCCGTCGTGGCGGCGTTGAAGGCCAGGGCGCACGAGATTCTTCCGGGGCTTGACCTGAGCCAGGCGACGCCTCGCGCCGGTATCCGTGCGGCCGCGCCGGACAGTTGGCCGATGATCGGCCGCGACGCGTCGTCGGGGGTCTATGTCGCCACCGCCATGCGCCGCAACGGCTATATCTTTGCGCCGCTGGCGGCGCGGATGATCCTCGATATGCTGGCCGGACAAACTCCACCGGAACTGGTGCTTTACGACCCCAACCGGTTCTAAACGCCATATTAACCACACATGCGGCAAAATTTGCCTGTCCTCGAGGATAATGGCCCTAAGGATAGTGCCCCATGCGTTTGTTCACCCAGGCCCCCAATCCGGGCCAGTTTCTTTCCGGCATCGCCGACAATGTCGGCCGCACCGTTCACCGCGGCGCGGACGGAGTCATGGGTTCGCTGCAACGCGCCGCCAGCGCCACCGGGGTCAATTTCGACTATCTATTGCGCACCGCCCAAAGGGAAAGCTCTCTCAACCCGCGGGCCAAAGCGCCGACATCCTCGGCGGCGGGGCTGTTTCAGTTCATCGAGCAGACCTGGCTCGGCACGATGAAGTCGGCCGGCGCCAAGCATGGCTACGGCGCCTATGCCGACCAGATCACGCGCGGGCGTGACGGCCGCTATCACGTCACCAATCCGGCGGCCCGGCGCGACATTCTCAATCTGCGCTACGATCCGGACGCGTCTGCGGTCATGGGGGCCGAACTGACTGCCGGTCACGCCGCCTATCTGAAGGGCCGCATCGGCCGTGACGTCACCCAGGGTGAGCTCTACGCGGCGCACTTCCTGGGGCCGGAAGGCGCGGCCAACCTGATCACGGCGGCGCAGAACCGGCCGGGCGCTTCGGCGGCCGCGTTGTTCCCGTCGGCAGCGCGGGCCAATCCGACCATCTTCTACAGCCACGGCCGCTCACGGACGGTGACTGAGGTCATGGCCAACCTGACGAAGACCGGGGGCAGCGCGCCCATGCCGATGGGCGATCCGGCGCCGCAGATGGACACCGAGCGCGTGACGATCGCGCGCTGGGACAAGGTCCAGTCGGAGCAGGCAATCATCAACCTGGTCTTCGGTAGCAGCCAGGACGGCCAGGCCGGCATGTTGTTCAACACGCAGTTGATGTCGGCCTTCGGACCGGAGAAAGAAGAAACCCGCGACCGCCGCGACGGCGTCGACGGCTACCAGCAGGGGCTGGGCAAGGCCTTTGGCCTGGGCGACAACTCGCTGGGTTAAACCGCGGCCAGGGCTCGCGCCAGGCTTTCGCGGTTCTGCGGCAACAGCAAGGGGCGCACACCCATGGCCTGAAGGTCATCGACCTGGTCGCCGCCCGGCACCAGGGCCAAGATGTTCAGGCTGGCCTCGGCCTGGGTCGCGCGCAGGCTGTCCAGGAAGGTCGCCAGCTTCACGCGGCTTTCCGGCTCATCCAGATTCTCGAACGCCCCGGTGCTGATCAGGCAGGCATCGACCGGCGCCTTGCGCGCCAGAGCCACCGCGCGTTCGCGCGAGGTCGAGGTCAGACACTTGTGGCCCATCCGCTCCAGAGAATCGCGAAGTTGCGCCGCCCGCAGGGAATCGTTCGACAACAGCAGGACGCGCAAGGAGTGGTCGGAGGTCTCTTCGACACCGTCCAAAGCCTCTTCGGGCCGTGCCGGCGGCGTGGCGGTCTTGTCGAAGGGCAAATCCAGCCAGAATTTCGAACCGACATCCAGCGTGCTCTGGCCACCAATTCGTCCGCCCATCAGTTCGGCCAGTGACCGCGACAGGCTTAAACCCAGCCCGGCGCCGGAATGGCCCGAAGAGGTGCGCTGGATGCGGCTGTGGGGCTGGAAGGCGTGGTCCAGTTCGTCCTCGCTGAGGCCGGGACCAGAATCGACCACCTCCAGGCGCAGATAGTCGTCCACCGGCATCAGCTTGATTTCGACCCGGCCCTGCTGGGTATAGAGCAGGGCATTGGAGACCAGATGGGTCAGTACCTGCTCGACTCTATGGGCATCGCCGATGGCGGCGCCATGGTCGGGGAGGGCCTGGGCGTTGTAGGTGAAGCTCAGCTCCTTGCCCTGGGCCAGGTGGGCGTGCTGGGCCATGACCTTCTGGCACAGCAGGTCGATGTCCAGCGGTTCGGCGACAACCTCGATCTGGCCGGCGGCGGCGCCGTCATTGTCGACCGTGGTCACCAGAATGGATTGCAGGTGCGCCACCTCGGTGAGGGCGGCTTCGATATGATGACGCGGCGCCGGGGCGCGGCTCAAATGCGTCAGGCCCTGGGCCAGGTGTTGCTCCAGACCTTTCAAAGACGTCTGGACCTCGCGCTGCAGCGTTTCCATCAGCGCCATGCGCGCTTCCTTGACGTCGTCGGTGGCAGCACGGGCGGCCTCGCGTTCGGCGGCGATCTCTTCCTGGCGATGCTGCAACAGGTAAAGGTCGCGCATATGGCGGTTAAGGACCACCCCCATGGCCAGGGCCAGAACCAGGCCACCGGTCATCAGTTGGCTTAGTTGCGGCCCTTCGTGCAGGGACTGCATGCCCAGGATCGGGCCGGCAATGGCGATGGGCCCCAACACCAGCAGGTGCAGGAGCACCGGGGCGGAGAAGAAGATGATACCGACGGCGGCGCCGGCGCAGACCATCAGGAACATCTGGGCGCCCGGTCCGGCCGTCGCCGCCGACAGCGATATGACGACCAGGCTGACCGCCCAGATGGCGCCGCCGACACCCTGACGCCAAAGACGGGCGCGGGCCAGGGCTCTGCGTTGCTCCAGATCGGCCGGCTCGATAGCTTGGCGCTTTTCCGCCTGGCCTTTCAGCACCATGAAGGCGGTCCAGTTTATAACGAACAGGATCAGGTAAGAGGCGAACAGCCAGGTCGACAGGCCCAGTTGGGCGCTCCACACGAAGACCGGCACGCCGATCCCGAAAAAGCCCATGACGTACGGCGACAGGCGCGATTGCGCCCGCAGGCCGAAATCGGTGACGACGACGTCCTGACCAGAGGGAAAGGGTGACGAGGCGGGGGCAGGGAGCAGGGTACGCATGCCGCCACCCTAACAAAGACAGATTGCCATGCCGTTACTTCCCGGTGCATCACGCGCATGTGCGCAACCAAACCGCTTATTTTTATAGTAAACCCGAACTTAAGGTCGCGAATAAAGGAGTTGTTAGGTCTTAGGCGCGAAACTTGGAGACTTAAGGCGTAGTGCGCCCGAACTCCCAAGGAACATGACCATGTCCGCCCTCAGTCTGTTGTCCCAGCGTACCGTTCTCTCCGACGCCGACATCAAGCGTCTGGTCCGGAGCGAGAATGCCGACGACCGCGCCGTCGCCACGCATAAGATCTGCCGCGTCATGGAACGCAGCGATATGGCCGACGGCGACCGCGAAGCCGCCCAGGAAATCATCCGCATGCTGTCTCAGGATGCGGCCGAACTGGTGCGCCGCGCCCTGGCCGTCACCCTGCGCACCTCGGACCTGCTGCCGCACGACGTCGCCATGAAGCTGGCCCAGGATGTGACGACGGTGGCTGTGCCGGTCCTGACCCATTCGCCGCTTTTTACCGACCAGGACCTGCGCGAAATCATCCGCACCGGCGGCCCGACCCGCCAGATCGCCATCGCCAAGCGCGACGCCCTGTCCGAAGCCGTGACGACCACCCTGGCCGAAACCGGCGTCGAAGAAGCGGTGGTCATCGCCTGCGCCAATGACAATGCCAAGTTCAGCGACGGCGGCATGAACCGCGTCATGGACCGTTTCGGCACCTCCGAAGTCGTCCACAGCGTCCTGATCAACCGTAAACTGCTGCCGGTGTCGGTCAGCGAGCGCCTGGTCCATATCGTCTCGACCGCCCTGCGTGAGCAACTGATCACCCGTCACGCCATCAAGCCGGAGACCGCCGTCGAGCTGGTCCAGGCGACCCAGGAACGGGCGACCCTGGACATGGCCGACCAGACCGGCGCCAGCATGGACCCCAAGGGGCTGGCCAAGCACCTGATGTCGACCAACCGGCTGACGCCGTCCCTGATGCTGCGGGCCCTGGCGCGCGGTCACATGGGTTTCTTCGAACATGCTCTGGCCGAGCTGTCGGGCGTGCCGCATGAGCGCACCTGGCTGATGGTGCATGACGCCGGTTCGCTGGGCCTGCGGGCGGTCTATGACCGTGCCGGCCTGCCGGGCCGCATGTTCCAGACCTTCCGCATCGCCGTCGACACCTACCAGTCCCTGATGGCCGAAGCCGGTCACCTGGACCCGATGCGCTTCCAGGAGAAGTTGATCGAGCGTTTCCTGACGCAGGTGCCGTTCGCCCCGCGTGAGGACCTGGTTTATCTGTATGAGCGCCTGGACCGGGATTCGAAGGGCCGGCGCTGGAACAAGATCCAGGAAACGGCCGGTCCCGGGATGACCATCGCGCCGAAGGCCGCGGCCTGATCCGCACACTAACCCAATAAAAAAAGGCGGCCCGCAAAGGCCGCCTTTTTCGTCTCCGGGTCCGTTCGCTGTTACGCCTTGTCGGCGTTGTCGAGGTGTTCCTTGACCCGCGCTTCCAGCGCTTCAGCCAGGACACGTCCCATCGGGTGGTTTTCTTCCTTGATCTGGTCGCGGACGATGGCGCGGACGGCATCCATATGTGCATCGACCAGCAGGCGCGGGGCCTGGGCGCGCTTGGTTTCGTCGTCCATCATCTTGCACAGCGAACCGCAGATACGGGTGATCAGCGGATAGCCGTAGGTCGTGCCCAGCCCCTTCAGGTCGTGGGCGCGGTAGAACAACTGCTCGACATTGACTTCATTCAGGCCTTCGACCTTGATGACCGCCTGGACATCTTCGAGTTTCTTGACCTCTTCCAGAAGCCACGAGTCGAACTGCGTCGACAGGTCGGCCAGGGCAGCTTCGGCCTTGGCGATCGATTCCGCGTCGAGCGCGCCCAGACGCCCGCCCACCTTGGCGCGCAGGGTGTTGGGAACCTGGATGATCTGGGCTTTCTCCGGCATGGTTACTCCTGGCAGGCGGACTTGACGCGATCTTGTCCTGCCAGAGTAACCCAAGGATGTTTAATAAGGGTTAGTGCCGCCGCACAAAGTATCAAACGATGAATTGTTCGGCCATGACGCGCTCATCATACCCCTTGCCGGCGTCGAACAGCAGGGTGGCCTTCAGATCCTCGGCCTCGGCGATATCGACGCGGATCACATTGCGCACCTCATAGGTATCGGCAGCGGCGCTGATCGGACGCTTGTCGACCTCCAGCGCCTCAAAGCGGACCTTGGCGGTGTGCGGCAGGACGGCGCCGCGCCACCGCCTGGGGCGAAAGGCGCTGATCGGCGTCAGCGCCAGAGCCTTGGCGGTGAGGGGGATAATCGGACCGTGGGCCGACAGGTTGTAGGCGGTGGATCCGGCCGGCGTCGCCACCATGGCACCGTCGCAGATCAGTTCGTCCATACGTTCCTTGCCGTCGATCAGGATGCGCAGTTTCGCCCCCTGGTGCGACTGGCGCAACAATGACACCTCGTTGAACGCCAACGCCCGGTGTTCCTTGCCGTCGCGGCTGAGCGCGGTCATGCTGAGCGGACTGATCAGGGTGCTTTCGCTCTTGATGATCCGCTCCACCAGATTGTCTTCCGAGAAGTCGTTGAGCAGAAAGCCCACCGATCCGCGGTTCATGCCGAAGATCGGCACCCGGTCATGCAGGTGCTTGTGCAGGCTTTGCAGCAAGAATCCGTCGCCGCCCAGGGCGACCACCACGTCCGGATTTGGCGATGAACCATACAGCGCCTTCAGGCGTACACAGGCGGCCTGGGCTTCGGGGCGGTCGGAGGCGGTGAAGTCGAGGCGCAGGGACATGGCAGGGTTGTAGCCGTTTGCGGAAGAAATTCAACCGGGACCGTGGTTTAGTCCAGAAGCGCCGTCAATTTTTGCCGCGCCTCGGGCGGCGTAAGCGCGAAAACCGAGAGGACCACGGGGCGGTGACGCTCATTGACCTGGGGCTGGCCGTCGTGGCGGCTCTGCCAGAACGACAGCAAATGCAGGAACACCGCCTTGTCGAGCTCCAGCGCGCAGCAGGCCAGGGCCAGCGGCACCGCGGACCCCGCGGCGAGCAGGCGATCCAGGGCGGCGGTATCCAGTTTCAGGCGCCGTGACGCTTCGCGGACGAAGCCGTCGGTTTCGCCCGAGCGCATGAATTTCAGCAGTTTCAGATTGCTGTGGCTGTCCCAGGTGGCGGGATCGGGCGACGGCACGGCACGGCGGAAGCGTTCGGACAAGGCCTGGCGCAAATCCGGCCGGTCCTGGGCCAGCCGTTCCAACCGGCCCTGGTCGTCTTCGTCCAGTTCGGCGGCGGGGTTGCGGACCAGGGCGACGAGCACGCTGTCGTGGCCGCCGCGCAGCAACGCGCGGACGACCTTCCAGTCGAGAGCCGGGCGTTGCGCAATGAGGAGGTGGTGGGCCTCGCCGGTCGCGGCAATAAGCGCCAGCAGGGCAGGAGTATCAAGCGAGGGCAGGGACGAACGCAGCAGCGGCGCCGCCAGGTCGATCGGCATGCGGCACAACCTGACGATCAAGTCGTGGTCGTTGCGCAGTGGCTCCGGGGCATGGGCGACGGCGCGGGTCTCGCAATGCGGGGCATGAAAGCAGACGGCATGAAAGTCCGGTCGTGGCTTGGCGGCCGGCTCAACCGGTTCGACATCAGGCAGGACAAACTTCAGGGCCGCCACGGCACACTCCACGATTCGCGATGAGTGTGCCGTGACAGGGTGAACAGTTGCTTAATTCCATGCTGTGTTGAAGTTTACTCAACACAGCACCGCAGCGTGCGACTGCACGCCGCGGCTGATGCGGCGAGCCTCGCGGCGCTTGAGCGCTAAGAATGGCCTGGCTTAAATTTGCCGATGTTAATCTTGTTTCAATTTCAGGTGGTTACGGTGGCAGTTTGTAACAGTACCCACACAAGGGCAGTTCATGTCCGGAAATGATCAGGAAACATCGCGGGGGTTTGCGGCTGGTGGGGCGCCGCGCGGCCCTGCGCGCGAACGACTGGTGTTACAGCGTGAGGACGCTGTCAACATTGTGGAACGCCTGCGTGAAACCCATGTCGATGTCGATGGTCATGCCTTTCTGCTTCAACTCGACACCATGATTGTGCGTATGGGGGCGCGATGGGCGGCCAAATGCGATCTGGTGTTCGACCACCTGAAGACCAATTTCGAAAAGGCCTACCCTGAGCCAAACTGGTGTATCGGCCTTAACGGCGACGCCTGGCTGGTGATGCTCCCGCAATTGAGCCCGCGCAAGGGTGCCCTGGCGGTTTCCGATGTCTGGCGCGAACTGTGCGGCTTTTTCGTCGGCGACATGTCTGACGTGGAGGTGCCGATTTACGACGTCCTGGTCGAAGACGTCGACCGCCTGTCCATCGGCAAGATAGATCTGAATACCTATGTCGGTCCCGGCGAAAGCGATGCCCCATTAAAGGCCCGTCATGGCCGGTTCCAGGACGAAGCCAGCGATCACGGCCCGGCGACCGGCGGCATGGCCAATGCCGTGCCGATCCAGCGTCCGGTGATTGTCGCCGCGTCGGTGAACTACGCCGGCCGTACCTTGAAGGTGGCCAGCGCCATTGAGCCTCTGTTCGAGATGAAGAAGATGGTCATGATCGGCCATCGCCTCGAAGCCATGGTGATGGAAAACCTCGACAATGCGTTGCTGGATCGCAAACACCTGGCCAATCTCGACTGGAACCTGCGCGAGCAGGTCGACCTGGTCAATATCGACCAGGGACTGAAGCTGTTGCGGATGCGCACGCCGGAACAGCGCAAGATGATGATGGTGGTGCCGGCGGCATTTTCGACCTTTGCGTCGGCGCGGGCACGCCAGAAGATTACGGTTGAGGTCGCCAAGGCGGCGGCTGAGATGGGCCTGAAGGTCCTTTTCGAAGTGCGTGGCCTGGACGGGGTTCCGCCGCATCGTATTCTGGAAATCGTCTCGATGATCAAGCCGTTCTGTATGACGGCGGTGGGATCGGTGAACGCCGATCGCAAGACGATCGCCACGCTGAACAAGTGTGGCCTGTCGGGCGTCTGTATCGAATATGACGGCGTCAAGCGTGACGAGGCCGCCCTGCAGGACCATTTGTCTGCCCTGGCCGCGGCGGCGAAGCTGTCGGCGGGGGCCTGCATGGTCCAGGGCTTCGACAACTATCGCCAGATGGCGGTGGCCCGCCTGGCTGGGGTGACCCATGCCAGTATGAAGACGGCGGCGCTCATGTCGCCCAAGGGCGCCGCGCACCTGGCGTCACGCGCCGCGGAGGGGTTGCGTGACAGCGACGTGCCCTTGCCGAGTCTCAGCCAGGGGCTTTAACGCCCTTGCAGTAGGTGTCGAAGAGGCGTTGGCCCTCGGATGCCTTTTTCAACGAAAAATCACGCGCATCGGTCAGGACCGCGTCTGACGCCCGCGCCGTATCCTTCGCATCCTTGGGCGCGGCGATGGCCTGGTCGTAGAAGCCCGCCGCCTTGTTCCAGTCGAGGGCGGCCGATTCAAGGTCAGGGCATACATCTGCCGCATCGCTTCCGGTATCCAGAAGCGCCGAGACACCGGTCAGCAGGGTGTCGCCCAACTGGTCAAACAGTTCGGCATGTTCGATGGCGGTGTCGTAGGCGGTCTTGTCGGCTGCCGTCGCAACGGCGGGCGAGATAAGTAGCGCAAGCGCGAGAGCATAACGGAGCATGGCGGCCTCGGAGGGGATGATGCCTCCGATGTAACCGCTGCGACCGCCGCGACCTACTTACAAATCCTGTCACCCGGCGGCTTGGGGCGGACTTCCAGGTTGGCGCAGAATGAGTTCGCACTCTCCCTCCTCTCCACGAAGTGGGGAGGGGGACCCCGAAGGGGTGGAGGGGTATCTTACTTTCCAATTCGGTGGCTTCGCGCAAACCGCTAGCCAATGAAGCACCAACCCAACTACACCCCGAACGTGTCGCAATCCTGCGGGTTCCCACGCGCAAACCCGGTCCGGAACCACTTGATACGGTCGGCCGAACTACCGTGGGTAAAGCTGTCCGGCACCACCCGGCCCTGCGACGCCTGCTGAAGCGTATCGTCACCGACGGCCGAGGCGGCGCCGATGGCCTCCTCGATATCGCCGGCCTCCAGCCAGTTCATCTTCGTGTTCGAGCGATTGGCCCAGACGCCGGCATAGCAATCGGCCTGGAGTTCCAGCTTGACCGACAGAGCATTGGCCGCGCTCTTGCTGACCTGGCGGCTTTGCTGCTCGACATAGTCGGAAATGCCGAGCTGGTTCTGGACGTGGTGGCCGACCTCATGGGCGATGACATAGGCCCGGGCATAGTCACCCTTGGCGCCCAGTTGCTGGTCCAGGGTGCTCCAGAAGTTCAGGTCGAGATAGACCCGGTTGTCGGCCGGACAGTAGAAGGGGCCCATGGCCGCCTGGCCGGTGCCGCAGCCGGTACCCGTGGCGTTGTCGTACAGAACGACCTTCGACGGCTCATAGCGCTTGCCCTGGGCCTGGAACATCTCGGCCCAGGTATCGTTGGCCGAGGTATGGATGACGTCGACGAAGGCGCCGGCCTCGTCCTGCGGATTACCGACCGACGCCTCCTGCTGCTGGCCGCCCTGGACCGATTCCAGGCCGCTCATGACCGCCTGTGGGTCTATGCCGAAAAAGTAATATCCGGCCAGGGCGATCAGCACTACGACGATGCCGCCGCCACCGATCATGCCGGGCCCGCCCATGCCGCGCCGGTCCTCAACGCCGCTTCTGCGTCCGCCTTCCCACCTCATGCCAAGCCCTCCGTTATCGCACCTGATGTGCCAGATCTGTCATCTTGTGCCGGAGTCAGTCACATCTTAACTCTGTTTTCAAGAGGAGGTGTGCCGGGCGTGCCACGTGAAGAATTTTTAACCTCGCCGGTACTCAATACTGACAGTTTCAGGTGGCCGGTAATTCGAAATGCCGTTATGACAGGGTTGTCATCGCGATACTGCACTTGCGAAACTTTTGCAGCGTCTCGTTGACTCGGTGAGAGGCCGCCATCATCATGGGTGGTGGAGAGAAACACAGGATTCTGAAAGCATGTTTATGGGGCTTGGCATGGGTTCGCGGCCGCTGCGGGTAGCAGCTGGTCTGGCGGCGGCATTGGTGATGGCATTCGGCCTTCAGGCGTGCTCTGAAAAGAAGGACGAGAAGAAGACGGAGGAGAAAAAATCCGCCGTACATGCTTCGACCGTCAACTACGCCGTGGTCGGCCAGGTTAGCGCACCGATCACCATTACCGGCTCCGGCACGGTCAGCGCGTGGCAGGAAGTGCCCGTCGCGGCGGAAACCGGCGGCCTGACCGCGGTTGCCCTGCTGGTCGACGAAGGCGCCTTCGTCAAACAGGGCCAGCCCCTGCTGAAAATGAATGACGTCCTGCTGCAGGCCCAGCTCAAGCAGGCCAAGGCCAGCTACGATCAGGCCAATAAGGCCTATGACCGCGCCAACACCCTGTTCAAGCAGGGCTACCTGTCGGCGGCGGCGCTGGACAATGCCCAGGCTTCGATGCTGACCACCCAGGCAGCCATGGAAACCGCCCAGACGCAAGTGTCGCTGGCCACGGTCAAAGCGCCGGTGTCGGGCATCATCACCAAACGTACCGCAGTGCTGGGCCAGGTGGTGTCGCCGGGCGCCGAACTGTTCCGTATGGTCCGCGATGGCCGCGTGGAACTGAACATGGAAGTCGTCGAAACCGAACTGGCCCTGGTGCGGCCGAACATGGCGGCGACCGTGACATCGCAATCGACCGGTCCGGTGACCGGCACAGTGCGCATCGTGACCCCGCAGGTCGATGCCGCCACCCGTCTGGGCTATGCCCGCATCTCGGTGCCGTGGGAATCGGGCCTTCGCCCGGGCATGTTCGCCCAGGGCTCGATCGACGCCGGCAGCCAGCCGGCCCTGGTCATACCGCAGTCGGCCGTGGCCTATACCGAAAACAAGCCGGGCGTCTATGTCATCGGCCCGGCGAACAAGGTCGCCTTCCGCAATGTCACGCTCGGCGGCCAGCAGGGCAAGAACATCATCGTCCGTGACGGCCTGGCCGCCGGCGAACGTATCGTCACCACCGGTTCGGGTTTCCTGAACGGCGGCGACACGGTCAAACTGGCCGGCAATCCACAAGCGGCCGGTGAGTAAGATGTCGACCGAAAAACCGACTGCCAAGACGCCCCCCACGGGCTTCCAGATATCGTCCTGGTCGATCCGCAATCCCATCCCGGTCATCGTCTTCTTTATCGTCATGACCGTGGCCGGCATTATCGGCTTCAACAGCCTGCGCATCAACAACTGGCCCGACATCGATTTTCCGATCGTCGTGGTGACCGTGGTGCGCTCGGGCGCGGCGCCGACCGAACTGCAGAACCAGGTCACCCGCATCGTCGAAGACTCGGTCTCCGGCCTCGGCGGCGTGCGTCACATTCAGTCCTATGTCAACGAAGGCGCGTCTACGACGGTCATCACCTTCCAGCTCGAAACCGATCTGGAAAAGGCGACCAACGACGTTCGAAACGCCGTGGCGGGTGTTCGGGGCAACCTGCCCGGCGACGTCCAGGATCCGATTGTTTCCCGCGTCGAGAACGCCCAGGGCCAGGCCCTGGTCAGCTACACCATACGTGCCGCCAATATGAGTCCTGACCAACTGAGTTGGTACGTCGACAACGACGTTGCCAAGAAGGTCCTGGGCGTGAAAGGTGTGTCACAACTGAACCGCGACGGCGGCGTCAGCCGGGAAATCCGTATCGAGCTGGATCCGGCCAAGCTGGCCGCCCAGGGCGTGTCCGCCGGCGATATTTCGCGTCAGCTGACGTCGTTCAATGTCAACATGCCAGGTGGCCGCTTCAATGCCGGCACTTCGGAACAGACCATCCGCACCATTGGCGGCGCCGACACGGTGGAACAACTGGCGCAAACGCGTATCACACTGAATAACGGCGGCACGGTCCGGTTGGGTGACCTCGGTACCGTAACCGATACATGGTCTGAACCCCGGACCCGGGCACGCTTTGACGGCAACGAAGTTGTCGGCTTTAACGTCCAGCGGACCCGCGGCACCTCCGAACACCATGTCGCCAAGGCCGTGCGGGCAGCCGTCGAACAGCTGAAGAAACAGAACCCGAACGTCCAGATTGAAGAAGTGGCCTCCAGTGTCACCGAGGTCGACCGCAGCTTCAACGTCTCCATGGAGGCCCTGGTGATCGGGGCGGCTCTGGCTGTGTTCGTGGTGTTTCTGTTCCTGCGTGACTGGCGGGCGACCCTGGTGTCAGCGATCGCCATGCCCATGTCGCTGCTGCCGACCTTCTATGTCATGTACCTGTTCAACCAGTCGTTCAACGTGGTCACCTTGCTGGCCCTGTCGTTGACGGTGGGGATATTGGTCGATGATGCCATCGTGGAAATCGAGAACATCGTCCGGCACATTCGCGAGGGTAAAAAACCCTATCCGGCCGCCATCGAAGCCGCCGACGAAATTGGCCTGGCCGTCGTGGCCACCACGGCGACCCTGATTGCGGTGTTCGCGCCGACAGGCTTCATGCCGGGGATTGTCGGCCAGTTTTTCGAAAGCTTTGCCATCGCCACCTGCGTCAGCGTCTTCTTCTCGCTGGTTGTGGCGCGGACCCTGACCCCGCTGATGGGCGCCTATCTGCTGCGCGCCAACCCCAAACACGACCACGACGTCCCCTTCTGGATGGGCACCTATCAGAAGATGCTGAAATGGACCCTGGAAGGTCATCTCAAGTGGCGCTGGTACATCCTGTTCCACGGCGCCATTGTCCTGCTGGTTCTCGGTATCATGGGGGTCACAGGCAAGAACTATCTGCTGGCCGGGATCGGCGTAGGGATATTCCTTTTCACCGTTCTTCTGTTCGTCCTCTTCCACAATAACTATATGAAGGCCCGCTGGGCGGCGCTGGAATTCGGCGGACTGTTCTCGTTGGCCATCATCGCCATGGGCCTGCCCAAACCGCCCCCTCCCGGCGGCGCGGCAGCCGCTCAGGCAACCGCCGAGGCCGGGCAGGCTGCGGCCCAGGGCAATCCTATCGTCGGCGCGGTCATCTTCGGCGTCATCGGCCTGTTGCTGCTGATCGGAACCATCTTCCTGGTCGTCAAGATGAAGAAGTCGCTGCTCGGCGCCCGTTGGGCGGTGATTATCGGTGGTATCGCCTTCTTCATCGGCTCGATCGTCCTGCTGCAATTGATCCCCAGCGACAACTTCCCTGCCGACGATGCTTCCATGTCGGTTATGAGCATATCGCTGCCGCCAGGAACACCGCTCAACCAGACCGATGATGTCGTCCAGCGCATCGTGGCCGACCTGAAGACGCAGCCGGAGTATAAGTCCAGCTACGCCACGACCAACATGAACAGTGCGACGATTATCGTCAATCTGGTGCCCCGCCACGATCGCAAGGTCACTCAGGTCCAGTTCGAGCAGGCCTTTTCCAAGAAGCTGGCAGCCTATCCGGGCGTCCGGGCCAGCTTCGGCCAGGGCGGCGGCGGCGGCACGGGCGTGGCCTATATCCTGGTGGGCGAGGACGAAAAGGTCCTGATGTCGACCGTGGCGCAGCTTCAGCGCGAGATGGTGGCGCTTCCGGAACTGACCAATGTCCGTTCCGAGGACAACCTGACCCGGCCGGAAATTGTCATCACGCCCAAGCCTGACCAGGCGGCGCTGATGGGGGTTTCGACCCAGGACATCAGCTCGGTGGCCCGTGTGGCGACCGTTGGCGACATCGATCAGATCCTGGCCAAGTTCAACCAGGGCGACCGCCAGGTGCCGATCCGGGTCCTGCTGAAGGAAGACGCCCGTCTCGACGTCAGCAACCTCAACAACCTGATGGTCCCGACACGGTTCGGCACGTCCGTGCCGCTGTCAGCGGTGGCTGACATCAGCTTCGGCGCGGGGCCGATCCAGATCAACCGTCTCGACCGGACGCGGACGGCGACCATTCGGGCCGACCTCAACGGTGTGCCGACTGGCCCGGCCGACATTGCCGTCGCCAATACGCCGACCATGAAGAAGATCGCCACCAACCAGATTCCGGGCGTCCGTACGGTCCTCAACCCGGATACCGAGGACTTTGCCCAGATGGCGATCAACTTTATGATTGCCATCTTGACCGGCATCGCCCTGATGTATGTCGTTCTGGTGCTGCTGTTCGGATCATTCTCTCACCCTTTCACCATCATCTTCGCCTTGCCCCTGTGCTTTGGCGGCGCCTTCATTGCGCTGCTGATGTTCAGAATGAGTCTCAGCATGCCGACCTATATCGGTCTGATCATGCTGGTTGGCATCGCCGCCAAGAACTCGATCCTGCTGGTCGAGTACGCCATGGTGGCGATCAAGGAAGGCATGACGCGGACCGAGGCCCTGACGGAAGCCGCCAAGAAGCGCGCCCGTCCTATCGTGATGACGACCATTGCCATGGGCGCCGGCATGATCCCCGTCGCCGTGGGCGAAGACGCCTTCCGTCAGCCGATGGCCGTGACGGTGATTGGCGGTCTGATCACTTCGACCCTGCTGTCGCTGTTGTTCGTGCCGGCCACCTACACGGTCATCGACCAGATCTCGCACTTCTTCGGTAAGCTGATCTCGCCGGCCTTCCACGCCCAGGGCAAGGATGAACCGGCGCCGGAACCCGAGCCCACGCCCCCGCCTCAGGACGAGTGGCGCTACTGATTGAAAACCCCTCCGGAACGATCTGGAGGGGTTTTTCATTTTTGGGATGTGGTCAACCCGAGACGATGATCTCTTCCAGTTTTCCGTTGCGCCAGTAGTATAGAACCGCCCCGACCTCAAGTTTCTCAAAGACCAGCGATTGGTTGGGTATTTGTATTTTTTCGCGGGTTTCGAATTCGTAGGCTGGCCCCGGTGCTTCTGTATGAACGACCATATGGTCGAGCGGTCCGTCAAAAAGGATATGTTCGGTGAAACCTGACTTGGCATCCACCAGGACGACCATACGCATCCGGTCCTTGCTGAGGATAACCAAACCGTAGGAGGTGCGGCCTTCGCCTTGCAGATCGACGCGCGCAAGGCCGGGACAGGCATTGCCACGGTGTTCCTTCCAAAGCGCCGCGTCATCGGCGTACAAGTCGGCATTTGTGATAACGTGCCAGCCCGGCAAGGTGGACAGATAAGCTTTGACCTTCGGATCGTCGACAGTGCAGTCAGCCATGGCTGGTGTAACGACAAAGGCGCACAACGCAGCGGCAAGCGCGATCGGTCGAAACATGTTTTCCCTCCTCGATAGCCGGAAAGCAGCGCCGAAATCATCGGCCTGTCAAGCTGGCGTCACGGGCACCGGCGTGATCTTCAAAGCCGTGATCTGGTTGCGCTGGCGACGCATGATCTGGAAGCGCCGGCCATAGAACAGGAAGGTCTGGCCGGGCTCCGGAATCGTCCGCGCCTCATGGATGACCAGGCCGGCCACCGTCACCGCCACATCGTCGGGCAGATCCCAGTCCATGGCGCGGTTCAGGTCGCGGATCGGCATGTCGCCGTCGACGTGGATCGAGCCATCCGACTGCTTGCGGATGGCGGTGAAGACGGCGTCGTGTTCGTCGTCGATCTCGCCGACGATCTCCTCCAGGATGTCCTCCAGCGTCACCAGGCCTTGCAAAGCGCCGTACTCGTCGACCACCAGGGCGAAGTGCTGCTTCTGCTTCAGGAAGGCCGCCAACTGGTCTTTGAGGTTGGTGGTGTCGGGGATGAACCACGGCGTGCGCGTAATGGCCATGACGTCGACGGCGGCGACATCGCCGCGGGCCCGCGTCACCGCCGCCATCAGGTCGCGAGCGTGCAGGATGCCGATGATGTTTTCCGGATTTTCGCGATACATCGGGATTCGGGTATGGCTGAAGTTCAGCGCCGCCTCGATGATATCGGCCATGGGCAGGTCGGCGTCGATCATGTCGATCGACTTGCGGTGCACCATGATCTGGCTGACATCCAGGTCCTGCAGGTCCAGCACGCCGCGGAACATGTTGCGGTCCTCGGCTTCGACGGCGCCTTCGTCGTGGTGATATTCGACGGCGCCGCGAATCTCCTCATGCGCTGCCAGGACGTCGATCTCCATCGACAGCTTGACCCCGAACAGCCGAAGGGTGCCGCGCACGAACCACTGGACCGCCTGGACGATAGGGCCGAAGATGAACACTGTCCACATGACCAGCCGCGACATACCGCGGGCGACATCGTCCGGCTTCAGGATGGCCAGGGTCTTGGGCAGGACCTCGCCGAAGACCAGGATCAGCACGGTCATGACGGCGGTGGAAATCGCCACGCCCCAGTAGCCGGGGAACAGCCCGCCCAGGACGCTGGTCGTCAGGGCCGAGGCGCCGATGTTCAGAACGTTGTTGGCCAGAAGGATGGCGCCGATCATCTTCTCCTGGTCGCCCAGCAGGATATTGACCCGTTTGGCGGCCTTGTCGCCGTCGCGCTCCAGTTGGTGCATCCGCCCGCGTGAGGCCGCCGTCAGCGAGGTCTCACCCGCAGAGAACAGCGCCGAGACGAACAGGAGAGCGATCAGAGAGGGCGCCAGAAACAGGATCGTGGCGATAAGCATGTCAGGCGTCCTGCAACTGAGCGCCGTCGCGCACCAGGAAATCGTGAATCGACTGACGGTCGACCTTCTTGGCGACGAACGCCTTGCCGATGCTCTCGACCAGAACGAAGGTGAGGGTTCCGCCCTCGGCCTTCTTATCGTGGCCCATATGAACCAGAAGTTTTTCGGGATCGAAGGGAGAGTTGCGAATATCCGACATGGCGGTCGGCAGGCCGGCATGGCGGACGGCGGCGATGGCGCGGTCGGCCTCGGCCGCCGCACATCCGCCGGTCGACGACGAATAGCGGAAGGCCTGGGCCATGCCGATGGCGACGGCTTCACCGTGCAGCAGCAGGTCGCCGAAACCGACCTCGGCCTCCAGGGCGTGGCCGAAGGTGTGACCCAGATTGAGCAGGGCGCGCGCTCCGCCTTCGCGTTCATCCTGGGCGACGATCTCGGCCTTCATCTCTACCGAGCGCGCCACGGCGTGGCGGATGGCCTCGGGCTCCAGCGCCAGCACGGCGGCATCGTTGGTTTCCAGCCAGTCGAAGAACGTCCGGTCGCCCAGCAGGCCGTACTTGATGATTTCGGCATAGCCGCAGCGGATCTGGCGGGCGGGCAGGGTGGTCAGCACATCCAGGTCGCACAGCACCAGGCGCGGTTGATGGAAGGCGCCGATCAGGTTTTTGCCTTGGGGGTGGTCGATGGCGGTTTTTCCGCCGACCGAGCTGTCGACCTGGGCCAGGACGGTGGTCGGGATCTGGATGAAGTCGATGCCGCGCATATAGATGGCGCAGGCAAAGCCGGTCAGGTCGCCGATAACCCCGCCGCCGAAGGCCAGGACGATATCCTTGCGATCCAGGCCGGCCGCCACGAAGGCGTCGGTGACCTGGGTCAGGCCCTCCCACGACTTGGTCTGCTCGCCGGCCTCGACCACCAGGGTCTCGACGGCGTAACCGGCGGCCGTGAACTGCGCTTCCAGCGGCCCCAGATGCAGCGGCGCGACGTTGGCGTCGGTCACGATGAAGACGCGGCGATTTTTCAGGAACGGCGCGATATGGCCGACGGCGTCCTGCAACAGGCCCTGACCGACCACCACCTCATAGGCCTTGAAGCCTTCACCGGCGACCGGGATACGGGTGGTGGTCATGCCAGGCTCTCCACATGGGCTTTTAAGGCGTTCAGGACCATGTCCATCGACTTGGAATGCGACTGGTCGCCGGTGTCGACGACGACATCGGCGATTTGATAAAGCGGATAGCGATTTTTGGCGTGTTCACGCAGGACATCCATCGGCGACCGGTCCTTGAGCAGCGGCCGGTGCGGCTTGTTGGCGACGCGGCGCGCCAATACCTTCAGGTCGGTCTTCAGCCACACCGTGATGGCCTTGGCCTTCAGGTTGTCGCGTGTCTTCGCCGACGTCAGGGCGCCACCGCCGGTGGCCAGGATGTGAGCCGGCGAATCGAGCAGGCGCGAAATCACCCGTTCCTCACCCTCGCGGAAGCCTTTTTCGCCATAATGGGCGAAGATATCGGCTATGCTCTGGCCGGCCGCCTTTTCGATCTCCTCGTCGGCATCGACGAAGGGCAAGGCGAAGTGCTCGGCCAGACGCTTGCCGATGGTGGTCTTGCCGACCCCCATCAGGCCAACCAGGGCGACGGTTTTGGGCAGGATGAAGCTGGGGCGTTCCGGCTCGGGAGCCGGCGCCGCGGAAGGTGTCGCGGTCATGTTCAGTGCCGCGAGAAAGGGAAAAGAGTCATAATGCGGAACTTTTACACGATGTTAGGGGGGCTTTGCCAGAGTCTCCCGGAAAAAACCCGAAAGGCGTCATGTCCCGTTTCGATCCGGTACGACAATTCCTCCAGATGATGGCTGTCGAGCGCAATGCCGCCCGACCGACTCTGGACGCCTATGGCCGCGATCTCGACGACCTGATGGCGACGCGCAAGGTCACCGCCCAGGGCCTGCTGGGCCTGTCCGACGGCGACATATCCAGTTATTTCGAAGTGTTGGCCGGGCGCGGTTTGGCCTCCTCGTCGCTGCAACGTAAACGCTCGGCGGTACGACAATTCTACCGCTTCTGCGTCTCCGAAAACCTGATGGACCATGACCCGTCCCGCAAGGTCGCCGCCGCCAAGAAGGGGTTGAAATTACCCAGGATTTTGAGCCGCGAAGAGGTGGATTCGCTCATTGCCGCGGCCGACGCCATAGCCCCCAACCAGGCCGTCCGCCTCGAATGCCTGATCGAGATGGCCTATGCCTCGGGCATGCGCATCTCCGAACTGGTTGGCCTGAAGCTGGATGCGGTCGCCCGCGACCCGGCCTTCCTGATCGTCAAAGGCAAGGGCGGGGTGGAGCGACTGGTCCCGCTGAACCCGTCGGCGCGTCCCGCCATCAAGGAATATCTCGAAATCCGCCATACCTTCTTGCCGGCCGGCGACAAGGCAAACCCTTATCTTTTCTCGTCTCGCGCCAAGGAAGGCCACCTGACCCGCCGCCGGGTCGGGCAGTTGCTGGACCAGGCGGCGATCGACGCCGGCATCGATCCGGCGCGGGTTTCTCCGCACGTCCTGCGCCACGCTTTTGCCACCCACCTGCTGGAAGGCGGCGCCGACCTGCGGGTGGTGCAGACCCTGCTGGGCCATGCCGACATTTCGACCACCCAGATCTACACCCATGTCGCCGGCGAACGCCTGCGCGAAGTGGTCGAAACCCACCACCCGCTGGCCAAGGCGCGATAAGCCGTTCTAAAAAATCCCCTTTGACGCGGGGACGGTTGCTGATAAAGGCGACCTTTCCTAAAAGTGCATTGTAATTTTACGCCCTGCGCGAACAACTGGGCCCTTCACAGAGCGACCTGATGCGACATTACCTCGATTTCGAACGTCCGATCGCCGACCTCGAAGCCAAGATCGAGGAGCTGTCCGCCCTGTCGCAATCCGGCGGCGCCAATCTCGAATACGAGCTCCAGGCCCTGCGCGACCGTACCGAGGTCCTGCGCAAGGAAACCTATGCCCGCCTGGAACCGTGGCAGAAGACCATGGTCGCCCGCCACCCGGAGCGCCCCCACCTGGTCGACTATATCGGCGGCCTGATCACCGAATTCGTCGAGCTGCGCGGTGACCGCAAGTTCGGCGACGACCAGGCTATCGTCGGCGGCCTCGGCCGATTCCGCGGCCAGCCCGTCGTGGTCATGGGCCACGAAAAGGGCTCCGACACAGCCAGCCGCCTCAAGCACAATTTCGGCATGGCCCGCCCGGAAGGCTACCGCAAGGCGGTCCGCCTGATGGACATGGCTGAACAGTATGGCCTGCCGGTCCTGACCTTTGTCGACACCGCCGGCGCCTGGCCCGGCATTGGCGCCGAAGAACGCGGCCAGGCCGAGGCCATTGCCCGCTCGACCGAGCGCGGCTTGACCCTGAAAACGCCCATGATTGCCACTGTGACCGGCGAAGGCGGTTCCGGCGGCGCCATTGCCCTGGCCGCGGCCAACCGCGTCCTGATCCTGGAACATTCGATCTACAGCGTGATTTCGCCCGAAGGCGCCGCTTCGATCCTGTGGAAGGACGGCGCCCGCGCCAAGGATGCCGCCGATCGCATGAAGATCACCGCGCCCGACCTCTTAAAACTGGGGATTGTCGACCGCATCGTCGGTGAACCCGCCGGCGGTGCCCATTCCGACCGGGAAGCCATGATCGAGACGCTCGGCGACGTCCTGGAAGAGGAACTGAAGGCGCTCAGCTTCCTGTCGCCGGAGCAACTGGTCGAACAGCGTGCCAAGCGCTTCTATGATATCGGGCGCGTCGGACTGAGCTGACTGTAAAGCGGGGGGAATAATGCAGCGCTATGTTTTTAAGCCAATGAAGAGCCTGAGCGCCTGGACGTTTGGTCTCATCACCGCCTTTATGGTGTCCTTGACGGCCTATACCGGCGCAATGGCCCTGGCTATGGTCGGCATGTCCAGTGACGTATTTTTCCTTGGGCTGGGTCTGGCGGCCCTGGCGTTCATGCTGTTTTACTTTGCCGCAGGCATTGTGACGCTGATCTGGCTCTACGGCGCGGCCAGAAATGCGCGCAGCATGAAACCCAATCTCGATCTCACGCCGGGCTGGGCGGTCGGCTGGTATTTCATTCCCATAGCTAACCTGTTCAAGCCCTTTACGACCCTTTGCCTGATCTGGGACGCCAGCCGTGCGCCCGGTACCAAGCCGGCCAGTGCCATGCCTATCGCGGCCTGGTGGTGGTTAAACATTATCGGCAACATCACCATGTCGATTGGATCCAGAATTTCTGACGCTGAAACGTTTGGCATGACACCCGGCGATATCCTGCAAGTCGTCGGGGCTATTTCCACCATCGTCTCGACCTGGATATTCCTCAACCTTATTCGCGAACTTCACCATAACCAATTGAACAGCGACACAAAAGTCGCCGACCAGTTCTGACCTTATACTCTCCTTACAATTTCTGGTGGCTAACCTCTTTGTAACCGAATGGGCGCATTCCTAGGCTTGCGACGATTCACTGTTCGCGGAGCCTCCCCATGCGCACTCTTCTTCTCACCTCGGCGGCCCTGGCCGCATCGGCCGTCCTGCTGCCGGCCACAGCCCACGCCATCGAAGATCCCTATATCGCCGCCCGCGCCAGCACGCTCGGCCTCGGCGTCGAAGGCGGGGTCAAGGTGGCGCCCTTCTTCCGCGTCCGCGGCATTGTTCAGGGCCTCAATGTCGATTACGACGATGAGATCGATGACATTCAGTACAACGGCAAGTTCAAGCTGGGCTCGGCCGGCGTCACGGCTGACTTCTTCCCGTTCAACGAAGGTCCGGTGTTTGTCTCCGCCGGGATTTTCTCCAACGGCAACAAGATCGACGCCAGCGCCCGTCCGACGGGCAATACCGAGATCGGCGGGGTTACCTATACGCCGGACCAGATCGGCACCCTGACGGCCAAGGCGCGCTACAAGTCCACCGCACCCTATCTCGGTGTCGGCGCTGAATGGAGCCTGTATCCTGCGGTCATCAGCCTCGAAGCCGGTGCCTTCCTGCAGGGCGAGCCGAAGGTCACCCTGACTTCGGACGGCAGCTTCTCCAGCAACCCGGCCTATCAGCAATCGCTTGAGAATGAGCGCCGCTCGATCGAGGAAGACCTGGACAAGACCAAGACCTGGCCCGTTGTTTCCCTGGCCGTCGGGATCCGCTTCTAGAGCGCATCCCAAAAAGTGTGACGCACTTTTTGGATTAAGATGCGCGTAAAAACAAAAACTTAGAGCGCGGATCCGATTCTTCCGGATCGAAACGCGCTCTAGGGTTTGGCCGGAAAGGTGACGCTCTTCGGGGCGTCGCCGCCATGAAAGTGCAGGGTGCGGGTAATTCCGTCCAGCCGCACATTGACCACGCCTTCCGGGGCGTGGTCGGAGGCCGGGAACAGGCGGTAGTCGATGACCACCGTCACGGGCCGTGATGGCAACCGCCCCAGATAGACGAAGGTCAGGTCGTCGCCGCCAAAATCCGTAACTGCCAGGCTTAGCGCCTGGCCATTAACGGTAAAGGCTTCGCCCAGATGCGCTTCCAGCGCCGCGAGGGCTTCCGGATCGTCGACACTCGGGGCGGCTTCGGGCGCCAGTTCCACCAGCTCCGGTTCGGTATCGTGCGCCGACAGAGTGTGGGTGACAGTAACCTCGCCGTCCTTGCCGATTTCCACGACCGACAGGGTGTGGTGGCCGCGGTGGGCCTGGGCCGAGCCTGCCGCAATCAGCCCGGCCGAGAAAAGAAGCAGCAACCAGGATCTCACTTCTTTTCCTCCGCCTTCTTGGCCTGGGGCTGAGTCTTCACGCCGTCAGGTGTCACCACCATTTCCATGTCCTTCATCCGGTTGGCGCCTTCTTCATCATCGGTGATGTTCAGGGTGACGGGATCGATGCGGCGCGGGAAGGCGTTGTTGGCAATATCGGTGTCCGCCGTTTCCCACAGGGGATCGATTTCCGCCTGCTTCAACGTCTTGGGCGTGACATATTGCCAGATGGCCTCTGCCGGGTTCATGCGCCAGATTTCCGCCGGGATACGCACGGTGTCGGAGGTGCCGTCAGTGAAGTCCAGCTTCAGGATGACCGGCATGACCAGACCGCCCTTGTTGCGGAAAGTGAAATTATAGAAGCTGTCCTTGACCGCCAGGGCTTCCTTCAGCTCCGGATCGGCATCCTTCATGGCGTCGGCATACTTCTTTTTGGCCTTGACCGTCGGGGTGAAGTCGTCGGTCGTATCGTAGAAGTCGCGCGTTGCCGGATCGGTCTCAACCACGGTCGGATCGGTGTTGCGTACCGAGGTCAGCGACTCCGGCTTTTCATCGTCCTGAAGCTTTTCCCACGGCTTTTCGACCTCGGGGTCGCGGGTATTAATGCGCGCCTTCTTGATGTCGGCCAGTTCCAGGTCGACGTGGTCGGTGGAATAGAACCAGCCGCGCCAGAACCAGTCCAGGTCCGTGCCCGAGGCTTCTTCCATGGTGCGGAAGAAGTCGTAGGGCGTCGGGCGCTTGAAGGCCCAGCGGCGGGAATATTCCTTGAAGGCGAAGTCGAAGGTTTCACGGCCCAGTATGGTTTCGCGCAGGATCACCAGTGCCGTCGCCGGTTTGCCATAGGCATTATTGCCGAACTGCATGATCGATTCCGAGTTGGTCATGATCGGAACCTGGTTTTCGCTCAGCATATATTCGCGGATTTCGCGCGGTTCACCACGGCCGCGCGGAAACTTCTCGTCCCATTGCCGCTGAGCTTCGAACTGGATAAAGGAGTTGATGCCTTCGTCCATCCAGGTCCACTGCTTTTCGTCGGAATTCACGGTCATCGGGAACCAGATGTGGCCAACCTCATGGATGACCACGCCGATCAGGCCGTACTTGGCGCGTTCCGTATAGGTCAGTTCTCCGGTCTTCTTGTCCTTGATCGGGCGCGGACCGTTGAAGGTGATCATCGGGTATTCCATACCGCCGACCGGCCCGTTGACCGATTGCGCGGTCGGGTAGGGATACGGAAAGGCGAACTGGCCGTAGACCTTCAGCGTATGGGCGATCGACTTGGTCGAATAGGCATCCCACAGGGGGCGGGCCTCCTTGGGATAAAAGGACATGGCCATGACGACCGGCTGGGCCGGGTCGGCATTCTTCACGCCCTGGGCGTCCCAGATGAATTTGCGCGACGAGGCAAAGGCAAAGTCGCGGACATTGGTCGCCGAAAAATGCCAGGTCTTGGTGCCAGCCGGCTTGCCGCCCTCCGCGGCCGCAGCCTCCTGCGGCGTGACGATATAGACCGGCTGCGCCGCCGTCTTCGCCTGGGTAAAACGATCCTGCTGCGTCGCCGTCAGCACGGCCTGCGGGTTCTGCAAGGCGCCAGTCGCCGAGACGACGTGGTCGGCCGGTACGGTCAGTTCGACATCATAGTCGCCGAATTCGAGGGTGAATTCGCCGGCGCCGAGGAAGGCCTTGTTGTGCCAGCCTTCGTAATCGGAGTAGACTGCCAGGCGCGGAAACCATTGCGCTCCCAGGAAGATGCAGTTGCCATCCTCGCCGGGCTTGGTGAAACATTCATAGCCGGAACGGCCGCCGACCACCTTCGTCTCCGGGATCGGAAGGCTCCAGCTGATCGAGAAATCCAGCGCCTCGCCACTCTTCAGAGGTTGGGGAAGGTCGACGCGCAACAGGCTGTCGACCACGGTGAAGGGCAGGGGGGCGCCATTGGCGTCGGTGACGCGCAGGTCGTTGAAGCCGCCTTCCCAGGTCTGCATGCGCTTGGCGCGGCGTATGCCGCCGACCGACAGGTCCTTGCCCGCCGTCGTACGGGTCAGCTCGGCGGCCGAGTTGCGCTTGTAATTGTTGTGGTCCAGCGCCAGCCACAGATAGCGCAGGCTGTCGGGCGAGTTGTTGGCATAGGTGATGGTCTCGCTACCGGTCAGGGAACGGCCGGCCTCATCCAGGCTGGCGCGAATCCGGTAGTCGACCTTTTGCTGCCAGTAGCGATAGCCGGGTTCGCCGGCGGCGTTGCGGTAATCGGTCGGGGTCGGCCAGGCTTCACCTTCCAACTGACGAAACTTGTCCTCGAACTTGCCCTTGCTCTGATCGACAGGGTCGGCACAGGCCACGGCCGGTACTACCAGCAGCGCTATTCCCAATACAAAACGCTTCACGGTCGCTCCTTAGGCTTCGTGTAACTGGTATGTATTGAAACCAACCGGCGCCCCGGACGCAAGCGAAAACGTCACAATTCAGCCTGATTTATTAACCCGCGTCGACGGAGACCTGATGGGGATAGGGAATATCGATGCCCGCCGCATCCAGCGCCGATTTGATGTCCAGCACGAGGCGCGTCCGCGCGCCCTGAGTGGCGCCGGACGGCACGAAGATGGCCACGCGGACGGTCATGCCGCTCTGGGCGAAGTCCTGCAGGGCGACCCAGGGTTCGGGCGCCTCCATACGCCCGGGCTGGTCCTTGGCGACCTGCAGCAACAAGGCCAGGCAGGCGGGCAGGTCGGTCGCCATGCCGACATCGAACCTGACCTCAACCCTGACAGCGCCATTCGTGGTCAGGTTGCTGATCTCGTTGGAGAAAATCTTGGTATTGGGCACGAAGACGCGGATATTCTCGCCCGTATTGATCTCGGTGGCGAACAGCCCCAGGCGATGGACATTGCCCGCGACCTCGCCGATCTTGACGCTGTCGCCGATACGGTAGGGCCGGTTGAACAGGATCATCAGCCCGGCGGCGACATTCCCCAAGGTGCCCTGCAGCGCCAGGCCGATGGCCAGGGAGGCCGCGCCCAGCACGGCGATGAATGAGGTGGTTTCGACCCCCAGCCGGTTCAACGCCGCCACCAGGCCGACCGTCAGCAGCAACCAGCGGATCACCTGCGACAGGAATTCCGGCAGGGTGCGGTCGGCATCGTTCTGTACGAAGCGGCGGAACAGCTTCTTGGCGGCGTCGGCCAGCCATTTCGACACCCACAGCGTGATCAGCAAGATGATGCAGGCGACGGCGATATTGCCCAGGATATCGGGATGGCTGAGCACGCGGTCGAGAATATCCGGGGCGGCGGGTTTCGCCGTCATGCCTTGCGCCTTTCCTTGAAGAAGCTTTTCAGCAGGGTGGAACTGTCCTGGCCTAAGACCCCGTCGCTGACCTCAGGGCGCCAGTGACAGGTTGGCTGGGCGAAGAATTTCGGGCCATGGGCGACCGCGCCGCCTTTGGGATCGGGGGCGCCGTAGATCACCCGCGCGATGCGGGCGTGCGAAATGGCGCCGGCGCACATGGCGCAGGGTTCCAGTGTGACATAGAGCCACAACCCGCCAAGTCTATAATTGCCGATGGCCTGTCCGGCGGCGCGCAAAGCCAGGATTTCAGCGTGCGCGCACGGGTCGTTAAGACTAATCGGCGAATTTCTGGCCGTCGCCACAACAGTTTTACTTGACGGATCGAAGATTAGAGCGCCTATCGGCACCTCACCGGACCGGGCCGCTTCATGGGCCAGGTCCAGCGCCGCCTGCATCAAGGTTTCGTCTTCGCTTTGCATAAGCGTTTTCAAAGACGGGTCCGGCTCCGGCGTCAAGTACAATTCAAGGATATGACCGTGACCGACGAGAGTAACGCTGGAGAGCGTGACGTTTCGCAACCGAACGAAGCGCCCCAAACGCCCGAAAAGACCTTTACCAAGAAGCCGTTTGCCAAGAAGGACGGCTTCAAGAAGGATGGTGGCAAGGATGGCAAGCCGCCGCCCAAGGCCACCGAGCGGATTGCCAAGGTCCTGGCCCGTGCCGGCCTGGCGTCGCGCCGCGAAGTCGAGCGCCTGATCGGTCTGGGCAAGATCGCCGTCAACGGCCGCATCCTGGAGACCCCGGCCGTGCTGGTGTCGTCGGTCGACGTCATCACCGTCGAGGGCCAGGTCATCGGCAAGGCCGAACCGACCCGCGTCTGGCGCTATCACAAGCCCGTCGGCCTGATCACCACCCATTCGGATCCGCAAGGCCGTCCGACCTTGTTCGAGCAATTGCCGGGTCACCTGCCGCGCGTCATCTCGGTCGGCCGTCTCGACCTCAATTCCGAAGGCCTGCTGCTGCTGACCAATGACGGTGAGCTGGCGCGGTCGCTGGAAAAGCCGTCTTCGGGCTGGGTGCGCCGCTATCGCGTCCGCGCCCTGGGCCATGCCAGCCAATCGCGCCTTGACTCGCTGAAGGACGGCACCACGGTCGACGGTGTCATCTACGGCCCGATGGAAGCCACGATCGACAAGGTGGCCGAAAAGGCCGATGGCCGCGCCAATGTCTGGCTGACGGTCGCGATCACCGAAGGCAAGAACCGCGAAGTCCGTAAGGTGCTGGAATCGATCGGCCTGAAGGTCAATCGCCTGATCCGCCTGGCCTATGGCCCGTTCCAGCTCGGTAACCTGGAAACGGGTGAGGTCGAGGAAGTCGGTCCGCGCGTCATCCGCGAACTGCTGGCTGATGTCGTGCCGCTGAAGAACCTGCCGCCGGAAGGCGCGTCGCAAACCCGCGACGCTCCGCGCGAACGTCCGGCCCGCGGCGACGCCCCTGCCGGCCGTCGTGGCGGTGGCGACCGTTTCGACAAGAGCGACCGCCCGGGTGGCGATCGTTTTGGCGGCGACCGCAAGCCGGCCCGTCCAAGGCCCGAGTTTACCGAAAAGCGTGAGTTCAAGGAACGCGACTTCGACCAGCGCCCGCGCTTCGAAGGCGACGGCGAGGCGCGCGACCGCAAGCCGGAACGCCCCTTTGAGCGCAAGCCCTATGGAGAGCGCAAGCCTTACGGCGCCCGTGACGGCGGCGACGCCCGATCGAGCTACACGCCACGCCCGGACCGCGGCGCCGGTAATGACCGCAAGCCGTTCGACAAGAAGCCCTATGGCGATCGTCCTGCCCAGGGCGAAGCCGGTGCTTACGAGCGTGCCAAGCGCGAATTTGGAGCCCCAGACCGTTCTAAGCCGCGGTTTGACCGACCGGCCGGTGACGATACGCGTTCCAGCTATACGCCGCGTCCGGATCGTGGCGGGGGCGACGCCCAAAAACCTTACGCTTCCAAGCCGTACGCCAAGAAGTCCTATGCACCGCGTCCGGCCCAGGGCGAAGCCGGCGCCTATGACCGCGCCAAGCGCGAATTCGGGGCCCCGGACCGCTCCAAGCCGCGGTTCGACCGGCCGGCAGGTGACGATACGCGTTCGAGCTACACGCCGCGCCCGGATCGTGGCGGTGGTGATGCCCAAAAGCCCTACGCCAAGAAGCCTTATGACGGTAAGCCGCGTGGCGACCGTCCGGCCGGAGAGGGCTACAAGAAGCCCTATGGCGCGCGTTCGGACTCCGGAGGCGGCGGTGGCTTCAAACGTGATTTTGCACCGCGTCCCGACCGTGAAGGTGGTGCGGGCGGTGGCTATAAGAAACCGTTTGTCCGCAAGGGACCGCCGCGCGACGGCGAGGGCGGTGGTGAGCGTTCTTATGCCAAGCCGTTTCGACCGGCTGGCGATCGTCCCGCCTATAAGGGACGTGAAGAGGGCGGCGAAGGTCGCAAGAGCTTCGGTGACCGGCCTCGGGACGATAGGCCTCGGGGCGATCGCCCACGTACCGGTGGCTTCGGCGGTAAGCCGGGTGGCGGTCCTCGCTCGGACGGTCCTCGTGGCCCGCGTCCGGGTGGCCCCCGTTCCGATGGTCCCCGTCCCGGTGGTCCGCGCCCGGGCGGTAAGCCGTCCTTCGGCCGTAAGCCCCCCCGCGACCAGTAGGCGTCATGCGGATCGTCGGCGGCGAGTTCAAGGGGCGCAGCCTCACGACTCCGGACGGGCGTAACACACGCCCGACCTCGGACCGTGCCCGCGAGGCCATCTTCAATGTCCTGGCCCATGCCGAATGGGCCCCGGACATGGATGGCGCGCGGGTGATGGACGTGTTCGCTGGATCGGGCGCCCTGGGCTTTGAGGCCCTGTCGCGCGGCGCGAGTTTTTGCCTGTTCATCGAAACCGACGAGGCCGCGCGTGGTGCGATTCGGGACAATGTCGAAACCTTCGGTCTTTTTGGCACGACCCGTGTCCATCGCCGGGACGCCACTCAATTGGGTGTGCGACCCGGTCCGAAAAGCGAAGCTTTCGACCTCGTTTTTCTCGATCCACCCTATCACAAAGGCTTGGGGGAAAAGGCTTTGGACGCCCTTGTTAGCGGTAACTGGCTGTCCGAAAATGCCATAATCGTCTTCGAGCGCGGCGCCGATGAGGACGATTTTGTCACAGAGGTGTGGGAAATAATCAACACTAAAATCTACGGCGCAGCACAGGTTTTGTTTATTAAACAAAAAATTTACATTAAATAAGTTATTGAATTTTATAAAAATAATATCGTTATCGCGCCTGCGAGTGGTATTTTTGGCGCAAGGCGCCAGATTTTGTATTGACGGGTCGCCCGTCTTATCCACAATATGACCTTAACAAGGCGTAAATGATAAGCAGGGCATAAAACTTGCTACGACGCCTGGTAGAGTATCACTAAAAAACTAGGGGTGATGAGATGGACTATCAAGCGGCGCATGCTGTCAAGACCAAGGTATCAAAGCGTCGTCCGGACGCGCTGAAACTCCTGCTGATTGCGGGACTTAGCGTCCAGGCCTGGGGTGTCGTGATGGGGCTGGGCCTCATCATTCTGAACCTGACTCACTGATTTCGTATTCGCCCTGCGCACCGTTTGGTCCGCGGGTTTTTTTATGAAATCCTTATGTCGGAAATAAAGAAAGGGATGCGGTCGCCGCATCCCTTTTCAAGCGCCGCCGCAGGGCGGCTTTTTTGTATCCGCTATCCATATACGATCCGATTTGCGAAGACGCGAAGTAGAGACTGTTATGAAAATGGGTGGGGCTGAGTCGAAAAGTGCTGGTTTCGAGAACCGGAGCGGAGCGTACTTAAGTACGTGAGCACCGGAAGCGCAGAAAACGGCCCTTTGCAGGCCAGCCTCACCCATTTGCAAACAGTCTCTCAGCGTCGGCCGAAGAGCTTCTCTATATCCTTGAGCTTCAGCTCGACATAGGTCGGGCGGCCGTGATTGCACTGGCCGGAATGCGGCGTGGCCTCCATCTGGCGCAGCAGGGCGTTCATCTCGTTGGCATTCAGGCGCCGCCCCGACCGGACACTGTGCCGGCAGGCATGGTCGCCGCAGATTTCCGCCATACGCTCTTTCAAGGCCAGCAGCTCGCCGTGCTCGGTCAGGTCGTCGACCAGATCGCGGACCAGACCGGCGATGTCGCAGTCGCCCATCAGGGCCGGAATATCGCGGACCAGGACGCTGGTCGGGCCGAAGGCTTCGACCTCGAGGCCCATGGCCGCCAGGTCGTCGCGCCGGGCGATCAGGCGGGTAACTTCCTCGCGTTCGAGGTCGACGATTTCCGGAATCAGCAGGCTCTGGCTCTGAACATGGCCGTGAGCCATCGCCACCTTCATCTCTTCATAGACCAGACGCTCATGGGCGGCATGCTGGTCGACAATGACCAGGCCATCGGCCGTCTGGGCGATGATGTAAGTCTCGTGGATCTGCGCCCGGGCGGCGCCCAGCGGAAAGGTATCGGCCACGGGAGGCGCCGTCACGTCGAGCGGGCGTTCCATCACGGGGGCTTCCGATACGCCCTGAGCGTAGGCCGGCGGATCATAGGCCGTAACCGGTTCGAAACGGGCCGTCGGCGCGAACGGTTCCGGCGCAATATAGGGACGCACGGCAGCGATCTGCGAGGGCGTCGGCCTGTTGAGGTTCAGCAACGGCTGGACGCTTTCGATCCGAAAGCCGGTGAGGGCGGTTTGCGCCACCGTCGTGGCGGCGCGGTGGCCGGCCGAGGCCAGGCCGTGCTTCAACGCGCCGATGATCAGGCCGCGCACCAGGTTGGGATCGCGGAAGCGGACCTCGGCCTTGGCCGGATGGACGTTGACATCGAGGTCCTGCGGATCGATCTCGACGAACAGCGCGGCCAGCGGGTGGCGATCGCGCGCCAGGAAATCGGCATAGGCGGCGCGTAGCGCCCCGGACAGCAATTTGTCGCGCACCGGCCGGTTGTTAACGAACAGGTACTGGTGCATGGCATTGCCGCGCGAAAAAGTCGGCAATCCGGCATAACCTGTCAGGCGCACGCCTTCTCGGGCCTGGTCGATCAGCAGGGCATTGTCGCCGAAATCGCTGCCCAGCAGAGCGGCCAGCCGGCGCAGCCGGCCTTCGAAGCCCGGTTGTTCGGCATAGAGTTTCAGCACGCGCTTGCCATCCAGCTCCAGCGAGAAGCCGACGTCTTCGTGCGCCATGGCCTGACGCTTGACCTCTTCGGCGATAGCCATGTTTTCCGATCGTTCGGATTTCATGAACTTCAACCGCGCCGGCGTGGCGTAGAACAGGTCGCGCAGGTCGATGCGGGTGCCGTGGTCACCGCCGAAGGCGGCAGGCTTGAGGCCGGACATGGCGCCGCCATCGACCTGGATGGCCAAGGCCTCACCGCCTCTGGGCTTTGAGACGATGTTGAGCCGGGCGACCGAACCCATGGACGGGAGGGCTTCACCGCGAAAACCCAGGGTCTGGATATGGAGCAGGTCCCAGGATCCGTCGGCCTGGGGTTTCAGCTTGGAGGTGGCATGGCGTTCGACGGCGAGTTGCAGATCTTCGCCGGACATGCCGGAGCCGTTGTCTTCGATCAGGATGCGGCTGAGGCCGCCCTGTTCGGCGCGGATATCGATATGACGCGCGCCGGCGTCGATGGCGTTTTCGACCAGCTCCTTGACCGCCGAGGCAGGGCGTTCGACCACCTCACCGGCGGCGATGCGGTTGATGGTATCCTGGGGCAGACGCTGAATGTTCGACATCCGTTCATATTAGCGGGAGTCGAGGCGGTTGTTAAGAAAGGAAGTGGGGAACCACGGAAGGCACGGAAACGCCGGCCGTTGGCCGGCGACACGGAAAGACACAGAAATTCAGCGCTGACCCGCGCGAAGCGCCTTCCACCACAATCACAGCAAAAAAGCGCTTCGCGCGGGAGATTCAATAACCGGAATTCAGCGTCTTCCGTGCCGCCGCGCAGCGGCGTTTAAGTGGCTTCCGTGGTAAAGCCTTACAAACGGCCGTCCCTCTCAGGCTAAGGGCGTTTGAACACCAGAGCCATCCGGTCCGTATGTCCGCGAACCGTCGGATCGAACACGTTCTTGCTGTGATCTTCGTCGGTTTCCAGCACCGGGCTGTCCTCGGCGAGTTCGAAGCCGGCTGCCTTGAAATCGGCCAGGACACGCGCCTTTTCGATGCGGTGTAGGGTGTTGGTCTGGTCGATGCCCACCCCGGCTGCCGTGTCGTGGTCGGTGATGATCACCACGCCACCCGGCTTCAATTGCGACTTCAGCAGGCCAAGGAAGGTCTGGACATTATAGTCCGCCGGCTGGTGGTTATAGGTATCGTGATAGACCATGCCCAGGAAGATGACGTCGTAGGGCGTCGCCGGCGCCGGCATGGCGGTGAAATCCGCTGTCATCAGGCTGATATTTGACCGCGCCGCCACCATGGCGTCGCGCGCCGGGCCCATCTTGTAGAAGTCGACCCAGCTCTGCGGATTCTGCGACACGACCTTGCCGTCGCAGACCGCCGCCGACAGGAGATAGGAGGCATAGCCCTGGCCGGCGCCGATATCCAGCACATGATCGCCCGGCTTGACATGGCCGAGCAGGAAATCGACCTCGGCCTTGCGGACGGCATCGCGTTCACGCTGGTCGGCGGGGCGGTCGGCCCGGGCCACCGCCGCGGAGACACGGGTATCGAGCGAGGCATCGATGGCGCAGTCCGGGCTGGCCAGGGCCGGCACCGCACTGAGGCTAAGAATAAGGGCAAGTGACAGCGAACGCAGCGATACCATGGTTTTCTCCTGTGAGGTCCACCAATGAAAAAAGGCGTCCCGACGGAACGCCCTTTTCCAGAATGTCACAAGTGAATTTTTGCAATCACAGGCCCGGAAGCTTGAACTTCTTGTCTTTCTTTTGGGCGATGACGATCGGCTGCTCGCCGGTCAGCGCCTTGACGCGCTCAGCTTCGGCGACGGCATCGACCTGGGCGACTTCGGCGCCGATGGCGGTGTTCGAACCGGCCACCGTGGTGTCCTTTTTGCGCCAGAACAGCACCGTATCGGCGAAGCTGGCATCCTTGTAGGTCAGGTCGCCGAACTCATCGTCGACGACATAGCGCGCGAGCGGGTCGGCCTTTTCGGCACCGGCTTGCGCCACGAACAACTGTTCACCCTGGGTGCGGTTCACGGCGTCGCGCTGGCCCAGCAAGGCCTGGCGGGCAGCGCTTTCCGGCTGCAGTTCCTGCGGACGGGGCTCACCCGGTGACGGCGGACGCAGGGCATAGTCCGGCGGAACCACCAGGGGCGCCTTGGTGACGACGCGGAATTCGTCCGGAACGACCTTGTTGAGGCCCAGTGCACTCTTGGTGGACTCACAGCCCGTCAGGCCCAGTCCTGCCAAAAACACCAATCCGGCCGCGACCTTAAGCGACTTCATGTAGTAAGCTCCATTTGCCCCCGTCGCGGACGCAACCGCCCGGACAGGGAGTGATACTTGGTTTATGGCCGTCTGCCAAGGGGTTAACCGAACGGTTACGCCTGGGGCGGAGCGGCCTTGGCCTCGCGCTCGGACTGATAGAGAAACCAGGCCAGAAGTGCTATGCCGATGCAGATCGCGCTGTCGGCAACATTGAAGACCCACGGAAAAATCGGTGAGAAGTCCACAAAGTCGACGACATAGCCGAAGCGGATCCGGTCGATGGCATTACCGATAGCCCCGCCGGCGATCAGCCCGAAGGCAACCCCCAGCAATGGCCGACGGACCCGGAAGACAATCCAGGTCAGAAGTCCCGCCACGACCAGTTGGAACAGGGTCAGCACCCAGCGCATCAATCCGCCGGAGCCGAGCAGCCCGAAACTGATCCCTTCGTTGTGCACCATGCTTATTCTAAAGAAAGGCAAATTCAGGGCGCTCTGACCCAATTCCAGTTTCAGCCCTGACAAAACCCATTCTTTCGTCGCCTGGTCGATCAGTACGATGACGACCACGATCCAAGCCAGTTTGATGCCGAGTCCGGTCACCGGTTCGCGGAAATAGCTCTTCAGCTTCTCGAAATCCTCACGCATGGGCGGCATCCCAGGCGGCGACGGCTTCCGCATCGCGTACAGACAGGTCCGGATACCGGGCGTCGCTGCCGACTTCGGGCAGGATACGCCACGACCTCTGGCACTTTTTCCCTTCGGCGGGTTGGAAGACCACGGCGACCGTGTTGACGCCGTCCAGGCGGAAGGCCTCGTCCGGCGCCGCCTCCAGGCTCAGCGTCGCCTGCGAGGTGCGGAAGACCTCGGCGGCGTCGATCAAGTCGCCGGAATTGTCGGCAAAGGCTTCGTACAAAGCGATATCAGCGATGTGGACCACAGGCGCGGCTTCCAGGGCCGAACCGATGACCTTGTCGCGACGCTTTTCCTCCAGGGCGGCGGTGACCACCGACAGGACGGTTTCGATCTTGCCCCAGCGTACGGCCTCCGAAGGATTGGCCCAGCGTTCCGGCACCGCTTCGAGAACGCGGAACAGGTTGGCCGTCTCCTTCGGGAAGCGCGACGCCCAGGCCTCTTCGGCGGTGAAGGTCATGATCGGTCCCAGCCAAGCCGTCAGCCGTTCGAACAGGATGTTCAGCACGGTGCGGCAGGCGCGGCGGCGGATTTCTGTCGGCTGGTCGCAATAGAGGCTGTCCTTGCGGACGTCGAAATACAGGGTCGACAGGGTCTGCGAACAGAACTCGCTGACGGGACGGATGACGGCCGCGAAGTCATAGACCTCGTAGGCGGCGCGCACCTTCTGATCCAGGGCGTGCACCTCGTGCAGGATATAGCGCTCCAGCGACGGCAGGTCCTGGTATTCGACCGCTTCGGCGGCGTCATAGCCGTTCAACGCCCCCAGCAGGTAACGCATCGTGTTGCGCAGCTTGCGATAGGCATCGACCGTGGTCTGGATGATCTGCTTGCCGATACGGAGGTCTTCAGAATAGTCGGAGAGCGCGACCCACAGGCGCAGGATTTCGACGCCTGATTCTTTGGCGATGTCCTGCGGCGCGACGACATTGCCCAGCGACTTGGACATCTTCATGCCCTTCTCGTCGAGCACGAAGCCATGGGTCAGCACGCCCTTGAACGGGGCGACCCCGCGCGTGCCGCAGGATTCGAGCAGCGACGACTGGAACCAGCCGCGGTGCTGGTCCGAGCCTTCGAGATAGAGGTCGGCCGGCCAGGCGGTATCGCCGCGCCCTTCCAGGGTGAAGGCATGGGTCGAACCTGAGTCGAACCAGACATCGAGGATGTCGGTGACCTTTTCGAAGTTCTCCGGATCGTAGCCGTTGCCGAGGAAGTCGGCGTCCGGCCGGGTGAACCAGGCGTCAGCGCCTTCGGCCGCGATCAGCTTGATGATGCGGGCATTGACGGCTTCATCGCGCAGTGGCTCGCCGGTCGCCTTGTCGACATACATGGCCAGCGGCGTACCCCAGTTGCGCTGACGGCTGATCAGCCAGTCCGGACGCGTTTCGACCATGCCGCCGATGCGGTTGCGGCCCGAGTCGGGATAGAACTGGGTGGCATGGATGCCGCGCAACGCCTTGGTGCGCAGGCTGTCACCGTCCTCACCATCCATGCGGATAAACCACTGGGGGGTGTTGCGGAAGATGACCGGCGCCTTGGAGCGCCACGAATGCGGGTACGAGTGCTCGACCCGGCCGCGCGCCAGCAGCAGACCAGCCTCGATCAGCTTGTCCATGACGGCGCCATTGGCGGGGCCGAACTTGCCGGCCTTCTTGCCCTCGACCTCCAGCACCTGCAGCCCGCCGAACAGCGGCACGTGCGGATAGTAGGCGCCGTCGGGATTGACCGTGTCGGGGATGGAATCGAGCGAGCGGCCCGACTTCAGCCACACCAGGTAGTCGTCCGTACCGTGACCTGGCGCCGTGTGCACGAAGCCCGTACCGGCGTCGTCGGTGACATGGTCACCGGCCAGCATCGGCACCTCGAAACCATAACCGGCATCCAGCGTCGCCAGCGGATGGGCCAGGACAAAGCCCGACATGACATGGGCCGGGACATCTACGACCTTGTTCCAGGCCGACGCGTTGGCGGCGACCAAGACGCCTTCGGCCAGCTTGTCGGCCAGGATCAGCTTGTCGCCCGGCTTGGCCCACGGCGCGAAGCCCAGCTCAGCCTCGGTCTTCATGCCGGTGATCTCATAGACCGAATAGGCGACCTTGGGGTTGAAGCTGACGGCGCGGTTGGCGGGGATGGTCCACGGAGTGGTCGTCCAGATGACGACATGGGCGTTGGCCAGCTGTTCGTTGAGCTCATCGGCCTCTTCGGCCGTGTCGCCGAAGACCTGGGAGGTGGCGGTATTGGTCACCGGGAAACGCACCCACACGGTCGGCGACACATGCGGATGGTATTCGACCTCGGCATCGGCCAGAGCGGTGCGTTCGACCGGCGACCACATCACCGGCTTGGAACCGCGATAGAGCTGGCCCGACATCAGGAACTTGTGGAACTCGGCGGTCACCTTGGCTTCGGTGTCGAAGTCCATGGTGGCGTAACGCTGGTCCCATTCGCCCAGAACGCCCAGGCGCTTGAACTCCTCGCGTTGGACGTCGATCCATTGCAGGGCATATTCGCGGCACGCCTTGCGGAACTCGGCGGCGGGGACCTCGTCTTTCTTGCGGCCCTTGGCGCGGAAGGCTTCCTCGATCTTCCATTCGATCGGCAGGCCGTGGCAGTCCCAACCCGGAACGTAGTCGACATCATAGCCCAGCAGGAAGCGCGACCGGACGACGAAGTCCTTCAGGATCTTGTTCAGCGCGTGGCCGATATGGATATTGCCGTTGGCATAGGGCGGGCCGTCGTGCAGCACGAACAGCGGCGCACCGGCGTCTTTGCGGGCCTTGCGGACGGCGTGATACAGGTCGGCTTCCGCCCACTTTTTCAGCATTTCGGGCTCGGCCTTGGGCAGGCCGGCGCGCATGGGAAATTCGGTCTCGGGCAGGAAGACGGTGTCGCGGTAATCGCGTGTCGGATTGGGATCGGTATCGGGCATGGCTTTTCGTCAGGTATGAGTGTGTCGGCAATAGGGCAGGGGCTTACTCCCGGCGCGGCTTTTCCGCACCGGGCGTCAAATTCGTATGACGGCCCCAAACATCGACATGCGAAGGGCTTTAACAGAGCGCTCCGGCCTTGCCTAGCGGGAAAGGAAGACTTAAGTCACATGTGTGTCGCAGCGGAAGGACGGTCCCCGGCGAACGGTTTTCTGGCCCGGCGCGTTAAAGCTGCCGGGGCTCATCCACAAAGAGAGGGATCGCCATGAAGTTCATGTCCTTAGTCTGCGTTGCCGCCATGGCCTTTGCCGCCGGCGCCTGCCAATCCCAGTCCGCTCCGGGCGGCGAAGGCCCCTATAGCGAAGGCGAGGCGCCGTTCACCGTCACGGAAGTGGCGCGGTTCGACTCGCCCTGGGCCATGACCTTTTTGCCGGACCGCAGCCTGCTGGTCACCGAAAAGTCCGGCAAGCTGAAATGGTGGGCGAACGGCGCGGCCAGGGACGTCGCCGGCGTCCCCGCGGTAAAGGATGACGGCCAGGGCGGGCTTGCCGACGTTGTGCTGGCGCCGGACTACGCCGCCTCCAACACCGTCTATCTCAGCTGGATCGAAGCCGGCAGCGGCGGCAACAGCGGCGGTGTTGTCGGGCGCGCCAAACTGGTACTGGACGGCGCGCCGCACCTGGAAGGGCTGAATGTGATCTGGCGGCAGGATAAGGTCGACGGCGACGGCCATTTCTCGCAGCGCCTCGCCTTTTCGCCGGATGGCAAATATCTGTTCGTCACCTCAGGCGAACGTCAAAAGTTCGATCCCGCCCAGGACCTGAAGCTGAACCTGGGCAAGGTCCTGCGTCTGCTACCCGACGGCACGCCGGCGCCGGGCAATCCCTTCGCCGGGAAAGGCGGCAATTCCGACCAGGTCTGGAGCTACGGCCACCGCAACCTCTATGGCCTGGCGTTCGACAAGGACGGCCGGCTGTGGGAGCACGAAATGGGCCCCCAAGGCGGCGATGAGGTCAATCTGATCGTCGAAGGCAGGAACTACGGCTATCCGATCGTGTCGAACGGCGACCACTATGACGGCCGGGAGATTCCCGATCATCCGACTCGTCCGGAGTTCGAAGCCCCGAAACTGTGGTGGAACCCGTCGATCTCGCCGTCCAGCATGTTGATCTACAGCGGCTCGAAATTCCCGCAATGGAAGGGCGACATGTTCATCACCGCCTTGTCCGGCCAGTCTCTGATCCGCGTTGACCTGGACGGCGATAAGGCGACCAAGGTCGACCGCTGGGATATGGAGACGCGTGTCCGTGAGGTCGAGCAGGGGCCTGACGGCGATATCTGGTTGCTGGAAGACGGTTCCGGCGACCCCGGCGGCCGTCTGCTGCGGCTTACGCCGAAGGGCTGATTGGCTACTGGCATATTTTGACAGTACCCGGCGATATTCCCTTACCTATTGTAGGGAGTATCGCCATGTCCCAGACGGCTGAAAAGATCGATTTCAAAACCGAGTACAAGACCCTGTACGGCCCGCCCCAGAAGGACTTTGTCCTCGTTGAAGTGCCGCCATTGCCCTATCTGATGTTCGACGGCTGCGGTGACCCGAATACCGCGCCCGTCTATCAACACGCCGTCGAGGCGCTCTACTCCCTGTCCTATACGCTCAAGTTCATGAGCAAACGCGCCTTCGGCCGCGACTATGTCGTCGGTCCCCTGGAAGGATTGTGGTGGGCCGACGACTACGGCGCCTACACCCATTCCGGCCGGCGCGACGAGTGGAGTTGGACCATGATGATCCTGCAGCCCGACTGGATTGAGGCCGGCCACCTCGATGCCGCCAAGGCCGAAGTTCTGATGAAGAAGGGCCTGCCGGGGGTAGAAACGGTACGGCTGGAAACCCTGGATGAGCGCTTGTCCGCCCAGATATTGCACATCGGATCCTATGCCGACGAGGCGCCGACCCTGGCGCGTTTGCATAGCGAATGGCTGCCGCAGAACGGCCTGACGGAACGCGGCAAGCACCACGAAATCTACCTCAGCGATCCCCGGAAGGTCGAACCGGCCAAGTTGAAGACCATCCTGCGCCAGCCGGTGCGCAAACTCTGACTTGCGTCTAGTCTTCCGCTTTGACACTGTCCGGTAAAAGCGGAGGTTTTTATGCGTATCCCTGTCATCCTGGTCTTGGCGGCCCTGGCCGGTTGTTCAGCCGCGCCGAAGACGGAAGCGCCGAAACCTTCCCAGGCGGCTGCCGAGACCTTCACGGGCTGCGAATGGCAGGAGGTTAAAGGCAAGACGCTGTCGATCTGGTCCTATGCCTGCGGTCCCAGCTTCGGCGGCATCCGTCTGGTCGCCGATGACAGCCTGCCGGGTTTCAGCCTGAAGATGGATGGCGAATCCGGCAGCACGGTGATCCAGCCGGTCATCCGCACCTTTACCAAGGCGGCCGACGCGCCGATCGAGTCGATCCTGCCGCAGATCCAGACCCTGTCGCCGGGCAAGGACACTGCGACATGTGCTCTCGTGCTGGCCCAAGACCCGACCGCCGATCCGTCGTCGCGCAAGCTCTACGAACTGGCGCCGACCGGCGACGCCAAGGCACGCTGGGACAAAAATGTCGGGACCGGCGAAGACCCGACACCGCCCTGCGGCGATCTTGGCGTGGCCTTTGCCGGCAACCAGGTCTTCGAAGTGATGCCGGACGATCCGACCCGGGTGGTCTATATCAACTACGGCAGCGAGATTCAGATCTTCGACACGAGCACTCTGAAAGTGCTCAAGCGCTGAACCACGCCCGTGCGTCGCTGGCGTCCTTCTGGATTTGCACGCGCATCTCTTCGAACGAGTCGAACTTCGCTTCCGGCCGGATAAAGTCGCGCAGCAGGGTCTCGACCGTCTGGCCGTAAATCTCGTCCTTGAAGTCGAAGAGATAGGTTTCCAGCAATTCGATATTACCGCCGACCGTCGGGCGTATGCCGATATTGCTGACGCCATTGACCACCCTACCGTCGCCGAGGCGTGTCTGGGTGACATAGATGCCGTAGCGCGGCCGCAGATAGTCATCCAGGCGGATGTTCAGGGTCGGAAAGTCGATGGTGCGCCCCTGCTTGGCGCCGTGGATGACCTCGCCGACATAGGCCTGGGGGCGGCCGAGGATATTCTCGGCGGTGCGGGCATCGCCGGCGAGCAAAGCGTCGCGTACCGCCGACGACGACAGCTTGTGTCCGGCATGATCGGTTTGCAGCGGGAGGATGTCGGTGGTAAAGCCGAACTGCTCGCCGAACGCCACCAGGTCCTTTGCATGGCCGCCGCCGCGCTTGCCGAACTGGAAGTCGAAACCGGCCGAACAATGGCTCAAGGCCAGGTGATCGTGCAGGATGATCCGCGCAAACGCTTCAGCATCCAGCGACGACAGGTTGCCGTCGAAGCGGACGATCAGGGCATAGTCGACGCCCAGGGCTTCGAAGGCGCGGACTTGCTGCGACATTCGCATCAGACGGAAAGGGGCGCCATCCGGGCGGAAGAAGCTTTGCGGGTGCGGATCGAAACAGATGACCGAGGATCGCGCCCCGGTCCGCGCCGCGGCGACGATGGCGCTTTCAATGACATGCTGATGGCCGATATGGACGCCATCGAAACTGCCGATGGCGGCCGCGGTACCCTTGGGCAATTCGCCGCCCAGAACGGTAACACTGCCGTCCTGCTGCACGGTCAGCACCAGGGCGGTCAGGCGCTGGGGCCGCAGGGCTTTGGGCAGGCTATCGAAGGGAAACATGATCGATCCAGGCGGTGATGATGACTTGATCGCCGCCTGGCAAGGGCGACTGCCCGCCGCCGCTTATGCGGCGAGCCATGCGGCGTTTGAGCTCTACTAAAGTCTTTTGGGCGCGATCACCACAGCGGTGCCATCGACAAAGGTCTTGTTGCGGACCTTGACGACGGTGCTGAGGGTCACGTGGCCGGATTTCAGGTCAATGGCGGTGATGGTGACGATCACTGTGGCCTCGTCGCCCGGACGCACGGCGCGCTTGAAGTTCAGCGACTGCGACACATAGATGGCGCCGCGGCCGGGCAGGTCCGAAGCCAGGGTGGCCGAGATATAGGCGCCCATCAGCATGCCATGGGCGATTCGGCCCTTGAACGGCGAGGCAGCGGCGAAGGCCTCATCGACATGGACCGGGTTGTGGTCGGTCGACACATCGGCAAAGGCGGCGATGGCGGCGTCATCGACCGTGAACACGCGCGAGGCGGTCTGGTCGATACTCAGTTCGTCGAGGTAAAAGCTCTGGCTCATGGTTGTGCTTTAGGTGAACCGCACGATACGAACAAGAGGTCAGGGCGTTGCAACCGATACGATTCTTGTCCCGCTACGGGACGATTCGTTGAAATTAATCAGATAGCTTCACTATGATTCGTGGTTAATTTAAGATATATCATTGAAATATAAAAGAAATAAATCGAAACGCTCTTAACCTGATTTTATCGGGTTTGATCGATATTGGGACCTGTCTTCAAACGAAGGGCCTGCGTCCTGCAGGGCCCAACCTTAGAAAAAGTGGGGCGTTTACACATGGCCATCGATATGTCCATGCCGGTCCTTGTCGTCGATGACTACAAGACTATGCTGCGGATCATTTCCAACCTGCTCAAGCAATTGGGCTTCGAGAATGTCGAAGAGGCTTCGGACGGCACCGAGGCGCTCGACAAGATGAAAAAGAGCAACTACGGTCTGGTCATCTCCGACTGGAACATGGAGCCGATGACGGGCTATGAGCTGCTGCTCAAGGTCCGCGCCGATGACGGTCTCAAGAGAACGCCGTTCATCATGGTCACTGCCGAAAGCAAGACCGAGAACGTGATTGCCGCCAAGAAAGCCGGCGTTAACAATTACATTGTTAAACCTTTCAATGCCGCGACTCTCAAGCAAAAGATCACGGCCGTTCTCGGCGAATTCTAAGTAATTCTTTTTGTTGGACTTATCATGGCTCAGCCTGCATCCAAAAGGGACCAAGCCGTAGACTTGGAGGGATTCGATCCCGCCATGGTCGGCGAACTCGAGCCCAAGCTCATAAACCTGATGCAGCAGTCCGAGGCGCTGGTCGCCCTGATGCGCGGGTTTTTCCAGCAACTTGACAAAAAGCGTTCAGAAGAATTTCGCATCATCGCCGGCTATATCGCCAAGGCGAAGGAAGAAATTCGCGAAATGCGTCCCCACGACATTTCGCATGAACGTATCCCGACGGCCGGCGCCGAACTGGAAGCCATCACTCGCGACACCGAAAACGCCACCCATGCTATCATGAACGCCGCCGAGGAAATCATGGGCATGTCGGAGGCGACCCCTGGCTACAAGGCCAAGGTCGACGACGAAGTGATGAAAATCTTCGAAGCCTGCTCGTTCCAGGACATTACCGGACAACGCGTGTCCAAGGTGGTCAATGTCCTGAAGCAGATCGAGGAGCGTGTCGGCAAGCTGGCCAATACGCTCGGCGTCGACGACAAGCCGACGGAAATGACCGCCGACGAAAAGCGCCGCCACGACCTGCTGCTGAACGGTCCCGCCATCGGCGGTCCGGAAACCAAGCAGGACGCGATCGACGCCATGTTCGACGAAGCTCCGGCCCCGGCTGTGAAGGTCGATGCCCTGGCCGCCAAGGCGCCCCCGGCTCAGGCCGCGGCCCCCGCGCCGAAGCCCGTTGCGCAAGCGCCTGCACCGGCTCCAGCCCCGGCACCCAAACCTGCCGCTCCGGCGCCTGCTCCAACTCCCGCTCCCGCCGCCAAGGCGCCGGAACCGGAAGCCACGAACAGCCAGGACGATATCGATGCCTTGTTCGACATGCCTGCAGAGGATCTGAGCAAGCCCGCATCGCAGGACGATATCGACGCCCTGTTCGACTAAAAAACGAAGATAAGCAAAGACATCGAGCCGGCCTGTTTCAAGAGCCGACGGTGAAATATTGCGATGGTGCGGATAGCGCGGAGAGCCGGGGGCGGCTCCCGCGCTATCTGTTATTGCGCCATGTGTAGCAGCGGATAAGGCCGACCGTCATTGTCGCGATCTGAACGGCCCGTGACGCGAAAGCCCATGCGTTCATAGAAGCCTACGGCTTGACTGTTCTGTTCGTTGACGTCGACGATAAGTGGCCCGGCCAGGCTGGCGGCGTGTTCGGTCAGACGCCGGCCGATCCCGCGGCCCGTGTGAGCCGGACTGACGAAAAGGCTGTCGAGACTGTTGTCAGTCAGGCCCATAAAGGCGATGGCCAAGTCGTCGGCATCTACCACCAACCACAAATCGGCCACGGCTAAATAGTGATCGGCGACCAGGGCCGCGATGTTCTCAAAGTCTTGTTGGGTAAGGAAGTGGTGCGTCGCCTTGACCGAAGTGCGCCAGACGTCGAACAGGCCCAGCCGGTCGCTGTCACGAACCTTGCGCAGGATCATGCCGACCAGCGCAGGGCGTCGGCCACATATTTCGAATGCGCCATCTGGACGTCGAGCAGGGTTTTCAGCCGCAACGGATCGAGCAGGCCGGCGTCGTCGGTCGCTTCCAGGGCATGGATGCCCGCGGCGATGAAGACCAGGTCCAGGCCTTGGGCATTGGCGCCCAGGACGTCGGTTGGCAGGCCGTCGCCGATGGCCAGGATCTTCGATTTGGCGATGGATTTCCCAGCCAGGCGTTCCAGCGACAGGTAGCAGAGGTCGTAGATCGGCGGGTAGGGCTTACCGGCCATGATCACCGGCCCGCCCAGGCTGGCATAGAGGTCGGCCAGCGAACCGGCGCACATGATGATCTTGTCGCCGCGCTGGACCACCTTGTCCGGATTGGCGCAGATCATGACGATCTTGCGCTGGGCGGCGATGGTGAAGGCGTGCTGGTATTGATCCAGCGTATCGTTCTCGTCATCAAACGGCCCGGAGCACGAGATAAAGGTGGCCGTTTCCGGCTTGCCGCTCAGGTCGATCTCGATGCCTTGGTAGAGCACATCATCGCGCATCGGCCCGATCCGCCAGCACGGCCCCTGCGGCGCGAACTGACGCAGGTACTCACGGGTGGCGTCGCCCGAGGAGATGACATCGGAAAAGCCGTCTTCGTAGATCCCGAGCGAAGCCAGTTGGTTAATCAGGTCGGCCTGGGGGCGCGGTGAGTTGGAGATCAGAATGACCGGCCCACGCTCGGCCTTGAAACGGCGCAGCGCTTCGTAGGCGGGCGGGAAATGTTGTCGGCCGTTGTGAATGACTCCCCAGATGTCGCAGAAGATGGCGTCATAGTCGCCCGCCACATCGGCCAGGCCATTCAACAGGATCGGGGAGGTCATAAAGCTTTATCCGGCAACTGATACCGGAGGCGGTGTAGCGTTTCGATGGGCGGCGGGAAAGCAAAAAGGGGCTCAAGTACGCATAATCCAGATATCGGGCTCGCGGCTATCGTGAAAGCAAGCCGTTATGTAGATTGTGGTCTCAATCTGCCGGAAAAATAAATTGTAAGGAAAACGTCGCAGCCGTGCCCGACGTGTATCTCGTCTGGCGAATGGAAAACGTTGGGGGCTTACGGCAATTCTCGAAAGCTTGTCTTCAACGTCGGCTAGGAAACGGTCGCCAAGGCCGTTACGCTCGGTATTATACCAAGCGACAGCTCGCCTTAGTTCAAAGTCGGCAGCCGCGGTTAGCCGAACCGTACGCATTAGCCGCCGCGTCTTGCGAGATTTTCCTTAAACTCATCCCACGTAATCGACGTTTTGATATCTTCGTCAAAAGTAGCGTCGCGCCGGTCCAATTCAGCGGCTTGAGCAGCTGTCAGAGACGTCCGTTCAGCTTCGATACTGTCCCACAAATCATCTATTAGTTCGAGGCGTTCCTCGACCGAAAGGCGTTTGATGTCGTCTGGTGACAAAGTTCCCATTCGCCCAATCTACCGCAGAATCCAGCTATCGGCAAATCACGCCCGGCGGCGCAGTTGCGGCATGGTCGACTTGACGAAGCCCGCCGGCGGGGCGGTTTCGGCCAGGACCTGCTCCTTGATGGCGCGCGGTTCGCCGAACAGATGGCCCTGGGCATAGCCGATCTCGATATCCAGGATATCGACCACCTGCTTTTCGCTCTCGACCTTCTCGGCGATCACCTCGATGCCGTAGCGCGCCAGCAGACCAGCATAGTCGCCGGCATGGATGTCCTTCAGGAACTTCAGCGCCGGCTTGCCCTCGACTTCGAGCAGTTGCGCCAGCAACAGCCCGGCGCCGATCTTGACATAGCGCACGTCCGACCGGTGCAGATCCTGCAGGTCGAAGTCGATCGTCATCACCTTGTCGATCGAGAAGCGGAAACCGAGATCGGCCAGCTTGGCCATGTTGCGCCCCTCGACCGAGCCGCGGCTGGCGAAGGCATCCTGGCCCAGTTCGAAGATCAGAGCCCCGGCCAGGTCCTTGTTCTCGCTGAGGAATTCCAGGAACTGCGGGAAGAAGACCTCGTCGCGCAAAGACGTCAGCGAGATGTTGCAGAAGATGCCGATGCGGCGGTCCTGCTTGGCCAGGCGGCGGACGATCTGGACGCAACGGAACAGCAGCAGGTTGTCGATCGACGGCACCAGGCCTTCGGCATCGGCGACATTGAGATATTCCGCCGGCATCAGGACGCGGCCCGACGCATCGCGCAGGCGCGAGAAGCTTTCGTAGAAGATGGTCTTGCGCTGAGGCAAGGAGACGACGGGTTGCAGGTACAGGTCGACGCGATTTTGCGTCAAGGCTTCGCGGATAGTCTCGATCAGCGCCAGGGCCTGGGCTTCACGGGCGTTCTGGGCGGGCGTGCCGTGCAGCGGCACGACAACGGCCGGCGCGGATTTCCACTCGTTCAGGCGGTCCTCGATGCTTTCGCCCAGCTTCTTGACCAGGTCCTCCAGCATGCGCACTTCCGAGGTCAGTTCCTCGGAACGCGAGGTGCGCTGGTTCTGCACCCGGTCGGCCAGTTCGATCATGTCCTTCTGGGTCGAGTCGATGGCGTCGACCATCAGACGGTGAGCGTCGCGGACCAGGTCGATATCCTTGGTGATGCGGATTTCCGCCATTTTCTGCGTGGCATAGGCGTGGAAGGCGACACAGACCCCGAGCGTCCCGATGAAGGCCGCCATAGCGGTGCCGCCATCGGAGCCGCCGCGCCACACTAGGGCGGCGACACAGCCGCTTAGAATGGCGTAGGTTACCATCAGCAGGGGAGTTACGATTTTGCCCATATTATGCGTCTTCCGCGCAGAGAATCACTGCTCGACTATCGCGTGATTTGAGCGACGCGCCTAGGGGCTGTTAATAATTGTAAACAAGAATCTAGAAAATGCCGTCGGTATTGCGGCGGTGCGGACCGGGATAGGCCTTGTCGTCGATGCGGCGGCGGTCGGGGCCGAAGTAGTTCTTGCAGCGGATAAAGGGCCGCGGCCGCATGATCACCGAGTCGATCCGCCCCAGCAAAGCGCGCGCCGTTAAGGGTTTGACCACAAATTCGTTGACGCCGGAATCGCGCGCCCGGATCACTTTGGAGCGTTCGGAGTGGCCGGTGATCATCACCACCGGCAGGTAGGGGTTTGAGCTGTCCGACGCATTACGCAGCATCCGCGTGAACTCAACGCCATCGATCGGATCCATATTGAAGTCGACCAGCGCGATGTCTGCCGGATACTGACGCAGCATGTCCAGACCCTCGGCGCCGTCACGCGCTTCACGCACGTTGCGGATGCCAGTGCCCTTCAGGATCGCGTTTACAATCGATCTCATATGCTGATTGTCTTCGACCAGAAGTATTTTCAGACTGGTGTAGTCGGCCATGTCGGGAAATCGAGTCCTTGCCCCTTCAAAGGAAGCGCCGCAAGGTCTCCGTCAGCGCCCTGAAACGGGTGTTATCCCGAATCCGCAAACAACTTCAAGTCAATAATTGCTTCTGAGACGATGTTCGCGCTGCGGCGAAATGCCTTATGTTACCGGGGTTTCTTTTAAGGACTCTGCTCAGCTGACCATCAGGCTGGGGTCCATGCGGCGCTCGCCCCATTTCAGCCGCCAGCACAGGTGCGGGCCGGTGGCGCGGCCTTTCGCGCCGACATGGCCGATGATCTGGGCCTGGGTCACCCGGTCGCCCTTTTTTACCAGGACCTTCGACTGATGCAGGTACATGGAGATCAGCCCCTGGCCATGGTCGATCAGGGTCAGGCCACCTTCGTAGAACATGTCGGGCTCGGCCAGGACGACCAGGCCCAGGGCGGGCGCGCGGATCGGCGTTCCCGCCGGCGCCGCCATGTCAAAACCGTAGTGCGGGGACTTGGGCACGCCATTGAGGACGCGCTGGTTGCCGAAATGGCCGGAAACGCGGAAGTCCTTGAGCGGATAGATGAAACCGGTGCGGAAACCGTCGTCATCGTCATGGCTGACGAAGGCCAGGTTCTTCAGGTCGCTGTCGCGCTTGATCCGCGCCAGCACGTCGGGATCGGTCGGGGTTACGGTCTGCGGCGGCAGGCCGTCCACCCTCTGGACGTCGTAGGTGCCGGGCTTGACGATGATGGAGGTGCTGTCGCGGCCGCCGTTCGTGTTCTGGACCTCGATCAGGCACGAGGCGGCGGCATCGCGGTCCAGACCGACGAAAAAGAAGCCCTTGTCCGACGTCTTGCCACGCGGGACCTTATCGACCCAGAACTGGGCGCCCGGCGCCGCCTGGCCGACGGCATAGCCGCTCTGGACGAAGCGGCCCCTGAGATTGAAGGGAACGGGCTGCGCGGATGCGGCGGCGGGAAACAGCGCCGCGCTCAGTCCTCCTGTGAGCAGGAGACGCCGGTTTACGGGTTGAGGCTTTTCCACCGCTGCATGGCCTCCTCGGGACCGGCATAGGCTTCCTGATTGCGCGGGTTCCAATAGCGCAGGGCTTCCAGCGGAACGCGCTTACCCGACACGGCGCACAGCACGAACTTGCCCGGCCGCATGATGGTGTATTCGCCGTCGCCGTAATGCAGGACGGCCTGATCGGGCAGGGGCGGGGGTGAGTGCATGTTCATACGCTAAAGGTAAGACGATTGGCTGGCGGAATCAAGCGCGGGGCTAAAAGAGACTGCCCTGCTGTGGCGGCGGGGTGGGTTTTTTCGGCTGCGATTTGGGGGGGGGCGAGCCCTCGCCGGCGGTGACCGTGGTCTTGCCGTCCTTGAAGGTCAGGGTCAGGACGTCGCCGGCGGAAACGCCCGCCGCCTGCGTCACCACATGGCCGTCGCGTTCGACCAGCGCAAAGCCAAGGTCCAGCGGGCGGGTCGGGCTCAGGCTCAGGCGAAGCTGGTCCAGGCGTTGCAGGCGTTCGGACTGGCGCACCAGAAGGCGTTGCATGGCGTCGTCCATCCGCCGTTCCAGGTCGGGCAGGCGGGCATGTTGCTTGGCGATGGCGAGGCGGCGGGTCAGCGCGCCATCCAGGCGGCCTTCCAGCGGCGCGAAGCGGGCCGTGGCGCGATCGACATGGCTTTTCAGGCCTCCATCCAGGCGTTGGCCGGCGTGGTTCAGGCGCTGGCGGGACTGGTCGACCTGGCGCGTAAGCAACAGCGGCGACAGGCGCGCCGAGGCCTTGGTGAAAGCGTTGCCATGGAGGTTGAGGTTCTGGCTCAGGCTGCCGGCCAACCGTTGCGCAACGAAATCAAGGCGTTGCTGGGCGGTATCGATCAGGTCGGTCGGGCGCGGTAGCGCACGGGCCAGCAGGGCCAGCTTTTCGCGGCGGGTTTCCAGGCCGCGCGACATGCAGGCCTGGCGGCGGCGCTCCAGGTCGGCGGCGAAGGCGCGCAGTTCCCCGATGACCGGCGTGGCCAGTTCCGCCGCCCCGGTCGGCGTCGGGGCGCGGCGGTCGGAGACGTGGTCGATCAGGGTGGTGTCGGTCTCGTGCCCGACGGCGGAAATCACCGGGATGGAGCACTCGAACACCGCGCGGGCCAGGGCTTCGTCGTTGAACGGCCACAGGTCCTCGACCGAGCCGCCGCCGCGCGCCACAATGATCACGTCGGGGCGCGGCACCGCGCCGGACTCAAACCCGCGCAAGGCGTTGATAACCTGGGGCGGGGCGGCGTCGCCCTGGACGACCACCGGCCAGACGATGACGCGGCATGGCCAGCGGTCACGGATGCGGTGCAGGATGTCGCGGATGACCGCCCCGGTCGGCGAGGTGATGACCCCGATGGTGCGCGGCGCGAAGGGCAGCGGCTTTTTCCGCTCAGGGCGGAAAAGTCCTTCCGCGTTCAATTTCTGCTTCAGACGCTCAAGTTGAGCCAGCAGCGCGCCGACGCCGGCGGCCTCCATCTGTTCGATGACAATTTGATATTTCGATGATGCTGGAAAAGTCGTAATACGGCCGGTGACGATGACCTCAAGGCCGTAGTCGGGCTGGGTCTGCAGACGGCTGACCTGGCCCTTCCAGATGACACCGTCGATATTGGCCTTGTCATCCTTGAGAGTCAGATAAACATGGCCCGACGCATGGCGGGTCACCTTGGAGATTTCGCCGCGCAAACGCACGTGGTCGTAGGTCTGTTCCAGGGTGCGCTTCAGGGCGCCCGCCAACTCGGAGACAGAGTAGGCGGGAGCGTTGGAACCGGCAGGCGAATCGGCGGCGGTGAGGAGATCGTTCGGCATGGCGGCAGATTAGCGAATCGGCCGGACGCACCCAAGAAATTAAATCCTTCGCGTTTAAGTTTTGTTGAGAGGCTTGGCTGTAGTTTCACTGCGTACCTGTTTCTTGAAGCCTGCTCATGCCGTCTGACGGACAACCCGATCTGCTCGACACTGAACCGGAAGGCGGGCTCGACGGCCTGACCGCCCTGGCGGCCGACATCTTCGACTCGCCGATAGCCCTGGTCGCCCTGACGGATGGCGAACGCCATGTCTTCAAGGCACGGCACGGCATTCCGATGGATTCGATCCCGCGCGAGATTTCGTTCTGCGACTGTACCCTGGAGTCCAACAGCGTGCTGGTGGTCGAGGATACGCTGGACGATGAGCGGTTCTGCGACAATCCCTTCGTCGTGGACGAACCTTATGTTCGTTTCTATGCCGGGGCGCCGATCCATCTCGATGGTCAGGCGGTCGGCACGATCTGTGTGATCGACATCCATCCCCGCCGCGATTTCGACCATGCCGATCAGCGCCGTCTGAAGAAGCTGGCCGCGACGGCGGCATCGGTGCTGTCCCTGCGCCGTGACAGCCTGGCGCGCAAGGCGGCCATCCGCCAGTTCCAGGACACCCAGAACAAGCTGGAACTGATGGAGGAGGTGGCCGGAGTCGGTTACTGGCACATCGACGTCAAGAAACAGGAGGCCTTCTGGTCGCGCGGCGTCTACGCTATCCACGGCCTGGACCGCGAGACCTTTACGCCCGACCTGACCAATACGATCGATCTCTTTCACGCCGACGACCGCGACGAGGTCCGGCGCTGCGTCGTCGATGCCATGCAGAATGGCGCCGACCTGCATTTCGAGTGCCGGCTGATCCGCGGCGACGGCGAGGAGCGCATCGTCTATGCCCGCGGCGGCGTCGAGCGTGACGAGGATGGCCAGCCCGACTTCATCTTCGGCATCCTGGAAGACATTACCGATCAGTCGCACTATGAAGAAACGCTGCGCACTGCCAAGCGTGACGCCGAGGCCCACCAGCAGGCCAAGTCGGACTTCCTGTCCAATATGAGCCACGAGATCCGCACGCCCCTGACCACGATCCTGGGCTATGCCAACCTGCTCAAGGGCGTTGAGGACCTGCCCAAGGACGCGCGCCACTATATCGGCCGCATCAACAAGGCCGGCGAGGCGCTGCTGAGCCTGATCACCGACGTGCTCGACTTCTCCAAGCTGGAGGCCGGCCAGGTCACCCTGGATCCTCAGCCGACCGATCTGCGGCAACTGGCGGGCGATGTCGTCGACCAGTTCATGGCCCTGACCGATACGCGCAACATCACTATCGGCTTCGATTACGATGAGGCGTCGCCGATATGGCTATCGATCGACGACGTCCGCATCCGCCAGGTTCTGTACAACCTGATCGGCAACGCCTGCAAATTCACCCATGACGGCTATGTCGCCGTGACCTTGGCCGTGACGGACGGGCGTCTGCGGGTCAAAGTCAAGGATTCCGGCCCGGGCCTGACGCCGGAACAGCGGGCGCGCCTGTTTACCCGCTTCAACCAAGTCGACAACAGTATCAACCGCAAGTACGGCGGATCGGGCCTGGGGCTGTCGATCTGCCACGAAATCGTCAAGCTGATGCAGGGCCGGATCGGCGTCGAGTCGGAGGCGGGTCAGGGCAGCACTTTCTGGTTCGAGGTCCCGGTGGTCGAGAGCGAAGCGCCTGCGCCTGTGGTCACCATCCTGGACCAGCGCCCGATTTTCCTGGAAGACCGCAAGGTGCTGATCGTCGACGACCACCCGGTCAACCGCGAACTGATCCGGTTGCTGCTGAAAGACTACGGCCTGGAGGTCTTCGAGGCCTGCGACGGCGCCGAGGCGCTGGAAATCTGCGCCACCATGCGCTTCAACCTGATCTTCATGGACATCCAGATGCCGGTACTCGATGGCATCACGGCGACACGCATGCTGTGCGAGCGCGGCGGCGAGAACCAGCCGGGCGCCATCGTCGCCCTGTCGGCCGCGACCCAGACCAAGCTGTTGACCGACACGCGCGGTCACGGCTTCGATCATGTGCTGCACAAGCCGATCGACCTGCCGCAGTTCTACGCCACCCTGCACCGTTGTCTGGAAGACACTGACGGCACACCGATCGTGCTGGCGTGTTGATTGCGGCAGGCGGCGAAGCGTGATAATCTGGTCATTATGACCAGAAAATCCAAATCCCTTGCGCCCGGGCGCTGGCTGCTGCAAGACGCCAAGGCTCGGTTCAGCGAAGTTGTCCGCCGGGCTCGCAGTGAAGGTCCCCAACTGGTAACCGTTCATGGCCGCGACGAAGTCGTCATCGTAGCCGCAGATGAGTTTCGACGTATGAACGGTGAAGCAACGGGGGCGGCATTGATTGCCGTCATGCAGGCGTCTCCCAGTCCGGACATCGATATCGAACCCGTACGGGGAGCCTTTCCCGTTCGTGGTGTCGACCTGTGACGGGCTGGCTGCTCGATACGAATATCCTTTCCGAACTCCGGCGGCCGAAGCCGGAGCCCAAGGTCCTGGCCTTTGTCGCCGGCCAATCGCTTGACAGCCTGTACGTCAGTGCCGTCACGTTCGCAGAAATCCGTTTCGGTATTGAACTGGTTGATGATCCAGGCCGTCGCGCAGAGTTGAACGACTGGTTACAACACAAGGTACGGCCGATGTTCCATCAGCGTGTGCTTGCCGTGAGTGAAGACGTCATGTTCAAGTGGCGATTGCTGGTAGAGCAGGGCCGCAAGACAGGACATACTTTTTCGCAACCTGACCTCATTATTGCGGCGACGGCGATTCACCATGGAGTGACGGTCGTGTCGCGCGATACCAGCCAGTTCGAAAAGGCCAGGGCTGACATTTATAACCCTTGGAATTGAAGCTTTTGCTTGACCGGACTCGCCACATGAGAGAAGCGGAAAACCATGAACATCCTGCTGATCGGCTCGGGCGGCCGTGAACATGCCCTGGCGTGGAAAATCAAACAGTCGCCGCTGTGCGAACGCCTCGTCGTGGCCCCTGGCAACCCGGGCATAGCCGGCGTCGTCGAATGCCGCGACATCAAGGCCACCGACGTCATGGGGCTGATCGGTCTGGCGCGCGAAATCCGGGCCGACCTGGTCGTCGTCGGGCCCGAAAGCGCCCTGGCCGAAGGCATCGCCGACGCCTGCGCCTCGGCCAACATCCCGTGTTTCGGACCGTCGCGCAAAGCCGCCCAGTTGGAGACCTCGAAGGCCTTCACCAAGGGCATCTGCGCCCGCTACAACATCCCCACCGCACTGTCGGAAACCTTCGACAATGTCGCCGAGGCACGCGAGTTCCTCAAGACCTACGATCCGCCCTATGTAATCAAGGCCGATGGGCTGGCGGCGGGCAAGGGCGTCGCCATTTCGCCGGACTTCCAGGACGGTGTCGCCGAGATCGAAGCCATGCTGGGCGGGCGTTACGGCGCTGCCAGCTCGCACATCGTCATCGAGGAGTTCATGACCGGGGAAGAGGCGTCGATCTTCGCCCTGTGCGACGGCGAGACCGCGACCATCTTTGGCTGGGCCCAGGACCACAAGCGCGCCTTCGACGGCGACACCGGCCCCAATACCGGCGGCATGGGCACCTATTCGCCGGCGCCGGTGGTGACGCCGGAGCTGCTGGAGATCGTCCGTCGCGACATCCTGGAGCCGACCATGGCCGGGATGAAGGCCGAGGGCATGCCGTACAAGGGCGTGCTGTACGCCGGGGTCATGGTCGAGTACGGCCAGCCGCGCCTGGTCGAATACAATGCCCGCTTCGGCGATCCGGAATGCCAGGTGCTGATGCTGCGCCTGAAGAGCGACATCGTGCCGTATCTGGTGGCCGCGGCCCGTGGCGCGCTGCGCAACCTTCCGCCGCCGGAATGGCATAAGGATGCTGCGGTGTGCGTGGTCTATGCGGCCCGGGGTTACCCGGACAGCCCGATTCCGGGCTCGCTGATCCGTGGCGCCGACCAGGATTTCGGCCGCGATGTCACCGTGTTCCATGCCGGCACGTCGCGTGACGAGAAGGGCCAGCTTCGAGCGGCCGGCGGGCGGGTGCTGAACATCTGCGCCCGGGGACCTTCGATCCGCGAAGCCCGCGACCGCGCCTATGAAGCCCTGGCCGGTATCGATTGGCCGGGCGGGTTCTATCGTCGCGACATCGCCTGGCGCGCCCTTTAAGCGGCAATCCTTGGCCGATCCGCCTGTCGGCTCCAAGCTTTTGCCTGAGGCATTGGGCTCTGACCTTTTTCGCGTCGTCGCGTGAAATTCTTCTGTCGTGGTCGATTTCGCCGGCTAAGCAGAAAGAGGTCTCACGCGAAGGCGCGAAGACGCGAAGATTTTTGAGATTTTCCGCTCCTGTTGACCGCCGGGCCGAGTCATTCCTCGCGGCCGATCGGGTAGAGCAGATAGCGGTCGTCGAAATAAGGCGTGCGTTCGTAGAACCACGCCAGGCGCGCATCGCCGTCCGCGGCAAATTGCGGGTCGGCGGCCAGCTTCGCCTCGAAGTCGCGCTTCAGATCCGGATCCTGCGCCAACATGCGTTCGGCCAGTGGCGCGATGGCATAGGCCTCGATGTATTCCGTGCGTTGAAGCATGCCTGGAAAAAAATTCCAGGCCAGGGCGCCTTCGGCACTTTCCGGTTCGAGCAGGGCGGCCGCCAGCAACCCCAGCGGCTGATCGGACGGGACGCGGACCGAGCCGGCCGGGAAGGTTTCGCTGCCGCGGCCGTGGACGAAGCCTTCGGCGGACAGGGGGACATGCCCTTCGCTGGCCGCGCCCAGTTTCGGCCCGGTGATGCGCACCATGTCAAGCTCCAGACGGCGCGGCGCGTCGAGGGTCTCAAGGACGATTCCGTGCAACTTCAGCCGTGCGATAACCTCGGGCGCCGAGGCCGGGACCCACCACGCCCGCGGTAGGATGACGGATTGCGCCGGTTCCTGGCCGAAGACCGGAATCCTCTGCTTGACGGGCTTGCCCAGCCAGCGGATTTCCTCGCGCCCGGAGGCGGCGGAAGTATAGGTTTCGTGGGCGATGCCGAGAAAGTCGACCGTATAGATCGGGTCTTTCAGCGGCTTCCACCGGACGACCAGGCTTGACGGCCGTTGCGCGCGGTCGCCGTCGATCGCTGCGCGCAGGTGAGCGCCTTCAGCGCCAGTCAGGCGCAGGGCTTCTTCGACGAAGACATAGGTTCCCAGCACCCGCTGGCGATAGGGTTTCAGCGAATGGGTCTCGACCAGGATGGTCGGAACGTGACGGTAGTCGCCGTAACCGGTAGAAAAGCGCGGTGTGTCGGGATCGTGGCTGACGCCCTGATCCGGATCGCGGTTGTCGACGGAACTGACATAATAGCCGGGCGTGTGGCCGGCGCGCCTGAGCGCAGCGTCCATGGCCGGCCGCAGGCGCTGATCCAGCCAGCCGCTGATGGCCGGCGATTGGGTGTAGAGCCCGCGCCAGCCGGAGAATGCGTAGGCGACATCATATTGATGGTCCGTGCCGTCGGTGACATGCAGGTCGATATAGAGCGCCGGGTCAAAGCGTCGGATGAGCCCGATCATCGCTTGCATTTCGGGCGCGTCGGCCTTGAGGTAGTCGCGGTTGAGATTGAGGTTCTGGGCGGTTGTGCGCCAGCCCATCGATCGAGGGCCGCGCTGATTGGGCCGATTCCAGGGGCTGGACCGTTCGTGCCCGTCGGCGTTGAAAATTGGTACGAAAACGAGGTCGGCCTTGTCGAGCAGACCGCTCTTGCCGCGATGGACGATGTCGCGCAGCAGCATCATGCCGGCGTCCTTGCCGTCGATCTCGCCGGCATGGATGCCCGCCTGGACCAGCAGGACCGGTTTCGCGGCGCCGCCCTTGCTGGCGCGGACGAAATAGAGTTCGCGGCCCTGGGCGGTTGTGCCGAAGCTTTCAATGGTCAGGAGGTCCGGCGCGGATGCCACCAGCCGGTCGAGCCAGGCCCGTGTGGCGTCGTAGTCCGGTGTATCGGCGAAATTCATCTGCTCGGCCGGCGTTATCCAGGGATTGTCCGTGCCGGCGATCAGCTTTTCGCTGGCGCCGGACCAGGGCGCCAGGGGCGGCAAAGGCGCTTCCTGCGTCTGGGCAAGGGCGGGGGAGGCCATGATCAGGGCCGTAAGACCGGTCAGTCGCAGAATCGACATGCTTTCACCTTTCGTCACCAGTACATCGTACTTGCCACAGGAAGCCCATGGAACGCCAGACGGCGCGGCTAACAGGATTTGTAAGTAGGTACCGCATGTCCCCGGGTGTAGCTGTCACGGCGTCAGCACTCGGGGACGGACCATGGCCAACACCTGCCGGACGGCAAAACACGCGGCCATGACGGCTGTGGCGATGATTGGCATGGTCCTGCCCATGGCGGCCCATGCCGAATGGAACGCCGCCAATGACGAAGCCAACCGTCAGCGCATGATGAACGACATGCAGGCCAGTTCGGCGCGCAACGACCGGCTCAATTTCGAATCCCAGCAAAGATCGACCAGCGGCTACACAAGCAGCACCAGTTCCGGCTCAAGCTACGGATCTTCGGGCAGTTCGAGCAGCGGCTACAGCTACAAGCCCTACGAATACAAGCCCGAAGGCCCCCACAGCGTCGTCGCCACCTACACCTTCACCGTCTACCAGCAGGAGACCGAAGCGCAGACCATCGCCCGGGTCACCGCCGAGGCGCAGGCGGGAAACGCTCAGTCCCAGTATAATCTAGGCCGCATCTACTACACCGGTTACGGCGTCGCCCGGGACATGACGGCGGCGCGGACCTGGTTCTGCACGGCCGCACTTCAGGACCATCCCCCCGCCAAGGCGCAGTGCGCCGCCATGATGGACAATGGTCAGGGCGGGCCTGAGGACGCGCCGCTGGCGCGCAGCTACGCCCGTGATGCCGCCACAAAAGGCGATCCCTACGGGGAGGCGCTGTATGCCTTTTATACCATTGGCGACCGGGTTGCCGCCGGCGATATGAGCGCCCCTCCGGCCGATATCCTGGCCATGGCCGAAGATGCGGCCGACAGGGGGCAATATGTCGCCCAGTACCTTTTAGGGCTTATCGTCTACATGCCGGGCCTGGGCCTGGCGCCGGACCGCGACAAGGCGATGAAATACCTGCGCCTGGCGTCGTCCCAGAAGTCGCCGGACGTGATGAACTATCTGGCTCAGGTCCTGCTCTCCAGCGGCAAGGCGGAGCTGTTTGAAGAAGGCGTCGCAGCGCTTCAGATTGCGGCCGATGGCGGCCTGGCCGACGCCCAGGGCCTGATGGCGGCGGTGCTGATGAACAAGCAAGACTGGGACGGCGCCTTCCGCTACGCCACCCTATCAGCCAAGGGCGGAGATCCCCAGGGCCAGATCGTTTTGGCCAAGCTCTACTACTTTGGCTACGGCCCCACGAAAGACATGCGTGAGGCGGCGAGGTGGTTCAAGGCCGCCGCCGACCAGGGCTTTCAGGAGGCCAAAGACGCCATGAATGAACCTGAAATCGCCGCTGCCGCGGCGACGTTATAACCCCGGAAAGGGCCCTGCTATGCGCTGTTTGAAATCCGCTGCCGTCCTTCTGGCCCTGGCCGTGCTACCGGTCGCGGCCCACGCCCAGGACCAGGTCCTGTGCGACGCCCTGAGCAACATCATGCCGGGGGCCAATTCCGGCTTCAACGGCATCAAGGGGCAGAAGACCGACAAGAACCTGTGGGCGGTGGCGGTCAACCTGCCTTACGCCCATGAATGCGAGCTTCGCTACGACAAGGACGACAAGTCCTACTCCTATGCCTGCTATTTCCGCGTAGACCCCAGCCGCAGCGCGGTCGCCGAAATGGCCAACTATGCCACCAATATCAACGCCTGCCGGCCCGACATGGTGCGCAGCGGCGAGGGTGAATTTATCGAACTCGAAGCGCCCCAGGGCCAGGTCCTGCTGTCGTTCAACGACAGCTATCCGACCGAATTCAACGTCTATATCGAAGCGGCCGATCAATGACCGCGCCGCTGCGTAAGCCCCGCCTTCATGCACTGGGTCTGGCCACGGCCCTGTTGCTGGTTATGGCGATGGCGCCGGCGGCCCAGGCCGCCGACAACTACTACGCCGCCCAGAACAAGGAACGCGAGCACCAGAACTATATCCGCCAGCAGGAGGAATCGATCTACCGCTCACAGGTCGCCGACATCCGGGCGCGCCAGACCAATTCCGCCAGCAGCTACAACGGCGGCGCGACGGCCGAGCCGGTCAAGCGCGACGTCGTGGCGACCTATACCTACATCATCGAGCAGAAGCGCGATCCTGTGCCGGACTTCACGGCCCGGGCCAATGGCGGCGACGCCGGCGCGGCGCGCGGGCTCGGCGAAATGTACGCCACGGGTTACGGCGCCGACCAGAGCGACGCCACCGCCGCCTATTGGTTCCGCCGCGCCGCCGACCTGGGCGACGCCGAATCCCAGGCGATCTATGGCAATCTGCTGATGACCGGCCGCGGCGTCGCCCGGGACGCGGCTGCCGCAGTACGCTACCTGCGCGCGGCGGCGGATCAGGGCGACATTCGCGCCACCACCAACCTGGCCCTGGCCTATGAAACCGGCGAAGGCGTCGCGAAAGACCCCGCCGAGGCCGCGCGCCTGTATCGCATCGCCGCCGATCGGGGCGACGCCGCCGGTCAGGCCGGACTGGGCAAGTTCGTGCTGCTGGGCGAAGGCGTACCGCAGGACATGGCCTATGGCGCGCGCCTGATGAAGGCCGCTGCCGACCAGGGCAATACCTACGGCATGACCATCTATGCCGTCATGCTGGCCACCGGCCAGGGCGGATTGACGGTCGACCGCGACGAAGCCTTCCGGCTGCTGCGTGAGGCCGCCGACGCCGGCAGCACCATGGCCATGGCGCGGCTGGGGACCTTCTATTTCAGCGGCACGGGTACGGCGGCCGATCCGGCCATGGCCAACTTCTGGTGGGTTAAGGCGGCGGAAGAGGGCGAAGAGGTCGAGGCCCTGGCTCAACTGGCGATCACCGCCTATAACGGCATGGGCCAGGCCCTGGATATGCAGCGGGCCCTGGGTTATGCCCGCCGCGCCGCGGCCTTGGGTGACGAGGAAATGGCCGGTATGGTCGCGCAGATCGAAGGCGCGGCGGCAGCGGATCCCTTTCAGTCCCGGATCAACGCGGCCAATGGCGGCGACGCGGGCGCGGCGTTCGAAGTCGCCAATGCCTATTTCCGCGGCGACGGTGTTGCTGCCGATCCGGCGCAGGGCATGGTGTGGCTGCGCAAGGCGGCGGAGGGCGGCAATGGCCCCGCCGAACTGACCCTGGCCGTGTCGCTGATCCAGGGAGACGGGGTGGCGGTCGATACGGCCGAAGCGCTGAAGTGGGTTCAGGCGGCCGTCGATCAGGGCTTCGCCGACGCCTATATCATGATGGGCCAGCTCTACGAAATGGGCATTGCGGTCGAACAGGACCGGGCCAAGGCGCTGGCCTGGTACCAGGAAGCCCTGCGGCGCGGTGGCAATGGAGCGCAAGCCCGGATCGATGCGCTTGGAGCGTAAGAAGAAGCGCTGGGTGCGTAAGGAGAGCGCGCCAATTGTGACATGGCGGAAAGAATCGTTTGAACAGAGGTTAAGGACACTTCCCGTAATCTGATGTCAGGGGCCGGCCGGAGCATCCGGAAGGCAAGGCTTTAGAACAAGGGTGGCGTCATGTTGCAGAATGCAAATACAGACAAGCGTAAGATCCTGGTGGTCGACGACGACGAAAACGTCCGGCTGCTGGTCAAGGTGCTCCTCAGCCGGCGCGGCTATGAGGTCGAGACCGCCCCCGGGGGCATGGCCGGACTGGCCGCCCTCAGTCTTTCCACGCCCGACCTTGTCCTGCTCGACATCAGCATGCCCGATATGGACGGCCTGAGCTTCCTCGAAAAGCGGGCCCAGGCGGGACACGAGCGGGATATCCCCGTCATCGTCCTGTCGGCGCGCAACAGCGAGGCCGATATCGACGCCGCCATGACCCTGGGCGCCAGCAACTACGTCGCCAAGCCGTTCCATCAGGACCAATTGCTGGGCCATATCGCCCGCTTCCTGCCGCAGCCACCCGTAAACCCCATGCCGTCCCATGCCGTACATTGACCCGGACGACTTTCCGCCAATTGTGACGTATCGGAAAGAATCGCTTGACCGCCGGTTAAGCAGTTCCGGCTACTTTACCTTTAGGTGCTGGCCCACGCCGCAACCTCGTGAGTTGAGAGTTGCGAATGGGCTGCAGAATGGGTGGCGACATGCAGGCGCTGGAATCGCAGGTACATAAGCGCCGGATACTCGTCGTCGACGACGATGAAAACATCCGGCTCCTGGTCGAACGCCTGCTCAGCGGGCAGGGCTATGAGGTCGAAACCGCCGACAGCGGCGCTGCCGGATTGACAGCGCTTAACCGCTCGGCGCCCGACCTGGTCCTGCTCGACCTGACGCTGCCTGACATGGACGGGCTGGCCTTTCTGGAGGCCAGGACCGGAGCGGCCGGCGACGTACCCGTCATGGTCCTTTCCGGACGCAGCCGCAACGCCGACGTCGTGGCGGCCTTTACCTGCGGCGCCAGCAACTATATCGCCAAGCCGTTCCAGCACGACCAACTGTTGAGCCACGTCGCACGCATGCTGCTGCCTGCCGGCGCAGAGCCATCCCAGGCCGTCGGATAGGTTCCGGTGAACTGGATCAAAAGTTTCGCACAGACCTATGCCGCAAAATTCTGCGTGCTGGTGCTGTTGTATGTCGTCACCGGCAAGCTGGGCCTGCTGCTGGCCGTGCCGCCGGGCTACGCGACCTTTATCTGGCCGCCCTCGGGCATAGCGCTCGGCTTCCTGCTGCTGTACGGCCGCCGGCTGTGGCCCGCCATCTGGCTGGGATCGTTTCTGCTCAACGCCTATAATGGCGGCGTCTGGTCGCCGGAAACCGGCTGGCAGGCCACCAAGCTTGTCATCGCCGCGGCCATCGCCGCCGGATCGACGCTTCAGGCCCTGGCCGGCTCGGTCATGGTCCAGAAGCTGCTGGGCCTGCCGCTTCGCATCGACCGGTTCGCCGACCTGGCCAAGCTGTTCCTGCTGACCGGGCCGGTGGCCTGCGTCGTGGCGGCCAGCGTCGGGGTCGCCACCCTGGTCGGCTTTGGCGCCATGCCCGCCGCCGCCGTGGCCGGGAACTGGCTGGCCTGGTGGGGCGGCGACCTGGTCGGGATCATCGTCTTTTTGCCGCTCACCCTGGTGTTTTCGCCGCGCCGCGACGAGATCGTATGGCGCGGCGAATCCCTCGGCCGGCTACCCGCCCTGGCCATGCTGCTGGTGCTGCTGCCGCTGGGTCTGACCTTCTACGGTTGGAAAATCTCGTCCGAGACCGCCTACGACCAGGGACGCAACCGCTTCGAGGCCCTGGCTGCGGAAAGCGAAAAGGCTTTGAGCAACCGCGTCGACAGCTACGAGAACGCCCTCCTGGCTGCGGCCGGATACTGGCAAGGGTCGCAGGACGTCCGGCGCGACGACTGGAAGACCTATGTCGCCGCGCTGGATATCCGCAAGAACTACCCCGGCATCAACGGCCTCGGCTGGATCGAGCCGGTGGCGGACAAGGATCTGAGCGCCATCGTCGCCCAGGCGCGCGCCGACGGCATCAGCGATTTTGCCGTCAAGCAGACCGCCGGGCGAAATGTCCACTACATCATCCGCTACCTGGAACCGCTCAGCGGCAATTCCCCGGCGCTGGGGCTGGATATCGCCTTCGAACAGCACCGTCGCGAAGCGGCGGAAAAGGCGATGAAGACGGGGCAACTGACGCTCAGCGATCCGATCACCCTGGTCCAGGACGATGAACGCACGCCGGCTTTCCTGCTGTTCAATCCGGTGTACCACGCGCAGTCGCGGACGTCGTTCCGCGGATGGGTCTACGCCCCGATCGTGGCGCGTAACCTGTTCGCCGACCTGACGGCCAGCCAGGGCGACACGGTTCATATCGCCATCTATGCGCCCGACGACAACGCGACCATCTTCGACAGTGCCGACGGCAAGACCAGGGCTGCGCCGCAGTTCCGGCGTGAAAAGACCATTTCGGTCGGCCAGAATACCTGGAAGGTGGTTTGGACCAGCACACCGCGCTTCGACCAGATGGAGCACAGCTACAATCCGCTGCTGCTGCTGACCGGCGGGCTGATGTTCAGCACCGTGTTCGCCATCTTCATCGCCCTGGCGACCATCCGCCGGTCGGACACCGTGCGGCTGATCGCCCAGGACCGGCCGCTGCTGGCGCCCGCCCTGGTGTTTATCGCCATTCTGTGCGGCTCGATCGCCCTGTTCGTCACCCTGCGCGACAAGGAGCGCCACTATACGCTGGGTCTGGTCGACCGCGATGCCGCGCGGCTGGAGACCATGCTGAACGCCCGCATCCAGAGCAAGGTGGCGGCCCTGCGTCAGACGGCGGACCGGTGGCAGGCGGCGGGCGAGGTCACCCAGGCCCAGTGGCAGGTCGAGAGCCGCGGCTACAGGAACGAGGCGGCGGGGATCGTCACCTTGGTCTGGTTCGGCGCCGACGGAAAACCGAAGTGGATCGAGCCGGACGTCCCGGCGGCGGCGGCGGTCCTCCCCCAGTCGGGGCCGACCGTGGTCGATGTCAGCGAACCGTATGAGCTGAGCGAAGGCAAGCTGGGCTTTTCGGTGGCCTTCCCGGTGGATGACCGGATGGCCAACACCGCCCATGTCAGCGGTATATTTTCCGTCGATGCCCTGTTCGAGAACCTCTTCGGCGGCGATACCGGCGATGACTATCGCCTGACGCTGAAGGCCCGACCCGGCGAATATCTTATCGCCGCGCCGCAATCGCGCCTTGCCGGGGATGAATGGAGCGTCGTGCGCCAGATCCGGGTGCTGGACCATGCCTGGGAATTACGCGTGCAGCCGACTGAAGCCTTCGTGGCGGCCCAGCGCTCGCCCCTCCCGGTGATCGTTCTGTTCGCCGGCCTGACCATTGCGGCGCTGGCGGCTCTGTCGGTCAATGCCCTGATGCTGGCGCGGCTGCGCGCCGCCGATCTGGAGACGGCGCGGCGCGGCTCCCAGCAGGAGGCGCTGCGCACCGCCGCCATCCTGGACACGGTGCTGGACGGTGTCTTGACGCTGGATATCGACGGGACCATTACCTCGATCAACCCGGCCGGCCTGGAGATTTTCGGCTACAGCGCCGAAGAGATCATCGGGCAGTCCGCGGCCGTGCTGATGATCGAGCCGCAACGCCTCTTCACCGAAAACTATTCCGCCCGGGCCGATAGCCGCGGACGTCTCGCCACCTCCATCCTGGGGCTTGAGACCCTGGCGCGGAAAAAGAACGGCGATCTGTTTCCGATCGATTTGTCGGTGAGCGCGATGCGCCTGTCGGGCAAGGCGGTGTTCGTCACGACGGTGCGCGATATCACCGAACGCAAGGCGCATGAGACGGCCTTGAGCGTCACGGTCGAACAACTGCGGTTGCTGGTCGAAAACACGCCCGCCGCCGTGGCCATGTTCGACCGCGAGCTGCGTTACATCATGGCCAGCCGGCGATGGCTGGAGGACTATCACCTGGTCGGCACGGAAATTATCGGCGCCCACCACTACGACATCTTCCCGGAAATCCGTAACATGCCGCATTGGCTGGACGTCCACAGCCGCGCCCTGGCCGGCGAGGTCTTCGACAGCCGCGAAGAATCGTGGCTGCGCATCGACGGCGAGCGCGAATGGCTGAACTGGGCCATCCACCCGTGGACCGGGCCGGACGGCGATACCGGCGGCATCGTCATGTTTACCGAGGTTATCACGCCGCGTAAACAGGCCGAACTGGCGCTGAGGACCAGCGAGGAAACCTTCCGCTCGGCGATGGAAAATGCTTCGATCGGCATGGCGCTGGTCAGCCTGGACGGGCGCTGGCTGAAGGTCAATACGGCCTTGTGCGCACTGTTGGGCTATGCCGAACCGGGCTTCCTGAGCAGCGATGTGCGCAGTTTGACCCATTCGGACGACATGGATGCCGACCGCGATCAGGCTGACCGGCTGCTGAGCGGGGAGATCGAGTCCTACAGCCTGGAGAAGCGCTACTATCACAGTAACGGCCATGTCATCTGGGGGCTGCAGAGCGTGTCCCTGGTCCGCAAACCGGACGGGACGCCGGACTATTTCATCGCCCAGATCCAGGACATTACCCAGCGCCGCGAGATGGAGCGCATCAAGAGCGAGTTCGTCTCGGTGGCCAGCCATGAGCTGCGGACGCCGCTGACGGCGATCCACGGGTCGCTGGGCCTGCTGGCCGGACCGATGGCGGGGCAACTGCCGGAACAGGCCGGGCGGATGGTCAGCCTGGCACACAAGAATAGTGAGCGGCTGCTGGGCCTGGTCAACGATATCCTGGACATCGACAAGCTGACCTCGGGGCAGATGCGGTTCGAAATGCGGGTCGAAAGCCTGGCCGAGCTGGTGGCTCAGTCCGTCGACGCCAATCAGCCGTTTGCCGACCGCTTCGGCGTGTCGATCCATCAGACCCCGGTGGCGGCGGATGTGCGGGTGATGGTGGACGGCGATCGCTTCGCCCAGGTGATGGCGAACCTGCTGTCGAATGCGGCCAAGTTCTCGCATAAGGCGGGGCGTATCGACGTCGACGTTCAGGTTGAGAGCGGCCAGGCGCGAATCACCGTAACGGACCATGGTGTCGGCATCCCGGAAGCCTTCCGGGGTAAGATCTTCGAGCGGTTTTCGCAGGCGGATTCGTCGATGACGCGCAACAAGGGCGGCACGGGCCTGGGCCTGTACATCGCCCGTCAGATGGTCGAGCATATGGGTGGTCAGATCGGATTTGACTCGGTTGAAGGGGAGGGCACGTCATTCTGGATGATCTTGCCTCAGGTCGCGGAGGGAGAGCGGCATGGCTGAACTGAAGCACGTGCTATGCGTCGATGACGAGCCGGATATCCTGGAAGTGGTGCAACTGGTGCTCGAGAATATGGGCGGGCTAAAGGTATCGTGCGCCAATGGCGGGGCAAAGGCCCTGGCCTGGGTGGCCGACAATGTGCCGGACCTGATCCTGATGGACGTGATGATGCCCGGCATGGACGGGCCGATGACCCTGGGCGAGATGCAGAAGCTGCCGCAACTGGAGGGCGTGCCGATCGTGTTCATGACGGCGCGCGTCCAGGCCAAGGAGGTGCGGGAGTATCTGGCGCTTGGAGCGGATGCGGTCATCAGCAAGCCGTTCAACCCGATGACCCTGGTCAGCGAGATCAAGGCGATCTGGGCCAAGAAGCGCGCGTAGGTCTATGGCGGTCGTGCTGCGTCCTCTCACACGTGATGCCGCGGGTTCGGCGTGACATTGGGCCAGGTGACGGCTACCCGCAAACCGCGCGGGCTGTTATCGCCCAGTTCAAGCCGCCCGCCCGTTTGATCGCAGATGTCCGCGGCGATCGCCAGGCCGAGGCCGCTGCCGGGCGCCTGCGTGTTGAGGCGGCTAAACCGGTGAAGCGCCGTGGCGCGATCGGCCGCCGCGATTCCCGGCCCCTGATCGCAGACCACCAGGCAGGTGCCGTGCGCGTCCTGGCTTAGTGACATGGCGACCGGGGTAGCTTCCGGCGTGTGGCGCAGGGCGTTTTCCAGCAGATTGCGCAGAAGGCTGGTCGCGACTTCGGTATCGATATCCAGTCGGACGTCCGGCGTGATGTCCGTTGCGATCTGGCGTCCCGCCCCTTCCGTCGCCAAAATCTGGGACACGACCCCCCTGGCGATCCGTGAAAGGTCGCAGGGGCCTGCGGCGCTGCGCGTCTGGCGGCGGGCGAGGGCGAGCATCTGATCGACCAGTGCCGTGGTCCTGTCGACGATCGAAAGCAATTCGTTCATCGAGTCGCGTGCCCTGGCCCGTGCGGGAATGAGTCGGGAGGTCACCTGGGCGCGGGTCTTTAGGGCGGCCAGCGGCGTGCGCAATTCATGTGCGGCCGTGTCGGTAAAGTCCCGTTCGCGGTCCAGGCCTTGTTTCACGCGATCCAGCAGGCTGTTCAGCGACCCGATCAGGGGCAGGATCTCGCGCGGTACGATTTTCGGCCTGACCGGATCCAGGCGCGAAGCGTCGCGCGCCTCGATTTCGCCGGACAGGGCCCGCAAGGGCACGAGAATCCGGTCGAGTCCGAAAAGCATGACGGCGATGATCACGGGCAGCATGATGACCAGCGGCCAGATAAGACTGGCGCCGACCTGTTCGACGAGTTGGTTGCGAATCCGCAGATCCTGCGCGATTTCGACGGCGATGCCGTTGTCGGCATCGAGCACGGTCAGTATCCGCCATCGCCGTGAATCGACCTTGACGTCCCGGAACCCGTCCTGCCCCGGTGAGGTTCCCAGAACGCCCTGCGGGAGGTTGGCCGAAGACGTTATGACTTGGCCATCGCCCCAGATACGGAACGCTATGCCCGAGCCCTGCAGGCCGCGTGACTGTTCGATACGGCTGCCCAGGGTATAGGCGATGTCCTCGCCCTCCAGGGCTTCATGGCGGGTCAGGACGTTCAGCGTGCTGGCCAGTTGCGTCATGCTGGCGTCTGACGATTGGTCTATGGTGCGGTGAGCCGCATACATGGCCGCCCCCATGGTGACGGCAATCGTCAGCATCAGCGCCGGCACGAAGCTGAGAAGGGCGGCCCGCCGGAGAGAATAACTCTTCATTGCGGCGCCGCCAGGCAATAGCCCAGGCCGCGGACCGTGCGGATGATCCCTTTGCCGGTTTTCTGGCGGATGGAGGAAATGTGCACCTCGACGGCATTGCTGTCGATGTCGCGGTTCCAGTCATAGAGGGATTCTTCGATCTGGGCCTTGCTGACCAGCGCGCCGCGCGCGGCGATCAGCCGCTCAAACACCGCCAGTTCCCGCGCGGACAGGTGGACGGGCTGATCCTTGTACAGGACGCGGCGGGCATTGGGGTCGTACTGGAGGCCGGGACCGACCGTCCGCAGGGCGACATGCTCGGAAGAGCGCCGAATAAGGGCGCGGCAACGCGCGATCAGTTCGTCAAGGTCGAAGGGTTTCACCAGATAGTCGTCGGCACCGGCATCCAGCCCCTCTATGCGATGACGCACCGTGTCGCGTGCGGTCAGAATAAGCACGGGCGTCGCGTTGCCGGCCTTGCGCATGCCGGCCAGAAAATCGATGCCAGATCCATCGGGCAGGCTGAGGTCGAGGAGTATGAGGTCGTACCTGGTCGTCCGGCAGGCCAGTTCGGCGTCACCGAGGACTTGCACCCAGTCGAGCGCGTAGTGCGGAGACAGTCCATCCCGGACGGCGCTGCCCAGCATTCCATCGTCTTCGATCAGCAAAAGTCTCACGATCGTCTTCCGTCTGACGGGCTCTGTGGCACCATTTGCATACCTATTGCGCCGCGAAGCTGAGCGCAATCTTAAGATTGGCTTCAGGTTAGGGGCGATTCTGGCGACCAGATCCACATCCGGGAGTCGCCCCATGCCCTTGCCAGCCACCAAACTCTACCTCAACAGCCTTCTGACCGATCCGGCAGGGGGGTATGAACTGGCGTCCGAAACACCGGGCGACCTGTCCGATGCCTGGACCACGTTTCCGGCGTCGAGGTGGGTGTCCGGTCTGTCGGATATCAACGGTGACGGCATTGCCGACCTGATCGTTGGTGGTGCGGGCGATGACGATAAGGATGTCAATGCCGGGCGCATTTTTGTCCGCTACGGCTCGGCGAGCGGCGGATTTTCGGAGGTCCTGCCCAATTCGGTTTCGGGCTTTATCATCGACGGCATCAATCTGGGCGACCGGGCCGGTGTCGCCGTGGCGTCCGTCGCGGACATGAACGGCGACGGTCTCGCCGAAATCCTGATCGGGGCGCCGCTGATGGAAAAGGGCACGGCGGTCGACGCCGGCGCGGGCTTCGTCATCTGGGGCCGGGCGACGGGCGGGGTGGACCTGCAGGATCCGTTCACGGCGGGCGGTGACGGATACGCCATCAAGGGCGAAGCGGCAGGAGATCACGCCGGTCAGGCCATGGCCTCGATCACGGACCTGAATGGTGACGGGCGCTCGGAAATTCTCATCGGCGCGGCCGGGAATAACGCCGGCGGCAGTGACGTCGGCGCCGCCTATGTGGTGTGGGGCAAGACCTCGGCCTCCGCGGTGCAACTGACCAGTGTCGCCGCGGCAACAGGCGGATTCCGGATTGTCGGCGAGGCCGCCGGCGACGGCGCGGGCGCAACCCTGGCCAGCCTGTCGGACCTGAATGGTGACGGCAAGGCCGAGATTGTCGTTGGCGCGGCCGGCAATGATGCCGGCGGCAGTGACGCCGGCGCCGTCTATGTCGTGTGGGGCAAGGCGACCACGACCCAGGTCAATCTGACCGCCGTGGCGGCGGGCACAGGCGGCTACAAGATTGTCGGACAGGCCGGCGAGGGTGTCGGAGCCTCGATCGCCAATATCGGCGATGTCAATGGTGATGGCCGGGCCGACCTGCTGATCGCGACGGCGGCCGGCGATAGCGCCTATGTCGTGTTCGGCAAGACGACGACGGGAACCGTCTACCTGTCGGATGTGGCGGCGGGTCTGGGGGGCTTTGCTATCACTGGCGAAGCGCCGGGCGACCTGACCGGTGTTTCCGTCGCGGGTGGCGTCGACTTCAATCAGGATGGAATCGCGGATTTCGTCATCGGCACGCCCCACAATGCCGAAGGCGGCTATGACGCCGGTGCGGCCTACATCGTGTGGGGCGGCGCCGGCGGTCCCGTCGACCTGAGCAACATCGCCCTGGGCGCAGGCGGAGCCAAGATCGTCGGGGATTACGGCAGTCTGACGGGCGCCTCTGTGGCTATTACCGGCAACATGAACGGCGACGGCCGGTCGGAACTGCTCATCGGTCGTGCCGGCACGGAATCGGTCGCCGTGGTCTATGCCAGCGATCTCTGGCAGCCGGATACCAACATCTATGGCACGGCTTCGGACGATCTGATGCAGGCCGGTTACGGCGGCAGCCATCCGATCGACGATACCGCCAACAGCATCTACGCCATGGCCGGTGCGGATACGGTCACGGCCGGCGGTGGCAATGACACCCTGGATGGTAGCGAGGGCGCGGACAGCCTGGCCGGGGGCGCGGGAGACGACGTCTACTATGTGGACGACGCGGGTGACCTCACCTCCGAAGCCCCCGGCGAAGGCGCCGACACCGTCGTCGCCACGGTTGACTGGACGCTGGCAGACAATATTGAATCCCTGCAACTGGAGGGTTGGGGCCTCAGCGGCACCGGTAACAGCCTGGCCAATGCGATCACCGGGACGGGCGGCAACGACGTCCTGGACGGGCTGTTCGGCGCCGATACGCTGACTGCCGGTGACGGCGATGACAGCTACTACGTCGACAGCACGCTGGATGTGGTCGTCGAGGCGGTAGGCGGCGGCAACGATACGATCTTCAGTTCACGCAACCTGACCCTGGGGGCCAATCTCGAAAATCTGGTGCTGACCGGCGCCGCCCGGTCCGGCATCGGCAACGGTCTGGCGAACGGGTTGACCGGGACCGCCTTCGCAGACTCACTGGACGGCGGCGCCGGCCTCGACACCCTGGCTGGCGGGTTCGGCGACGATGCCTACAAGGTCGATTCGGCCGCGGATGTGGTGCTTGAGGCGGCGGGCGAGGGTATCGACACGGTGACGGCATCGGTGAACTACGTCCTGGGTGCCAATGTCGAGGTGCTGCGCCTGACCGGGGCAGCGCGCGCCGCGACCGGGAACGCGATCGCCAACGCCCTGTTTGGCACCATCGGCAGCGATTCGCTGGATGGCGGCCAGGGCGCCGACACGATGACCGGCGGCAAGGGCAATGATACCTATTTCGTCGACAATGGCGCGGACACAGTTACGGAAGCGCTGGGCGAAGGCACCGATACGGTTGTATCGACGTTTGACGGCTATGTCCTTGGCGACAATATCGAACGCCTGATCCTGTCCGGCGCCGCCCGCCATGGTACGGGTAATGGGCTGGCCAACGCGCTGACGGGCACGGCGGGGCACGATGCACTGGACGGCGGCGCCGGCAGTGACAGCCTCACCGGTGGTGCCGGCGACGACACCTATGTGGTCGACTCGACCAGCGATCGCATTACCGAAGCGGCGACGGCGGGCACCGACAGCGTCGTGGCCTCGGTCGACTGGACCCTGGGCAGCAATCTTGAAAACCTCAGCCTGACTGGGACAGCCCATGTCGGTCGCGGCAATAGCCTGGACAACACGGTCACCGGCACGACCGGCAATGACAGCCTGTATGGCAATGACGGCAACGACGTCCTGGTTGGCAATGGCGGACTGGACCGGCTGTCAGGCGGCACCGGCAATGACACCTACTACGTCGACAGTGCCGATGACCTGGTGATCGAAGGCGTGGCCGGCGGCAATGACCTGGTCATCGCGTCCTTCGACTATGTCCTGGGGGCGAATGTCGAGGTGGCGCGTATTACGGGCACGGGTCACACCCTGACCGGCAACAGCGGCAACAACAAACTGGAAGGGCTGAACGGCGACGACAGCCTGGACGGCGGGGCGGGCGACGACGTCGAACTGGGCGGAGACGGGCACGATCACCTGGTCAGCACCTCCGGCCATGATACCCTGTCGGGCGGCAGCGGCGATGATGTCTATGTCGTCCATGGCGGCACTGTGACCATCGAGGACTTTCTGGGACATGACACGCTGGATAGCCATGATGGCGTCGAGGACAACTATATCGACCTGTCGGGTGAAACCTCTTCGGAGATCGAGAACGAGGTCTGCGAACTGGGTGAGGGCGGCACGACCTTCAGCCCGCTGGATGTTCAGTTCCTGCAGGACCTGACGGGTTCGTTCGGCGATGATATCGCCATGGTCAAGACCCTGGTGCCGGCGATCGTATCGGCCCTGCGTGCGGTCCAGACCGACAGCCGCTTCGGCGTCTCCGACTTCGTCGACAAGCCGATCTCGCCTTTCGGCGCGCCCGGCGAGTGGGTGTACCGTCTGTCGCAGGGGCTGACGGCGGATGTCGCCGCCTTCGAAGCGACCTATAACAATCTGATCACCTACAATGGCGTTGATCTGCCGGAAGCGCAGATCGAGTCACTGATGCATCTGGCGCTGACGGCCGCGAACGTAGGCTTTCGTGCCGACTCCGCGCGGTTTGTGGTCCTGTTTACCGACGCGCCGTTCCACGTCGCCGGCGACGGCGCCGCGGCTGGCATACTGACGCCCAACAATGGCGACGCCGTCATCGATGGCGGCGGCATCGGCGAGGACTACCCGATGATCGCCCAGTTGAAGGCCGCGCTGGAAAGCGCCAACATCATCCCGATCTTCGCGGTGACCGCCGATGTGACGGCCTACTATTCCAACCTGGTCACCGAACTGGGCCGGGGCACGACCGTGACCCTGACGTCCAACAGCTCGAATGTCGTAGCGGCCGTGACCGGTGGACTGACGGCGGCGACCCGGACGACGATCGAAGACGCCATCGGCGGATCCGGCGACGATTCCGTCCTGGGCAGTTCGGCCGACAACAGCCTGACGGGCAATGGCGGCAACGACCACCTCTCCGGCCGCGACGGCACTGACCTGCTGTACGGCGGCTCCGGCAATGACGATCTGGACGGTGGCGCGGGGGACGACCGGGTTGATGGCGGCAGCGGCCTGGATACGGCCGATTACGCCGGCGCCGCATCGGCGGTGACCGTTACGCTCGGCACCCTGGGCGTGGCGCAGGCCACCGGCGGCGCAGGCAGCGATACGCTGGTCTCGATCGAAAACCTCGCCGGGTCGGCCTATGGCGACGCACTGACCGGTAGTACCGCGGCCAACCGGTTGACCGGGGCCGCCGGGAACGACAGCGTGTCAGGCGGTGCCGGCAGCGATACTCTGGCGGGTGGCGCGGGCGATGACGTTCTGGATGGCGGAACGGGAGTCGACATGGCCGATTACGGCGCGGCGGCCGGCGGCGTCACGGTTTCCCTGTCCTTGGCGGGAACGGCGCAAGTGACCCTGGGCGATGGGACGGATACCCTGATCTCGATGGAAAACCTGTCGGGGTCGGCCTTTGATGACGTTCTGACCGGCAGTTCCGGCGCGAACTTCCTGATCGGCGGCGGCGGCCACGATATCCTGATCGGACGCGGCGGCGCCGACCGGTTGAGCGGCGGCGGCGGGGCGGATGACTTTGTCTTCGGCCTGATCAGTGGCGCCGACACGGTGACCGACTTCAACGCCCTGGATGGGGATAGGCTCGATGTCAGCGCCTATCATGCCCAGGCGACCGCGGTGATCAGTCAGGCGGGCGCCGATACGCTGATCGACCTCGGCGGCGGCAACGTCATTACGGTGCTGAACGTTCAGGCGACCGATACCGGCTTCCTGTCGCATATAATGTGGTAGCCGATGGCGGCCTCGTGCTGGATCACGGTCCTACAAGTGCGTCCTTGATGGGAGCAACCCACTGCCGCTTTTGTTCGTCCCAGTACCGGTAGGCCCTGGCAAAACCGGATTTCAACGTCGATGAAGCGCGGCTTGGGGGAGGGCCGCATTCACACGCGTTGTCACGTTGTGTTGGTCCCTGTTATCAGGATTGCATTGGCTTGCAGTTTCAGCGATAAATTGTGCCATGGCATGCCCGTTGGGGCGCGTGCCAAAGCCCGTCGCTATGACGGGCTCCGGGCGGGGAATGAGCGATGCAGCGTGTCGTACGAACGGTGTTGGCGTGCATTATTGTCTCTTTGAGCACTATGACGAGCCCTGTATCGGCCGATTCAGAACCCGTTTGTTTCTCCGCGGACGGATGCGTTGCAACCGCGGACGTCGCCATAGAGATTGCCGAGGCCGTGCTCAAGGACATCTATGGCGCCGAGCAAATCGAGCATGAAAAGCCTCTTGTGGCGCACCTCAAGGGAGAGGTGTGGGTTGTTGAAGGTACCTTACCGCCTGGGAGAAAAGGCGGCGTCGCGGAAATCTGGATTTCCCGGCAGAACGGGGAAATCCTGAAAGTCATACACGGTGAGTGAAGGTTTTGAGCGAGGTTTTGGGGAGACGATCTGAGTCATGTTTAAGCCAGCGATAATTACGTTCGCCGTGCTGATTTTTGCCCTGGTCTCCGGCCCGGCGACAGAGAGCGCACGAGCCGCCAGCCCGCCGGAAACCGCGGCGCAAACCCGGTTGTCGCGCGAAGAGCTTCAGGCTTTGCGTCTCGCCCTGTCCGATGCCAAAGAGCGTGGCTTCAGCGTAGACGAGGCGAGCGCTAAAATCTATTCAGAGGGTGAGGATATTATCGTTCATCTCTACATAGAGGCCAGGATCGAGGGGGAGTATATACGTGCAAGTCCTTTCGGCAGTGCCGGCTACTTGGGCTACACAATTAGACATGGATCGATTGTCGATGTTGATATTCAAAAATAGCTTTTGCGACTGAATAGCACCGACAGATCCGTCAGGGATTCAATGGTTTGGAACGGCGAAATCCAGGATGGAGCGGCCACGAACTGGGAACTCCCCTCCATTAGGACGCAGTTCGTTCCTGCTGACGATGGCCGGGAATGTATAGTTGGTTGAAGGCTTACTGCCCCACCAAGGCATCCTTGATCGGCGCAACCCACTGGCGCTTCTGCTCGTCCCAGACGCCGAAGCCGCCGTCCCAGTACCAGTAGGCCCGGGCAAAGCCGCGCAAGTCCGAAGCTTTCGATACCGCCTTGGTCCAGGCGGCGCGGTCCTCCAGCTTGCCATGCATGTTATAGGCGCCGTATTCGCCCAGCAGGATCGGACGGTCATGCAGCTTCGACCATGCCGCGACCTTGTCGAAGTCGGTGTTGATCTGGGCCACTTCGGCCGCCGAACCCGTCCAGCGGATGCCGCTCAGCTTTTCGACCTCCGGGCCGGCCCAGCTGGCGCCCTGGTGCGTGAATTGGAACGGGTCGTAATAGTGGAAGGTGACGATCAGGTGGCGGTCATCGGCCGGCAGTTGTAGTTGGTCGAGATAGTCGCGGCTGTTCCAGAACACCGGCCCGACGATGACATTGCGGCTGGGGTTGGTTTCGCGCACGATGGCGAGCAGGTCAGCCGCCCATGAGTTCCACATGGTGGCGTCGATCGTGCCGTGGGGCTCGTTCAGCAGTTCGAACATCACCGTGTCCGGCGCGTCCTTGAAATGCTCCGACAGTTCGTACCAGACATTGGCCAGTAAGACCGCGCAGGCGTCGGTGTCCTTGGCGCAGTCGTCGAAGTCATGCTCGTCCAGGATGATCTGGAAGCCCTGTTTCTGCGCTTCGGCGACGACGGCGTCGAGGCGTTTCATCCAGGCCGGGTCGAGTTTTCCGTCGGGCTTCATATGGGCGAAGGTGAACAGCGGAATGCGCACGGTGGTGAAGCCGGCTTCGCGCGCCAGCTTCAGGTCGCTGTCGAGGCGGAAGGTCGAGGGCTGGCCGTTCCAATAGGGATCGTAGCCGCCGATGATATTGATGCCGGGGCCCATCTGCGAGACCTGCTTTGCGGCCGAGACGCCAGGCAGGGCCGGTGAGTTGGGAATGAGCGCGCCGAGAATGGGGCGGTTCCAATCGTCCTTGGCGAAATCCCAGACGATGAAGTCGCTGGAGAACTGCCAGTAGGCCCAGGCAAAACCGTGCTTTTCGGCCGAGCGGGCGACGGCGTCGGTCCAGACGATACGGCTTTCCAGCGGCGCCTTGTCATAGGCACCGAACTCACCCAGCAGGATCGGGCGTTTGTTGGCGTCGGACCAGGCCTTCACGGCATCGAAATCAGCATCGATCTGAGCGCGCTGGGCCTCACTGCCCCAGGTGATGCCGCGCAGCGCCATGATGTCCGGCGAGGCCCACGACGCGCCCTGGTGGGTGAAGTTGAAAGGATCGTAGTAGTGGAAGGTGGCGATCAGGTGCCGGTCATTCTCGGGGAGTTTGAGGTCTTTCAGCGTGTTGCGTGAGTTCCATTGCGTACCGCCGACAATGACGTTGCGCTGTGGATTGGTGGCGCGGATGGTGGCGAGGACCTTCGGGAACAGGGCGTTCCAGGTCGCGGCGTCCAGCTTGTCGTGCGGCTCGTTCAGGATTTCGAAGATGACGCGGTTCGAGCGGTCCTGGTAGCGCGTGGCGATCTGGCTCCACACGGCGGTCAGCTTGGTTTCGCAGGTCGCGGCGTCCTTGGAGCAGTCGGTGAAGTCGTGCTCGTCCAGGATGATGTTGAGGTCGTATTTCAGCGCCGTGTCGACCACCCAGTCCAGCTTTTTCAGCCAGGTGTCGCTGATCTGGTTTTGGGCGTCCATGTGCGGGAAGGTGAACAGCACCACGCGGACGGTGGAAAAGCCGGCATCCTTGATGGCCTTGAAGTGGCGGTCTTCGTAATTGCCTTTGCCGCCGTCCTGCCAGTAGGGATCGTAGCCGATGATGTTGACGCCGCGGCCCATCTGCGCGGTCTGGTCTTCGGCGGAGATCGGTGTGAAGGTACCGGCTGTGGCCGGCGCTGCGATTAGGCCCAGCAGCAGCATCACCGTCATCATCAGGCGCAGCATCGTCTCTCTCCCGTTTCGTATGTTCGTTGGGCGAGAGGTTAGAATCGATGGCGGGGCTTTTCAAGCAACCCTTGCAGAGCATTTGCAAAGCCGGCTTCGTTGTCGAAGCGGGCGCGAATTGGCAGGTAGTGAATGTCCTTCCGCCATATAGCGTCCAGGCGTACCCAGTCCTTTTCGGTTGTGATCTGCGTCGCGCCAAGCTCCTCGGCCTCGCCGTGCAGGTCGAACAGTTGCGTGTCGTAGAGAGGAAAGTGATCGGGGAAGGTTTTGAAACTCACCACATCACAGCCGAGGTCGCGTAGCGTGGTTTCGAACTTCCATGGCTTGGCAATGCCGGCAAAAGCCAGAAGTGGCCCGTCGATCGGTGGCTTCTCCGCTGTCAGGCGGGCAATGAAGACGGGTTTGGTGTTAAGAAGGGCCAGCAGGTCGGGGGCGGGGGCTGAGCCGTCTGGCATCCACAGGATGACCAGGTCCGCGCGCGCAACGCCTTGCGCCAGGGGCTCGCGTAGCGGGCCGTAGGGGCAGATACCGCCGTCGCCGAACGGCCAGGCGCCGTCGCGCGTATCGCCGTCGACCACCAGGATATGAACGTCCTTGGCGATCATCACGTTTTGGTGGGCATCGTCGACCACAACGGTCGTCGCCTGGGTGGCTTCGATGGCGCGCAGCCCGTCGGCGCGGTCGCGGGCAATCCAGAACGGATGGCGTTGCGCCAGCATCAGCGGTTCGTCACCAACTTCGGCGGCGTCGTGGGTTTGCGGGTCGACCTGGGTAGGGCCGGTCAGTTTGCCGCCGTGGCCGCGGGAGAGGCCGACGGCGTTGGGGAGCAGCCGCAGGATTTCGTCGGCAATCGGGGTCTTGCCCGAGCCGCCAAGCGTGACATTACCGATGCTGATGACCTTAAGCCGGGAGCGGTAGGGCTTGGCCTTGGCGGCTTTGCCGGCGTTGACGGCGAGCCAGACTTGCGACAGTGGCCATAGGGCAAAGCGCCACCATGGTGCGCCCTGGGCGCTACGGCGGTACCACCAGTCGGGTGTCCGGATCGCCATATCAGCCGGCTTTCGGGAGGAACGGCAGCAAGGCCTGCCAGACCGTATCCAGCGTGCCGGCTTCGCGACGGCTGACGTCGAGCGCGGATTGGTTGGCGATCGTGATGACGTCGGCGTGGTCGCGCAATTGCCCCACCACAAAGCCCAGTTCCTGGACGCCCTGGACTCGGAAGACCGCGCCGGCGTCCAGCAGATCAGCGAAGATGCTTTCCCAGTTGCTCGTGTCCGGGCCGGTGATCACACACTTGCCCAAACGCGCCGCTTCCAGAGGGTTGTGACCACCGATGCCGGTCAGGAAACTGCCGCCCATGATCACGATATCGGCCAGGCTGAACCACAGACCCAGTTCGCCCAATGTATCCGCCAGGTAGACATGGGTGGTGTCGGTCACCGGATCCTTCAGCGCGCGGCGGGCGACGCTCAGGCCCAGGGATTCGATATCAAGCTGGATCTCGCCGGCCTTGATCGGGTGGCGCGGCACCAGCACCAGCAAATCACCTTCGCGGATATACGGTTCCAGTATTTTGGAAATAAGCGAGTCTTCGCCATAGTGCGTGCTGGCGGCGACGATCACCCGGCGCGTGCCGAAGACCGAATGCATGGCGGCCAAGCCGGCTTCGCTGACCGGCAGCGGGTCGCCTAAGGTCTTGAGATTGGCGCGGTTTCCCGTCGTCACACCCATGCGCTGAAGACGCTCTTCGCTGGGACCGTCCTGGGCCATGACCAGGCTGTAGCCGGTCAGTAGTTGCTTCATGGATTTGGGAAATGTCTGCCAACCGCGGAAGGTCTTTTCGGTGATGCGGGCGCTGAGCAGGGCGTGCGGGATCGACCGCGCCGACAGCCCGGTCAGCAGCGCCGGCCAGATGTCGCTTTCGATAAAGACGGCCAGGTCGGGCCGCCAGTGATCGAGGAAGGCCGTCACCGCCTGGGGGGTGTCGATCGGGGCGTATTGGTGGATCGCCCCGGCCGGCAGCCGTTTGGCCAGGATCTCCGCCGAGGTGGTGGTGCCGGTGGTGATCAGGACGTGAAGGTCGGGACGTTCGGCGCGCAGGCGGGAGATGACGGGAAGGGCCGACAGGCTTTCGCCGACGCTGACGCCGTGAAACCAGACCAGTGAACCATCGGGGCGGGGCAGGCCGGCGCGGCCCAGCCGTTCGGTCAGGCGCTGCGGGTCTTCCTTGCCCTTGGCGGCACGTTTGTTCAGCATGCCGGGCGCGAAGCCGTGGACCACGCCCATGACCTGGCGGTACAGGTTCAGGGTCAGGGTCATAGGGGCGCGCCCACGATGGAGTCGGCGCGGGCGGTGACGGCGTTGAGCTGGTTCTGCATGGCCAGGCGGCCCTGTTCGAAGGTGTCTTCGTCGAGGTCGGCAGGGACGGCGGGCAGGACCTTCCACACCATGGCGCCGCGCGAAAAGGGCAGGGGCACGCGCATCCGGTCCCAGGTCCCGAGTTCGATATAGCGCTTCGTCGACTGACCCAGGCAGACCATAACCGAACCGGTGATCTGCGACAGTTTCAGCGAGCCTTCGGTCATTTCACGGCGCGGGCCGCGCGGGCCATCCGGCGTGGTCGCAGCGCAGTTGCCGGCGCGCAGCCAGCGCAGCAGGTCGCGGAAGGCCTGGGCGCCGCCCTTGTTTTTCGACGGATCGGACTTCTTGGCCTTGGAGCCACGGATCGAGTGACGGCCGAAGGCGCCATTGACCTTGGAGATGACGTCGCCAAATTTCGACTGTGAACTGAGCACGGCCACCGGCTGGGCGTCGACCGTGGGCCAGCTGGCATGGCCGAAATGCAGGCGTTCGTGCCAGAACATCAGCACGACCGGGCGGCCCGATGCCCAGACCAGCTTGACCTCATCCTCGCCCTCGACGGTCCATTTGGTCGTGGCGTAGCAGAACCGCAGATAGGCGATGAGCAGGTCGGCGATCAGGTTGCGCAGCCACGGCTTTTCGGTCAGCTTCTTCTTGTCGATCATGGCGTGGCGACCGCCTCCGGCACCGGCGTGTCTTCGAACTGGTGCGCCGCCAGGCTGGCATAGAGGCCGCCGGCGCGGATCAGGCTATCGTGGGTGCCGCGTTCGACGACCTCGCCCTTGTCCAGCACCAGGATCTGGTCGGCATGGCGTACGGTCGACAGGCGGTGAGCGACCACAAACGTCGTGCGGCCCTTCATGAGACGTTCCAGGGCCTCCTGGACCTTGACCTCGGACTGAGTATCCAGCGCCGAGGTGGCTTCGTCGAGCAGGAGGAGAGGGGCGTCCTTCAGGAAGGCGCGGGCGATGGCGATGCGTTGTTTCTGGCCGCCCGACAGGCGCGAGCCGGCTTCGCCGACCCGGGTGTCGTAGCCATCGGGCAGGGCTTCGATGAAGTCTTCGGCGGCGGCGTCGCGGGCGGCACGGCGGATGTCGTCGTCGCTGACAGTGCCGTTGCCATAGGCGATATTGGCGCGGATGGTGTCGTCGAACAGGAACGGGTCCTGGGTCACCAGGGCGATGCGGCTGCGCAAAGACGTCAGGCCGATCTCGCGGTGGCTTAAGCCGTCAAAGCGGATATCGCCGTCCGTCAGGTCGAAGAATCGTGGAAGCAGGTTGAGCAGGGTCGACTTACCCGAACCCGACGGGCCGACCAGGGCGACACTGGCCCCCGCCCACGCGGTGAAGCTGATGTCGCGCAACACCGGCGTGTCACCATAGGCGAAGCCAGCCTTGTCAAATGTCACCGTCTGGAACTCGCGCGGCAGTTCGGCAGCGCCGGGTTTGTCATGGATTTCGGGTTCGATATCCAGCGCGGCGAACAGGCGGCGCGAAGCGGCGATGCCGACGCTTAAGGTCCCTTGCAGACCGGCCAGTTGGCGCAGGCTCTGGCCGGCGGTCAGCAGGGCGGTCAGGAAGGCGAAGAAGCTGCCCGCCGTCATGGCGCCGGACTGGGCGCGCCAGCCGACATAGGCGATCAGCCCGGCCAGCAGCAGGCCGGTCATGACCTCGGTCGCCGGTGCGGCCATGGAACGGGCATTGGCGCCCTTGACCAGGTGGCCCTGGCGGCGATCGATGACGGTGCGGACGCGATCTTCCTCGAAGGCTTCCTGGTTGGCGACCTTGACGATGCGGATGCCGTCGAGGCTTTCCATAATGGCGGTCGACAGCGACGACGTCTCGTCCATAGCGCCCTGGGCGGCCTTGCGCGTCTGTTTCAGGTACTTGGTCATGACGGCCGAGATCACCGGCCCGGCCAGCAGCACGGCAAGGGTCATTGGCCAGTCGAGGGTGAACATGGCGTAGAGGCTGCCCAACACGATCAGGGCGGCCTGGACGTAGTTGACCAGGCCGGTCGAGGCGGCTTCACGGACCAGGTCGGCGTCGTAGAGGACCGAGGACAGGTACTGGCCGGAATGGGCCTTTTGCAGCCGGCCGAGATCGGCATGGACCAAGCGTGAGAACAGCTGGGCCTGGATGCGGCCGACCAGGCCGTTGCCGACCAGGTTCAGCGTGGTGGTCAGTCCGCGCTGGGCAACAAAGCGGACCAGGGCGGCGGCGGCGATGACGCCCGGCACCCAGATCAGCGGCTGGGCCAGGATGAAGTCGGGAAGATTTTGCGTACCCTTGGGGATGCCGAAAAGCAGGTTGACCGAGGGTTCCAGCCACTTGGTCATGACCACGGTCATGGCGGCCACGACGACCGCGCAGGCCACAGCAAAGCCTAGGCGCGCCTTGTGCGGCGCCAGGTATTGCGTCCACACCCGGACCATGAGCGCCTTTTGGCTCATTTCGGCGGGCGTTGTGGGCAATGGCGGCATAGATGGCTCTGTATTAGTCTCTGGCAAATTGTCCACGGGCGGTTATATAGGCATTTCCTGAGGCCTGTCGCGTCTTTATGTGTTAATCGGACCTACGTTTTTGAAGCTTTTCCCGAAGAAAATCCACGCCAAACCCTTCCGCACCGATACGGCGTGGAACCGCTTCTGGACGCGGATGCACTTCCTGTGGGCGGACCATGCCTATCTGCGGGTGGGCTTCACCAATGCCCACTGGATCGGGCCGGACATGGTGCGGACCAACCAGCCGTGGCCGTTCCAACTGGCGCACTGGAAGAAGAAGGGGATCAGGACCGTCATAAACCTGCGCGGCGGCAAGGGGTCGTTTTACTATCTCGAAAAATATGCCTGCGAAAAGCTCGGGCTGATCCTCGAGGATTTCGGCTTGACCTCGCGGTCGCTGCCGACAGCGCAGGAGTTCCGCGACGCCAAGGCCTTGTTCGAGCGGATACAGTATCCGGCCCTGTTGCATTGCAAGTCGGGGGCGGATAGGGCGGGGATGATGAGTGTTCTGTACTGTCACTTTCACCTCGGTCAGCCGATCGAGGTGGCGGCGCAGCAGTTGTCGATGAAGTACTTGCACATGAAGGCGGGGATGACCGGCGTGCTGGACCACTTGTTCGAGGTCTATCTGCGCGACGTGGCGCCGAAGGGTGTGCCGTTTTACGACTGGACCCAGTCGGAGGACTACGATCCTGCAGCGATCAAGGCGAATTTCACCGCATCGTGGTGGGGGACGTTGATGACGGAAAAGCTGCTGAGAAGAGAGTAAATCTTACTTATCCTCCACCGCTTGCGGGGGAGGTGTCGAGCAAGCGAGCCTTCTTCAGGCGAAGCGCGTCGAGACGGAGGGGGCGTTTCGCCCTTTGAGCTGCCGTGTTAGACACGAAACATGCGCACCGGAGCCAAGACGAACTTAGCGAGAAAGTTCCGCAAGGAGATGACCCATGCGGAGGTGCTTCTTTGGCTTGGGCTAAAAGGGCATTCAAAGGAAGGCATGACGTTCAGACGGCAACATCCTGTTGGCCCGTTCATCCTTGATTTTTACTGTGAGAAGGTAAAGCTGGCGATCGAAGTTGATGGCGAAGCGCATGCGCGTGGAAACCAGCCCGAGAAGGACGAAGTTCGGGACAAATGGTTGGCGGGTTGTGGTATCGAAACCCTCCGCATTCCGGGTTTTGAAATCATGGCCAATTCCGTATTCATCTCGGAAAGTATCGTTCAAATGGTTCGTGATCGACTTGGTTTGACGGCGCCTGAGTAG